>JAEEVA010000045.1 GCA_016286995.1 Prevotella sp.
GCAGCGTTAGGAATAGCGTAGATGGTAATCTTCTTGCCATCAACTACGATGAAGTCCTCACCAGCCTCAACAGTGTGCTTGTTCTCACCGAACTTGCCACAGAAACCACCCTGAGCGGTGTCATACTTCAACAGATGAGCCAGCATCTTGGGGCTGGTCAAGTCGTTAATAGCTACTACTTCATAACCTTCAGCCTCGAACATCTGACGGAAAGCGAGGCGACCGATACGGCCGAAACCGTTAATTGCTACTTTTGTCATTTTACCTAATTTTTTTATTTAAAGGGTTATACAAATTACTATTTGACTATTTACTATTCGACTATTTTTAAGGTAAAAATCAAGAAAATCACGCTTTTTTTGCACTTTTTCTCGTTTTCGGATGCAAAGTTACGAAAAAATTCCTATATTTGCAGTGATTTTCATTCTTAATTAAAGTGAAAAGTGAAAAGAGAAAAGTGAAAAGTGATGTAAATCAAGACATAGAGTCTGAGATTGTAAAACGAAGATAGCAATTTTGGAGATAAGAGATAAGAGATTATATATATCGTTAAACTTTAAAAATTAAAGATTATGGGATTTATTAAAGAATTCAAGGAGTTTGCCATGAAGGGCAACGTGATGGACATGGCCGTCGGTGTCATCATCGGTGGTGCTTTCGGTAAAATTGTGTCGAGTCTGGTTGACGACGTCCTGATGCCGTTGATTGGCGTAGCCACTGGCGGTGTGGACTTCACAGGTCTCATTGCCAAGGTGGGAGATGCTGAGGTGAAGTATGGCGTATTTATCCAGAACATCATCGACTTCCTTATCATTGCCTTCTGTATCTTCCTCATGATCAAGGCTATGAACAAGATGAAGAAGGAAGAGCCCGAGGCTCCTGCTGCTCCTGCTGGCCCCACTCAGGAAGAGCTGCTGGCTGAGATTCGCGACTTGCTGAAGACGAAATAAATCAAGAAATTCGCCTTTATTGGATTATTTAAGGTGGTAAGATTTTGCCACCTTATTTTTTTTGCATAACTTTGCAGCGTGAAACAAAAATAAATAAAAAGGTAAAAATGTAAATAGGTAAAAAGGTAAAAAGATTAAACGAATGGAAAAAACATTAGACTTCAAACCGAAATTTCTGTCGGCCATCAGACATTACGACAAGAAGACCTTCACCGCCGACCTGATGGCGGGTATCATTGTGGGTATTGTCGCATTGCCGTTGGCCATCGCTTTCGGTATTGCCAGCGGTGTTTCGCCCGAGAAGGGTATCATCACCGCCATTGTTGCCGGACTCATGATTTCACTTTTCGGAGGTTCGAAGGTACAGATAGGCGGACCTACCGGCGCATTCATCGTCATTGTCTACGGCATCATCGAACAGTATGGTATGCAAGGACTTACAGTGGCCACGCTGATGGCCGGTGTCTTCCTCATCCTGTTGGGGGTGTTGCGCTTGGGAACCATCATCAAGTACATCCCGTACCCCATCGTAGTGGGTTTTACCAGTGGTATTGCCGTCACCATCTTCACCACACAGGTCAAAGACCTGTTGGGCATGCAGATGGAGTCAGTACCGAGCGACTTCATCGAGAAATGGGGGGCCTATATATATAATATAGGTACGATAGATTGGTGGAGTGCGCTGGTGGGCATCGTCAGCGTTGTCATCATTGCCACGATGCCACGTTTCTCAAAGAAAATTCCCGGCTCACTCGTTGCAATTATCGTCATGACCGTTGCCGTGCTGTTGCTCAAGCAGTATGCTGGCGTGACAAGTGTTGAGACCATTGGCGACCGTTTCAGTATCTCCAGCCAGCTGCCCGGTGCCGTTGTGCCTGAGTTGACGTGGGAAACCATCAAGGGACTGGTAGGACCGGCCGTCACCATTGCCGTACTGGGAGCTATCGAGTCGCTGCTGTCGGCTACAGTGGCCGACGGTGTCATTGGCGACCATCACAACTCCAACACGGAGCTCATCGGACAGGGACTGGCTAACATCGCATCGCCCATCTTCGGCGGTATTCCCGCTACGGGTGCCATTGCCCGTACTATGACCAATATCAACAACGGCGGACGTACGCCCATTGCCGGCATCATCCATGCTGCCGTGCTGTTGCTCATCTTCCTGTTCCTCATGCCGCTGGCTCAGTACATCCCGATGGCTTGTCTGGCTGGCGTACTCGTCGTCGTAGCCTACGGCATGAGCGGCTGGCGATCGTTTTTTGCCATGGCACGCCGCAATCCCAAGAGCGATGTTACCGTGCTGCTCATCACGTTTTTCCTCACCATCATCTTCGACTTGACGGTAGCCATCGAGTTCGGTCTCATCTGCGCCTGTCTGCTCTTCATGCGCCGTATGGCCGAGACTACCGAGGTACACGCCATCCTCAACGAAATCGACCTCAACGAGGATGCTGATATGGAGGCTGGCAACCTGGAGCATTTGACTATTCCTGAAGGTGTCGAGGTGTACGAAATCAATGGTCCCTACTTCTTTGGTGCAGGCAACCGTTTCGAGGATTTCATGGCCCGTTACGGTCACCGTCCGAAGGTGCGCATCATCCGTATGCGTAAGGTGCCGTTCATCGACTCCACAGGTCTTCACAATCTGGAGAACATGTGTCGCATGTGCCAGTACGAAGGCACCACCATCGTCCTCTCTGGCGTCAATCCGAAGGTTGAGAGCGTTCTGCGACGCAACAACTTCCCGCAACTGCTGGGCGAGCAGAACATCTGCAACCACATTGACTTGGCACTGGCCAGAGCAAGTGAGATAGTAAGCGAAAAATAAACAAGTGGAAAAAGAAAAGGCCCGCCAACTGGCGAGCCTTATCTTTTTCCGTCTTTCGGTTACTTACGCAGGCCGAGAGCCTTGATAAGTTCACGATAACGGTTGATGTCCTTGTTGTACAGATACTTCAGGAGCTTACGACGGCGACCTACCATCTTGGTCAGCGCACGAGCGGTACCGAAGTCCTTGTGGTTCTTCTTCAAGTGCTCGGTGAGGTGCTGGATACGATAGGTGAACAAGGCTACCTGGCTCTCAACGGAACCGGTATCCTGGGCGTTTTTGCCGTACTGGCCGAAGATTTCTGTCTTCTTGGCTTGATCTAAATACATAATTTTGATGATTTAATTATTACTATTATACATCTTTCGGATGCCTGCCTCAGTCATCATCTGAAGTGTACATCGTCAAATGCGGCTGCAAAGGTAGTCATTTTAGTTCATAGTTCATAGCTCAGAGTTCATATTTTTTAAGATTTTAACAATTTTAAGGGCTTTCGTGGCTTTATGTCGATTATTTTTTGTAATTTTGCAGCCGAATTTACGTAAATGAAGTTATGCAGGATATCAGAAACATTGCAATTATTGCGCATGTAGACCACGGCAAGACAACGCTCGTGGACAAGATGATGCTGGCAGGAAACCTGTTCCGTGAGGGACAGAATCTGTCGAGCCAGGTGTTGGATGCCAACGACTTGGAGCGCGAACGAGGCATCACCATTCTTTCGAAGAATGTAAGTATCAATTGGAAAGGAACAAAGATTAACATTATCGACACTCCGGGCCACTCGGATTTCGGTGGTGAGGTGGAACGTGTGCTGAACATGGCCGACGGCTGTCTGCTGTTGGTCGACGCCTTCGAGGGCCCCATGCCCCAGACGCGTTTCGTGCTGCAGAAGGCCCTGCAGATAGGTCTGAAGCCCATCGTTGTTGTCAACAAGGTCGACAAGCCTAACTGTCGTCCTGAGGAGGTTTACGAAATGGTGTTCGACCTGATGTTCTCGCTCAATGCTACTGAGGACCAGCTGGACTTCCCTGTGGTCTATGGTTCGGCCAAGAACGGCTGGATGGGCGAAGACTACAACAAGCCCACAACTGACATTACTTATTTATTAGATAAGATAGTAGAGGTCATCCCTGCACCCCAGCAGCTGGAGGGTACACCCCAGATGCTGATAACGTCGCTCGACTACAGCTCCTATACGGGTCGTATCGCTGTGGGCCGCGTCCATCGTGGCACCCTGAAGGATGGCCAGCAGGTGACCATCGCACATCGTGACGGCTCATTGGAGAAGACGAAAATCAAGGAGCTGCACATCTTCGACGGCATGAGTCACGTCCGTACTGAAAGCGTCGACTGTGGTGACATCTGTGCTGTTATAGGACTGGAGAAATTCGAGATTGGCGACACCATCTGCGACATCGAGAATCCTGAGCCCCTGCCGCCTATTGCCATCGACGAGCCGACTATGTCGATGCTCTTTACCATTAACGACTCACCATTCTTTGGCAAGGAGGGTAAGTTTGTCACCTCGCGCCACATCAACGACCGTCTGGAGAAGGAACTGGAGAAGAACCTCGCCCTGCGCGTGGAGCCTTTCGAGGACTCTACCGACAAATGGGTGGTATCGGGCCGTGGCGTGCTGCACCTCAGCGTGCTCATCGAGACCATGCGCCGCGAGGGCTACGAGTTGCAGGTGGGTCAGCCGCAAGTAATATATAAAGAGGTAGACGGGCAGAAGTGCGAACCTATTGAGGAACTTACCATCAACGTCCCTGAGGAGTTTGCTTCGAAGATGATTGATATGGTCACCCGCCGTAAAGGAGAGATGACTTCAATGGAGAGTCAGGGTGAGCGCACCAACATCGAGTTCAATATCCCCTCGCGCGGTATTATTGGACTGCGCACCAACGTGCTGACGGCCTCACAGGGCGAAGCCATCATGGCCCACCGCTTCAAGGAGTACCAGCCTTATAAGGGTGACATCGAGCGTCGTGTCAATGGCTCCATGATAGCCCTCGAAACAGGCAACGCCTTTGCCTATGCCATCGATAAGCTGCAGGATCGCGGCAAGTTCTTCATCGACCCAGGCGAAGATGTCTACATGGGTCAGGTCGTCGGCGAGCACGTTCACGACAACGACCTTGTCATCAACGTCTGCAAGGCCAAGCAGCTCACCAATGTCCGTGCCTCGGGTACTGACGACAAGGCGCGCATCATCCCCAAGGTTGTCATGTCATTGGAGGAGTGCCTGGAGTACATCAAGGAAGACGAACTCGTCGAGGTGACACCGAAGTCGATGCGCATGCGCAAAATCATCCTCGACCACGACCAGCGGAAAAAAGCGAGCATCAGGAATTAAACCTTTTGTCGCACCCTGCGTCTTAATAGTGTCTCAAGAGACAAAACAACTGTCAAAAACTAATTTTTAAATGATTCAAGTATGAAGAAGATTGTTTTAACAATGCTTGCCATGATGGCATTCGGTTCGCTCATGGCACAGGACAACAAGGACGCTGAACAACGTGCTCCGAAAAAGATGACGCCGGAAGAGATGACGGAACGTATGACCAAGGAGTTGGATCTGAACGAAGACCAGCAGGCCAAGGTACTCGATTTGAACAAAGAGTATGAGGACGTGATCAATCATCCCGCCATGCACAAAGGTTCTCGCGGTCCACGTCCTGAGGGCAAGATGAAGAAAGCCGATGGCATGAGAAAGCCCGAGGCCAAGCAGAAGGCAGAAGCCAAGGAGCAGAAGGCAGAGGCTAAGGAAAAGAAAGCAGAGGCTAAGGAAAAGAAGGCAGAAGCCAAACAGGAGACCGACGGTGAGACTGGTGCTACCAAGCGTCCTGAACGTGCAGAACGTCCTGAAATGACCGAAGCCCAGAAGGCTGAGAGGCAGAAGCGTATGGAACGCCGCAAGGAATACGACGGAAAGCTGAAGGAAGTGCTTACTCCCGAACAGTTCGAGAAATACCAGCAGCACCGTCATCATCGTCCACATGGACCCAACGGTGGACCACGCCGCTAACGGTTACAAATACAAAGACATAAAAGGCACAAAGGTTTTTTAGCTCATTGCTCAAATCCTTTGTGCCTTTGTTTATTGCTTTGTGCAGTACATCGGTCAGCGATTGAGTACCGACTCTACAAAGGTGTGGGTTACCCGGAACGAATGTTCGGCAATAGTATCCCAGAAATTATGGTACTGCGAGGCATCGGTGTCGCGCAGGGGGATGTCGCTGATGACGCGGAAGGAGATAAACGGCACCTTATTAATATAACATGTCTGGGCAATGGCACACGATTCCATATCGACGGCCTTAGCCTCAGGGAAATGACCCACAATTTCACGCATTTTCTCCTTTGTGTCGACAAACCAGTCGCCGGTGACTATCAGGCCTTGATGAAGGCTGATGTCTGATGTCTGAAGACTGAGAGCCTTTTCCAGAAGTTCAGGGGCAGGTTTGAAGCGCGCAGGGAGTCCCTGAACTTGTCCGTAAATAGTGGTGGTGTCGATAGCTGTACCACAATAGACGTCGTGGTAGCATAGTTCGTTGCTGACGACGACATCCTGTATGTTGACATCATCGCCATTGCCACCTGCACAACCGCTGGAGATGATGCAGTCGGGGTGAAACTCGTTGATCATACGCTGGGCACCAAGGGCTGCATTGACCTTGCCGATGCCGCATTTCTGGACAAGCACGTTGCCGTCATTAAAGAGCTGCTGAAGCTGTCGCAGTTCCTTGTCCATTGCTACAATAATACCTATTTTCATAATGTTTTCTTGAACTTGATGGCAAAGTTACAAAAAATTTTTCGTAACTTTGCACCCAAAACAAAGAAAAATGTTATGAAAAGTTTGAAAGCATGGCTGCCAGACATCGTGGCAGTAGTATTATTTGCAGCAATTTCGCTCGTCTATTTCTTCCCTGCCGACATCGAAGGACGCATTCTGTACAGGCACGACTCCTCTGCAGGACGCGGTGCCGGACAGGAGGCCCACGAATATTACCAGCGAACAGGAGAGCGTACACGCTGGACCAATGCGCTATTTGGCGGCATGCCGACATACCAGATGGCACCGTCGTATTCAAGCCAGACGGTGTTGTCGCAGGCCGAGAAGGCCTACCACTTATGGTTGCCTGAGAATGTTTGGTACGTATTCGCGTACTTGCTGGGATTCTACATTCTGCTGCGTGCCTTCGACTTCCGCTGGTATCTGGCCATGCTGGGAAGCGTCATCTGGGCCTTCTCGAGCTATTTCTTCATCATCATTGCTGCCGGACACATCTGGAAAGTGATGGCACTGGCCTACCTGCCGCCAATGATAGCAGGCGTGGTGCTGGCCTATAGGGGTAAATACCTATGGGGACTGGTGATTACAGCACTCTTCTCGGCTTTGGAGGTGCTGGCCAACCATGTACAAATGACATATTATTACCTGTTTATCATACTGGCAATGGTCATCGCCTTCAGCATAGAGGCCTTGCGCCAGAAGCGCTGGCAACACCTGATGAAGGCAACAGCAGTATGTATTGCCGGTGCTGCCATCGGCATCTGCCTGAACCTGTCGAACCTCTACCATACATGGATGTACGGTCAGGAATCGATGCGCAGCAAGAGTGAGCTGGTGAAACAGAACAGCGCCAACCAGACGAGCAGCGGACTGGACCGCGACTACATCACGGCATGGAGCTACGGACTGGATGAAACGTGGACGCTGCTGGTGCCAAACACAAAGGGCGGTGCCTCGGTACCGTTGTCGCAGAACACTACGGCTATGAAACATGCTGACCCAGATTATACGGGCATCTACCAGCAGATAGGTCAATACTGGGGCGAGCAGCCTATGACTGCAGGACCGGTATATGTGGGAGCCTTCGTCATGATGCTCTTCGTGCTGGGACTGTTTATCGTGAAGGGTCCGATGAAGTGGGCCTTACTGGCCGTTACTATCCTGTCGGTACTGCTGTCTTGGGGACGGAACTTCATGCCGTTTACCGACTTCTTCCTGGACTACATACCAATGTATGCCAAATTCCGAACAGTTGCCTCCATTCTGGTCATCGCGGAATTCACCATACCTCTGTTGGCCATGATGGCGCTGAAGAAGTGGATAGAAGAGAGCAGCCAAGCTACTCAGGGCGGCAGTAAATTCCTCAATCTTCACTCTTCACTCATCATTTCCTTCGTCTTGACAGGCGGCGTGTGTCTGCTGTTTGCCCTGATGCCAAAGATGTTCTTCGACAGCTTCATCAGTACGAGCGAGATGCAGGCGCTGAGTCAGATTCCTTCAGACCAGCTGGCACCGTTGGTACAGAACCTGACGGATATGCGTGTCGCCGTATTTACGGCAGACGCCTGGCGCTCGTTCTGGATCATTGTCATCGGCACGGTCCTGCTGCTGCTCTACAAATACCACAAGTTGCGCGCTGAATACATGGCGGGAGCATTGCTGGTATTGTGTCTGATAGACATGTGGCAGGTGAACAAACGCTATCTGAACGACGAGATGTTCGTGCCGGAGTCTGTACGCGAGGAGCCTATGCAGAAATCGACAGCCATTGACCATATTCTGCAGGACAAGACCCCAGACTTCCGTGTACTGAATCTGGCCACGTCGACATTTAACGAAAACGAGACATCGTTCTACCTGAAGAGCATCGGTGGCTATCATGCAGCCAAACTGCGCCGCTACCAGGAGCTCATCGATGCCCATATCCAGCCGGAAATCAGCAACCTGTATGATGCCATCGCCAATGCTGGCGGTGACATGACCCAGGTAAATGGCGATAGTATCTACCCAGTGCTCAACATGCTGAATACCAAATACTTCATACTGCCCTTACAGGGTGGCCAGACGGTACCTCTTGAGAATCCTTACACCTATGGCAATGCATGGTTCGTCGACAAGGTCAGCTATGTGGACAATGCCAATCAGGAATTGGAGGAGACCGGCAAGATTGCCCTGCGCCATGAGGCAGTCGCAGACAAGCAATTCCAGGAAGTGCTGGGAGACGGCATCGCACAGGACACGCTGAGCCTTGTCAGCATCAAGAGCTACGAACCTAACCAACTGGTTTACGAGGTGAATTCAGGCAAGGGCGGTGTCGTGGTGTTCTCTGAGATTTACTTCCCAGGCTGGACGGCAACAGTCGATGGCGAGGAACAGCCGTTGGGACGTGTCGACTACGTGCTACGTGCCCTACAGGTAAAGCCCGGCAAGCATGAGGTAGTGCTGAGCTTCTTCCCAAAGAGCATCAGCCGCACAGAGACAATTGCCTACATCGCCTATGTCGTGCTGGCACTCATTATTGTCTTTATTATTTTCCGCTCCACTCGTAAGAAATGAAGAAGCTGCTATCGTTGCCACCGAATCTGGTGGACTGTTTCCATGACGTGACGGGACTGTCACGCGAGGAGTATTTCTGTACCTGCGACCCGATAGGCCATCGGTTAGGCTCTGGTGGCGGCACAACATGGCTGCTACAAGAAGCCTGGCGTGCCGAACACAGTGCCCAGTCGTTTAGCGACTGGGTTAGCGCGGAGAAACGCATCATTCTGCACGCAGGAGGCCAGAGCAAACGCCTGCCGGCATACGCCGTTAGTGGCAAGATTCTGACACCCATACCCGTCTTCCGCTGGGAGCGCGGACAACGCCTCAGCCAGACCCTGCTCGACCTGCAGTTGCCACTCTATGAGCGCATGATGGAGCAGGCACCGCAACGGCTGACTACGATGATTGTCAGTGGCGACGTCTACATCCGGGCTGCAGAGCGCATCGGCACCATTCCCGATGCCGACGTGGTATGCTACGGCTTATGGCTTGACGCCAGCATTGCCAAAAACCACGGTGTATTCGTCAGCGAACGCCGGACACCTGGCATCTTGAAGATGATGCTGCAGAAGCCCAGCACTGAACGCTTGACGGAGTTGCTGAAGGACCATTTCTACCTGACCGACATCGGCATCTGGATGCTCAGCGACCGTGCTGTGCAACTGTTGGCAAAACGTAGTGTGGATGCCGGTTCCGCCGGCATCAAAGAATACGACCTGTATTCTGAATTCGGCTGTTCCTTAGGTACCAACCCCACCATCGACGACGCAGAGCTGAAAGAACTTAGCGTGGCCATCGTGCCACTGCCTGGCGGTGAATTCTACCACTTCGGCACCAGTCGCGAGATGATCAGTTCGACGGTTGCCATCCAGAACAGGGTCAACGACCAGCGCGACATCATGCACAACGACCGCAAGCCACACCCCAGCATTTTTACGCAGAATACCGTCAGCAGCTATCGCTTCACTGACCAGAACTACAATATCTGGATAGAAAACAGCTATATCGGTCCACGGTGGACGCTGACACACGACAACGTCGTGACGGGCGTCCCTGAGAACGACTGGGAGATACGCCTAGAACCTGGCGAATGCATCGACGTGGCACCTGTGGGCGACAGCGACTACGAAGTGCGCCGCTACCGTATTGACGAACCTGTCAATAGCAACGAGTTGGCTGAGCGTGTCAATCTCAGACGGCTCTTTGCCCAACGACAGGCCTTTCGCAAGCAGAACTGGCCGGCACTGGCTAAAAACTGGCAGCATAGCGTCTTCTATCAGCTCGACCTGGACGATGCCGCCCAGGAGTTTGAACGCCTACAACTCCCCATGCCGGCACCGTTAGACGACACGGCACCCATCATGACGCGCATCCATGATGCCATGTTCCGTGGCGACCGTGACGTAGCTTTCACCTTACTGCGTGAGGGACTGACGAACACCTATCAACAAGCGCCCACTCAGCAGCCAACGCCTTCTGTCTATCAAGATCAGATTGTATGGAGCCGTTCACCCGTGCGAATCGACCTCGCTGGTGGCTGGACTGACACCCCACCCTATTGTCTGATGGAGGGCGGCAACGTGGTGAACATCGCCATCGAACTCAACGGACAGCCTCCGTTGCAAACCTACATCAAGCCCTGTCGCGAATTGCACATTGTATTGCGCAGCATCGACCTTGGTGCCATGGAGGTCATCGAGACCTACGAGCAGTTGGCAGCATACAACAAGGTGGGTTCACCTTTCTCCATTCCTAAGGCGGCATTAGCCTTGGCGGGTTTCCTGCCTGGCTTCTCACAAGAGACCTACATGTCGCTGCGCCAGCAGTTGGAGGCTTTCGGCAGCGGCATCGAGCTAACCCTGCTGTCAGCCATTCCTGCAGGCAGCGGACTGGGCACGTCGAGCATTCTGGCATCGACCGTGCTGGGGGCATTGAACGACTTCTGTTCACTGGCCTGGGACAAGAACGAGATAGGACGGCGCACGCTCATCTTAGAGCAGCTGCTGACAACGGGCGGCGGTTGGCAAGACCAGTTCGGCGGCGTATTAGGTGGTGTGAAGCTGCTACAGACACAGCGCGGTTTCGACCAGAACCCGTTGGTACGCTGGCTGCCTGACGACCTGTATACCCAACCGGAATACCAGCAGTGCCATCTATTATATTATACAGGCATCACACGAACGGCCAAGACCATTCTGGCGGAAATTGTGCGCCGCATGTTCCTCAATCACGGCGGCGAACTGCGCCAGTTGCGAGCCATGAAAGCCCATGCGCTGGATATGTATGAGGCCATCCAGCGCCAGGACTTCCAACTGATGGGACAGCTGATAGGTAAGACATGGCAACAGAACCAACTCATCGACAGTGGTACCAATCCCGATAGTGTGCGCCGTATCACCGACCTTATCGACGACTACTGTCTGGGCTATAAGCTGCCTGGTGCCGGTGGCGGCGGTTATCTCTACATGGTGGCTAAAGACCCTGAGGCCGCAGCCCGTATCAAACAGACGCTCAATGCCCTGCAGCCGAATCCGAATGCCCGTTTCGTGGAGATGACGTTGTCAAAGAAAGGATTGCAGGTCAGCAGAAGCTAATTTTATGGAGTTTAGGACGATTGTTGACATAGCGAAGCCAGGCTTCGAGATAGAGCCCTGCGAGGAGCTGCTCTTCGTGGGGTCATGCTTTGCCGACAACATCGGCCAACGCTTCCGTGAGGAGGGTTTTCCTGTAACGGCGAATCCCTACGGCACGATGTACAACCCCGTTTCGGTATTACACACCATTGAGCGCATCGCTTGGCGCGAGGTTTCCCCTCGCACAGTCTTCCTCACCCTCGGCACCAACCACGTCTATCGTCTGAAGGAAACGGGTGAGATAGTCGACAACTGCGAGAAACGCCCTGCCGCCCTGTTTCAGGAAGAGGAGCTGAGCGTCGACCAGTGTGCCGAAGCGCTGCAACAAGCCATCAGCACCCTTCGCCAGCACCATCCCGACGTTCGTATCGTATTGACTGTCAGCCCCATCCGCTATCGTAAGTATGGGTATCATGGCAGCCAGCTCTCCAAAGCCACCCTGCTATTGGCAACCCATAGAGTGGTCAGCGGTTCTGCCGCTGACACCACAGCCTATTTCCCCGCTTACGAAATCATGAACGACGAACTCCGCGACTACCGCTTCTATGCTTCCGACATGCTTCATCCGTCGGAGCAGGCCGTCGAATACATCTGGGAACGACTGGTAGAGACGTATTTCTCGGATGCCGCCAAGCACTTCCTTGACGAATGGCGCCCATTGAAACAGGTGCTGGCTCACAAGCCGTTCAATCCCGAGAGCGAGGCATATAAGGAGCTGATGGATAAAACTATGTTAAAAGTAGCAGCGTTACGAAAAAAATACAGTACCTTTGCACTGTAGAAACAAAAACGGAAAGGCTCGTTATGAATTACACGATAGAAAAGATTACGACGCTCATCGGAGCACGACGCATCGGTTCTGCCGACGCCCAGATAGGATGGCTGCTCACCGACAGCCGCTCACTTTGTTTTCCAGAGGAAACGCTGTTCTTTGCGCTGAAGACACAACGCAACGACGGCCACCGATATATTGCCGACCTCTATCGGCGTGGTGTCCGCAACTTCGTCGTTGCCACCCCTCCCGATGCATTAGCATCAGGGGCCTACCCTGACGCCAACTTCCTCGTCGTACCTTCGCCATTAGAAGCCCTGCAACGACTGGCTGAGCGCCATCGCGACGAGTTCAACTGTCCTGTGGTGGGTATTACGGGCTCGAACGGCAAGACGATGGTGAAGGAGTGGCTCTATCAGGTGTTGTCGCCCGACCATTGTGTCACCCGTTCACCCAAGAGCTACAACTCGCAGATTGGCGTACCCTTGAGCGTATGGCTGCTGGATGAGCATACCGACGTGGCACTCTTCGAGGCCGGCATCAGCCAGCCTGGCGAGATGCAGCCGCTGGCAGACATTATTCAGCCGACCATCGGTGTCTTCACGTCATTGGGGGCAGCCCACCAGAAGAATTTCCGCACGCTGGAGGAGAAATGTCTGGAGAAGCTACAGCTGTTCCACAATGCCAAAGCCATCATCTATAATGCCGACGATGCCATTGTATCGCGCTGCATACGCCGTTCAGCCTTCAAGGGCGAGCGCATCGCTTGGCGCCGCGAGGAACTGATAGACCAGTACAAGATTCCCTTCGACGACGAGGCCTCGTTGGAGTGTTCGATGGCCGTTGCTGCCACAGCACTCTACTTAGGCGTCAAACCTGATCAGCTACGCGAACGTATGGCACATCTGGAGCCTGTGGCCATGCGCCTGGAAGTGAAACAGGGCATGCACGGCTGCACGCTCATCAACGACTCCTATAATTCCGATATCAACTCGCTCGACATAGCCCTCGACTTCATGCAAAGACGGACGCAGAGCCACTCAACACTCAACGCCCAGCACTCGACCCTCATCTTGAGCGACATCCACCAGAGCGGCATGGACTACGAACAGCTGTATGGCGAGGTCAACGACCTGTGTGTCAAGCGCGGCATCAGCAAATTGATTGGCATCGGCAGCCGCATCATTTCCATGAAGCATGTGTTCACCGTCGACGAGCAGTATTTCTTCTCGTCTACCGAGGAGTTCCTGGCCAGCGACACCTTCAAGGCCCTGCGCAACGAAATGATACTTATCAAGGGGGCCCGTGCCTTCGGCTTCGACCAGATTACAGAGCGTCTGGAGCAGAAGGTTCATGAGACCATTCTCGAAGTGAACCTCAATGCCGTGGTCGACAACCTCAACTACTACCGTTCGTTCCTGAAGCCGGAAACCAAACTGGTATGCATGGTCAAGGCCGACGCCTACGGTGCTGGAGCCATTGAGGTTGCCAAGACCCTGCAAGAGCACCGTGTCGACTACTTGGCAGTGGCTGTGGCCGACGAGGGTGTTACCCTGCGCCGCAACGGCATCACGCAGAACATCATGATCATGAACCCTGAGATGACGGCGTTCAAGACGATGTTCGACTACGACCTGGAACCTGAGGTCTATTCGTTCCGACTGATGGACGCCCTCATCCACGCCGCTGAGCAGCAGGGTATTACGGGTTGGCCCGTACATATCAAGCTCGACACTGGTATGCACCGTCTGGGCTTTGACCCTGAGAAAGACATCGATGAGGTCATCCGCAGGCTGAAGTCGCAGAACGCCATCATTCCGCGTTCAGTATTCAGCCATTTCGTAGGTTCCGACAGCGACGACTTCGACAACTTCTCGGCCATGCAGTTTGAGAAGTTCGACAAGGCCAGCCGCCAGTTGCAGGCCGCTTTCAGCCACAAGATTCTGCGTCACATGGACAACAGTGCCGCCATCGAGCACTTCCCTGAGCGCCAGTTGGATATGTGCCGCTTGGGACTAGGTCTCTATGGTGTAGACCCACGCGACAACCGCATGCTGTCGACCGTCTCAACGCTGAAAACCACCATTCTGCAGCTGCGCCATGTGCCGAAGGACGAGACAGTGGGCTATAGCCGCAAGGGCATCTTGCAGCGCGACAGCATCATCGGAGCCATCCCCATCGGTTATGCCGACGGCCTGAACCGTCACCTGGGGCGTGGCGCCTGCTACTGTCTGGTAAACGGTCACAAGGCACCCTATGTGGGCAACATCTGCATGGATGTGGCCATGATTGACGTCACCGACATCCCCGACGTCCACGAGGGCGACATCGTGGAGATTTTCGGCGAACACCTGCCCGTTACCGTCCTGAGCGACGTACTCGACACCATCCCCTACGAGGTTCTGACGAGCATCTCGAACCGCGTCAAGAAAGTATATTACCAGGATTAGGCGCTTAACGTTAACGTTTTAGTAATAAAATCAGCGAAAGATGCACGTCTTTCGCTGATTTTTTATTATCTTTGCAGCGTTATAAGCTAAAACAAACAAAAATATCGATATTTAAAAGCTACAATGGAACAAGTTTTCAGTTACATTATCAGTCTGGGTGCATCGGTCATGATGCCCATCCTCTTTACCATCATCGGCCTGTGCATAGGTCTGAAATTCGGTCGCTCGCTCAAGTCAGGACTCTACGTCGGCGTGGGTTTCGTGGGCTTAGGCATCGTGACGGCACTGCTGACCACCAATTTCGGCAGTCCGCTGAGTGACATCAGTGAACTGTATCACCTGCAGCTGAAGGTGTTTGACATGGGCTGGCCCGCTGCTGCTGCCGTGGCCTACAACACCGCCGTGGGTGCGCTCATCATCCCCATCTGCCTGGGTGTCAACTTCCTGCTGCTCATTACGGGCTGCACACGCACGGTGAACATCGACCTGTGGAACTACTGGCACTTCGCCTTCATCGGCGCCGTAGCCTATTTCGTCATGGACCAGAGTCTGGCATGGGGCTATTTTGCCGCCATCGTGTGCTATATCATCACGCTTGTGATGGCCGACCTCACAGCCGACAAGTTCCAGGAATACTATCCTGAGTGGCAGGGCATCAGCATCCCGCAGCCCTTCTGCCAGAGTTTTGTGCCGTTTGCACTCATCATCGGCAAGGCGCTGGACATGATTCCAGGCTTCAACAAGCTGAACATCGATGCCGAGGGCATGAAGAAGAAGTTCGGCGTGCTGGGCGAGCCGCTGGTACTCGGTGTCATTGTCGGTGCGCTCATTGGTGTGCTGGCTCAGCTTGACATCAAGAAAGTGCTGTTCCTCGGTGTGACGATGGGTGCTGTCATGGAGCTCATTCCACGCATCACGTCGCTGTTTATTGAAGGTCTGAAGCCCATCGCCGAGAAGACGCAGGAGGTGGTGAAGCGTAAGTTCAACGGCAAAAAAGTGTATATCGGCATGTCGCCGGCAGTGGTCATCGGCCATCCCACAACGCTCGTCGTCTCACTGCTGCTCATCCCCGTGGCCTTAGGCTTGGCCGTCATCCTGCCTGGCAACCAGTTCCTGCCCCTGGCCTCGTTGGCCGGCATGTTCTACCTGTTCCCCGTGGTGCTGCCGTTTACGAAAGGTAACGTGGTGAAGACTTTCATCATCGGACTCGTCGCACTGGCCGTGGGTCTGTACTTTGTCACCGATATGGCATCGGCCTTCACACAAGCTGCCCATACCGTGTTTGAACAGACTGGCGACAAGGCTGCCGACATTCCTGCCGGCTTCGAGGGTGGTGCCCTCGACTTCGCGTCGTCACTCTTCGGCTGGGTCATCTACAAGTGTGTGGCTTATCTGAAGTGGGTTGGTGCCGGCGTGCTGACACTCATCACCATTGGCATGGTAGTGTGGAATAAAATGCGCATCATGAAGGAAAATAAAGAAAGTAAGTGATTTTAAGAAAGAAATAAGAAAAAGGGATTATTAAGAAAGAAATTATCGTAATTATCATAATTTAGCCATAATAATGGTTTAGGAGTTAGATGACAAAGCAAGAATATAAGGATATATATAACGTAGTGGGTGCTGCTATGGAGGTCTTCAATTCATTAGGTCGTGGAATGGCAGAGCCGATTTATCAAGAAGCTCTTGCGCGAGAGTTTAGTCTCCGTGGTATGGATGTCGAAAAAGAAAAAAAACTTGTGACTTATTATAAAGGGGAACCCTTAGACAAAGTCTATTATGCCGATTTCTATTACAAGGATATAGTGATAGAGATGAAATCTGTAAATGAAATAATTCCTGACCAACGCGCACAACTATTCAATTATTTGCGTATTACGAAACAAAAAAGAGGTATATTGCTTAATTTCGGAGAAGAAAGTCTTCGTGCAGAACGCTATTTATATGAGCCATTATATGACAACTTTGTACTTCTGAACCAAGATAATTATCGTGAATACATCACTGACTAACAAATCATTATGGATAAATTATGATTATTATGGGAATTTCTTTCCAAAAACATCACAGACAAAAATATATCATTCTGGTTAAATTATGATTATTATGGGAATTTCTTTCCAAAAAACAAAGGCGATTATTAATTTAAAGTTAAGTATATGAAAAAGATTATTTTGATTTTAATGCTTATGGGTAATTTGTTGAATGGCTTCGGCCAGCAGAAGGTAAACTTCCAGACGGCGTGCCATCCGGAGGACGTGAAGCACTACGACACGAAGACACTCCGCGAGCGCTTCGTGATGGAAAAGGTGATGGTGGCCGACGAGATTAACCTGACGTACTCACACTACGACCGCTTTATCTTCGGCGGTGCCATGCCTGTGACTAAGAAACTGAAGCTGGAGAACTTCCTCGAGCTGGGACTTGATGTTGACCCAAACATCAAGGAGAAGTATTTCCTCTACAACCGTGAGATTGGTATTGTCAACTGCGGCGAAGGCGACGGCGTAGTCATTGTCGACGGCAAGGAATATCCGTTGCAGCCCAAGGAGGCCCTCTACATCGGACGTGGCCACATCGGCAAGGACAAGGACGTCAACAAGGTCGTGGAGTTCGTATCGAAGGATGCTGCCAAGCCTGCCAAGTTCTACCTGAACAGCGCCACTGCCCACCAACACTACAAGACGCAGTGGGTGACGCTCGACGGTCGCAAGGGTTCGCTGAAGGCTGCCGTCTGGGGTCCTGTAGGATCTTTGGAGGAGTGCAACAACCGCACCGTCTACAAGCTCATCGTCAACGACGTGCTTGAGGAGGGTCCCTGTCAGCTGCAGCTCGGTCTGACACAGCTCAACCCGGGTGCTGCCTGGAACACCATGCCCCCTCACACCCACGGACGCCGCATCGAGGCCTACTACTACTTCAACCTGCCTCAGGAGCAGACCATTGCCCACATCATGGGTGAGCCGCAGGAGAGCCGTGTGGTCTGGCTGCACAACGAGCAGGCCATCATGTCGCCCGAGTGGTCGATGCACGCAGCTGCCGGCACCTACTACTACACCTTCATCTGGGGTATGGCTGGTGAGAACCTCTATTACAACGACAAGGACAACATTCCCGTCATCGACATCAAGTAAAGGCAAAAAGGTAAAAAAGTAAATAATATGACACCAGTTCAAAAAACCAAAATGTCCAACTTCCGTTGGGTCATCTGTGCGCTGCTGTTCCTGGCAACGACTATTAACTACATGGACCGTCAGGTCTTGTCACTAACCTGGAAGGACTTTATTGCTCCTGAGTTCCACTGGACCGACGGCGACTACGGTACCATTACCGGTATGTTCTCGCTGTTCTATGCCATCGCCAACCTCTTCGCCGGCAAGTTCATCGACTGGATGGGCACCAAGAGAGGCTACCTCATCGCCATCTTCGTATGGTCGCTGGGTGCCGTGCTGCATGCCGGTTGCGGCTGGATGGCCATGACTATCAAGGGTTACGACTCAGTGGCTCAGCTGGGTCAGCTCACGGGCGATGCCGCCGTGGCCATTGCCACCATCTCCGTATGGCTGTTCCTCTCCTGCCGTCTGATTCTTGCCGTCGGTGAAGCCGGCAACTTCCCTGCCGCCATCAAGGCTACCGCCGAGTATTTCCCCAAGAAGGACCGTGCCTTCTCAACGTCGATTTTCAACAGCGGTGCCTCCGTTGGTGCGCTGGCTGCTCCTGCTACCATTCCCCTGCTGGCCCGTGCCTGGGGTTGGGAGATGGCCTTCATCATCATCGGTTGCCTTGGTTTCATCTGGATGGGCCTGTGGACCTGGCTCTACGACAAACCCGCCAAGAACAAGCGCGTCAACCAGGCCGAGCTGAACTACATCGAGCAGGACAACGACCTCGCTGAGGCTCAGGATCGCGACAACATGAAGGAGGAGAAGACCATTCCGTTCTTCAAGTGCTTCACCTACAAGCAGACGTGGTCGTTCCTCGTGGGTAAGTTCATGACCGACGGTGTGTGGTGGTTCTTCCTGTTCTGGGCACCTGCCTACTTCAGCGACCAGTACGGCTACACCTCCGACTCGACTATGGGTATTCTGCTTATCTTCACGCTCTACGCCATCGTGACCATTCTCTCGATTGGCGGTGGCTATTTGCCCACCTACTTCGTCGACAAGAAGGGCATGAACCCCTATCTGGGCCGCATGCGTGCCATGTTCATCTTCGCCTGCTTCCCCGTGCTGGGTCTCTTTGCACAGCCCATGGGAGCCTACAGCGCCTGGTGGCCAGCCATTCTCATTGGTCTTTTAGGCGCAGGCCATCAGGCTTGGAGTGCCAACCTCTTCTCGACCATCGGTGACATGTTCCCCAAGTCGACCATCGGCACCATCGTCGGTCTGGGTACTATGGCTGGCGGTATCGGCTCAATGTCCATCAACCTCGGTAGCGGAAAGTTCTTCGACTGGGCAGCTGCTCAGGGCGCTAACTTTAGCTTTTTCGGCTTCGAGGGCAAACCTGCTGCCTACATGGTAGTCTTCTGCATCTGTGCCGTAGCCTACCTCATCGGCTGGTGCATCATGAAGGCTCTTGTACCGAAGTACAAGCCCATCGTCCTGGAAGACTAATCTTCCTCATATAAAACATCAAATCGGGGGTGTGCCTGTTTAGGTACATCCCCGATTCGTGTTCAAACGCAGCCTTATTCGTTCGATTCGTGTTCGTCCTCAAACGCAGCCTTATTCGTTCGATTCGTTGTCTTTAAAAAAAACTCCCGGTCGACTTATTCGTCTTCCAGGAGTCTTCGTTTCAGAGTTTACCGTTAACGTTAAGGTTATCGTTATCGTTAAGGTTATCGTTCCTTCTTCCTTCTTACTTGCCGTCAGGCAACACCTCTTACTTCTTCCTTCTTCCTTCTTACTTGCCGTCAGGCAACACCTCTTAATTCTTACCTCTTACTTCTTACTTCTTTTACGGCTCCTGCGGATGGCGCAGGTCGAACAGGAAGTCGCTGACCTTCTTGACATCGTAATACTTCACGTTCTCGTCGTCCACCACCTTGGTCTTCAGCTCCACGACGTTGGCAGCCTCCAGGGAAATCTTGTCCTTGTACTGCTTGCTCGTCAGGTTCTGCAGCGCGGTGCTGGTGGGCAGGAAGCGCAGGCGCACACCCTTCACGATGCTCTGGGGC
>JAEEVA010000001.1 GCA_016286995.1 Prevotella sp.
ATACGAATAACATTTAGGTAGGAAGTTAGAAGGGAAAAGCTTGCATGGTAGTGGAAAAGTGCGTAACTTTGCAGCGTCAATGATTGACAAAGCGATTTTTGAAACACTTACATTAACAACTTAAAAAAAGAAAGGAAATAAAATTATGCCACTACTTTATAAGTTATACAAAAACAAGAATACCAAGAGTGCCGCCTACGGCAAGTGGTATGCAAAGACCCAGCACGTGGGTACGGTCGACATCGCCAAGCTGGCTAAGATCATGCAGCGTAACTGTACTGTCAAGGAGAGTGATATCCGTGCCGTGCTGGTAGAGATGGTTGAGACGATGCGCGACCAGTTGCAGGACTCAAAGTGCGTGAAGCTCGACGGACTGGGAACCTTCAAGCTGGGTATCAGTACCGAAGGTGTGGAAGAGGCCTATGACTTCAACGCCGGTCACGACGTCAAGAATATCCACGTGAACTTCCAGCCTGAGACCAAGGTTGAGCTCTACAACGGCAAGCGTATCCGTCGTAAGTCTCTCTTCGACGATGTCAAAATTCAGGAGTCTCCTAAGAATGACGTGGACACTACGAAGCCGACATCTGACGACAATCCTGGCGATTAATCCCACCTAAAGGTTTACCCCTTTTTAAAATGTTGTGACGATGAAAACAGATTGGAAAAAGATAGTGAAGATGGTCATCACCATTCTCTCTGCCCTGCTGACTGCAGCAGGTGGAACGGCAGTCATTGCCAGCTGTATGTAACAATATGTAACTCAGAGCTCCCCGGCCCCTTGAATGAGGTCGGGGCGCTCTTCTTGTAATGATGAGTATTGAAACTCTTTCAAAATTATTTCCTGTCTTAGCATCGAGATCACAACGTTAAAGAATAATAAAAGTTACCCTTTGGTAATTTGCCATTGGGTAACTTTTTGTATATTTGCTGAGTAAAATGTGTACTATTGCCTTTACGAAATAATCTTGAAACGTTATGGATATTTTGTTCCCAATTATTTTTATTACTGTTGTAGTCTTCGTCATTATTGCTTTGCGTCTGACTGACAAAATCAGCAAAAAGCAACAGTATTTTTATACTATAGTAACCCTGCTTCTCCCGATTCCTTATTATTATTTTGTCATAAAGACGTTACCAGGAACTCTCGGCTATTCAATATTTTTCCTTTTCCTATCCCTAATTCTTCTCGTGGGATGGTTTCGGGATAAATAATGAATTAGTAATGCCACCGGCTATCTCTTTGGCATTTTGTAATGCTTCTTGTGCCATATCAGAGTTAAGCCAGTACGTGTTTGTGAGCCTTTCCCGAGATCGGGCTTGTTGGGTGGATAGGCGATGTCAAGACTTCTGAACAGTGGCTTCTCACAATAAAGATTCTCCAGTTTGGTGTTGTTCGTCAGGTTCAGCTCCTTGAACTTGTTGCCATTGCAATACAAATCCACAAGGTTCGGATTCGACGACACGTCAAGCACGGTCAGCTCGCAGTCATTACAGCTTAGCTTCACGAGTTTGGTGTTGTGCGATACGTCAATCTGTCCCAACTCGTTGTTGTCGCAAATGAGGTGTGTCAGGTCTTCTTGGAAGGTAACGTCGAGGGCGGTCAGTCGGTTGTCCTGACAGTTCAGCTGTTGTAATTTCTCATTGTTCGACAGGTCTAACGACGTCAGTTTGTTCTTTTCACAGACCAATACGCGCAGTTCCGTATTCTGAGAAAGGTCGCAGGTTATGATTTGGTTGGAGCTACAGTCCAGCTGTTCGAGGGCCTTGAAATGCTCAATACCCTTCAGGCTGCTGATACCCAGTCCACACAAGTCCAGTTCGTCGACTTCGTCCAGGAACTCGTAGGGGATAATGTCGCCGTCGGCAATGGGCAGCAGCATGCACAAAGCACCACGGAAGCGCTTGTCAGGGAAGTTGTTTTCGTCCAGCACCACGGGGTCTCTGGCGATTTCCTCTTCACCATTCTCTACACTTTCTGTCTCGTTCTCAGGTGCGCTCATGTCTGTGAGCGACACCTTCTGGTTTTTGTTGGCATTGCATCCCATAAGGGCCAGAAGCGTCACTGCCATTAAGATCTTTTTCATCGTTTTATCGTTTTTAGTTGTTAAACTGCCGCAAAGATACGATTTTTTAAGTTCATAGTTCACTGTTCATAGTTCATAGTTGCTGCCGTTTAACATCTTTTACCATAATCTGCTCAAAAATAACTGTGAACAATGAACTATGAACTGTGAACTTTTTCGTACCTTTGCTGTCTGAAATAGCATTTACAAAAACTGAAAACTATTATGGAATTTTTAGTACCAATACTGATTGTTCTGGTTGTCGTGTCGATAGCCTTAAACATTGTCGTTCTCCGAAAGATCAAGGACTTGTCCAATGATTATAATTCTATGGTGCAAACCATAAACAGTGCTTATAAAAATAGTGTCATTGAGACTGTCATGAAAATGAGTTGGGATGAATTCCGTAGAATAAAAGATGTTTATCAGGAAATGAATTTCTGATAAGCGATGAGAGAAGTGACGAGGAAATAAACGAAGCAATAAAAGGTTTTTCAGAGATGATGATGGTTAGAAACACATTAAGTCTAAAGGGATTTTGTTCCTGCCTGATGTCGGCATGGATGGTGGTTGGCCTATTTGGCTGCAGCAGTGTGAGGACGGAGAGTGTCGCGGATTTTGCGGTTGCTGAACAGACTGACACGGTGCGTGGTCACGGGGAGAATAATGGAGAGGAGTGGGCTGCATTCACGGTCGATGCCCCTGTCAGTGGGCCTCAGGCGCTGGTGGACTCCGTGCTGACCTTTCTTAACAACGAACTCTATGAGGCCTGTGAGGCTTGTGCCCATTTCGACGAACAGACGGTGTCGTTCAAAAAGGAGGAGATGTTTACCGGCAATGGTGAACAGCTGCTGAGTCACTACATGGAGAAATACCGTCCGCTGATTGCTGACAGTCTGTGGAAGACCTTCGGCGTGAGGCTGATAAAAGAATCCCAGACGGCGAAGTATGTCACCTACGGCGTGGAGGTCTTTCATTGTTCACTGGCTTGCAGCTCGCAAAAGGCGTACTACACGTTTGACATGCACGACGGCCATCAGGTGAAGGAGGTTATCAGCCACGACAACCTCATCCGTTTCTTCGAGGACTATCCTGAATACAACTCCATTGGTGCTGACGCCTGGGCGGGTAGTCCAGGTTGGAAGTTCTCGCCGGAAAACAGATTCGATAACACCTGCTGCGGTCTGTTGGACAGCTGTTTCATGCTTGCCATACCGGGTTACGGCAATCATTTCCTATTGGTGGACTTCCCTTATGGTCAAGTGTTCTCGTACCTCACGCCAGAGGCTCAGAAATTGGTGGAGCAGACGGGTGAGGGAGAGCCGATGCTGCCTCCCTATCTGCCAGAACGGTCTGAAGACGGTGAGGTGTGGATGGAGGTTGATACGGTCCATTGCGCCCTGCTGGGTTATATCAGTGCCGCCGGTGGTCCGCTGGTGGATACACTGATGCACTATGAACCGGAACTGGAAGTTTATCCCAAGCGTGTCCATTCCATTAATGCGGCAGAAGGTGCCACCATCTTCCTCTTCATCTATTCCAGGGGCCATCTCATGTATTGCGACGAGGCAATGACCGTTGCGCTTGGCGAGGACGGTCTGCAACCGGCCACACTTTTCTCATTGGAGAGTCAGAAGGACAGCGTCATCAGCTGCATGTGGTACGACCAGCTGGTGGAAGCCAGCAATGGCTTCCCGTTCGACGAAGTCGACGAGAACCGCTTCGGCATCCACTACGATCCGTTCACCAAGCGCCTGTATGTTCCTATCATGGATGAGCACGATAAAGGCTCTGAATATGCCAATACGAGCTGTCTGCAGTATACCGGCCGCTACCATGTCCTTCAATTCGACGGTAAGGTGTTTGTGCCTGCCGGTGACGACGGAGCCTGGTGGCTGAATGCCGACCTGCGCAACTACAAGCGTACTGTCAGCAACCGCAAGACCGCCGCCGGCATCGAACAGGTAGACCTCATGCCCGATGGTACTACCCGCCGTGCCGTGTGGAAAGGAGCCAAGACCCTTGACGACCTTCGCAAGAAACCGGACGAAGTCGTTGACAAGAAATAATAAACAAAAAACAAGCGCCCAGACCTCAGTGTCTGGGCGCTTGTTTTAATTAAGTCAGAGATTGTACCAACAAACTCTGCACCTTTAGGTCAAAGAATTTCTCCATCGCTGTAGTCACCGCCACCGCCAACGCTCTCTACCTCATCTTTTGAGTTCTTGTGGATGGTGGAAGCAGGGGAAACAGCCAGCATTCCTGCAGTCTTAATAGTTACCACCTGCATTTCTGGATTCATATATTGCTTTTTCATAACTTCTTTATATTTTTAAAAACGAATTGTCTTAATTATATATTTTTCTGAAACGAATTAGAATAATTGGAACGAATTAAAACGAATTATATATTTATTCTCATTCGTGGATATAATTATTCTCATTATTCCAATTCGTTTCTTTTCTATTTTATTATTTAATCTTGGTGAATGCGTTGACGAGCTCGTTTCCGTTTGGAAGAACTCGAGCAAGCTCAGTTCTTCACTCACTTAATCACGACCTTTTTGCCATTCACGATGTACAGACCCTTAGTGGGCTGAGCAACCTTCTGACCATTCAGGTTGTAATACTGGCCATTAGCTGTTGGCTCTTCGCTGTTAGCAATCATCTCAATAGCGGTAGCATCGTCGAAAACGAATGCCAGCGAGTTAGTTGATGACAGGGCCGTGGTGGTTTCCAGATAAGCCTTGCCAGCAGACAGGTCGGTGGCACTCGTCAGCTTGTAGAAGCCCAGGACGCCACCCTGCTTGGCGAAGACATAACGATAGGAACCAGACCCAGATGCTGCCACCACCGTCTTGTTGACTGACGGCTTGAGCAGGTTTGCAGCCGGTGCGCTGGCTGAAGGAACTACGGGGATGGAGATGGCAGCTTCACCGTCCTTCTGCAGGAACAGACCTGTATTGGCAGGAACAGTGCCTGTCACCTTCGTCATCATGACCTTTCCGTCGGTAACAGATGTAGCCAAGTAAGCCTTCACACCTGTAGCACTGCTGAAGTCGAGCGCGTGGTCGCAGGAGTAGGTAGCATAGCCTGCTGAGCTGATAGCCGGAGATACAGCCGTTGTGGTGCCAGTCACATCACCGAAGCCACCCATGCTGTTGGCCACGCGGAGAGTGTACGTTCCACTGCCCTCAACCGTATAGCTCGTTTCTGTGGTGATACCCACCAACACATTATCTTTATATAAGGCGTAGGCGCTGGCTCCCGTTACGGCATCCCATGAAGTAGTGGTTCCGCTGACGCTGACCGTCGGAGCATCGAGCTGTGTTGTCAGCGTGTATGGCGTCCAGCCGCCGTCCCAGCTTACTTGGTCAGGCATCAGCGCAGCAGCCTCAGTAGCCTCAAGCGTAGGATCGTTGACAGGACTGCCGATGGAGGTCAGACGACTACTCAGGTCAACCACCGCACCAGAACCATTTACGCTCTTATATTCAGCATACTGGGCGACAGTATGATTATCCCATGTGTCCCAACCCGCTGTGGCAGGCAGTATGTTCATCGTGGTGTTCACCCAAAGACACTTGGTGCCAGAGGCAGCCCAGGGACGTCCTAACTTATAGGCATTATTCTGAGCAGCTTCTCCATCGATGGTACAGTTGTTGAAGATGTATCCGAAGTTATGCAGTGTGTTCGGTGCTGCAATCACGTCGCCGTTGTTGCCTCTATGTTTGGATACCGCATTATAGAATAAGGTGTTGTTGAAGTACACGTCGCCATTACCACAGACATAGTCCACTGTACCTTCTATCTTGCCACCCTCGAAGTAATACTGCCCACTGGTGTTATTGGCATAGTAGCTGTCTTGCAGTCCTTTCAGGTAGACATTCTTGCATATGGTCTTGTTACCTGCATCCTGCAGACATACGCCACGCTCGGCATTTCCGCTCCAGGGAGCCACGCAGTCGAGTGTCAGGTCTTGCAGATAGTTGTTCGTACCCGTATTCTTCAGAGTGGCAGTCACAGCGATACCTTCTTCTGTCGGACGGTTCTGGATGACGACACCGTCGCGGCTCTCACCGATAATCGAAATATTATGACCACTAATCTGTGTCAGCGTTGCTGTGCCCAGGTCGTAGGTGCCGTTGGGCAGGAAGATGAACGAACGCTCGGCATTGGTGCTGCTGTTGGCTACATTTACTGCAGAGAGAGCCTGCGTGAAGCCTACGGCACTACCGGCATTCACTGTATACCACTGTCCGTTCTTGGTGTAATAGAATGTGGTACCGTTGTAGTTCTCAATTTTCACGCTGTGGATATAAACAGAGCCTTCAGACTCGATGTTTAGGGTCAGAGTACCAGCCTCACCCTGATAGTCGTAGCTGACGGTGGCGCCATCGGTAGCAGCTTTGCCGTCTAATTCCGTCAGTACGCTATTGCCTTTCTTCACTTGAATCGTAGTGCCTTCTTTTGAATACTGGCATATCCCGATTGAGATAATGGCTTTGGCGCCAACTAACAAGTCGATGGTATTGCCATTGCTGAACACCCATCCGTGTTGGCCGTCGTGATAAGAACCGCCTGTCGGATTGAACGCCTCATGGTCTTCGGCATAGAAATACTGATCTGTCAGGTTGAAGGTGTATGTCTTGTCATCACTTGCCACCTCCGTCTCAGTGGCTACGGCATAGAGAGACATATTACCCGTTACGATAGTTGACGTAGTGTATTTCTGTCCACCTGTGGCCGTTGCGAACCAGCCACGGAATGTGTAGCCAGAAGCAATAGTACAGTCGCTGCTTGAATAATTGAATGTTGTGATAGCAGCATTGGCAGCAACAACTTGTGTACCAAGTTCGGTTCCGTTTGTGTCATAATAGGTCAGCGTGTAGTTGGTAGACAGAGCAGCAATCTCCTCGTCCGTCATCTTCTCTACTGCAAAGTAGCCAACATATTCACAATTACTGAAGTTCAGCGTTGTTGGTTCGCTACTGGTATATTGTGTTGTTACAACATATTCCGGGTGAGATGATGACCATTTATTGGAGCTATGATTATTAAGGGAAGCAACTTCAGTGTTTGTTGAGTTTGTAATGTGTACTTCGTTGCCATAATCATTAGTGCCATAAGTAATCTTTACATAGCCAGGAACAGGGATGGAAGCTGTCATCTTCTGCCATCCATAGGTTGTGCCATGATAATATCCCCTTAGAGTTCCAACAGAATTTGCAGATTCGCTAGAAGAATAAGAAGGTGTTCCATTATTATCTACAGATACGTAAACCGTAGAAGGATTACCACCTGTGCTGATTCCTTCTGACCATTTTGTTAGGTCGATTCGGATATCCTTAAAAGTAGAAAGTGTAATGGATATGATATATTGTCCTTTGTTGACAATTTCTACATATCCTTTGGTCACATCAGCAGCTTTCGTTGTATAGGCAGTCGTAGCTTGGGTGGCATTTATACCTGCAATAGAGTATGCATAATTGCCAGGATAACCGTTGACAGTTACAATATCCTTAGTGCTGGTAACAGGAACCTTGAAGACCACATTATCCCCTGTCTGAATACTATTACCATTGTCTCGGATGGTCTGTCCGTTGGCCTCTACGGTTAATAGTACGCCATTGTTCTCAACAGCTGCAATGGTACCTGATTCTGAGGATCCTGATAATGCAACAACTGCTGATACAACAGTTGAATTAGTAAAATCCCAAGTTGCCTTGACAATTGAAGCTTTTACTCCTCCCACAATCGTCAGGAGAAGCGTTAATAGAGTAAAGATTTTTTTCATCAGCTTGTTATAATTAATTGGTTAATAATAATCAGTGGTTTAAGCGGGTGCAAAGATAATAATTTTTTTTGAAAAAGGATAACGCGTACCTATTTATTATTACGGAAACGTTTACATGATGGTGTCACGTACCAGATACAGATACGTGACACCATCATTGTGTGCTTTAATGAATTCAAAAAATTACCTGTGTAAGAGGTTCAGCTTCACGTTGGGCTTCATCACGTTGTTCACCTTCTGCGTCCAAGCCTTGACCTTTGCGGTAGCTTGGGCTTCGACGGTGGCGGCAGAGGAGCAAATGAGGAAGGTATAGACACCAGCGTCGGTCTTCCACGCTGAGGCCTTTTCGTTGAACGAAGCGAGGTCGGAGGTCCGGACGGTCATGGTGACGGTCTCACTCTCACCAGGTTGCAGCAGGCGGGTTTTGGCGTAGTTGCGCAATTCCTTCTCGGGTTTGTTCGTCTTCTTGGTGTTGGGGGCGGCGACGAAGAGCTCGACGACGTTGCGGCCAGCGCGCGTGCCGGTATTGGTAACCTTCACAGTGACGATGACTAAACCACCGTCCACAGTGGCGGTGGCGTCAGAATAGGCGAAGGTGGTGTAGCTCAGTCCATAGCCGAAGGGGTAGGCAACGGGCTTGTTGAAGCTGTCGAAGTAGCGGTAGCCCACGTAGATGTCCTCTTCGTAGTTGGTGAAGTCGATGTTGGCCTCGGGTTTGCGTTCCTTGGTAGCCTTGTCCTTGTCACGGCCCCACATGAACATGGCACCGAGCGTCTTGTCGTCGACGTTGGCGGGGAAGTTCTTGTCGGCGTAGGCGTCACCATACTTGATTTGGAAGGTCATGGGCAGCTTGCCAGAAGGATTGACGCGGCCGCTGAGCACGTCGGCCACAGAGAAACCGCTCTCCTGACCGCCCTGCCACGTGCAGACAAGGGCGTCAATCTGGTCCTGCCACGACGCGACGTCAATAGGACTGCAGATGTCGAGCAGGACAATGACCTGTTTGCCCTTGGCATGATAAGCCTCGCTGACGGCCTTGATGAGCTGCTTCTCACCATTTTTCAGGTAGAAGTCAGCCTCGCTGCGGTCTGCAGCCTCACCGCTCTTGCGACCTAAGGAGATGATGGCGACGTCTGAACCCTCAATGGCAGCATTGAGTTCTTCAGCCGTAAACTGCTTCTCGTCGGCACGAGCCGGCGGCATCAGTGAGAAGGGTGGACGACCGTCGGGGAACAGGCGCTTCTCCTCGGCAGCGAGGTGCTGGGTATAGGCTGAAAGCAGCGGCTTGTATACCTCGTAGCCAGCGCTGCGCATGCCCTCGACCAGCGACACGGTATAGTGGCCGACGCTTGTGCCACCAAAGCCGGAACCACCGGAAATCCAGTCGTACGACGTGCAGCCGAACAACGCCACGCGCCGCTTAGAGGTGAGAGGCAGGATGCCGCTGTTCTTGAGCAGTACAATGCCGTCAGCACCTACTTCGCGTACTGTCTGTGCATGCGCCTTCAGGTCAGGAGCATTGTCGTATTTGTAGCCTTTGAAGCTATGCGTCTTCACCACATATTCCAATATGCGCTTCACGTTGGCGTCGAGCACCTCCATGGGCAGCGCACCGCTCTTGGCTGCGGCGAGGATGGCGTCGTACTGCTTCGGCTGTCCCGGCTGCAGCATGTCGTTGCCAGCCAGCATCGCGGCTACGGCATCGTCGCCAGCATTCCAGTCACTGACGTACATGCCTTTCCAGCCCCACTCGTCGCGGACGATGGTCGTCAGCAGCTCGTGGTTCTGCACGGCATACGGGCCATTCAGTTTGTTATACGACGTCATGATGGTCCACGGGTTGCTCTCCTTCACCATGATTTCAAAGGCCTTCAGATAGATTTCGCGTAAGGCACGCTGCGACACCTGAGAGATGTTGTTGTTGCGATTCGTCTCTTGGTTGTTGGCCACAAAGTGCTTAGGACAAGCTGCCGTACCCTCGCTCTGCACACCACGCACATAGCCGGCGGCGATGGTACCCGAAAGGTACGGGTCCTCAGAATAATACTCGTGGTTGCGGCCGCACAACGGATTACGGATGAGGTTCATGGCCGGCGAGAGAATCCAGTCCAGCCCGAACTCGCGCACCTCATTGCCGATGCCCTGTCCAATCTTGAACGCAGCCTCGCGGTCCCACGTCGAAGCCAGCGTCATCGAGGCTACGAAGTCGGTGGGATAGTAGTCGCGATGGTCCCATGCCCGCTTGGCGTTCATGCGCAAACCCTGCTGCGAGTCGGCGCAGTACGTCTCGGGAATGCCCAGACGTTCCACTCCGAATGTGCTGCCCGCCGTACCAGGGAACTTGTCGTCGTCATTATAGTGCATGCCAGTGCCCAGCACCAGGTGGCACTTTTCCTCCAGCGTCATGACCTTCACGACCTCGTCGATGTTATCGGCTGTCAATGGCTGAGCTGTTGCACAAAAGCTGTAGCCGCACAAGGCGACTACAGCCATACTGATTATATTTTTATGGATTATCATTTTCTTTTATCGTTTTAAGAGGTTCATCTGTACTTCAGGCTTCAGAGCGTTGTTGGCCTGCGTCTGCTGGCCTTTCACCTGGGCAGGAAGGGTGGCCTTGATATCCTGGGCGGAGGCGGCGACGAGGAACTGGTATTCGCCTTCGGCAACAACCCATGCTGAAGCGGCTTCGTCGAACGAGGCAAGGTCGGCGGTATTCACCTTGAGGGTCACGGTCTCGCTCTCACCGGGTTTCAGGAGTTTGGTTTTGGCAAAGGCCTTCAGCTCCTTGGCGGGCTTGTTGGCAGCCTTGTTATCGGGTGCTGAGACAAAGAGTTCGACGACTTCTTTGCCTTCGCGGTCGCCGGTGTTCTTAACCGTCACAGTGACGGTGGCGATATCACCGTCCGCACTGACGGCGGCATCGCTATATTCGAAAGTGGTGTAGGAGAGACCGAAGCCGAAGGGATAGCTGACGGGGACGTCGAAGGAATCGAAGTAGCGGTAACCGACGTAGATGTCTTCCTCGTAGTCGGTAAAGTCGACATTGCGGACGTTACCCTTCTGGCCTTGGTTCATCATATCGATGCGGGGATCCTGGTCGATGGGGAAGTTCTTCGACGAGTAGGCGTCGGTGAACTTCACGGGCCATGTCATGGTGAACTTGCCGCTGGGCGACTGTTTGCCGCTGAGCACATCGACCACGCTGTTGCCGCCTTCCTGGCCAGCCTGCCATGCACAGAGGATGGCGTCGGGCAGGTCGCGCCACGAGGCCGTCTCGATGACACCGCCGATGTTTAACAGCACGACGACCTGTTTGCCGGCCTTGTGGTAGACGTCGCAGACCTGTTCTATGAGTTGGCGCTCAGAGCTGCTGAGGTTGAAGTCGGCCACGTTACGGTCGAGGAACTCGCCAGAGAGACGTCCCAAAGTGATGACGGCAATGTCGGCGGTCTCGGCCTGCTTGGTCAGTTCGTCGGCAGAGAAGAGCTTCTCAGCGGGTAGGGGCTGGGGCAGGAACTTGACGAGCATGGCATTCTTCGGGTCTTTCTTCGCCTTGGCCTCCAGTTCAGCCTCAGCCTTCTTCTTGGCGTCGGCCAGATAGGTGTCGTAAGCAGTCTTCATGTCCTCGGAGATGGTGTAGCCACCATTCTTCAAACCGTCGAGCAGAGAAACGACATAGGCATGGTTGACATTGCCTGAACCCGTTCCACCTGCAATGAAGTCGTAGGAGGTGTTGCCGTAGAGGGCCACGTTCTTGATATTAGAAGCAAGAGGTAAGGGGTGAGAGGTGGAATTCTCCCCACCGTTCTTCATAAGCACCATTCCTTCAGCAGCAGACTGACGGGTGACGGCAGCATGAGCCTTGAGGTCGGGCTTGTTCGAGAACTGGTAGCCCTGGAATCGTGGACTCTTCTCTACCAGATTGAGCACACGGGCTACATTGCGGTCGAGGTCGGCCTCAGCCAGCTTGCCACTTTTTACACCAGCCACGATGCTGTCGAACTGTTCGGCCTTGCCAGGCTGTAGCATGTCGTTGCCGGCCCACATCTGCTTGGCGCCGTCCTTGCCACCAAACCAGTCGGTCATCACAGTACCCTCATAGCCCCATTCGTCGCGCAGAATGGTTGTCACGAGGTCTTTGCTCTCAGAGGCATACGTGCCGTTGATGTAGTTGTAGGAAGTCATCACCGTCCACGGCTTGCTCTCCTTGATAGCTATCTCGAAGCCTTTCAGGTAGATTTCACGCAGGGCACGCTGTGAGATGTGTGCATCGGTATTCATGCGGTTCGTTTCCTGATTGTTGGCAGCAAAGTGCTTGATGCTCGTACCCACGTCGTTCTTCTGCACGCCGAGGATGTAGGCTGCAGCAGTCTTTCCGGCCACTACGGGGTCTTCGCTGTAGTATTCGAAATTACGTCCGCACAGTGGGTTGCGCATGATGTTCAGGGCGGGAGCCAACAGCACGTCGGCGCCATATTCCTTTACCTCCTCGCCAATGGCTTGACCCACCTGTTCCACGAGTTCCGTGTTCCATGTTGAGGCCAGCAGGGTGCCGATGGGGAAGTGTGTACAGTAGTAGGTTGCTGAGTCACCCTCGCGGGTGGCATCGATGCGCAGACCGGCAGGACCGTCGGCCAGTACGACAGCGGGAATGCCCAGCGAGTCGAGCGGATAAGTAGTGCCGGCGGCACCAGGCACCAGGTTGCGTGTAGCACCGATGACGGCGTTATCGCCACTGAAACCGGCCATGCCAGTACCGATTACAAAATGAGCCTTGTCCTCAAGCGACATCTTGCTCATGATTTCTTCCTGATTGATGGTGTTCTTGGGAGCCACCTTGTCTGCGGTTGTACAGCCCACTACGAGAGTTGCGGCAACCATCGTGAAAAATACGGTTTTCTTCATAAGATTTCTATTTAAACATGATACAATGGTGCAAATATACACATTTTATTTGAAATAGCCGCCTTGTTTTGGGATTTTTTTGTTTACACTTTTACAAGTCTTGTTTGCATATTTATTAGCTTTTTGTTATAAAAATTAGCTTTTTGTAGGCAAAAATGAATAAAAAATGCAGAAATGCTTTGCAATTTGAATATATTTGAGTAATTTTGCAGCTCGAAAAGAATAAGAAAGAAGAAGTTTTTAATATTGAAGTAATGGCAGAACAATTAGAAATGAAGAAGCTCGACCAGGTGGTCGTACGTTTCTCGGGTGACTCCGGCGACGGCATGCAGTTGGCCGGAAACATTTTTTCTACCGTGAGTGCCACGGTGGGTAACGGTATCTCAACATTTCCCGACTACCCCGCCGACATCCGCGCCCCGCAAGGGTCGCTGACGGGTGTCAGCGGATTCCAGGTACACATCGGTGCCGGCAAGGTTTATACCCCTGGCGACAAATGTGATGTGCTGGTGGCTATGAACGCTGCTGCGCTGAAGACGCAGTATCGCTATGCCAAGCCGGGAGCAACCATCATCATCGACACCGATTCGTTTGGACCCAAGGATCTGGAGAAGGCACAGTTCCAGACGGAGGACTATCTGGGTGAGATGGGCATTGACCCCGACCGCGTTATCCAGTGTCCGCTGACGACGATGGTGAAGGACTGTCTGGCTGACACAGGCATGGACAACAAAGCCATGCTGAAGTCGCGCAACATGTTTGCACTGGGACTGGTGTGCTGGCTCTTCGACCGCGACCTGTCGCTGGTGAGCAACTTCCTGAAGGAAAAATTTGCCAAGAAGCCGGCCATCGCCGAGAACAACATCAAGGTGGTGCAGGCAGGTTACGACTACGGACATAACACACATTCAAGTGCCATGAACGTCTATCGCATCGAGTCGAAAGAGAAGGTGCCTGGACGCTATATGGACATCACAGGTAACAAGGCCACGGCATACGGACTTATTGCTGCTGCCGAAAAGGCTGGCCTGCGCCTGTATCTGGGTTCCTATCCCATTACTCCAGCTACCGACATCCTGCACGAACTCTCGAAACATAAGTCGTGTGGCGTCATCACCGTACAATGTGAGGACGAGATCAGTGGTGCTGCCTCAGCTCTGGGTGCATCGTTCGCCGGTGCATTGGCTGCTACGTCGACATCAGGTCCTGGCGTCTGTCTGAAGAGTGAGGCCATGAACCTTGCTGTCATCATGGAGCTGCCGCTGGTGGTCATCGACGTTCAGCGTGGCGGTCCTGCCACGGGTCTGCCCACCAAGTCGGAACAAACCGACCTGCTGCAGGCACTCTTCGGCCGTAACGGTGAAAGCCCCATGCCCGTCATTGCTGCCCTGAGTCCTACGGACTGCTTCGATGCTGTCTATCAGGCTTCGAAGATAGCCCTGGAGCACATGACACCCGTGGTGCTGCTGACCGATGCTTATGTGGCCAATGGTAGCGGTGCCTTCAAACTGCCCGACATCAACAAGCTGGACGCCATCAATCCCCCGTATGTTCCTGAGGAACTGAAAGGCAAGTGGACACCGTATATGCGTGCTGAGAACGGTACCCGCTACTGGGCCGTACCTGGCCGTGAGGGCTTCACGCATATCCTTGGCGGACTGGAGAAGGACAACCAGACCGGTGCCATCTCTACGAATCCTGAGAACCACGACCTGATGACGCGTCTGCGCCAGCAGAAGATTGCCAACATCGTGGTGCCCGACCTCGAAGTGGAGGGTGACGTGGCTGATGCCGACCTGCTCATCGTAGGCTTCGGCTCGACATACGGACACCTGCACTCGGCCATGGACGAGCTGCGTGCCAAGGGCCACAAGGTGGCACAGGCTCAGTTCAAGTATCTGAACCCGCTGCCGAAGAACACTGCAGCCGTACTCTCTAAGTACAAGAAGGTGGTGGTGGCCGAACAGAACATGGGTCAGCTGGCTGCTTACCTGCGTATGAAGGTCGACAACTTCGTCCCCTACCAGTTCAACCAGGTCAAGGGCCAGCCCTTCGTGGTCGAAGAACTCGTCAACGCTTTCACAGAGATCATCAATAATAAATAAAAAAGAAACGAATTGGAATAATGAGAATAATTATATCCACGAATGAGAATAAATATATAATTCGTTTTAATTCGTTCCAATTATTCTAATTCGTTTCAAAAAAGATAGTATTATGAGTTATACAGCACAAGATTTCAAGAAAGGGCAGCCGAGGTGGTGTCCGGGGTGTGGTGACCACTTCTTCCTGGCTTCCCTGCATAAGGCTATGGCCGAGATTGGCGTAGCCCCCGAGAATATTGCAGTCATCAGTGGTATCGGCTGTTCCAGCCGTCTGCCGCACTACATGGCCACGTATGGTATGAATACCATCCACGGTCGTGCCGCAGCCATCGCTACCGGTGCGAAAGTTGCTAACCCTAACCTCACCGTATGGCAGGTGTCTGGCGACGGTGACGGTCTGGCCATCGGTGGTAACCATTTTATTCATGCCAACCGTCGTAACATCGACCTTAACATGATTCTGTTGAACAACCGCATCTACGGTCTGACCAAGGGCCAGTACAGTCCGACGTCACCCCGCGGATTTGTCTCTAAGTCAAGTCCTTACGGTACCGTCGAGGATCCGTTCCGCCCTGCCGAGCTCTGCTTTGGTGCCCGCGGTCATTTTTTTGCCCGTTGTGTGGCTACTGACGCCGCTGGTACCGTCGAGGTGCTGCAGGCTGCCTACCAGCACAAAGGTGCTAGCGTCACCGAGGTGTTGCAGAACTGTGTCATCTTCAACGATGGCTGCCACGAGGCTGTGTACAGCAAGGAAGGCCGTAAGAAGAATGCCATCTACGTGCGTCATGGCGAGAAGCTCGTCTTTGGCGAGAACAACGAGTTCGGCCTTGTTCAGCAGGGCTTTGGCCTGAAGGTTGTCGAGATTGGCAAGGACGGTTACACGCTGGACGACGTACTTGTTCACGATGCCCACTGCGAGGACAATACCCTGCAGCTGAAGCTCGCCCTAATGGGTAATGGTGACGGTTTCCCCATCGCTCTCGGCGTCATCCGCGACGTAGCAGCACCTACTTACGATGAGGCTGTCCATGCCCAGTTGGCCGAGGTTTCCGCGCAGAAAAAGTACCATAACTTCACGGAATTGCTTGAGACCAACGATACTTGGGAAGTGAAATAAGTATAAAATAAGGTTAAAAGGTAGGGGTTTCCAAAAAAAATCCCTACCTTTGCACTTTAATACAATACGAAACGTTTCAAAATGATTAAAATTAAAGTCGTAAACCGCGGTCACCAGCCATTGCCGGCTTATGCTACAGCACAGAGTGCAGGTATGGACTTAAGGGCCAATCTGGATGAGCCTGTGACGCTGCAACCTTTGGAGCGTCGTCTCATTCCAACGGGTCTGCATATTGCCCTGCCTGAGGGTTATGAGGCACAGGTACGCCCTCGTAGCGGACTGGCTCTGAAGCATGGACTGACAGTGCTGAACACCCCTGGTACCATCGATGCCGACTATCGTGGTGAGATTGGCGTGGTGCTGGTTAACCTATCGCAGCAGCCCTTTACTGTCAATGATGGTGAGCGCATTGCCCAGATGGTCATTGCGCGTCACGAACAGGGCGACTTCGTCGTTGTCGACGAGCTCGACGAGACCGAGCGTGGTGCAGGCGGTTACGGACATACGGGAGTGAAGTAATTGATAATTGATAATTGACAATTGATAATTGAGAGATGACACGTAAATTCTTGTTTATTTCTATTTTCTGTTGGGCTATTAATGTTTTGGCTCAGCAGCAATTGTCATTGCAACGCCACACTCTCAAAGAGAGAATTCTCAATTCTCAATTGTCAATTAGTCGAAAGTACGATGCTTTCTTCCTCGACGCCATCTGCCAACAAGAAAAGGGACAGCTTGATGCTGCCTTCGATCTGTTGACACACTGTGTGGAGATTGACTCCACACGCTCCGAGGCTTACTATTATCTGGCCAAATACTATCTGGCCCTGAAGCAGAAGGACAAGGCCCTGGAATACTCGAAGCGTGCCGCACAGATAGAACCCGACAATGCCACTTATCAGGAGACATTGGCCAATATGTTCGTAGGCAACCATCAGTACGAGGATGCCACGCAGGCCCTGGAGCGTCTCTATGCTGCAAACCGCGACCGCGACGATGTGTTGGGTATGCTGGTGCAGCTCTATGAGCAGCAGGCAGACTACGACCATGCTATCGACGCCCTGTCGCGCCTCGAAGTCATTGAGGGCAAGAGCGAGCGCCTGTCGTATGCCAAGAGCCAGCTTTACACCGAGATGGGTAACAAGAAGGCCGCCATTGCCGAGATGAAGGCGCTGGCCGACCAATATCCCTACGACCAGAGCTACCGCAGCCTCTATGCCAACGCCCTCTACCAGAATGGTCAGGAGAAGAAGGCCGTAGCCCTCTACGAAGATATCCTGCGGAATGAGCCTGACAACCGTAATGCCACGCTAGCCATGCTCGACCACTACCGCAATGTGAAGGACTCTGTGCAGGCTGCCAGTATGATGGAGCGTGCCTTGTTAAACAAGAATGTTACACAAGAGGACCGTATTATCATCCTGCGTCAGGCCATTTCCGAGAGCGAGCAGCAGGGTGGTGATTCCACACGTGTGCTGCAACTGTTCCACCGCTTGCTTGACCAGCCGCAGGACAATGCCGACATGGCACTGTTCTGTGCCACCTACATGAATCTGAAGAAGATGCCGCAGGACAGCATCAGCCGAGTGCTGGAGCATGCTCTCAAGATAACTCCTGACAATGCCTCAGTCCGTCTGCAGCTGGTGAGCTACGCTTGGCAGGCCGAGGACAAGGACCGCGTCATAGCCCTGTGTCAGGAAGCCCGTCAGTATAATCCTGACGAGATGTTTTTCTACTATTATCAGGGTATTGCCTACTATCAGAAAGACCAGTTGGACAATGCTCTCAACGCCTTCCAGAACGGCATTAGCGTCATCAGCGAGCAAAGCGATCCTGAGATTGTCTCCGACTTCTATGCCGTCATGGGCGATATCCTGCATCAGAAAGGCAAGGAACAGGAGGCTTTCGCCGCCTACGACTCCTGTCTGCAGTGGAAGGATGACAACATCGGCTGTCTGAACAACTACGCCTACTACCTTAGTGAACGTGGCCAGCAGCTTGACAAGGCTGAGCAGATGTCGTACCGCACCATTAAAGCTGAACCGAATAATGCCACTTACCTCGACACTTATGCCTGGATACTCTTCATGCAGCGTCGGTTCAGCGAGGCGAAGATCTACATCGACCAGACGCTGCAGTGTGACAGCGACTCGTCGGCCGTGCTGCTCGAACATGCCGGTGACATCTACTACCATGTCGGCGACAAGGAAAAGGCCCTTGCCTTGTGGCAGCAGGCATTGGACAAAGCATCACAGAAGTCGGAGGTCAAGGATGATCGCCGGCAGATTCTCATACGGAAAATCAAACTTAAAAAATATCTGAAAGAATGAAACCATTACGTATTTTGACTGTTGCCGTCATGGCAATTATGTTGACCCTGGTCGTTGCATCATGTGGTTCAAAGCGCAAAGCCGTTAAGGAAACGCCTCAAGTGACTAACGTTGATACCTTGAAGCAGAAAGCCTTCCTGCAGAAGGTGACCGACAATGCACAGCATTCCCGCTTCATCACCTCCAAGGTGAAGTTCAGTGTTCAGGTCGGTGCCCGTGAGATGACACTCACCGGCAACCTCAAGATGAAGCGCGACGACGTCATTCGCCTGCAGCTCATGGCTTTCGGTTTCGTTGAGGCCGGACGTCTGGAGTTTACCAAGGAGTATGTCCTCATCATGGACCGTATCAACAAACTCTACCTGAAAGTACCTTATGTACAGCTTGACTTCCTGCGTAACAGCGGCATCGACTTCTACGTCATTCAGGCTCTCTTCTGGAACGAGCTGTTCCAGCCCGGCAAGGTTAAAGTTACGGATGAGCTGTTGCGTTCCTATACCCTTGAGCCCGGCAGTGAGGATGCTGTCATTGCCATGCAGGACGGTAAACTGTCATATCGCTGGCTGGCCGACAACCTGTCAATGCGTATCAAGATGGCCAACATCATGTACAACGACAAGTATCGCGGCAATTACCAGCTGAACTGGGACTACGAGGAATTCCAGGCTTTCAACCGTAAGTATTTCCCCACGGAACACAAGGTATCGTTCACGACGCCCGATAAGGAAGTGAAGCTGGGCATGATTCTCAACTACATGGGTAATGATGAGAATTGGGAACCCCGTACCGAGGTATCCAGCAAGTACCGTCAGGTGACCGTCGACGAGATTCTGCAACGCTTCATGTCGCTATAAAGGTAAAAGGTATTAATTAATAGAAAAGAAACGAATTGGAATAATGAGAATAATTATATCCACGAATGAGAATAATAATTCGTTCCAATTATTCTAATTCGTTTCAGAAAATTATAATAACTGGATGAAGCGACTGGCCGTCTTACTCCTCTTATTCTCATTGACGCTGGCTCCCTATGCGCAGAAGCGCACGGCGAAGTCAGCGCCAAAGAAGACTGCCACTACCCAGAAAAAAGGCAAGGCAGCAGCGACAGGTAAAGGAAAAACATCCAAGGGGAAAGGCAAAACCTCGGGCAAGGGTAAAGGAAAGGGTGCCGCTGTCAGCACCCCAACAGTCAAGGCCTTGCAGAACGAGCGCCAGCAGATTCAGCAGAAGATCAAGGAACAAGAGAAGCTGCTCAGCACCAACCAGAAAGACGTACGCAAGCGTCTGCAGGACCTCATGGTTATCAATACTGAGATTGAGGGCAAGCGCCGCACCATCGACACCATCCGCCACGACATCACCAATCTCGACATCGAGATAGAACGCCTGGGTACCCAGCTCGACATGCTGCAGACCCAGCTTAACGAGCGCAAGAAGAACTACGTCAAGTCCATGCGTTACATGCACCGCAACCGCTCCGCTCAGAGCCAGCTCATGTTCATCTTCAGTGCTGACAATCTGGTGCAGATGTTCCGTCGCATGCGTTTTATGCGTGAATATGCCGCCTATCAGCGTGTCCAGGGCGAAGAGGTCAAGGCCAAGGAGGAAGAAGTCAACCTGAAGTTCCAGGAGATGAACGTCGCCCAGGACCATAAGCGTCGCTTGCTGACCAAAGGTGAACAGGAACGTCGTTCTCTTGAGGGCAAGCAGACCGAGCAGCAGAACGTCGTAAATTCTCTGAAAAAGGAACAGAAACAGATTCAGAACGTCATTGCCCAGCAGAAGAAGAAAGATGCCGCACTCAACGCCCAGATTGATCGTCTGATAGCTGAAGAGGTAGCCCGTCAGAAGGCTCGTGCCGCTGCCGAGGCCAAGAAGCGTGCCGAAGCAGAGGCTGCTAAGAAGCGTGCCGCTGAGTTAGCCCGCAAGAAGGCTGCTGCCGAGGCTGCTGCCCGTGAGAATGCCCGTCGCATTGCCGAGGCCAAGGAGAAGGAACGCCAGGCTAAGGCTGCCGCTGCTGCTGCCAAGGACAAGAAGGAACGTGAAGCTGCTGAACGTCGTGCCCGTGAGGCTGAGGAAGCCCGTCGTGCTACTGAGCGTCAGGCCGAGGCCGACGAGCGTCAGCATGCCCGTGCCGTAGCCTCTGCCCGTAAGGAGGCCGACGACGCCCTGCGCATGCCTACCGAGGATATGCGTATCAGCGGCCACTTCGAGAGCAACCGCGGTCGTTTGCCCATCCCCATCACCGGTCCCTATCGCATTGTCAGCCACTTTGGCCAGTACAATGTCGAAGGCTTGAAGAATGTCACCCTCGACAACAAGGGCATCAATATCCGTGGTGAGGCTGGTGCCCAGGCTCGCAGCATCTTTGACGGCGAGGTCAGTGCTGTCTTCAGCTTCGGTGGTTCCATGGTTGTCATGGTGCGCCACGGCAGCTACATCTCCGTTTACTGCAATCTTAGCAGCGTCAACGTCCATAAGGGTCAGAAAGTCTCTACCCGCCAGTCTCTTGGGCGTGTCGGCCAGGACAATATCCTCCAGTTCCAGCTTCGCCGCGAGACCGCCAAGCTCAATCCTGAAAGCTGGCTTGGCCGCTAAAGTATCGTTAACCTTAACGTTAACGCTAACTGAAAGAGAACAGCACGCCAACTAAGAGAGAACAGCGCGAAAACTTGAAGCGACCAGCACGCGAACTCAAAGCTACCCTGCCGCAAGCATGTCGATTTAACACATTTTTAACAAATAACTGGCCGCATAGCAACTATGCGGCCAGTTATATATAATAAGGTGTAATCTCTTAAAGTGCAAACTTGTAGCCAACGGTCAGCTGGAATACCTGGTTCTTGCTGTTCTTCTCGCCTTCCTCAACATACTTGTCCTTGACAATGTTTGTCAGGCCGAAGTAGGCACGTGCATCAATGTAGATGGGAATAGTGGGTACTTGGTAAGACAGGCCGACAGGGATAGACACATCGAACTTGTTGGCATAATCCTTGACATCATAGTCAACAGTTTTGGTTACATCGCCGTGCTTTATAGTTGTCTTGTACTTGCTGTCAACGAGGAAACCGAACTGTACACCAGTCTTGATGGCCAAGCCCTTGACAACGTAGAGGTTGGCAACGATGGGTACGTTGACGTAGTTCAACTCCAGCTTAAAGTCCTTACACTCAATTTTCTGACCTTCTAAAACGAAGTCGGTGTCCTTCCACTGACATCCCTGCATGGAGAAATGGAGACCACCTGCCACGCTGAAGATATCGGCAATCTGATACTCTGCCTCAGCACCGATGACGGCACCGACGAGCAACGACTTGTCAAGCTTGAATCCACCTTCATCAAAAGCGGGCATATTGCTCACCTTGCTGAGACCCATACCGACCTTGGGCTGGATAGAGAATGTTCCCGGCTCGAACTGAGCGTTTGCACTTACGGCAGCTACCATCATGGCAGCAATCATCATCAATTTTTTCATAACAATCTTTCTTTCTAAAATGTGTATAACAATAATATTATCCTGTCATTGCGTTTGCTTTGACGCTGCAAAGATATGTTAAATAAATGAATTGCTAAACAATTGCTGCATTAAAATGTGTTAAATACGTCTTAATTGCAGCAATTATTTAGCATAAATCAAGAAAAGAGGAGGTGTTTACCTCTTATTTCTTGAAGAACGAGGAAATCCAGAGGATAACAACGGCGCCAATGATGGCTGTACCCAACTGGCCGAGGATGCCACCCCATGAGATGCCAAGCATCTCGAAGAGCCAGCCGCCCAGAAGACCGCCGAAGAGTCCTAATACGAGGTTCATGATGAAGCCGAAGCCTCCGCCTTTCATCAGCTTGCCGGCGCAGAAGCCTGCCAGGCAACCGATAACGAGTGATAAGATAATACCCATAATAGTTATTTGTTTAAGGGTTTTAAAAAGTTTAAGAGTTTAATGCTTAGATGTTTTTTTCTTGATGTTCCACATGAGAAGACCGACGGGTACGGCGAGGGTGACGCCAAGAGTGTTGGCGGCAAAATCAAACCAATCGCCATTGCGGTGACCACCTGTGCAGTAGGCTTGGAGCAGTTCGAGCAGACCACTCATGAGAACAGGTGCTAACCAGGCATAGAAAAACAGTTTCTCACCATCGAGGTTGTTATGGCTGCGCACGTATTCCCACCAGATGACACTACATGTGCCGCCGTACATGACCAGATGGGTCCATTTATCGATGAAATCGATGCCGTCGAGGGGTGTCTCAGGGAAGATGGGTGTCAGTGACAGCACCCATACCACTGCTATACAGAGCAGTGATAGGGGGTACTGACGGAATATTTGTCGTACAGACGTCATCTTCTCACTTCTTAAAGATATGTGGAATGAACTCATGGAGTCCGCGACGCCAGGTGAGGAACTCGTGGGCTGTACCAGCCGACTCGCTGCTGTCAACCTTGATGCCCAACTCGCGCAGCTGCTTCACAATGTCGCCACTCTTGATGAAGTCTTCCTCGCCCCAGTTCATGTACATGTAATGTATTTTCTTGTTGAACTCGGTGGCATTGGCGAAGACGCCGTTGTAGGCAGTTTTTACATCGAGGCCAAAGATGGCACCGCTGAAGGTGCCGAGCCAGGCAAACTTGTCGAGGTTCTGGAGCACGATGTCGAAGGTCTGGTGACCACCCCAGCTCAGACCAGCCATGGCGCGGTTCTCGCGGTCGGACTTCGTGCGGAAGTTGGCATCAATATAGGGGATGAGGTCGTTCAACAGGACGGGATAGAATGTTGCACCGTAGTCGCTCATGCCCTGACGGTTGTTGCCGCCGCCGAAGGGCTGCTTGATGTCGCCGCTCTCCATGACCACCAGCATCGGCACGGCCTCACCGCTGGCTATGGCGTTGTCCATGATGTGCTGCATCTTGCCCTGAATGGCCCAGCTGGTCTCGCCTTCGCCCATGCCATGCTGCAGGTAGAGTACGGGATAGCGTTTCTTGGCATTCTTGGACAACTCATACTCAGCAGGGGTGTAAACCAATGCGTGGCGCCACTCGCCGAACTTCGAGTTGGGGCTGTGGTAGTAGATGCTGCGTACCTGTCCGTGAGGAATGCCCACCTGCGGACGGTAGTAGTCGCCCTCGGGACCCTCGGGTATCTCGATGCCGCCTGATTCGCGGTTGCAGCCGAAGAAGGTCTCAGAGGCGGGGTCGACGAAATTCACACCGTCGATATTCATGAAGTAGTAGTGGAAACCCACGGGCAGAGGATCAGTGACGGCCATGAAGTTGCCCTTGCCATCGGGTTGCATGTCATATTTCTTGTTGCAGACGTCTACGATGACCTTGCGGGCCTGTGGAGCTTGGATGCGGAAGTAGGCACGGTGCTTGCTGTCGACTTTCGGGAATTCGTTGCCGGGAATAGTTGTTTCGGCAATGACGGCATCGGCAGGCACCTCAATCAGCTTAGGCATGTCTATATGCGGACGCTTGGGCTCGTAGCCTAAGAAACGGGCCACGGCCTCACCATAGCGGCAACCCAGCTCACGATAGCCGGCTGCGTCGAAATGCAGGCGGTCGGGGCCGTTGGTGCAGTCGTCGGAAGAGATGACCTGCGAGGTGTGCAGTGTCTGGGGCAGTTCGTCTATCTGTTTTTTACAGCCGATACAGACACCCTGTCCGCCGGCCTGGACGATGTTGCCGGCATAGAGGTTCACTTCTTCAGGCTTCAGGTTCAGGTCGCTACAGAGGTTGTCATAAACCTGCTTCACCATGCCTGCCCACTTTGGGTCGCCGGTGTTTGTCTCGCCCTGATGCATCAGGATACCCTTGATGACACCGTCCTTCTGGGCTTTCTTGGCCAGCGTGACCAGCCGTTCGTAGGGATTGTTGTTGTAAGCCTCGAGCATGCCTTTCATCCAGCCGGGAGCCTTTTTCAGGTAGGCTGGAATGCTGTCGGGCAGGAAACCCTTGATGTCAATGCCGCCGATAGCTACATGGATGACACCAATCTTAATATTCTCGGGCAGTGAAGCCACCAGTGTGCGACCAAACCAGTCGGCAGGTGTCAGACCCGTGTTAGGACGGCAGAGTGGGGGAATAGCTTCAGTCCACTCACCCATCTTGCGTGCAGGGAGCTTGTCAGTGGCCGGATAGTCCACTGCCGGCATCCATAGGAAGCGTGGACCTGGACTCTTCAGGTCTTGTGCCTCAGGACGGGCTGCACCCTCCATGTTGGACTGTCCAAAGCAGAGGAAAATGTAGAAATTGGGATCTTGTGCGTGTACGGCTGTCGCGCACAACAGTAGAATAGAAATGAATAGCTGTTTCATTATCGTAATGTTTAAAATTAATAAAATATAGCTATTTTTGTGTTAACACTGCAAAGTTACGCATTTTCTTTTAAATAAGCGTCGTCAGGACTTTTGAGTTTGTAACAAAATTCTTTGTCAGTGTTCGATTTGTTATACAATGTTACATATTGTAAATTGTATGTTACACATTTTAAACATTTATACATATGTTATATATACCTTTGCAGTGCAAAAAAACTTTTTCAAACCGCTTTATTTTTGAGTAAGACTTATATAGTTACTAAAGTTAGTAGTTTTGGTATGTAAACTTAAGCAAGGGGGCCGACGTGAGTCTCCCCCCTTTTTTTGAAAAGACAAAAGGATGTAAATTCTAAAAATAATTATCAATGCATTTTAAATTTAAAGCTTTCCTATTTTTGCTTGCTGCCAGCATGCTGGTGGTAGCATGTTCTGAGGATGAGCCTGCTTGGAAGAAGAACCAGCGGGAGCAGAATGAACAGAACAACAATAATCAGCAGGGTGGCGGTGATGAACCGGTCAACTTTACTGGTTTGAGAGTGAAGGGTCGTTGGTTTGTTGACGACCAGGGTGTCCGTCATAACCTGCATGGTTTTGCCCAGACCTACAGCCCCTGGTTCAATGAGCAGGGTTCGAAGTGGTCCAATTACGATGTTGCAGCCTGTCTGCGCTATAACAGGGGCTTGATTGATGATATCATCAAACGAGGCTGGAAGATGGACTTTGTCCGTCTGCACATGGACCCCTACTGGAGCAATATACCAGGTGAGCCTACTACGGGCGAGAGTGACATTCATGCCTTTGACTTCGAACGTTTCAAGACCTATTTGGACAAGGTGTTTATTCCGATGGCCGAATACATCATTTCAAAAGGTATGTATGTGATTATGCGTCCGCCCGGTGTCTGTCCTGACCAGATTTCCTACGAGGGCTCATACTATAATTATCTGAAGAAGGTGTGGACGCACGTTGCTTCTCACGACAAGTTGAGAAACAACGGCTATGTCATGTTTGAACTGTGTAATGAGCCTGTTCAGATTTGTGACGACAACGGCAATCCCATCAACAACTGGGATGGAACGCCCAGCGTGGTTGAGGCCCGTGGCAAGCAACTGCAGAAATTCATGCAGGGCATTACCGATGCCATCCGCGAATATGCCGACAACATCGTGCTGGTGCCTGGTCTTCACTACCAGATGCTGTACAAAACTTTCGAGAAGTATCCCGTCAAGGGTGACAACATCGGCTATGCCGTACACTGCTATCCTGGTTGGTATAACAGCGGCTACGACAGCGAGGTGCAGGTGGTCTATGACGAGTTCAAGGCAGGTTGGGATGCGGAAATCATGCCCATCGGCCGTAAGGCTCCCATTGTCGTTACTGAGATGGACTGGGCTCCCGAGAAGTATAACGCCTCGTGGGGTAAGGCCATCACCGGTGTGGCTGGCGGCAATGGTTTCGGTGCCAATTTCATGAAGATTTGTGATGACAACTATAACATCAGTTGGTTGTTGTTCACTGGTCCGGAGTGGTTGGCAAAATACGACGATGCTGCGCCCGATGGCAATTCTTTCTTGACCGATCCGGAGGCTTGTCCGCGCCCCGTCTATCGTAAATATCTGGAGTATGCTACAGAGGAATATCGTGCAAAGATTAATGCGTATTAATATGTAATAACAACAATTAATTAAAGTAGAATTAATAATTGTTACAAAAAATAAAATTCGTGTTACAAACGAGGAAGGGTGTTAAAAATAAACCCATTACCTTTGCAGCGCATATTTAATAGTTTGCGCACAATCCTTAGCAAAATCATTTAAAATCAAAATATTTAACGTACAAAACTATGAATCAAAATCTGTCAAAATGAAGAATCTAAAGCAATTGATTAGACAGACTATTCCCGCGATGTTGATGCTGTTTGCATGCAGCACTGCGCTGCATGCCCAGAATGGCGTCACGGTCAAGGGTACGGTCACAGATGCAAGCGACGAGCCATTAATTGGTGCGTCGGTAGTGGTGAAGGGACAAACTTCACTGGGTACGGTGACTGACTTTGATGGTAACTTTACGATTAAAGTGCCGTCGGAGTCTTCCGTCTTAGTTTTCTCCTACGTGGGTATGACCACGCGCGAGGTGAAAGTCGGAAACCAGCGCAACATCAAGGTTGTGCTGACCGAGGACACCCAGCTTGAGGAGGTGGTTGTGGTAGGTTTCGGCCAGCAGAAGAAAGCCTCAGTGGTGGGTGCTATCACCCAGACCACAGGTGATGTGCTGGAACGTGCTGCCGGTATTACAGATGTGGGCTCGGCCCTGACCGGTAACCTGCCAGGTGTGGTAACTTCAGCTTCACAGGGTGTACCTGGTGAGGAAGATCCGAAGATTGTCATTCGTGGCTCATCTTCTTGGAACAACTCCGAGCCTCTGGTACTCGTGGACGGTATCAAGCGTCCGATGAATAGCGTCGACATCCAGTCGGTGGCTACAGTCTCTGTGCTGAAGGATGCTTCTGCAACGGCTGTGTATGGTGTGGAAGGTGCTAACGGTGTTATCCTGATTACCACCAAGCGTGGTGCCGAGGGTAAGGCTCAGATTAGCGTTACCGCCAATGCCGTCATGAAGATTCCTTCCAAGCTGCCGGACAAGTACGACTCTTATGATGCTCTTGTAGCCCGTAACACGGCTGTTGAGCACGAGTTGAACGTCTATTCTGACAGCTGGGCCTACGTCCGTTCGATGGACTTCATCTCGAACTACCGTCCCGCAAATCCTACTGCCACGGACGAGTATGGCAACATGATGTATGAGCGCTATCCTAATGTCGATTGGCAGCGTGCCCTGTTCAAGGACTACACCATGTCGTACAACGCAAACCTAAACATCAGTGGTGGTACGAAGTTCGTGAAGTATTTCGCCAGTGTTGACTTTGTCAGTGAGGGTGACCTTTACAAGGACTTCGGCAATAACCGTGATTATCCTACCGGTTACGACTTCAAGCGCGTGAACGTGCGCTCGAACCTTGACTTTAATATCACGAAGAGCACGGTTCTGAAGATTAATATCGCCGGTTCTAACGGTAAGCAGATGACGCCGTGGAGTAACACAGTGAACAATGACTGGCAGATTTCTCAGCAGTGGGCCGGTGTGTACAACATCTCTCCTGATGTGTTCCGCCCGAAGTATGCTGACGGCTCTTGGGGTTATCTCCCGGGTTCTACCAACGTCAGTAACGCAGCAGTGAGCATTGCTCTCGGCGGTACGCAGTACATCACGACGACCCGCATCACTACGGACTTCGTTCTGGAGCAGAACCTCGACTTCATCACAAAGGGCTTGAACCTGCGTGGTATGGTGGCCTGGGATAACGTATTCCGTGAGAGTCTCCGTGGTATCAATGACCTCTATCATGATCCTAACTACAAGTGGATTGATCCTCAAACCGGTGCTGTGAACTATAAGGAGGCATACGAGGATTACGACCGTTTCGACTACATTATGCATGATAATTCTTGGAAGCATGCAAATGGTCAGGTTGACAACTGGGCTACCCAGCGTAACTTGAACTACCAGATTCAGTTGAACTGGGCCCGTCAGTTTGGTCTCCACGATATCAGCGCCATGGGTGTCTTCGGACGTCGTGAGTATGCTACGGGTAGCATGATTCCCAGTCTTCGTGAGGACTGGATCTTCCGTGCAACTTACGGTTATGCCGGCAGATATCATTTCGAGTACAACGGTGCTTACAATGGTACTGAGAAGTTCTCACCAGACAACCGCTTCGCTTTCTTCCACTCTGGTGCTATCGGTTGGACCATTAGTGAGGAGAAGTTCATGACCTGGTTGCGTGAGAAGCATTATATTGATATGTTGAAGTTCCGCGTTTCTTATGGTGAAATCGGTGATGATAATGTCGGTGACCGCTTCCTCTATATGACACAGTGGGCTTATGGTGGCCAGTCTACGCTGGATACGACCCAGGGTGGTGGCAACAACCCCTATAAGTGGTATCGTGAGGCTACCGTCGGTAACCCCAACGTACAGTGGGAAACCGTGAAGAAGCTGAACTTCGGTCTTGACTACGGTATCCTCGGCGGTCTCTTCGCTGGTAGCATCGATATCTTCCGCGACAAGCGTACAGACATTCTTATCGGTGGTTCCGAGCGTGCCGTTCCGGCTTATTTCGGACAGGTTCCTCCCTATACCAATAAGGGTGAGGTAAAGACCCATGGTTATGAGCTTGAGCTGCGCTTCAACAAGGTGCTCAACAACAAGATGCGCATTTGGGCCAACATGAACATGACCCATGCTGAGAACGAAATCATCGTCAAGGACGACTGGCCCTTGTTGCCCGCATACCGTAAGGAGGCAGGCTATGCCATCGACCAGGTTCGTACCTTCCTCGACAAGGGTATGACTCAGAGCTACGACGATATTTATGGTACGCCGAAATATGACTCTAACGACGACTTGAAGTTGCCAGGTGACTACTATATTGCCGACTTCAACGGTGATGGTGTTGTGGATAACGTGAACGATAAGGTACCTTATGGCTACACTGGTTTCCCCGAGAATACCTATAACGCCACGCTCGGTTTCGACTGGAAAGGCTTCAGTTTCATGATGCAGTGGTACGGTGTTACCAATGTTACCCGTGACGTATCGATGATCAGCCTTTCTGACGTGATGGTCGCCAACGTTTATGACCAGGGTACGTGGTGGAGTGATGACCACACTGGTGCTGATGTGATTACCCCGCGTTTCAATGCGACAATCGGTAATAATTCTTTGTATTATGGTACGCAGTATCTTTGCGACGGTTCATATATCCGTCTGAAGAACATTGAGCTGGCTTACACCTTCACACAGCCTTGGATCAGAAAGGTCGGCCTGAAGAACCTCAAGCTGTATGTCAGCGGTAACAACCTCTGGCTCTGGACCCGCATGCCTGATGACCGTGAGTCGAACTTCGGTGGTAACCATACGGCAGGTAACGGTGCTTATCCTACTATGAAGCGTATCAACTTCGGTATCAAGTTCAATCTCTAAATTAGAAGTAACAATGAAAAAGTATATTAATCAATATATCGTTCTGGGTATAGCAGCCTTGTCGCTCTCTTTGGGAACGACGTCCTGTAAGGACTATCTTGACAAGGAGCCTGACTCTGACGTGAATCCGGAAACTGCGTTCATGAACTTTGTGAACTTCCAGGGTTTCGTTGAGGAGATATATAACTGTATACCCAACAAGGAGTCCTGCTACTGGTGTACTACTTTCAACTGGGGCGAGGACGAGGTGATGAATACCGGTCTGGGTGACACGCACATTACTGCCCACTTCGACCTGGGTGACTATCGTCACTGGTATGACGAGGGTGATAAGGGTGGTCAGCAGAGCTGGCTGAACCGTCCTGGTTCTAGTCCTACATCTACTGATAAGTTCTCCCACTCACTGGACGGACATGCTTGGTACTGCATCCGTAAGGCCAATATCGGTTTGGAGAACTTGGACAAGTTGCAGAACGCAACCAAGGAAGAGAAGAACTTCATCAAGGGCCAGCTGCTCTTCTTCCGTGCATGGTGGCATCACCAGCAGATGGAATGGTGGGGTGGTATTCCCTATCTGGAGCACTCTCTGGCTGCAGACAGCACTTTCACGCTGCCGCGTCTGAGTTTCAAGGAGTGTGCTGAGAAGTGTGCTGCCGACTATCGTGCTGCCGCTGACCTGCTGCCCAACAACTGGGACAACACAACTATTGGTAAGAAAACACTTGGTAAGAACGACCTGCGTATCACGAAGGTTTGCGCCCTCGGTTACTTAGGTAAGGTTCTGCTGTGGGCAGCTTCTCCGCTGAATGCAGAAGGAAACGGTGGCGCTCAGATGGGTGCCTTGAAGAATGGTAAGACCTATGTCTACGACCAGACTTTGGCCAAGCGTGCTGCTGATGCACTCGGTGAGGCTATTGCCGAGGTTGAGAGTGGTGCCACACCTTATTCTCTTGCCTTGTATGAATATGAGGATGATGCCAAGAATCTGAAGGATGCCCGCCCCAATGGTGGTATCTATGATCACATTTCGAAGAAGGGTTCTGCCAACAACTACACTGATATTTTCCGTACAACCGGTCAGGGTTGGAAGATGCCTGGTAGCGTAGAGGCTATCATGCGTGGTCCGATGCCCGATATCAATGGTTCTAACTGGAACTTCACCAAGTTGTGGGGTCCGAAGGTGTCGAACCTTGTTGAGCACGACGCTGTGATTCACATGCCGAGCGCTAACTATGTGAACTATGCATACGGTATGGCAAACGGTGAGCCCATCCTGTTGGCTGACGGTTCGCTGAACCCCAACTCTGGTTTCGACGCCAAGCACCCGTTCAAGGACCGCGACCCGCGTTTCTATCATGACATTATGTTTGACGGCTTCAAGTTCCTGTTGACTGTGAAGGCTGAAGATGCCCAGTTCCAGTATCTGGAGATGTTTACTGGTGGCAACATGGTTCCTACAGGTGTCTCTGAGCGTAGTGCAAATGGTAGCCGTACCGGTTACTTCTGCCAGAAGCTCGTTCCTCACCAGTGTAACAAGTACGACGGTATGTATAACTATGGTAGTGCCCTGCAGACCTATCTGCCGTACATGCGTCTGGCTGACATCTATCTGCTCTATGCAGAGGCTGGTGCCGCTGCCGGTGGTCCTAACTACAAGACCAAGTGTGCACATTCTGCTGTCGATGCCATCAACGTGCTCCGTGACCGTGTAGGATGCGGACATGTAGGACAGACTGCACTGATGGACAACAAGCGTTTCATGGATGAGGTTCGTCGTGAGCGTGCCTGTGAGTTGGCCTTCGAGGGCTTCCGCTGGCAGGATCTGCAGCGCTGGCTGCTTCTCACTGAGTTCCCGTATAATGTGAAGACTCGTCAGGAGTTTAAGCGTGTCGGCAACTATGACTATGCCAATAATGACCCGCGCGATGCTGAGGTAAGTGGTTTCGACCCGACTATTGCTGGTCAGACCGTTATCGTTGAACGCAAGCTCGCTTCCAAGCACTATCTGTTGCCGTTTAAGGAGAAGGAAGTTTACCTGTACAGTGAGTTCCCACAAAATCCTGGATGGTAATTCCTGAAGCTGAAAGTTTAAACATTAAAGATTGAAAGTTTTATGAAACATAATAAATTTATCATACTGTCAGCTCTTCTGGCCCTCTCGACGGCAACTCCTGTTGCTGCTCAGATTGAGACAGGTTCAGACTCTCTCGTCAACGTGGCATTCCGAAAGGTGGCCAAGGAAGACGTGATGGGTGGCGTCTCAAGCGTGAACTTCAGAAAGTTGATGGAAAAGGACTACGTTTCCACTATTGGTAACAATAGTCTCGCAGGTGCAGACCTGCAGGCTTTTGTGGCCGGTTTCAACGGTAGCGGCATGTGGGGCTATACCGATCAGCTCGTGCTGATTGACGGTGTTCCCCGTGATGCCAACAACGTGTTACCTACTGAGATTGAAGATGTCACCTTCCTGAAGGGTGCACAGGCCGTGGTGCTCTATGGTAGCCGTGCTGCCAAGGGTGTCATCCTGATTACCACCAAGCGTGGTCATGTCAACGACGGACTGAGCATTGACGTTCGTGCCAACACCGGTTGGAACGTGGCTAAGTCTTATCCTGAGTATCTGGGTTCTGCCGAGTACATGACGCTCTATAACGAGGCACGTGTCAACGACGGCATGGATCCCTTGTACTCTGCAACGGATATCTACAACTACGCAAGTGGTGTGAATCCCTATCGCTATTCAGACGTGGACTTCTACTCTTCTGACTACATCAAGAAGACTTACAACCGTTCTGATGTCAGCGTGGACATTGAGGGTGGTAACGAACGTGCCAAGTTCTATTCGAACATCAGCTACTACCGTTTTGGTGACTACTTGAACTTCGGTGAGGCCAAGAACAACTACACCGACCGTTTCAATGTCCGTGGTAATGTGGATGTTCGCCTGAACGACTTCATCACGGCTTACGTGAACGCCAATGCAACCTACTACAACCAGCACAGAGCCATCTCCAACCAGAAGGATGGTGACAATACGCTGGACTACTGGGGATGTGCAGCTAAATGGCGTCCAAACCGTGTAGCTCCGCTGATTCCCATTTCCTATATTGATCCCAATGCTGTTCAGCCGAGAAACGTCATTGAGGCTTCGACGAACATCATTGATGGTCAGTATTTCCTGGCAGCCGGTCAGGACCAGGCCGACTATACCAACATCTTTGCTGACTACTACGCAGCAGGTAAGAGCACCTGGACCAGCCGTCAGTTCCAGTTCGATGCCGGTGTGAACATCGACCTCGCCTCACTGCTGAAGGGTCTGAGTTTCCACGTGCTGATGGGTGTCGACTATCAGACGAGCTACTCTACCTCTTATGATAATAAGTATGCAACGTACATTCCAGCATGGAGCAACTACAATGGTCCGGATCTCATCCTGAACCTCAATGCCCATGAGTCGGTGGACCAGCACTCTGGTTCACAGAATGTCGGTGGTTCGGCCAACAAGCAGACCATTACGTTCAATGCTCACTTCGACTACAACCGTACGTTTGCTGACGTTCATAACGTGAGTGCCATCCTCGTAGCTAACGGCTATCAGTCATCGACTGCCGGTCAGTATCATAAGACCAGCAACGCCAACCTCGGCTTGCAGCTGTCTTACAACTACATGAAGAAGTATTATGCTGACTTTGCCATTGCAGCTCCCTGGTCTGCCAAGTTGCCTGAGGGCAAGCGCTACAGCTTCTCTCCCTCATTCACCCTCGGTTGGAACATCACCAAGGAGAAGTTCATGGAGAACAATGGTATCTTCGACAACTTGACCCTGAGTGCCAGCTACAGTAACATCAAGACCGATCTGGATATCTCAGATTACTACATGTACCTCGGAGCCTATGAATCAGGTGGCTGGTGGGACTGGAACGGTCAGAGCGGTCACTCTTGTTGGCAGTCAAAGCGAGGTGGCAACGACGACTTGGCTTTCTTGAAGCGTAAGGAGTTCTCAGTCAACCTGCATGCTGAAATGCTGGAGAAGAGCTTGTCACTCGATGCCTCTTACTTCAACAGCGAGATGGACGGTGGTATTATCACTGCTACCAACCAGATGCCGAGCTACTTCAAGGTATACTATCCTGAGTCTTCTTTCCTCTCTTACCTGAACTACAATACCGACAAGCGTACTGGCTTCGACGTAGCTGTGAAATATAAGAAGAACTTTGGTGACTTCGGTTTCGAGGGTGGTGTCAGCCTCACTCACTACACGACTGAAGCTACCAAGCGCGATGATACAGGCTATGCTGACAAGTACCAGTATCGTCAGGGACAGCCTCTGGATGCTATCTGGGGTTATGAGTGCCTTGGTTTCTTCAATGATGAGGAAGACATTGCTAACTCTCCTGAGCAGGTGATTGGTGGTACCATTCGTCCTGGTGACCTGAAGTATAAGGACCAGAACGGTGACGGTGTCATCGACAGTAAGGACCAGGTTTATCTGGCCAAGGGTGGCTGGTATGGTGCTCCCACAACACTGGGTATTAATCTGACCTTCAAGTACAAGAACTTCACGCTGTTCGTACTCGGCACAGGTGGCTTCGGTGCCAAGGGTGTCAAGAACAACAGTTACTGGTGGGTTTCCGGTAATGGCAAATACTCGGCTGCTGTCCGCGACCGCTGGACTCCTGAGACTGCCGGCACTGCAAGCTATCCCCGTCTGACCACTGAGTCTGGTACTAACAACTTCCAGACCTCAGACTTCTGGTTGTACTCTACCTCTCGTTTCGACCTTGCCAAGGTCCAGTTGACCTACGACTTCCCGCAGTCAACCTTCAATAAGGTTAGGTTTGTGAAGGGACTCTCTGCATACGTCAGCGGCAGCAGTCTGCTGACCATCGCCAAGGAGCGTGAGCTGCTTGAGATGAATGTTGGCAGTGCACCTCAGTCGCGCTTCTACAACCTTGGTGTTAAAGTATCTTTCTAATCAGATAAAGGAATACAGATATGAAACTTAAGAATATTATTCTTCTTGGTGTAGCTACCGTGGCTCTCACAGCTTGTGACGACCTTTTCGAGCCGGCTCTGGAGAACAGTCAGGACATTACTTTGATGGATAAGGATCCGGAGGTTGCCCGTGGTATCATTGACAATGCCTTCCTGGTGATCCCCATCGAGGCTAATGGTATTGCCAGCGAAAGTAATGGTGGTTGTCTGGACGTAGCTACCGACGATGCTGTTTCTAACAACAACAACAATAATTACAGGAAAATGGCTATGGGTGCCTGGACAGCTTCCTTCAACCCGGTAAACCAGTGGGAAGCCCGCTATCATGCCATTCAGTATTGTAACCTGTTCCTCTCAAGATGTGACAATGTCTTGTGGGACTACTCTTCTGCTTCTCTGAACAAGATGCACTTGGACCTGTATAAGGGTAATGCCTACGCACTGCGTGGCCTGCACTTCTTCCATCTGCTTCGTGCACACTGCGGTACCGTTGGCGGTAAGGTCATGGGTGTAGCCATTCACACAACTCCTGAAGACGGTAGCTCTGACTTCAACCAGCCCCGTGACAACTTCAAGGAATGCATCGACTCCATCATGTCGGACTTCGACAAGGCTCTGCAGTACGTTCCCGTGGAGTACGGAAACGTGAAATCCGGTGGTGTTCCTGCTAAGTACAAGGGTGTTGTCGGTGCTGACGGTCAGGTGTACGATGGCACAGAGGAAGAGTACAACCGTGCATTCGGTGACTTACAGCGTGGTAAGATTGACGGCCGCATGATTGCTGCCTTCAAGGCTCAGGTTGCCCTGTTTGCCGCCTCTCCTGCCTATCAGCAGGCTGGTGCCATGACTTGGGAAGACGCAGCCAAGTATGCTGTTGAAGCTCTGAAGCATGCCGGTGGTCTGGCTGGTATGGATCCTGATGGCTGGCATTGGTTCGACAATGCAGCCGTTATCGATAACTATAAGTTCACTGATCCCGATCCTGCAGAAATCTGCTGGCGTGGTAACGTCGGTAAGAGTACAACCCTTGAGGCAGACCACTTCCCTCCCTCACTGAGTGGTAATGGTCGTCTGAATCCGAGTCAGAACCTTGTGGACGCATTCCCCATGGCTAACGGCTATCCTATTTCAGACGCTCTCTCTGGTTATAATCCTGCCAATCCTTATGCTAACCGTGACCCCCGTCTGCATGCTTACATCGTTTGTAATGGTGACGTGATTGGTGCCAATGGTACTGCTATCAATACCGCAGCTGACAACACGGAGACCCTTGACGGTCTGAACCGTGAGAATGGTAAGTCTACCAAGACTGGTTACTATCTCCGCAAGCACCTGCGTCCTGACGTGAACCTGAACCCGACTACTGATCAAGTACACTTTGGCGCACGCATTCGCTATACCGAGATTTTCCTCGCATACGCCGAGGCAGCCAATGAGGCAGCTGGTCCGAAGGCTAATGTCGGTGGCGCCAGCTATTCTGCCTACGATGTCATCAAGGCTCTGCGCAGACGTGCCGGTGTCGGTGTCAATGGCGACCCCTATCTGGAGGCTTGTGCTGGCAGCAAGGAGAAGATGCGCGAACTGATTCGTAACGAGCGTCGTCTGGAGCTCTGTTTCGAGGGACACCGTTTCTGGGATCTCCGCCGTTGGAATGTTGACCTCGCTCAGCTGAATGCTACTGCAAAGGGTATGAGCATCACTACTAACGGTAGCACTGGTGCCTTGGATTACCGTGTTCTTGATGTAGAATCGCGCAGTTACAAGAATTATATGTATTATGGCCCGATTCCCTGGTCTGAATTAATGAAGTGGTCTGCTCTGCAACAGAACGATGGTTGGGAAACACCATCCTCTGGTAGTGCTGAAGTAGTTCCTGAAACACCCCAAGAGTAAACAATGTAAAATTCTAAAAGCAAAGTGATTATGAAAAGTAATATATTGAAATTCATCTGCGGATTCGGACTCGTAAGTGCCCTTCTTACTTCTTGTAAGAACGGTGACCAGACCTTCTCTGACTATGAGGGCGGCACGACGGTCTATTTCCCCTATCAATATCCGGTTCGTACGATTGTACTGGGTGACGATGAATATGACCTGACTCTTGACCACGCTCACAAGTGCAAGATTCTGGCTACCTTTGGCGGCTCGTATAATGGCTCTGGTGGTTCTGTTACGGTTGCCAAGGATCCTAATTTGGTCAATCATCTGACCTTAGAGGATGGCACTCCCATCAAGGTGATGCCTGAGAGCCACTATGAGCTGGCCACGACTACTTTCAACTTCAATGGAACGATGAATGGTGGTTCTGAGGTTCAGTTGACGGAGGCATTCTTTGCAGACCCCGATGCCATTAAGAATACCTACGTCATTCCTCTGGTGATGACTACTCAGTCAGGCTTTGGCAAGATTCTGACAGGTGAAGTGCTTAAGGACTATGCTGGTCAGAATGTTGACCGTACCGATCCTGACAAGTGGAATATTCAGCCGATGGACTATGTACTCTATATGGTGAAGTACCAGAACAAGTACACTGGCTTCTGGCTGACCCATGGCACTACTGACATCTCTAACATTGAGAAGGCTAAGATTCATCAGATTGAAACGAAGTCGATGAATACCTGTATTTACCACGCCAGCTATACGACCAATGATTATTGGATGTACAAGCGCGACAAGGACGGTAACATTACCTCTGAAACCGAGAAGACTACTCATACGTTCGATTTCGATTTGTTGCTCACGTTTGACGGTGGTGATAACTGTGTTATTACAATGTTGACTCCTGGTATTACTGGTTCTGGTACCGGTAGCTGGACGGACAACGGTGCTGTGAAGGCATGGGGTAAAAAGGATCGCGACTTGATGGAACTGACCTATAACGTTGATTTCGCCACCACCGACGAACTTGGTAATGCCCAGAAAGCTTCTGTTCATGAGAAGTTGGTATGGCAGCGCAGTGGTGTGAAGAAAGAAGAGTTCAAGCCTGTTTATAATAAGTAATATTTAAAACTGGATAAAAATGAAAAAGCAATTTATCATATTAGCACTCGGAGCCATGTTCATGGCTTCGTGTGCCGACCAGTTCGACCGCAACTTCGAAACCGTTCGTCCAGAAAAGTTGGAGCAGTATGGCTATTTGAACGACTACGGTCCTTTGAAGACCTATATTGACCAGTCCAAGTATCCTAACTTTAAGTTGGGTTTGGCTCTTGATGCTGCTGACTATGGCAATCAGGGCGTATATTACGTGGTTGCAAACACGAATGTTAAGGAAGTCGTTGCCGGTAACGCCATGAAGATGGGTTCTATTGTCGACGAAAATGGTAACATGAACTTCGGTGTTGTATCGGCATTTGTCAACGAAGCAGCCAAGGCTGACATGAATGTCTACGGCCATACTTTGGCGTGGCACGCCCAGCAGCCCATCAAGTGGCTGAATAAGCTGATTGCTGACAAACCTGTACCCGTTGATCCCGATGCTCCTAAGGCGTATGCTTTTGTCGAGCAGATTACCAATGGTGACTGTGAGGGTACTGAAGCTAGTAACTTTGTTGTCCGTGAGAAGGGACAGGCTGATGCCAACCGTATCGACAATGGTGTTGGTGTCAATGGCTCTCGTGGTATTAAGGTACATTCTGTTGCCGATAGCGGTGATGACTGGAATACCCAGTTCTTCATCTATACGCCTGACCACATTTGGACTGCTGGCGAGAAGTATCAGTTCAAGATGATGGCCCGTGCTGACCATGACGCCACTGTTTCCATGCAGGCCCACAATGCTCCTGGTGGATACATTCACTGGTCTATGCTGCAGGGTAGCTATAACCTGACATCAGACTGGCAGGAGTTCACCTATGAAGGTGAGATTTCTGCTGAACAAGGTGCTCAGGAGATGCACACCATCGCTTTCAACCTGAATGTTGACAAGACCGACAACAACTACTACTTCGACAATATGTCGTGGAAGGCGTGGATGGAGTCTGACGGTCCTGTGATTGTTGTTGAGAGTCTTATCGATAATGGTGATATGGAAGGTTCTGATGCCAAGAACTTCGCCTCTAAAGAAAATTCCGGTTCCATTAATTATGTCATTACCGATGGCGTAGGTAAGAATGGTAGCCGTGGTGTGAAGATTGCTTCTAAGGGCGGTCAGGCCGATTCTTGGGAGAGCCAGTTCTGGATTGTCTCCAACGAGGATATCGTTGTTGGTCAGAAGGTTCATGTCGAGTTTGACTACCGTGCTGACGCTGGTTGTGTTGGAACGAATGTTGATACGCAGGCCCACTATGGTCCTGGTGAGTATCAGCACTGGGCATGTGCCGGAACAGTAGCCTTCACTGGCGACTGGCAGCATTACTCCAAGGACTTCGAAGTTGACGGTTCTATGGGTGGTACCAATGGCAAGATGAAGTCTATTGCCTTCAATATGTCACCCAACTCAGCTGATGGTACTTATTATATTGACAATGTCGTCCTGACGACTGAGAAGGAATACCAGGGTGGTGGTACTGTTACCTATAAGGAGAATATCATCAAGAACAGTGATATGGAAGGTGATGACAACAGTAACTTCATCAGCAAGGAAGCTCCGCGTACCGATACTTACAACTCACCGATTGTTGATGGTATTGGTAAGGATGGCTCACGTGGTGTCCAGGTGGTTTCTACCGCTGGTGCCGGTGCTGGTGATGACTGGGATACGCAGTTCTGGATTCTGTTCCCCGAACCGATGAAGGAAGGACAGACGTTCCATATCTCATTTGACTATAAGGCCAGCCAGGCTGCTTCTGCCGATACGCAGTCGCATGCAGGTCCTGGTGCTTATATCCACTGGGCATGTATCGGTTCTCCGAGCTTCACCACTGAATGGCAGCATTTCGACAAGGATGTGACCGTTGACGGCAGCATGGCCGGAGGTGGTGCCTTCCAGTCTATTGCTTTCAACCTTGCCAAGGATAAGTCAAATAATGTGACCTATTACTTCGATAACATTATCGTTGAGGTTGAGAAGGAGAGTACCAGTGGCGGTATTCCTCAGACTCCCGAGGAAAAGAAGGATACGCTGACTTATGCTATGGACAAGTGGATTAGCGCCATGATGGAGAACTGTAGGGATGAGAACGGTACCCTCTTAGTGAAGGCTTGGGATGCTGTTAACGAAGCAATCTCTGGTGGCAATGCCGACGCCGAGGGCGTATATGCTCTGCAGCATGCTACTGCTGAGAGTGTGAACGACTTCTTCTGGCAGGACTACCTCGGCGATCTTGACTACGTACGCACTGTCGTAGCTCTGGCTCGCAAGTATGGTGATAAGGATATCAAGTTGTTCATCAATGACTATAACCTTGAGAGCGACTGGGATCAGAATGGTAAGCTGAAGAGTCTTATCAAGTGGATTGAGCGCTGGGAGTCTGACGGTGTCACCAAGATTGATGGTATCGGTAGTCAGATGCACATCTCCTTCTACGAGGATCCTGCTATTCAGGAGAGCAAGAAGAAGGCTATCACCGAGTCATTTAAGTTGATGGCAGCTACTGGCAAGCTCGTCCGTATCTCTGAGCTCGACATGGGCTATGTGAAGAAGGGTGCGAGCGAGGGTACCAAGACCGTTAACATGACTGAGGAGATGCACAAGCAGATGGCTCAGTTCTATAACTGGATTATCAGAGAATACATGAACGTCGTTCCTGTTGCTCAGCAGTGGGGTATCACCCAGTGGTGCGCTACCGATGCTGATCCTAGTAGCGGTTGGCGTGGCGGTGAGCCCGTTGGACTCTGGGACATTGACTTCTATCGCAAGCATACTTACGGTGGTTTCGCTCGTGGCCTTGAAGGCACTGAGTTCGAGCCAGGTAAATAAGGCATTACCCCATGGGTAATTTTTAGAACTTTACATGTTGAAAGTCTCGGGCTCGTGAGAGTCCGAGACCTTTTTTTATGAAAGTCTCTGTCAAGAGACCTTTTCAAAGAAGGGCTCCTCGTGAGAGTCCGAGACCTTTTTTAATGAAGGTTTTCTTGTAAATAATCTACAGGAATGTTGTAAATAATCTACAGGAATGTTGTAAATAATCTACAGGAATGTTGTAAATAATCTACAGGAATGTTGTAAATAATCTACAACAGTGTTGTATGGTATCTACAAGCTTGTTGTGAGGCATTTACAGGAATACTGTAAGGCATCTACAGGAAGACTGCACGCCGCCGACGACATGCTGTGCAGTGGAAGATGCCTGTAGAAAGTGGTGTTATCGAGGAAAAAAAGAAGGAAATTGTTTTGTTTAACTCTCTACTTTTTGTACCTTTGCAAGCGTTTATATGGGAACGATAACCGATAATGCCATTCAACAATTGCAGCAGCAGCGTCTGTTGCTGCAGTTAGAGTATGAAACGGAGAAAGCAGCCTATCGTCAGCAGACCGAGAGTATCGGTATTGGTCGACAGGTAAAACGAGGCGATGCCTGGTGGCCGCTCCGTGTGGGTAAGAGTTACTACAACTCGATGAATCAGCTGGCGGTAGAGGTGTTCCGTACGACTGATACCGATGTCGAGCATAACTTCGAGTTCGGGCGGCCGGTGGTTTTCTTCTCTATAGATACTATAGGAACTATAGGCACTATAGATACTATAAACCCTAAAGACCCAGGGAAAGCGGCTATCCGCTATTTTAAGTTCACGGGTATTGTCAGCTATGTTGATGGCGACCGTATGGTTGTAACAGTCCCTGACAACGCCCCCCTCATCGATTTGCAAGGTAGTGTGAATGTCGGTGTACAGCTGTCGTTCGATGAAACCAGCTACCGGATGATGATGGACGCCTTGGACCGAGCGATGAGAAGTAAGGGACGTCTGGCCTATCTCCGTGACCTGTTTTATTCCCATCGGAAGGCTGAGACCTTTGTTTTTCAGCCCATGCACTTTCCTTATCTAAATACCACGCAGGAACAGGCCGTCAACGAAGTATTGCGCGCCAAGGATGTTGCTGTTGTCCACGGCCCTCCCGGAACGGGTAAGACCACCACATTGGTGGAGGCCATCCGTGAGACCCTGATGCGTGAGAGTCAGGTGCTGGTATGTGCCCAGAGCAATATGGCTGTCGACTGGATTAGCGAAAAGCTGGTTGACAGAGGCATTAATGTCCTACGCATCGGCAATCCTACCCGTGTCAACGATAAGATGCTGTCGTTCACCTATGAGCGCCGCTTCGAGTCCCATCCCGACTATCCCCAGCTGTGGGCGTTGCGGAAGGCTATCCGTGAGCTTAGAGGTAAGAGGAGAGATTTGAGAGGTGAGAAGTATCACCAGAAGTTGGAGAGCCTGAAGAGCCGTGCCACGGAGTTAGAGATACGCATCAACAGTGAGCTATTCGGCGAGGCCCGTGTCATTGCCTCTACGCTGGTGGGCTCTGCCCATCGTTTGTTGGACGGCCAGAAGTTTGGCACACTCTTCGTCGACGAAGCTGCCCAGGCCTTGGAAGCCGCCTGCTGGATTCCCATGCGTCGTGTCAGCAGGGTGGTACTGGCTGGTGACCACTGTCAGCTGCCCCCGACGGTGAAGAGTATTGCTGCCTTGAAGGCTGGCTTAGGGAAGACGCTGATGGAGCGTATTGTGGAGAACCATCCCGAAGTTGTGACCCTGTTGAAGATTCAGTATCGCATGAATGATGACATCATGCGTTTCTCCAGCGACTACTTTTATCAGGGGCAGGTGGAGAGTGCACCCGAAGTCCGTTTCCGTAGCATTCTGGACTTGGATGTTGCGATGGAATGGAGAGACACGGGGGAAATGAGGAATGAGGAATTAGGAATGAGGAATGAGGCTGCGCCTTCCTTTAAGGAGGAGTTCGTTGGTGAGAGCTATGGGCGTATCAATAAGGCTGAGGCAGAGTTGACGCTGGATACTCTGCAGCAGTATTTCGAACGTATCGGCAAACAGCGATTGTTGGATGAGCGTGTCGATGTAGGCATTATTTCCCCCTACCGTGCCCAGGTGCAGTATCTGCGCCGCCTGCTGATGAAGCGTGAGTTTTTCAAGCCTTTCCGTCGTCAGATCAGCGTCAATACCGTCGATGGTTTCCAGGGTCAGGAGCGCGATGTGATTCTCATTTCGATGGTGCGTTCCAACGACGAGGGGCAGATTGGTTTCCTTCGTGACCTGCGTCGCATGAATGTCGCCATCACCCGAGCCCGTATGAAAGTCATTATCCTCGGCAACCGTCAGACGCTGACCCGTCATCCCTTCTACCGCCAGTTATGGCAGTATATTGCACGTCTCAGCGAGTGATGCAACATACGGGAAAGTAAGTGTAACATGTGGCAATGTCTGTGTCGGAATAAAGCAGTACCTTTGCGCCGGCTTTTTAAAGTATGTCATCAAATCAAACCTATTTCCATATGAAGAAAGTATTTTTCCTCTTTCTGATGGCTTTTACATCACTGACGATGAATGCCCAGAATCCCTATTTGCCGTTGTGGGAACACGTGCCCGACGGTGAACCCCGTGTGTTCGAGGATCCCGACAATCCCGGCAAGCTGCGTGCCTACATCATCGGCTCGCACGACACTCACTTCACGCAGTATTGTGGCAACGACATCCGTATGTGGTCGGCTCCCGTCGAGGACCTCTCACAGTGGCGTGACGAAGGCCCCGTCTTCTCGTGGTTCGTCAGTGGTCAGTGGGACACTATGTTCGCTCCCGATCTTGTCGAAACGGTCGATAAAGCGACGGGCAAGAAAACCTACTGGCTCTATCCCCACAGCCGTGGCTGGCAGCGTGTGCCGATGGTGTGCAAGGGCGACCGTCCCAACGGTCCCTTCGTGCCTGTCAACCTGACAGAGGACGGCACCCGTTGTGTGCCTAGCTCGCTCATCGACTTCGACCCCTCGGTATTCATCGAGCCCATTACCGACAAGAAAGACCCTGACTTCGCCATTGGCTACCGTGCCTACGTGTTCTACGGCTTCCAGCACAGCACAGCCTGTGAACTGGACCAGCAGACCATGTTCTCGAAGCGTGAGGGTACTGAGCTCATCGATCCCTTCATCCCTGCCAGCAGCCGTGACGGCAAGCTTTTGGACAAGGAGGGCAGCGAGTATAAGGCACTCTACAACGGCCAGAATCCCCTCGACTTCAATTTCTTCGAGGCCTCCAGCATTCGTCAGGTTGGTAACAAGTACGTGATGGTTTTCTCGGGCTATAGCGGCAAGGAGTATGGCCTTGAAAACACCAATTCCGCTCTGCGCTATGCCTTTGGCGACTCACCCCTCGGTCCATGGCGCTCGGGAGGTGTACTCGTCGACTCCCGTGGTGTGGTGCTGAACGAAGACGGCAGCCATCTCATGATAACCAATGCCGGTCATAACACCCATGGCTCGCTGCAGCAGATCAACGGCCAGTGGTATGTGTTCTATCACCGTCCGCCGCGTGGCTTTGGCTATGCCCGTCAGGCTATGGTGGCTCCCGTGAAGATTACGTGGGACAAGAAGCCCGTCAGCAAAGGTGGTGTAGTGAAGATTACGGCTTATGATCCCTTCCCCAAGGATAACACTTGGACTGCCAAGGCTTCTGACGGCAACGAATATACAGGTGCTGAAGTGACCAGTGAAGGCTTCCAGATTTTCGGTCTTCCTCCCTATCAGTATTATTCTGCCGGTCTGGCTTGCTTCATGGCAGGCGGCACCAATAGCAACGAGTGGATGCAGGATAATTTCGATGTGTGGAACAATTCGATGGACCTCGCCGGCATCACCAATGGCGGCATCGTCGGGTTCAAATACTTCGGTTTCGGCGGTCTGGCACAGGACACGAAGGGGCTGAAGGCCTTTGCCGGCATTCAGAAGGGCGACGGTGCCCAGCTGAATCTCCGCCTGACCCCCGGCAAGCATGGTGCTTGCAAGATTCATGTCCGTCTGGACAATCCCTGGCGCGGTGAGGAGATTGCCGTGTTCGACGTGCCGGCAACCGATGCCCTCATCCCTCATCCCATCACTTTGACCCAGTCCGTTCCCGCTGTTGAGGGGCTGACCGGCAAGCATGCCATTTACCTCGTGGCTGATGGTGCCAATATTCCTCCTCGTCAAGACAACCGTCCACAGTGGGGCCGTCGCCCGCAGCCACAGCGCCCAGAGGGTCTCTTCGACCTGCACGGCATCGGTTTCTCAAAGAATGGCCAGCCCTTCGAGGTTCCCGTGGTGCCTCAGGTGACCATCATGGCTGACGGCCAGCCGCTGGCTATTCCTGATACTCCCATCCGTACCACCAATCAGAACGGCTATACCGACCTCATCCGCTATCAGGTGTATGCTCCGCTGAAGAACAATAGCAAGATTGAGGCTACAGCCAATGTGCCTGGCGTACAGATCAGTGTCAGTCCCGTCAGCGAGGGTCGTGCCACTGTCAAGTGTGTGTATCAAGGTAAAGAAAAAATTTTCCTGATAAATTAAGAATTAGAAATTGTTGCCTACGGCAATTAAAAATGTAGAGTTAAGAATTAGAGTATATTTATCAATGCAACGAATCATCAAAACACTTGTTCTGTCGGCAGCTGTGATGCTGTCGGCAGACGCTTATGCCCAGCTGTCGAGCAATCCCGACAAGTTTCTGGGGAACATCACAACAGGTTATGGAAGCGATATGGACCACAATGGTTTCGTGTTCTCCAACTATTGGAATCAGGTGACGCCAGAGAATGCAACCAAGTGGGAACAGGTTGAGGGTACCCGTGGCCAGTTCAATTGGTGGGGGGCTGATAAGGCATACAATTATGCCACCCTGCATGGTTTCCCGTTTAAGTTCCATACCTTTGTATGGGGTTCACAGTTCCCCCAATGGTTTAAAAACCTGTCGGTTAATGAGCGCTATAATGCTATAGTAAATTGGATGGACAAGGCCAAGGAACACTTCCCCAATCTTGAGATGATAGACGTGGCGAACGAATCCGTTGAGGGTCATCAGAATGACACTTACCTTTTCAGAGAAGCCTTAGGCGGTGCTGGCGAGACGGGCTACGACTGGCTTGTCAAAGCCTTTGAGATGGCTCATGAGCGTTGGCCGAATGCTATCCTTATCTATAACGATTATAATGTGTTGCGTTGGGATACTGACAAGTTCATTGACATTGTAAAAACCTTGCGTGATGCAGGTGCTCCTATTGATGCATACGGCTGTCAGGCACACAGCTTTACTTTAAATGAATGCTCCAAAACAGAGCTTCAGACTAATATGAATCGTATTCAGAATGAACTGAAAATACCCATGTATATTACCGAGTACGACATCAATTATGACAACGATGCCACGCAGAAGACGAAATATGAGGAGCAGATACCGTTGTTCTGGGAGGCAGACTACTGTGCTGGTGTCACCCTTTGGGGTTGGTTTATGGGAGAAACATGGGAAGACTATACTGGTCTGATCCGCAACGGTCAGGAGCGTTCGGCCCTGCAGTGGTTGCGCACCTATATGCAGACCAATGCCGCCAAGACCGCCAAGAGTCCGTTCCCTGGTATGAAGAAGGAGGCCTCGATGTATATCAAGCCTGCTACCCTGCATACCACCGCAGGAACTGCCGTGCCTATCAATGTGCGAGCCTCGCTGCGTACCAAGAGTCTTAGTAAGGTGGAGCTGTATGCTGACGGCACACTTATCAAGACTTCGACGACAGCCCCCTTCAGCGTCGACTTTACGCCAACTACGAAGGGTAAACATGAGTTGAAGGCCGTGTTGACCACCACCGACGGCGGCAAGTACGAGCGCCTGTCAAGCATTACCGCCTTTGGTCAGCGTGCAGCCCACAACGGTGTTACCACGCTGCCTGGTACCCTCCAGTTTGAGGACTTCGACGAGGGTGGCGAGGGCTTTACCTTCCACGACAGCGATGCCACTGACGAGGGCAATGTCCACTATCGCACAGACAACGAGGGCGTTGACATCGTGACAGGCAACAACGGGTATGCCTTAGGCTATACCGCTCCTGGCGAATGGCTCGAATATACCGTCAATGTCACCCAGGCCGGTACCTATTCTTACGATGCCTACGCTTCCCACGGCAATAATGTGCAGTGTGGCTTCACCGTCAGTCTGGTGGACAACGGACAGAACACACAGCTTTGCAGCCAGACTATTACCCAGACCGACAACAACACGTGGGCTACCTATAACAAGTTCAGCGGCACCTTCAGCAAGCCGTTATCTGCCGGCCAGCATATCCTGCGTGTCACCATCACTGGTCAGTATGTCAATCTCGACAAGATGGTGCTGACATGTACGCAGCCTGCAGGCATTGAGGAAATAAGCCTCACCCCCGCCCCCTCTCCAAAGGGCGAGGGGAGTAATTACTGGTTCACGCTTGATGGTCGCAAGCTTTGTGAGCAGCCGACGCATCCTGGCGTCTATATCAATAACGGTAAAAAGGTCGTGGTTAAGTGAGAATAAAGCTCAAGTCGTGGTTAAGTGAGAATAAAACTATAAAACCAAACCATATTATATAAATAAGGTGGGAGCCGCTATGGTTCCCACCTTGTTGCTTTCATATAGATGCTATAGAGACTATAGACACGATGGGTGCTATGGCTATTTTGTGGCAGATGTTTCAATTTCAAAAGTCTCTGATACATGGTGTAAGGTGGAATGAGTGTATTTTTTATACCTTTGCGCCCGAAAATGTAAAGTGCTTACACCGATGACCTGCAAAAAGCTTACGACGACAACATTTAAATCACTAATTAATAACAAACAAAACTTATGAGAAATCTTTTACTTACAAGCGTGATGCTGCTATTCTCCGTTTTGGGTGTCAACGCTACCGTTGACCCTAATTTCCACATCTACCTCTGTTTCGGACAGTCGAACATGGAGGGTAATGCCACTCCTGAAGCTATCGACTATCAGAATGTCGACGAGAACTTCAAGATGCTGGCTTGTGTCAACTTTCAGAATCCTGCCCGTACGATGGGACAGTGGTATACGGCCACTCCTCCTATTGTCCGTCAGGGAACAGGTCTTGGTATGGCCGACTATTTTGGCCGTACGATGGTAGCCAACCAGCCTGGCATCAAGGTTGGCGTGGTCGATGTTGCCATTGGCGGTACAAAGATTGAGGGTTTTATGCAGGAAGAGGTTGCTGCTTATATCGCTTCCATGGACCCACAGACGGAGGGTTGGCTGATAAACTACTTTGCTGCTTACGATAACGACCCCTATAAGCGTCTAGTCGATATGGCCAAGATTGCCCAGCAGTCAGGTGTCATCAAGGGCATCCTGTTGCATCAGGGCGAGTCGAACAACATGCAGCAGGACTGGCCTCAGAAGGTGAAGACCGTCTATGATCGTCTGATTACTGACCTGAACCTGAACGCTGCCGACGTTCCTTTGTTCGTCGGTGAGACGGTACGTTCGGAGATGGGTGGCTACTGTGGCGGTCACAATGGTGTGATTGCCAATGTCCCCAGTGTCATTCCCAACTCCTACGTCATCTCTTCTGCCAACTGTCCCCAAAGGGGCGACGGTCTGCACTTCACTGCTCAGGGTTACCGCATCATGGGTCAGCGCTATGCACAGAAGGCGCTGAGCCTGAAGGGTATCGAGATTGAGGTGGAAGAACCCACGCTGCCGGCTTCTGCCTATCAGATTGACAAGAAGTTCACTTCGCTCTCTGAGATTGGTACGACATCGTTCGCCATTGTCAACGAGGCTGAGAGCAGTGTGTTCTACTGTTCAGACATGCAGAATCTGAAATTCGGTCTTTATGCCGATGCCTTCAATAACAATAACATGGGCTTCGTATTCAAGCTGGAGCCTTGCAGTGATGTTGCCAACGGCTATTTCCTGCACCTCTATACACCCAACGGTGACGGCTATGTGGTTTATGGTACTCAGGGCTATCTGAACTCGCAACCTACTGACGGCTGGTGTAGTTTCATTCTTGGTCTGACAGGTAATCAGGGTCAGCATAACGGTCAGGATATTGACAATGGTGCCGTGTGGTATATCGACTATAGCGCAGGCAATGGCTTCTCGCTGAAAAATGCGGGTACAGGTAAGTATCTGAAGGATGCCGGTCCTGCCAAATACGACACTCCTACCTACTTCCAGCTGTGTACCCTGAAGGCCGCTACGGGCATTGAGGAAGTAAGCCTCACCCCCGCCCCCTCTCCAAAGGGCGAGGGGAGTCATTACTGGTACACCCTGGATGGTCGCAAGCTGAATAGCCAGCCCACAGAGCGTGGCATCTATATCGTCAACGGTAAAAAGGTTGTGATGAAGTAACGCGAAAGCGGTAAATGATACATCAGATAAAGTCCGCGAGACATGACGTAACGTCGTTCTCGCGGATTTTTCGTACCTTTGCGCACAGTAAATATAACGAGAACCGCAAAAATTACTAACTAAACAATGAAAGGCTTTAAGATGATGTGCATGGCCGCACTTTTCGCAGGATGTAGTGCTGCTCCCGATTTGGAGCAGCAGGTGGACGAGCTCTACGGCAAGATGTCGCAGGAGGAGCGTATCGCCCAGTTGAGAAGCATGTATATGGACGAGCTCTTCGATGAGCAAGGACAGTTGGATACCGCTAAGTGCCGTGAGCTGATACCCAATGGCATCGGTCACTTCTCGCAGTTTGCCAGTCAGAAACAGATGGATCCCAACGTGCTGCGCGACCGTGTGGCAGCCGTTCAGGACTGGCTGATGAACCATACCCCCAACGGCATTCCGGCACTGTTCCACGAAGAGGTGCTGTCGGGTGTCAATACCCGTGGCGCCACCATCTATCCGCAGCAGATTGGCCAGGCTTGTTCGTTCAATCCCGAGCTGGCTGAGGTGAAGACCCGTCAGACGGCCACAGCTATGAGGAAAATGGGTGGTGTGCTGTCGCTCTCGCCAATGGTCGACGTCTGCCGCACACCCTCGTTCAATCGTCTGGAGGAGTCGTACGGCGAGGACGGCTACCTGTCGGCAGTGATGGGTGTGGCTTTCGTCAAAGGCTTGCAGCAGGGTGATCTGAAGAAAGGTGTCGGTGCCTGTTCGAAACACTACCTCGGCTACGGTGGCGGAGGCGATGCCGAAGAACAGGAGCTGATGGAAGACATCCTCATGCCCCACGAGGCCATGATTCGTGTGGCAGACAGCAAGGCCGTGATGCCGGGCTATCATGCCATGCTTGACGAGAATGGCGACAGCACCAATTGTGTGGCTAACGCCAGAATCCTAAGTGACATCCTGCGTGGCTACCTGGGTTTCGATGGCATGGTGGTCAGCGACTATACTGCCATCGACCAGCTGCCGGTGGAGAGTGAAGAGTTAAGAGTGAAGAGTGAAGAATTTGCTACCGCCAAGAAGGCCGCCGCTGCCATCAATGCCGGCAACGACGTCGATTTTCCGCACGGTGCCAACTATCGGTTCCTGCAGGAAGCCATTGATCAGGGGCTGGTGAAGGCTGAGGCCTTTGAGCGTGCCGTGAAAGACGTGCTACGCCATAAGTTCCGTGCCGGTCTGTTCGATGAGAATCCCTATCTGTACAGCAAGGAGGATATCATTCTCGACAGCCCCGAAGAGCGTCATACCGCCTATGAGATTGCCACGCAGTCTGTCGTGTTGTTAAAGAACGACAGCAATATCTTACCTCTTCCCTCTTTACCGGCGTCAGCCGATTCTTCACTCTTCACTCTTCACTCTTCACTCTTCCCTCTCAAAGTTCTCCTCACCGGTCCTAACGCCAATACCATGTGGGCCATGTGTGGCGACTATTCGTTCCCTGCCATGACCTATTTCTGGAAGAAGACGGAGACCGACCTCGACCATCCCCATACCATTACACTGTTGGAGGGCATGAAGGACAAGCTGCCCGAGGGTATGACCCTGATGTATGAGCGTGGCTGTGACTGGACGGAGGAGATTGAGACGAAGTTTACGGTCAGTGGTGATGAGCGTGCCTGGGAGTATGAAATATTGCACCGAAAGGTTGACTCTGGCGAGAAGGCCGACAAGGCTGCAGCGCTCAAGCTGGCTCAGGAAGCCGATGTCATCATTGCTGCCGTCGGTGAGAACGTGATGCTGTGTGGCGAGAACCGCGACCGCCAGGGTCTGCGCCTGCCGGGTAAGCAGGAACAGTATGTCAACGAGTTGCTGGCAACGGGCAAACCCGTGGTGCTGGTCGTGTTCGGTGGTCGTGCCCAGGTCATCAGCGGCATTGCCGAACGCTGTGCCGCCGTCATCCAAGCCTGGTATCCGGGTGAGGAGGGCGGTAATGCCGTTGCTGACATCCTCTATGGCAACGTGTCGCCGTCGGCCAAGCTCGCCGTGAGCTATCCAGCCGAAGAGATTTATACCCCCGTCTGCTATAGTTATTCTCAATTCTCATTGCAACGCCACACTCTCAAAGAGAGAATTCTCAATTCTCAATTACAATGGCCTTTCGGTTACGGTCTGACCTATACCACCTTCGAATATAAGAACCTACAGGTGGACCACGAGGCTCAGACCTCTGACGACCACGTGGAGTTGACCTTCCAGCTGACGAATACGGGCAAGGTGGCTGCCACTGAGATTGCCCAGATATACCTCTCACCTCTCGCCTCTCAGCCCTCAGCCCTCAGCCCTCTCAAGCTACAAGGCTTTGCCCGTGTGCCGTTAGAACCCGGTCAGACGAAGACAGTCACCGTACGTCTCTTCCTCGACCAGTTTGGCTACTATAGTCGTGAAGGCGGCGTGCGTCAGTGGAACATTGCCCCAGGCACGTATACCGTCAAGGTCGGTGCTTCCTCTGCCGACATCCGTCTCGAGCAGCAGGTGGAACTGAAGGGCAAGGCTGTCAGCAAGCCGTTGCGTGACAACTATTTCTCAGAGGCAGTGGTTTCGATGTAAAACGTAGAGATTAAAAGTTAAGTTTAAAGATATAAGAAACAATGAAAAAGATTCTATTCGTAGCATGTGCGCTGTGTGCTCAACTGATGAGCATGGCACAGCCCGCAGGAGGTTTTGGCGGCTTTCAGATGCCGCAAGTGAAGTTGGAAACATCGCAGACGTGGAAAGACGTGAACTATGCCGGTGACGACCAGGCATACCACACCTGTGACATCTATCTGCCACAGCAGGAGAAGTCGGCCTATCCCGTGGTCATCCACATCTATGGCAGCGCATGGTTTAGCAACAGCAGCAAGGGAGCTGCCGACCTCGGCACCATCGTCAAGACCCTGTTGGATGCCGGCTATGCCGTGGTATGTCCGAACCACCGCAGCAGCATGGATGCCAAGTGGCCTGCTCAACTGCACGACATCAAGGCCGTAGTACGCTTTGTGCGCGGCGAGGCCGAGAAGTATAAGTTCGACACCTCGTTCATTGCCACCAGCGGTTTCTCCTCTGGCGGTCATCTGGCCTCCATCACAGCTACCACCAGTGGCACGAAAGAGGCTAAGGTCGGTTCATACGACATCAACCTCGAAGGCAGTGTGGGCAACTTCACCATGGAGAGTAGCGCGGTGGATGCCGCCTGCGACTGGTCGGGTCCCATTGACCTGACAGCTATGGACTGTGGTGAGTCCATGAAGATGGGCGAGAACAGTCCCGAGGACGTGCTGCTTAACTCAAAACTGGACCGAGAGCCCGACAAGTATGTCAGTCTCAGTGCCACCAGCTATGTCAACAAGAGCGATCCTCCCGTCATCATCTTCCACGGTGAGAAGGACAATGTAGTACCCTGCTGTCAGGGGCGTCGGTTCTTTGACGTGCTGCAGGCCGCTGGCGTCAGGACCGAGGCAACCTTCGTGCCTGAGGGTGGTCACGGCATGGGCATGTATGGCGAGGAAAACCTGCAGAAGATGGTACGCTTCCTGAATAGCGTCCGTCTGGGTACCGACGTAGCCCAAGCCAAGCAGCGCATCATCGAGAACGGTGGTACAGGCTTCTACAAGGCCGTCATGAAGGAAGAGCTTACCCTGCCCGAACATACCGTGTTCGTTCCGCAGGATCTGACGCAGTTCAACAAGGAGCGTCCCCTGCCTGTGCTTGTCTGGGGCAACGGCGCCTGTGCCAATTCACCCTTCGAACACATGAACTTCCTGAACGAGATAGCTTCGCACGGTTACATCGTGCTGGCAACAGGTAACATCCCCATGACCGATGAGTGGTATAAAGGTCCTATGTCGCGCAGTGAGCAGCAGATTGAGAGCATCGACTGGATTCTGGCCCAGAACGATGACCCCTCCTCGCCCTACTTTGAGAAGATTGACACAAAGAACATCTGCGTGGCAGGCATGTCGTGTGGTGGTTTGCAGACCCTCTTCAACTGTGCCGACCCCCGCATCACGCTGCTGATGATTTGCAACAGCGGACTCTTCAACCAGCAGAACGCAGGTCAGGCCGTGGGCGGCATGCCCATGCCCCCGAAGGAGAAGCTGACTGACATCCATACTCCCATCATGTATCTGCTGGGTGGCGAGACCGACATCGCATACGGCAACGGTATGGACGACTTCCATCGCATCAAGCACGTGCCGGCGTGTGCCACCAACTTCCCCGTAGGTCATGGCGGTACTTATCGCGAACCTCATGGTGGCGAGTTCACCGTCGTTGCTCTGGCCTGGCTCGACTGGAATCTCAAGAAGAGCGAGGAGGCTGCCAAGATGTTTGTGGGTGACGACTGCCTGATATCAAAGCGTAAAGATTGGACCATCGAGAAGAACGAACTGTTTAAATAGTTTATAGTTCATAGTTCACAGTTTATAGTTCATAGTTCACAGTTTATAGTTATGGTGAAAAGAATCATATTGTCAATAAGTGTTATGTGCTGTGCCGTCCTTCACGGGTCGGCACAGACGTTGCCTTATCAGGATCCGAACCTGAGTGCCAGGGAGCGTGCCAAGGACCTCTGTAGCCGGCTGACCTTAGAGGAGAAAGCCATGCTGATGCTCGATGAGAGTCCTGCCATTCCCCGTCTGGGCATCAAGAAGTTCTTCTGGTGGAGCGAGGCTCTGCATGGTGCTGCCAACCAAGGCAACGTCACCGTCTTCCCTGAGCCGATAGCCATGGCGGCGTCGTGGAATCCCGACCTGCTCTACAAGTGTTTCGATGTGGCCTCGACAGAGTTTCGTGCCCAGTACAATGAACGTATGTTGCGCGGCAGTGGCGAGGACGAGAAGTTTCATAGTCTCAGTGTCTGGACGCCCAATGTCAATATCTTCCGTGACCCCCGCTGGGGACGTGGACAGGAAACTTATGGTGAAGACCCCTATCTGACCTCAGTGATGGGTACTCAGGTGGTCAAGGGACTGCAGGGTCCTGAAGATGCCAAATACCGTAAGTTGTGGGCTTGTGCCAAGCACTACGCCGTACATAGTGGACCGGAATATACCCGTCATACGGCCAACCTCACCAATGTGTCGCCACGCGATCTGTGGGAAACTTACATGCCTGCCTTCAAGACCTTGGTGCAGGACGCCAAGGTGCGTGAGGTGATGTGTGCCTATCAGCGCCTTGACGATGACCCCTGCTGTGGCTCGCAGCGGCTTTTGCAAACTATTCTACGCGACGAATGGGGCTTCGACTACCTTGTGGTCAGCGACTGCGGTGCCGTCAGCGACTTCTATGAGAACCACAAAAGCTCTTCGGATTCCATTCACGCCTCGGCTAAGGCCACACTGGCAGGAACCGATGTAGAATGTGGTTTTGCATACGCCTATAAAGGTATTCCTGATGCCGTCCGTCGTGGCTTCATTACCGAGGCAGAGGTCGACAAGCACGTCATTCGCCTTCTCGAAGGACGTTTCGACCTGGGTGAGATGGATGATCCCTCATTAGTGGAATGGTCGAAGATTCCCTATTCGGCCATGTCTACTAAACAGTCGGCCAACCTGTCGCTCGACATGGCGCGACAGACCATCGTGCTGCTCCAGAACAAGAACGGCATCCTGCCTTTGCAGAAAGGTAAGGAAAAGATTGCCGTCATTGGCCCCAATGCCGACAATGCCCCGATGATGTGGGGAAACTACAATGGTATGCCCAACCATACTGTCACCATTCTTGACGGCATCTGTGGAAAATTAAAGATTAAAAAAGAAAAATTAAATAAGAACTCCAAATTGTTCTATGCCAAAGGTTGCGATCTGACCTACGATCAGGTGATGGACTGCCAGTTGGCTACGCAATGCAGTTTTGAGGGTAAGAAGGGTATGAAAGGCACCTTCTGGAACAATCGCCGGATGGAAGGCAAGCCTGTGACGACACAATACTACACCACACCGCTGGCCGTCACTACTGCTGGTATGCACAACTTCGCTCCAGGCGTACAGATTGAGGATTTTTCGGCCAAGTACGAAACCGTCTTCACACCGAAGGAGTCTGGCGAATACGTAGTCAACGTAGAGGGCACCGGACATTTCGAGCTCTTCATTGACGGTGAACGTCAGTTCATGCATCACATTTGGCGCACTACGCCCAACCGCATACCCATTCAGGCCGAGAAGGGCAAGAGTTATACGATTGAAGTGCGCTATGCCCATATCCAGACTTATAATGCTGACCTGAAGATCAATGTGGCCAAGGAACTGCCCATCGACTATCAGCAGATGATAGCCCAGCTGAAGGGTATCGACAAGGTCATCTTCGTGGGTGGTATCTCCCCAGCCTTAGAAGGTGAAGAGATGCCCGTCGACATCGACGGCTTCAAGGGTGGCGACCGTACCCATATCGAACTGCCAGCCGTACAGCGCAACTTCCTCAAGGCGCTGAAAGCTGCAGGTAAACAGGTTATCTTCGTCAACTGCTCCGGTTCGTGTATCGCCCTGCAGCCCGAGACTGAGACCTGCGAGGCCATCGTTCAGGCATGGTATGCCGGTCAGGAGGGTGGTACCGCAGTGGCCGACGTACTCTTCGGCGATGTAAACCCGTCAGGCAAACTGCCTGTGACGTTCTACAAGAGCAGCAGTCAGCTGCCCGACTACGAGGACTACTCCATGAAGGGACGCACCTACCGCTACTTCACTGACGCCCTCTTCCCCTTCGGCTATGGCCTTAGCTATACTTCGTTCGAAATAAGGAAAGCAGGACTAGAGAAAAAAGGTGATATCTCGACAGACTGGACAGTGACGGCCGAGGTGGCCAATACAGGAAAGTGTGATGGTATCGAGACGGTACAGGTTTATATTCGTAATCTTCAGGATCCAGAAGGTCCGCTGAAGTCGCTTCGTGCCTTTAAACGTGTTGCTGTTCAGGCAGGCCAAACTGCTACGGCTGTGATGGAACTCAACCGCCAGTCGTTCGAGTTCTGGAATGATGAGTCTCATACTATGTGTGTAAGACCCGGCAAGTACGAGATTCTTGTGGGTACCAGTTCGCAGGACGGAAACTTGAAGACGCTGTCCGTCACGATTGATTAATATGATGTTTGTAACGAAACTCAAGGCATGGCTCCATCGCCTGCAGACACCCGTTGTCATACCGTTGGCTGCTCTTGTTGTGATTGCGGTAGCACTGCTGGTCTTTGAGCATCATCAGCTGTGGAAGATTCAGGAGCTGAACTTGTTTCTTAGCACCTCCCTATTCTTTCATCAGCAGATGGTGGTATCGGGTGGTCTGCTGACGTGGCTTGGCACCTTCTTTACCCAGTTCCTGTTCATGCCGTGGCTGGGCGTGTTGCTATTGTGTGGCTGGTGGTGCCTGTTGATGTGGCTGCTAAAGCGTACCTTCCGCATTCCGCAACAATGGACGGTGTTGCTGCTTGTTCCCGTTGTACTGCTGTTAGTGGCCAATGTCGACATGGGCTACTGGATTTACACCATGAAGCTACGCGGTTGGTTCTTTGTGCCTACCATCGGAACAACGGCTGTAGCAGCCCTGTTGTGGGTATTCCGTGTACTGACAGAGATTAAAAGTGAAAAGATAAGACTGAAAAGTGAAGGACTCTTCGTGCTGTTGACGGTAGTCGTTGGCTATCCGTTGTTGGGAGCATACGCCCTGGCTGCTGCCTTGCTGATGGCCGTCTGGGTGTGGCGACTGACGAGTAACCGTTTACAGGCTGCGCTAACGACACTCGTAGCAGTGTTGTCCGTCGTGACCATACCGTTACTATGCTATCGCTATGTGTATTGCCAGACCAATCTGGTCAATATCTATTATACGGCACTCCCCCTCTTTCGCCTTCTGGAGACCTACTATGCCTACTATATACCTTATTATATATTAGCAGCGTTCTTCCTGGCACTAACGATAGTCAGGCGTCGGGAGTCAGAAGTGAAAGGCGGTAGCATTGCGTGCCACACTCTCCCCAGAGAGAAACTCTTCACTCTTCACTCTTCATTCTTCACTCTTCTCGTGCTGGCCGTCGGCGTGTATCTCTCGTGGTTCAAGGATGAGAACTTTCATCATGAGCTGGCTATGCAGCACTATATTGAGCAGGTGGAGTGGGGTGATGTGCTGAAGGAAGCCGAGAGCCAGAAGGATGAGCCTACCCGTGCCATCGTTATGATGCGCAATCTGGCCCTGTCGCGTTTAGGACGCCAAGGTGACTTTATGTACAGCTATCCTGGTGGTTCCAAGCGTCCGGCTTCGGTCTTCCCCATCCAGTCATCACTGATTGTCGGCAGTCTGATATATTATAATTATGGCATGCTGAACGACAGTCACCATATGTGCATCGAGGCCGGTGTGGAATATGGTTGGCGTGTGGAACACCTGAAAAATATGGCACGTTGTGCATTAATGTCGGGTGATGCCCGCGGCATGCGGAAGTTCACGGGACTATTGAAACACACATTCTTCTACGGCAAGTGGGCTGCTTTGATGGAGAATTTGCTGCAACATCCGAAACAGTTGGCCGAGGCCTTTGAATTTGCTCCTGTGCTGCGTATGCTGCACCACGAGGACATGATAGGCTCTGACAGAGGCTATATGGAAAAGTATTTGATGCATGCCTTAGCAAATCGTGACTCTGATGACGCCTATTTTCAGGAGCAATGTCTTTTGGCCACGCTCTGGACGAAGAACCCTCAGCAGTTCTGGGCGCGCTTTTCAAAATATGTCCGACTACACCCCAAAGATCGTATACCTCGTTACTATCAGGAGGCGGCATGGTTTTTTGCCAATCAGGACAATCCTGGGATGTTCTCACTGCCCATTGATGCCAGTGTGAAGGATACCTACAAACGTTTTATGGAACAGATACAGCATTACGATGGCCGCGACATGAAGGAAGTTCAGCAGGCCTTGTACCCTCTGTTTGGCGACACTTTCTTCTATGACTATTATCTCATGAGCAATCTGACGTACTTTTGACTTTGAACGATATGATGCGGAAGCAAATTTTTCACTTTTCACTCTTCACTTTTACCTTAACACTACTGTCCTGTGGTCCTCGTGTGCCGTCTGAGTATATGGCATCACCGTCGTTGCCAGAGATATTTCCCGATTACACTAATGTGACGATTCCCGTCAACATAGCCCCATTGACGTTTGAGATGAGTGGAGAAGCCGACGAGATGGTAGCACGATTCACGGTACCCGCAGTTTCCTCTACAGACAATGAATTGATAGTGGGCGGCGACAAGATTCAGCCCGACGGGGATGATTGGCGGCAGCTGGTACAGCAGGCCGTGGGGAAGTCGTTACAGGTTGAGGTCTTTGTCTGTCGTGATGGCCAGTGGATGGGCTATAAGCCCTTTCAAATCTATGTCTCACCCGACTCTATTGATGCCTGGCTTAGTTACCGTCTCATCTCACCGTCGTATGTCAGCTACGAGGAGCTGACCATTAATCAGCGCTGTTTGGAAAATTACGATGAGCATGTCATCTATAACAATATGTTGTGCAGTGAGGAAATGAAAGGTCAGTGCATCAACTGCCATAACTATCAACAGTATAATCCCGAGCGCATGCAGTTTCATGCCCGCCAGAATCTGGGAGGTACGGTGATAGCCTACGATGGTAAGGTGCGTAAAATCAATATGAAGAACGACTCCATACTCTCTGCCGGCGTCTATCCTGCCTGGCATCCGTGGCTAAAGCTCATCGCCTATTCCACCAACCATACTCACCAGAGTTTCCATACGGTGAATCCCAACAAGATTGAGGTGTTCGACTCGGAGAGTGACCTGATAGCCTACGATGTGGAAAAGAACGAGGTGACCAACATTGAGAACGACCCGCAGGAGATGGAAGTGTTCCCTTTCTGGTCGCCTGACGGAAAGAGCCTATATTATTGTAGTGCCCACTTCGAGCATAACGATTCAGTTGACAGTGGTTTGGATGTCATCCAGCATGCGGCAGACATCAAGTATAACATCTATCGCAAGTCCTTTGATCCCAACACCATGCAGTTTGGACAACGCGAACTGGTGTTTGACGCTGCAGCAAGAGGTCGCAGTGCCACACTGCCCCGCATATCGCCCGATGGCCGTTTCTTAGTGTTTACATTAGCTGAATATGGCGTGTTCCATATTTGGCATCGTGATGCCGACCTGTGGATGATGGACCTGCAGACTGGTGCTTGCCGTCCGTTAGTCGAGGTGAATTCAAAGGATGTCGAGAGCTACCATTCGTGGTCAAGTAATGGCCGCTGGCTGGTATTCAGCAGCCGACGTGACGATGGTGACTACACCCGTCCGTATTTTGCCCATGTCGACAAGAACGGCAAATGTACAAAGCCTTTCGAGTTGCCCAGTGCCGATCCGGACTTCTACCGTCAGTTCATGAAATGTTATAATATACCGGAATTCATAAAAAGTGCGGTGACGATTAAACCTCAGACGTTTGCCGACGTCTTAAAGAAAGACGGTGAGCCCGTCAAGTATGTTCCATGCTTATCAAAATGACAATGAAAAAACTACTCACCTTAACGCTCCTCTTGTTGGAAGGTGTCACCTTGACTGCTGTGGCCAAGGGGGTCACGTCGCCTAATGGCCATTTGAAGGTGGTGACGAAAGACAGCTCTCTTGTTGTAAAATATCGGGGAACGGATGCTTTGAAGGTCATCCTGAATCATGTGGACGGTGCTGTGAAATGGACGTTTTCGAGAAGTATCAAGGATGACTATCGGATGCTGACGGGAAAACGCCTGCATTGTACCAACGAGGCTAACGAGTATGTGTCGAATGGTGTAATACTGCGTGTCTATAACGACGGCATCGCCATTAAAACATTGAACATTGAACATGGAACATTGAACATTGAACATGGAACATTGAACATTCCACACTCCCCTCATAATTCTTCACTCTTCACTCTTCACTCTTCACTTTCGTATTGCATCGCGGAAGGAACGAAACGTTGGATGCAGCAGTGGACAGATTCCTATGAGGGATTCTTCCCATTGACTACTACTTATATGGTGGAGCCCGTGCCGTCGTACAGTGGCATATCGAAGTCTGCCGAGGGTTGGAACAACCGTTGGGCCTATCCGGCGCTGATAGAGCCGAAAGATGGTGTCTTTGTGTTGCTGACGGAGGCAAACATTGAGCACGGACAAAGTGCGTCGTGCCTGATGAATGATGGTGAGCAATACCGTGTTGTACCAGCAGAACACATTCAACACTCAACACTCAACACTCAACATTCCCCATGGCGCGTGGCCATCATCGGCACGCTGAAGGAGGTGGTGGAGTCGACGCTGGTGACGGATGTCAGTGAACCGTGCAAGCTGGAAGATACGAGCTGGATACAGCCTGGCGTGGTGTCGTGGATATATTGGGCGTATAATCATGGTAGCAATGATTATAATATTATCAAGCAGTATGTTGACATGGCCGTGACTTTGCACTTGCCTTATGTACTGATTGATGCCGAATGGGACGAGATGCAGGATGGCAAAACCATTGAGGATGCCGTGGCTTATGCTAAGTCGAATGGCGTCAGACCGCTCATCTGGTATAACTCGTCAGTAGGGTGGGTGGATGGTGCCCCGGGGCCGAAGTTCCGTCTGAATAAGCCCGAAGACCGCGAGAAGGAATTTGCCTGGTGTGAGAAGATTGGTGTGGCTGGTGTGAAGATAGACTTCTTCTCGGGTGACAACCAGCAGAATATGGACTATTGCATTGACCTGTTGGAGAGTGCTGCCCGTCACCATTTGCTCGTTAATTTCCATGGTGCCACCATTCCCCGTGGTTGGCAGCGCACCTATCCCAATCTGATGACGACCGAGGGAGTCTATGGTGCTGAATGGTATAATAATGTCCCCACGTTTACCAACAAGGCTGCCAGCCATAATGCTACGCTGCCCTTTACCCGTAACGTCATCGGACCGATGGACTATACGCCCTGTACCTTCAGTGACTCGCAGCATCCGCATATCACGACGAATGCCCATGAGTTGGCGCTGACCGTGCTCTTTGAAAGTGGCCTGCAGCATTTGGCCGACAAGCCCGAAAGCTATCTGGCACAACCGAAGGAGGTTCAGGACTTCCTGTCGAATCTGCCGAATGTATGGGACGAAACACGTTTTGTCAGCGGCTATCCTGGTAAGAGTGTGGTCCTGGCTCGTCGCTATGGTACGACATGGTATGTGGCAGGCATCAACGGCTTGGACGAAGAAAACGTGCTGCAGGCAAATCTCGACTTCATCAATCCTGACGGCAAGCCGGTAGAGACAACACTCTTCATGGATGGTAATCCGTGGAATATTCTTCACTCTTCACCGGCGTCAGCCGATTCTTCACTCTTCACTCTTCACTCTTCACCGGCGTCAGCCAACTCTTCACTCTTCACTCTTCACTCTTCACCGGCGTCAGCCGATTCTTCACTCTTCACTCTTCACTCTTCACTTAAAACCCGTCCCCGTGGCGGCTTCGTGATGGTGGTACGACAGAAAGCCGACACGCTGCCTTTTGTCTACGACGTGGAACATACCGGTGCTGACATCCCACTTCCCTCATCCCTCTTCCCTCTTCCCTCTTCCCTGCCCATACAGCACGGACTGCCCGATGCCCTGAAGGGCGTGAACAGTTTTGCTGACTGGTCGAAACGTCGTAGTGAGATTGCTGCCCAGATACAGCATTATGGCATTGGTGAAAAGCCTGCCGTCAGCAAAGAACAGGTGAAGGCCCGTATGGATGGTGATACGCTCATTGTTGACGTGACCGTGAATGGCGAGACCTTGACGCTACGTTCTGTGATAGACTATCCCAAGACGGGAGAGGCGCCCTACGCCCTCATGATTGGTACCAGCGGCATTGCCCTGCCCAAGACGCTGTTCGACGAACGTCCCATAGCTCGGATGGTATTCCGCGAGAAGCAGGTCAACGACTACGGCCAGTGGGGACAGCACCATGAGCGTGGTGAGCATAACTTCGACCGACTCTATCCGCAGCTGAAGGACAATGGAGCCTATAGCGAATGGGCATGGGGTCTGAGTCGTCTCATCGACGGCTTGCAGCAGTTAGGTCCAGAGGTAACAAAGATAGATACCCGACATATCGGTGTGACGGGCTGCTCGTACGCCGGAAAGATGGCACTCTACTGCGGTGCTTTCGACGAACGTGTGGCCTTGGTCATCGCCCAGGAACCCGGAGGCGGTGGTGCTGCCTCGTGGCGTGCTTCGCATGAGTTTACGCTGGCGGGCAAGAATCTGGAGGATATCGATAAGACCGACTATCACTGGTTCATGGAAAGTCAGAAGGAAAACTTCCAGGGCGACAGTGTCTACCAGTTGCCATACGACCAGCACGAGCTCTGTGCTTTGGTGTTCCCACGTGCATTGTTGCTGTTGGGTAACCCTGACTACGAGTGGCTGGCCGACGGCTCGATGCTGGTTTCTGCCAAGGCAGCCCGTGATGTGTGGCGCCGTTTCGGCGTGGAAGACCGCATGGGATGGAGCATTGTCGATGGACATGGCCATTGCATGTTGCCTGAGAGTCAGTATCCTGAGGTTCAGGCCTTTATCGACAAGTTCTTGCTTGGACGTGAGACCGACACGCAGGACATCCGGATAGTGAGCTTAGGGAATAAGATTGAACATTGACCATTGACCATTGAACATTGAGCATTGACCATTGAACATTGAACATGGAACATTGAACATTGAACATTGACCATTGAACATTGAGCATTGAACATTGAACATTGAACATTGAACATTAAACAACAACACAATGAAACGAACATTATTATCTGCTATTGGCCTTTGGCTGTTAGCTATTGGCTGCCAAGCACAGTGGGGACGCATTGTAGACCCCAATGCCGACAAAGGAATGAAGGACACCTACAAGGATTATTTCATGATTGGTGTCGCAGTGAATCAACGTAATGTGGCTGACCAGGATCAGACGGCGCTTATCCGTAAGGAGTTTAGCAGTCTGACGGCTGAGAATGACATGAAGCCCGGAGAGATACATCCCAAAGAGGGTGTGTGGGACTTCAGCAAGGCAGACAAGATTGCCGACTTTGCCCGTCAGAACGGTATCAAACTGCGTGGTCACTGCCTGTGCTGGCACTCTCAGTTTGCCGACTGGATGTTTACCGACAAAAAAGGCAAGGAGGTGAAGAAAGAGGTGTTCTACGAACGTCTGCGTGAGCACATCCACACGGTCGTCAACCGCTACAAGGATGTTGTCTATGCTTGGGACGTAGTAAATGAGGCCATGAGCGACGGCGGTGGCTTTGGCAGTTGGCCGCGTCGACCGGGAGAGAAGCCTAATCCCTATCGTGAGAGCCGTCACTACAAGCTCTGCGGCGACGAGTTCATTGCCAAGGCTTTCGAGTTTGCCCACGAGGCTGACCCCAATGCCCTGTTGTTCTACAACGACTACAACGAGTGCGACCCGGGCAAGCGTGACCGCATCTATGACATGGTGAAGAAGATGCAGGATGCCGGTGTACCCATCCACGGTATCGGCATGCAGGGTCACTACAACGTCTATGGTCCCTCTGAGGAGGACATTGATGCTGCTATCACGAAGTATAAGCAGCTGGTGAAGCACATCCACGTGACCGAGCTCGACATCCGCATGAATACCGAGATGGGTGGTCAGCTGCGCTTCTCGCGTGGTGAGGCAAAGCCCGTGGCTCCCTATATGAACACCCTGCTGACCGACCAGTACAACCGCATCTTCAAGATTTTCCGCAAGCATAAGGATGTCATCGACTGCGTGACCTTCTGGAACCTTGGCGACCGCGACTCGTGGCTGGGTGTGAACAACCATCCGCTGCCTTTCGACGAGAACTACAAGCCCAAGCAGGCTTATTATGCTATCAAGAACTTCGACCCTGCCCTCGACAATGCCGTTCCCAAGGAGGACTTTGTTCCCAATCCAATGAACCAGCCCGGACAGGAGTGGCCTCAGGTGAACAGCGAGGGTTATGCCCGTTTCCGTGTGGAGGCTCCCGATGCCAAGTCGGTGATTGTCAGCCTCGGTCTCGGTGGTCGTGGCGGTACGGTATTGCGCAAGGACAAGGACGGCGTGTGGGTAGGTACCACAGAAGGTCCGATGGATCCTGGTTTCCACTATTATCACCTGACCATCGACGGTGGTACATTCAACGACCCCGGCACCCACAACTACTTCGGCTCTTGCCGTTGGGAGAGTGGTATTGAGATTCCTGCTCCCGATCAGGACTTCTACGCTTGGCGTAAGGACATTCCTCACGGCAACATCCAGCAGGTGAACTTCTGGTCGGAGAGTACCGGCAAGATGCAGACAGCCAATGTCTATCTGCCCTATGGCTACGGTAAGCTCGTGAAGGGCAAGCAGGAACGTTATCCCGTGCTGTACCTGCAGCATGGCTGGGGTGAGAACGAGACCAGCTGGCCCGTACAGGGTAAAGCTGGCATTATCATGGACAACCTGATTGCTGACGGCAAGATCAAGCCCTTCATCGTTGTGATGGCCTACGGTCTGACTAACGACTTCAAGTTTGGCACCATCGGCCAGTTTACTGCCAAGGAGTTCGAGACTTTGCTCATCGACGAGCTCATGCCCGTCATCGACAAGCAGTTCCTTACCAAGCCCGGCAAGTGGAACCGTGCTTTGGCAGGTCTCTCGATGGGAGGTATGGAGACGAAGCTCATCACCCTGCGTCGTCCCGAGGTCTTCGGTTACTGGGGTCTGCTCAGCGGTGGCCAGTATGCTCCCGATGAAATCAAGGACCCGAAGGTCGTGAAGTACATCTTCGAGGGCTGTGGTTCCAAGGAGAATCCCGACGGCATCAACAAGAGCGTCGCTGATTTGAAGGCTGCTGGCTACAATGCCGAGGGTCTTATCTCTGAGGGTACTGCCCACGAGTTCCTGACATGGCGCCGCTGCCTGTACCAGATGGCCCAGAGCCTGTTTAAGTAATATTTAGCAAGGACTACAGGACTAACAGGGCCATGAAAAAGTCCTTCAGTCCTATAGTCCTGGCAAAAAGAATATACAATGAAACGAATCTATATTTTTATGACCATGCTGATGGTCAGCGTCATGACGATGAGTGCAGCAAAGCAGAAAGTTAGTATCGACCGCATCGACCCCATAGACTGGTATGTGGGCATGAAGAATCCCACAGTCCAGCTGATGGTGTATGGCAAGGGTATCCGTGACGTGGAGAGCGTCACGACAAACTACCCAGGCGTTACCATCGATAGTCTGGTACGGCTCGATTCACCGAACTACCTGCTGGTATATATGAATCTGAAGGACGCCCAGCCTGGCACGATGAAACTGACATTTGATGTCAGAGGGAAGAAATCGGAGGTCGCCTACCAGCTGAAACAGCGTGAGATGAGTGGTGACCGACGCATGGGATTCACCAATGCCGACGTGCTTTACATGCTGATGCCCGACCGTTTTGCACAGGGCGCTGGACACCCAACGCAGGTGAAGGGTATGCGTGCCTATAAGGAAGACCGCAGTCAGCCCAGCCTGCGACATGGTGGCGACCTGAACGGTATTCGCGAACATCTGGACTACTTCTGCGAGCTGGGCGTTACGGCACTGTGGTTGACGCCTGTGCTTGAGAATGACTCACCCGACAACGAAAACGGCTATTCCACTTATCACGGCTATGCTACGACGGACTACTATCGTGTGGACCCGCGTTTCGGCACTAATGCCGACTATCGCCGCCTGTGCGACGAGGCTCATGCCAAAGGCTTGAAGGTGGTGATGGACATGATATTCAACCATAGCGGATTCGAACACCCGTGGGTGGCCGATATGCCCACAAAGGACTGGTTCAACCTGCCAGAATGGCTTGAAGAGTCGGGCGGCACCAGCACGCCTACCAAGAGTTTCCTGCAGACCAGCTACAAGCTGACGCCTGTCAAGGACCCGTATGCCTCAAAGTTCGACCTGAAGGAGACCGTCGACGGCTGGTTCGTACCCACCATGCCCGATTTGAACCAGCGTAACCAGCACGTCATGACCTACCTCATCCAGAACTCCAAGTGGTGGATAGAGACCGTAGGCATTGACGGTATCCGTATGGATACCTATCCGTATGCCGACGCAAAAGGCATGGCCCGATGGATGAAGGAACTTGACGAGGAATATCCGAACTTCAATACCGTCGGCGAGACGTGGGTCACGGAACCCGCCTATACTGCCTCGTGGCAGAAAGACTCCAGACTGTCGAAAGATAATTCCTATCTGAAGACGGTTATGGACTTTAGTTTCTTCGACAAGCTTTCGCAGGCCAAGAATGAGGAGACGGACGCCTGGTGGCAGGGCCTGAACCGCCTGTATAACTCGTTCGTCTACGACTACCTGTATGAAGATCCCCTCCACGTCATGGCCTTCATCGACAACCACGACACCGACCGCTTCCTCGGTAACGGACGCGATACGCTGATGTTGAAACAGGCGCTGGCGCTGCTCATGACCATTCGACGTATTCCGCAGTTGTACTACGGTACGGAAATTCTGATGAACGGTACCAAGGAGGTGACTGATGGCAACGTCCGCAAGGACTTCCCGGGCGGTTTCCCGGGCGATACGCACAACGCCTTCACCGCTGAAGGGCGTACCAAGGCTGAGGCCGACATGTTCCGCTGGTTGAGCCGTCTGCTGCACTGGCGCCAGAACAACGATGTCATTGTCAAGGGCACACAGACGCAGTTTATACCCTACAACGGCATCTACGTCATTGCCCGTCAGTATCAGGGCAAGACGGCGCTCACCATCCTTAACGGCACCACGCAGCCTGCCACGATGGAGGTGAAACGTTATGCAGAGGTCATTGGCAATACTGGTCGCGCCAAGGACATTCTCACTGGTCGCTTTTATGATCTCTCACAGGATTTGAAGCTCAAGCCCCGCCAGTCGCTGATTCTCAGCTATTAAGTAAGCGGGCTTCGCCCTAAATGATAAATGACAAATGAAAGAAATGAAAACAAATAAGAATAATAGCAGGCTAAGGATAATGATGGTGGTAAGTTTATCATTTATCATTTATCATTTATCATTTAGCAGCGTAGCTGCGCAAAATCCGTTTGTGCAGACATGGTGCACGAGTGATCCTGCACCGTTGGTGCATGACGGTACGATGTACGTCTATACCGGTCATGACGAGGACGGCGCCGACTTCTTCTGGATGCAGGAGTGGCGCGTCTATTCGACGCAGGACATGGTGAACTGGCAGGATCACGGCTCACCGTTGGCCTTGGAGAGTTTCTCTTGGGCCGACGACCGTGCCTGGGCCTCGCAGACCATCGAGCGCGACGGCAAGTTCTATTGGTATATCTGTGCCCACTCGAAGCTGTCGAATGGTATGGCTATCGGTGTGGCAGTCGCAGATTCCCCGACAGGACCGTTCCGCGATGCCATTGGTAAGCCGTTGTTCGAGAATGGCTCGTGGGACCATATCGATCCCACAGTGATGATTGACGACGACGGTCAAGCTTGGCTGATGTGGGGCAATCCCCAGTGTTACTACCTGAAGCTGAATCGTGACATGATCTCGTACAGCGGTGAACTTGGACGTCTCGACATGACGGAGGAGGCCTTTGGTGGTCCGATGATGAAGGACCGCGAGAAAGGGAAGAAGTATAGGGATTCCTATGTGGAAGGCCCGTGGCTGATGAAGCGGAGCCTCACCCCCAACCCCTCTCCAAAAGGCGAGGGGAGTAAATACTCCAAAAGGCAGAAGCAGGGAAAGGAACTAACCACTCCCCTCTCCACTCGGAGAGGGGTTGGGGGTGAGGCTCTGTACTACCTGCTCTATGCCGCAGGCGGCGTGCCTGAACATATCAGCTACAGCACGGCACCACACCCCACAGGTCCTTGGACCTATGCCGGTGAGATTATGCCGCTGTGCGATACCAAATCGTTTACAAACCACTGCGGTGTAGCCGACTACAAGGGTCACAGCTATTTCTTCTATCATACCGGTAAACTGCCCAATGGTGGCGGCTTTGGCCGTAGCGTGGCCGTCGAGGAATTCAAGTACAATGCCGATGGCAGCTTCCCCACCATCATGCCAACCGACGAGGGTGTGGAACCTGTGGCTTCGTTCGACCCCTACCGCAGGGTGGAGGCTGAGACGATGGCTTTCTCCAAAGGCGTGAAGACCGAACAATGGCAAATGGCTGACGATGAGTGTCCTGAGGTCAAGAACCGCTTGGGAGTCTATGTTAGCGACATTCATCATGGTGACTACATCAAGTTGCAGGCTGTCCATCTCTGCTATAAGATGCCCCGTACCTTTACGGCTCGTGTGGCCAGTGGCCTGCGTGGCGGTCAGATAGAGATTCGTTTGGACAGCCTCGGAGGACAGCTCCTCGGCACGCTGAATGTGCCGGGCACTGGCGGTTGGGAGAAGTGGCAGACCATTACCACCGACCTGGCAGAGCTGGAGAGCTACCCCGGACGTCTGCATACCCGTGACCTCTACCTGGTGTTCAAAGGCCGTAAGGGTCCGAAGCTCTTCAACTTCGACTGGTGGGAGATGCGTGGACTGGAGCAGGTGAACATGCCGCTGTTCCAGACTAAATATACAGCAGACCCCTCACCGTTGGTAGTGGGCGACACCTTATTCTTATATACGTCACACGATGCTTCTCCCGAGGATATTCCTGACGAGAACGAGAAGGGCTCTGCCGGTTTCTTTATGTACGACTGGCTGTTGTGGAGCACTACCGATATGGTGAACTGGACCGAGCATGGTGCCGTGGCTTCGCTGAAGGACTTCCCTTGGCGTAGCCGCGAAAATGGTGCCTGGGCCATCCAGACGGTTGAGCGCAACGGCAAGTATTACCTCTATGCCCCTCTGCATGGACACGGCATTGGTGTACTCGTAGCCGACTCACCCTATGGACCGTTCAAGGATCCCCTTGGAAAGCCGCTGGTTTGGGACCAGAGCAATTGGTACGACATCGACCCCAGCGTCTATACTGACGACGACGGCCAGGCTTATATGTATTGGGGCAATCCCCATACCTTCTGGGCCAAGCTCAACGACGACATGACCAGCATCAAGATTGACCCCACCGCTCCCGAGGCGTCAGCATCGGGCGTCACCAAACTCCCCCACATCCCCAACTATCAGGAAGGTCCGTGGTTCTATAAAAGAAACCTGCCAACAGCTAATGGCCAAAAGCCAAAAGCCAAATACTACCTCGGCTTCGCCTCGACCTGCTGTCCTGAGGCTCTCGGCTATGCCATGAGTGACTCGCCTACAGGGCCTTGGGAGTGGAAGGGCTACATTATGCGTCCTACCCAGCGTGACCGTGGTAACCATCCCGGCATTTGCGACTACAAGGGTCACTCGTATGTCTTTGGTCAGAACTACGACCTGATGCACCTCGACACCTATGTGCACCATGAGCGCCGCAGCGTCTCGGCTACGGAGATTACCTACAATGCCGACGGCACCATCCAGGAGGTTCCTTATTGGCTCGACCAGCAGCCCATGAAGCAGCTGCACTGGTTGAATCCCTACCAGCGTGTAGAGGCCGAGACAATGGCTTGGGGCTATGGACTGAAGTCTGCCAAGATGGGTATTGAGAACACAGGTGTTGTGGCCAGTATGCCCGAGTCTACCGGCAAGCGTAATATGTATATCTTCGACATCAACGATGGCGAGTACATCCGTCTGCGTGGCGTCGACTTCGGTCAGGGTGCCAAGCAGTTCAGCATCATGGCTGCCGCTGCTGCCCAGGCCGGCTGTACCGTCACGCTGCGTCTTGACAGTGTGAAGGGCGATGCTATTGGTACTGTTGACATCAAGAGCACGGGTTCCGTTGAGAACTACAAGTCGTTCTCAACCAAGGTGAAGGGTGCCTCTGGCGTTCACGACCTCTATCTCTGTTTCAGCAAGGCTCAGGGTGACGTCCGTCTTGACTACTGGCAGTTTAAGTAAGAATTGAGAATTGACAATTAATATGAATAAAGCTTTATTATCAACTGTTGTTCTGTCCATGGTTACTACGGTGGCCATGGCACAGAACCCCATTATCCGTGACCAGTTTGCCGCCGACCCGACGGCACGTGTGTTTAACGGCAGGGTCTACCTGTATCCTTCGCACGACATCTTCCCGCCGGAGGGTACCCGTCAGGACTGGTTCTGCATGGAGGACTACCATGTGTTCTCGTCCGACAATCTGACTGATTGGACCGACCACGGTATGATTGTTACCCAGAACAAAGTGCCCTGGGTGCGCCCCAATTCGTATTCCATGTGGGCACCCGACTGTGTCGAGAAGAACGGAAAATACTATTTCTATTTCCCGTCTGTTCCTGATGGCGCCATGCGTGGCTTTGGCGTCGGTGTGGCCGTAGCCGACAGTCCTGTGGGACCGTTTGTCTGTGAACCGGAGCCCATCAAGGGCATCAACGGCATCGACCCCTGCGTGCTTCAGGCTTCCGACGGCAATGCCTACATCTTCTGGGGAGCAGGCCGTTGTGCCAAGCTCAAGCCCAATATGAAGGAAATTGCCGACGACACCCCGAAGGAAAAGGTGAAGTGGGGTGAGCGCGAGTTTGAGATGTCTGGTGTCAACTGCCTCAAGGACCTGCCCAATCGTCAGGCTGAGGGTCCCTTTGCCTTCGAATATAACGGAAACTACTACCTCACCTATCCTTATGTGAGAGAGAAAACCGAGGTCCTTGGCTATGCCATGAGTAAGAATCCGATGGGGCCCTACGAGTACAAGGGTCTGATTATGGCAGAGCAGCCCAATGGTTGCTGGACCAACCATCACAGCATCATCAACTACAAGGGTCAATGGTATCTGTTCTATCACCGTAATGACTTCTCTCCGAATGATGACAAGCGCCGTTCTGCCTGCATCGAGAAGCTGTACTTCAATCCCGACGGAACCATTCAGGAGGTGAAGCAGACCATCCGTGGTGTGGGTATTAACCAGGCTACCGAGAAGATTGAGATTGACCGCTATAGCAATGCCAGCAGCGATGTGACCAGTCAACTGATTGATACTGTCAACACATTCCGTAGCTACGAGGTCACCCTTCCCGCCAAGGGCAGTTGGCTTTGCTATAAGGATGTGGACTTCAGCTGCATCACCGACGGCTACGTGCTTGTCAGTGCCAAGGCTGCCAGCAATACCAAGTTCTATATCCGCGAGAAAGCTGCCAACGGCAAGGTGCTCGCCAAGATTGATATGACCGTCAAACCCGAGATGCCGGCTGGCGCTCCTGCCATGTTCCGTCGTGACTTCAGTAACCAGTGGCTCTCACTGTCGGCACCCCTGGAGTACACGCCCAAGGGAGTTACCGATTTGGTGATTACTGTGGAGGGCGATGCTGGCGTGAGCGTCGACTGGGTGCAGTTCAAGAACCGTCCCGACTACTTTACGCATGTGCAGCCCGGTGCAGCACCGTCGCACCCTGACGACAATGGCTTCATCCGTCGTTGGATGCTCCTGGAGCCCATCGACAAGCCCAACTCCGGCAATACCGTCTTTACCGATAGCTATCTGCGTGAGCACTTCAACCGCGAATACTTCAAGGGTCAGCAGACCATCGTGCCGAAGGACGGCCAGAAGGTGAAGGCGGTGTTCCAGCAGGAGCAGGCCCCTGCCGGCTTTGGCCGTGGTGCCCAGCAGCAGCCGGAAGGTCCGCAGGTGAAGACCGTCACCCAGAATCTTACTTGGCACGCCTTGGAGAGCAATATGTTCAACGTCAAGCTCTTCCGCTTTGCCGAGAAGTACGGCGAGAAGGTCTATGGTGTGCTCTTCTGGGCTGTCACCGTCATCGACTGTCCTGAGGACATCGAGAACGTCCGCTTGGCCGTCGGCTCTAACTCTGCTTCCATGTGGTGGCTCAACGGTGAGGAGACTCTGCTGCTCAGCGGCGACCGCCGTATGGTGGAAGACGACGCTGTTTCACCCCGTCTGACGCTGAAGAAAGGCCGCAACATCCTGCGCGGTGCCATCATCAACGGCCCGGGCATGAGCGACTTCTGTGTCCGCTTCCTTGACGAGAAAGGCAATCCCGTTAAGAACTATAAGGTTACAACGAATTCAGGAAAGTAATAATTATTGAAACGAATGAAAATAATGAGGATAATTTATTCCACGAATGAGAATAATAATAATTTTAATTCGTGAACAGAATTATTCCAATTATTCCAATTCGTTTTCAGAAAATAAAGAATATCATTATGAAAAGATTTCTTTCAATTGCGACATTAGCTGTTTCTGCTCATTTGTTTTGTGCTGCGCAAATCGGTGCGCCGTACATCCACGACCCCTCGACACTTGCTGAGTGCGACGGCAAGTGGTACACTTTCGGAACGGGTGGGGGAGGCCTTATCTCTGCTGACGGCTGGAGCTGGAACAGTGGCGCTGACCGTCCTGGCGGCGGCGCTGCCCCCGACGTGATGAAGATTGGTGACCGTTACCTTTGTATCTATGGTGCCACTGGCGGCGGACTGGGTGGTGGCCACGCAGGCCGCATCCTGACCATGTGGAACAAGACCCTCGACCCGAAGTCGCCCGACTTTAAGTGGAGCGAGCCCGTAGAGGTCTGTGCCTCTGACGGCATGGAGGACCAGGACGCCATCGACCCGGGCATGTTGCTCGACCCCACCACAGGACGCCTGTGGGTGAGCTATGGCACCTATTTTGGCACCATCCGTCTCATCGAGCTCGACCCGAAGACCGGTTTCCGTGTCAGCGGCAACAAGGAGAAGGATATCGCCATCGACTGCGAGGCTACCGACCTCATCTATCGCGATGGCTGGTATTATCTGTTAGGTACCCACGGCACCTGCTGCGACGGTGTCAACTCTACCTATAACATCGTGGTGGGTCGTTCACGCAGCGTCGAGGGACCATACCTCGACAACGTTGGCCGTGACATGTACCATGGTGGTGGCAAGATGGTGATTGCCGCCGGCGACCGCAAGGCCGGTGCCGGACACTTCGGACGCACCATCATCGACGACGGCGTCGAGGTGGCATCGTTCCACTGGGAGGCCGATTTCGACCTCAGTGGCCGTAGCGTCCTCGCCGTCCATCCGCTGCTGTGGAAGAATGACTGGCCCGTGGCAGGCGAGAAGTTCAAGGGTGGCACGTTCGAGATTGAGAGCGAGCGTCGCGGCTACTCTCTGGAACTCGCTGTCGACTTCCAGCGTATGCAGGTGGCCCGTCAGGGCTGGTTCAACCGCAACCAGCAGCAGGAGCCCGCAAAACCCATTGCCTGTCAGACCTTGGAAGATGTCATTGGCGGCTGGCCCAAGGGTGACATTCCCGTGCGCTGTGGCGACTACATGTTCCGTCCCCACCAGCGTTGGACCATCACGCCCGTCGATGAGGCTGGCGGCTACCTGAGCAATCCGTATTTCAAGATTACCATTGCCGGTACCGACCGTGCCCTGGCTGCCACAGCCGATAAGGAACTGACAACGGTTCCGGCCTATACCGGCAGCGACGAACAGCTCTGGCGCATCGAGCAGCTCACCGACGGCACCTTCCGCATCATGCCAAAGGCTATTCCCGGCATGGACGGTGTCAACACCCGCTACTGCATCTACTCCATTGCCGACAGCACGCCGACACTTGCCGAGTACGACTTCCAAAGCGACAACTCGAAGTGGAACTTTAGGGATTGAACATTGAACATTGAACATTGACAATTGAACATTGAGAATTGAGAATTGACAATTGATAATTGAGGACACTGCGTTGGTTGCTTCGTCTTGAAAGAAAGTATTTAATCAAGACAACGCAATGAAGACAACTTATCCTAAAATCGGAATCCGCCCGACGATCGATGGTCGCCAGGGCGGTATTCGTGAAGGCCTGGAAGAGAAGACGATGAATCTCGCCAAGGCAGTGAAGAACCTCATAGAGCAGAACCTCTGCAACGGCGACGGCAGTCCCGTAGAGTGCGTCATCAGCGATACGACAATAGGTCGTGTCGGTGAATCGGCAGCCTGTGCTGAGAAGTTCGAACGCGAGGGTGTCGGCTCAACCATCACCGTCACCTCGTGCTGGTGCTACGGCTCCGAGACGATGGACATGAATCCGCAATATCCGAAGGCCGTCTGGGGCTTCAATGGTACTGAGCGCCCGGGTGCCGTGTACCTTGCCGCCGTATTGGCCGCTCACGCCCAGAAGGGTCTGCCCGCCTACGGCATCTACGGTCACGACGTGCAGGACCTCGACGACAACACCATTCCTGCCGACGTCGCCGAAAAGCTGCTGCGCTTTGCCCGTGCCGCCCAGGCTGTGGCTACCATGCGTGGCAAGAGCTACCTGTCGTTGGGAAATACCTGTATGGGTATTGCCGGCTCCATTGTCAATGCCGACTTCCTGCAGCAGTACCTCGGCATGCGTACCGAGTATGTCTCATTAGTGGAAATCCTGCGCCGTGTCGACTTCGGTATCTACGACAAGGAGGAGTTCGCCAAGGCGATGGCTTGGGTGGAGAAATACTGCAAGCCCCAGGAGGGTCACGACTACAACGAAGACCGGCCGCTCTTCTCCGGCGTTCCCATGACCACCTTCAACGGCAAGGGTAAGGGCAAGAACCGTCAGGAGAAGGACGAGGACTGGGAGTTCACCGTCAAGTGCATGATGATTATCCGCGACCTCATGCAGGGCAGCAGCCGTCTTTTAGAGATGGGCTACAAGGAAGAGGCCATCGGCCATAACGCTATTGCTGCCGGTGTACAGGGTCAGCGCCAGTGGACCGACTACAAGCCCAACTTCGACTTCCCCGAAGCCATGATGTGTACCTCGTTCGACTGGAACGGACCTCGCGAGGCCTATACCCTGGCTACCGAGAACGACTTCCTCAACGGCATGTCGATGCTCTTCGGCCATCTGCTTACCAACCGTGGTGTCATGTTCTCCGACATCCGCACCTACTGGAGCCCCGAGGCCGTTCAGCGCGTTGCCGGTGCTGCCCCCAGCGGTTTGGCCGCTCAGGGCTTCATCCACCTCATCAACAGCGGTGCCACCACCCTCGACGCTACCGGCGCCATGACCGGCAACGACGGCAATCCGACGATAAAGCCCTTCTGGGAGATGACCAACGACGACGTGGAGGCTTGTCTGAAAGCAACCTCGTGGATGCCTGCCGACCGTGACTACTTCCGTGGCGGCGGCTACTCCAGCCATTTCGTCACCCGTGGCGGCATGCCTATGACCATGTTGCGCCTGAACCTCGTGCAGGGTCTCGGTCCCGTGCTGCAGCTGGCAGAGGGCTGGACCGTCGAACTCGACCCCAAGACCCACGACATTCTTGACAAGCGTACCGACCCCACTTGGCCCACCACGTGGTTTGCTCCGCGCCTCGACGTCACGAAGGACGCCTTCAAGGACGTCTACTCCGTCATGAACAACTGGGGAGCCAACCACGGTGCCATCTGCTACGGCCATGTCGGTGCCGACCTCATCACGCTTTGTGCCATGCTGCGCATCCCCGTCTGCATGCACAACGTCGCTGACAAGGACATCTTCCGTCCTGCCTGCTGGAACGCCTTCGGCATGGACAAGGAGGGTGCCGACTACCGCGCCTGTGCCAATTTCGGACCGATATATAAATAATAATGTGCAAAAAAGTGCGGAAATCCTTGCATTTCCGCACTTTTTTTTGTATCTTTGCATCGAGAAAGGGACTATGTTCTTGTCTTCGCTTTCATGTTGATACTACCATCAAAAATGCATGCAGACCCTTCGCTCCGCATATACTGAACGCCCACCCTGCAATTGTGGGGTGGGCGCTCTGCATATATTGAGCGGGCGCTCTGCATGAGTTTCCTGCCTGTAAACCTATAGTTCCCTCCGTGCAAACCTGTCGTTTCCTCCGTGCAAACCTGTCGTTTCCTCCGTGCAAACCTGTCGTTTCCTCCGTGCAAACCTGTCGTTTCCTCCGTGCAGGCGTGTCGTCTCCTCCGTCCTCTCAACCCGCCTGCAATAAACATGAATGCCCCTGAATAATAATTTCTGATAAATTTCTGGCTATTCATGATAATTTCTGTTTAAAGATAAAACATGAATTGCCATAAATTAAACATGAATTTTACATAAATATTTATTTCTGGATAATTTCTGGCCATTTCTTTCCTCCTTCTTAAATTCATGGCTATTCATGGTAATTATATGTGAAAGAGGAATAAACTTAGTGTACGGCGGCATTCAGGTTGCGGCGCAGGAAGAAGGATTTGGTGGCCAGGAAATAGAGTGATACGCCAAAGGCGTTGACGAGGGCTACGGTCCAGAAGGCGGCGCTATAGCCCAGATGCTCGGCTACGATGCCTCCCAAGAGGATGCCCAAGCCCATGCCGATGTCCCACGAGATGAGGATGGTGGAGTTGGCCGTGCCTCGCTGGTTGTTGTGCGCCACGTTGATGGTCATGTTCTGGAAGGCAGGCCACATGTGGCCGTTGCCCAGTCCGATGAGCAGGGCCGAGCCGTAGTAGCCAAGGGTAATTGAGAATTGAGAATTGATAATTGAGAATTGAGAATTGAGAATTGATAATGAATGGAGCGTGGGCATTAATATAAATAAGGTGTAGCCGACGAGCGAGATGCACATGCCCGTACCGGCATTGTGGGTCAGGCGGCCCTGGCGCAGGGCGCAGCTGCCTTGAAGTCGTGACAGCATGAGGCCGATGGAGCATAGCATGAAGTAGGCGCCCGTGCCGCCGGTGATGCCCAGATGTTCCTTGCCGTAGATGGCCAGATAGTTGCTGAGCACGCCGAAGCAGAAACCGAAGGCTACCATATTCAATCCCAACAGCCAACCACGCACCAGGAAGAAGCGGTCGAGCGATAGCTTGCTTTTGTTGCGCTGAATCTCCTTCATCGGTACGCGGACGGTGGCATCAATGGCCCAGCCGAGGCAGGCCACGATGAGGGCTATCCAGAACAGCAGCTCGAAGCTGTGCGTCCAGCGGTAGATGAAGATGCCGATGGTGGGTGCGATGGCCATGGCCAGGTTGTTCGACAGTCCGTAGTAACCGATACCCTCCGTCCTGCGACTCGACGGCAGCACGTCGATGGCCACCGTGGAGTTGGCTACCGTCAGGGCTCCGAACGGTCCGCCGTGCAGCGTGCGAACGACGGTGAACAGCAGGAGCGTCGATGCCGCCAAGTATCCGGCAAAGAAGATGGAGAAGGCCGCAAAGCACACCATCAGCACCGTCTTGCGAGGAAAAGAGTCGACGAAATAGCCGCTGAACGGTCGGAACAGCAGGGCGGTAATGGTGTAGCCCGACAGCACCAGGCCTATCACGTCCTTGGTGGCGCCAAAGTGCTCGCTAAGGTACAGCGGCAGCAGTGGCGTCAGCACGTAGAAGGCGAAGAACAGCGCGAAGTTGGCGCCCATCACCTTACAGTAGTTGCGGTTCCACAGCCGTTGGCTCACTTTATATGTTTGCAGTTCTGAGAATCTCAGGGATGTCGATACCCAGCATTTGGAGAATGGTTGCCACCGGATAGTCTTTGCTGCCCAATATGTCTGAGTGTATCATCAGCGTCGGGTACCAGCGGTTTGTGGTGGCATCGTACATGCTGTCCATATAGAGCTCGCCCACAGGCAGGTCTGACATCAATATCGACAGCGTCAGGTTGCTGTTGAAGCTCTCCACAATCTCGCGGCACTCCTGTTCCGTCGTACCCTCCTCCATGCATTTGGCCATCTTGACGCCGTTGACCACCAGATAGTTCACATTGTCTGTGGTGCCGTTAAAGGCCAGCAGGCCGTCTATCGCCCTGACGGTAAAGTCGGCATGCACATTGACATCGTGCGTCAGCAGCTTCCAGACGTCGGCGTCGTCCTCTAACTTGGCCGTCATGGTCAGCAGTGGGACCTCGCTGCTCGTCCTGCCGTAAGTCAGGTCTACCGTGCGTCGATGCGTGCTGTTCTTGTCGTACGTCAGGTTAATCTCATAGTCGTGATAGTACAGCTGTCCACTGTAAAAGTAGTCCTTGATGATGATGGGCAGCCACAGGGGACGCTCGCTCTCGGAGTCGGACTCAATACGCACCACCTGTTCACCATTCTTGGCAATGCTGAACTCACAGGCCTTGCTGACCACGGTATGTGTCTTGAAGCCGCGCCACTTGATTTCCACTTCCTCTACGATTTCGCCCTTCACCGTATACAGGCTGCCGTCTCTGGCCGTGTAGTTTGCCTCGCCCCTCTTGGTGGTGTTCAGACCGAACCACGACGAGCTGCTCTCGCCCATGTCGCCTAACGTCACCGACAGGTCCCATGCCAGACTCAGCGCATCGTTGAAGGCCTGGAAGGAGAACCGGCGTCCCATCGTTATTGAGCGTGTCACGGGGCCTTCGCCCTCCAGCACGGTCAGCAGCGTCGACAGCTTGTTTTCGAACTCTGTGCGCACATCGTCGTCGCTGGCCCGTGATGAAGAAGGTGCATTGGTCATTTTATAAGGTACCACCTCCTTCAGGGCCTGCAGCTCCTGAAAGTTCAGGTCTGCCAGACTTCCGTTCACCTGGCTGGCAGCCTGTGTCAGCTTGTTGGACGGCATCACCGCCGTCTCTTCCGTTTGTTCGTCGGTACGACCTGTCTGTTCGTCGTCATCGTTGCTACAGCCCGACACGACCATTATTCCCGCTGTCATCATCAGCGCCAGCAGAAGGGCGTTGATAGCTTTTCTCATAGTTTTTCTCCTTTTTTGATGTTGTTTTCGGTTGCAAAGATACGAAATAAAGTGAAAAGTGAAGAGTGAAAAGTGAAAAATTTGCTTCCGCCCGCAAAATAATTCCTAATTCCTCATTCCTAATTCCTTATTTTTTATTACCTTTGCGGCAAAAGTCAAGAAACATGAACCGTTACCGATTAATAGTCATTGCTCTGTTTGCGATGTTCACGGCATCGCTTTTCGTGTCGTGTCAGCAACGTACCAGTGGTCTTCAGGCTGCCGACACAGATAGTGTTTCAGCACGTGCTGACAACCAAGTGAAGGACTCCGCCTACTGGGCCAAAGAGATGCACAGGTATGAACGGCACATGAATCGCTTGTATGCCAAGGGTGACTTAGACTCGATGGAGTTGATGGCACCACGTTATAAGGAGGTTTGTCTGGAGCAGAATAACCTGTATTATTACTATAGCATCTGGGGTACGCTGGCTGAGAGATACGTCTGGGACGATAAGTTCGACAATGCGGTGACTGAGGCACAGAACATACAGGAGGATGCTATCCAGCGTCATGACTCGTTAGGACTGTTCACGTCGTACAGGGTATTGGGTACGGGCTATTCTTATCTGAATAAGTTTGACGAAGGTGAGTCGAACTTGCGTAAGGCCATCAGCTACTTCCCATACAATGCCGATCCCAGTAAGCTGGTTCTGACTTACCGAATTCTGCATATCGTGCTGTTGACGCAACACAGAACTGACGACGACGTCCCCGTGCTGAAAGAGTGGAAGGCTGCCATTGAAAGGGCACAGCCCAAGTTTGCCAAGGACACGACGCGAATCGGTAACTGGAACTTCCTCTATCAGTGCTGTCTGGCAGGATACCTGACAGAAACCGGTGATTTGAAGGGCGCTTCCGCAGCGCTCGATTCTGCTGAATACTATGAAGTGATGGAGGGTAGTATTCCCTTGAATATCTCCGACTTGTACATGAGAAAGGTTTGGCTGGCATGGGAGATGAAAGACTATCAGGCAGCTCTCAAATACAATGACCGCGAGCTGGAAATCGCCAAGGAGCTCAATGACAACAGCAAGCTGAAGGTTGCCTTGTCCGACAGGGTTAACACACTCGACAAGTTAGGACGCTACAGGGATGCTTTGGAAGAGATGACAACGTTGGTGGACTTCAAGGACTCGCTGTCGAAGGTGGACATGCACGACAGACTGAACGAGCTGAACAAGAAGTTTGAGGTGACAGAGCTGAAGATGCAGGCCGAGCGTGACAAGATGCAGGCCGAACGCCGTCAGCTGTATATGTTGATAGCCATTGGTGCCATTGTGCTCATTGCGGTGATCTTCTTCATTCTGTCGCGGCTGCAGGCGGCTCGCCGTATGGCCGAGATGAAGGCTGCGCAGGAACGTATCGAGTCAGAGCTGCGCATTGCCCGCGACATACAGATGTCAATGGTACCCAGCCAGTTCCCAGACTATGACGGTCTTGACATGTTTGCCTCGATGACGCCCGCCAAGGAGGTGGGTGGCGACCTTTACGGCTACGTGCTCATCGGCGACAAGCTCTATTTCTGCGTCGGCGATGTCAGTGGCAAGGGCGTGCCAGCCTCGCTCTTCATGGCTCAGGCCACACGTCTCTTCCGTACGCTGGCTGCCCAGCAGATGATGCCTGCCGAGATATGTACCCGTATGAACGACGCTCTCAGTGGCGACGACAATGAGAGCAGCATGTTTGTCACCCTCTTCCTCGGACTTGTCGACCTGCAGACGGGACACCTCGACTTCTGCAATGCTGGTCACAATCCACCAGTTCTCTCTTCTCACTTCATAGAGATGGTACCCAACGCCCCCATTGGTCTCTTCCCAGGACTGGAATATGAGGGTGAGTCGATAGACTCCATCAAGGACAGCCTGCTGTTCATCTATACCGACGGACTCAACGAGGCCGAGAACCGTCAGCAGCAGCAGTTTGGCGAAGACCGTCTGCTTGACATTCTTCGGAATACGCAGTTCGACTCAGCCCGTCAGGTGGTTGATATGCTAAAGAAAGAAGTGGAGCAACACCGAGACGGCGCCGCTCCTAATGACGACCTTACAATGATGTGCATCAAAGTTCATAGTTCTCACACCTAAAGGTATGAGCGAGCAAAGCTCGAGGCATTGTTCATAGGAAAATTAGAAATTAGGAATTAAAAATTAGGAATTAGAAATTAGGAATTATGATTACCTTTGTCCGCTGCATTTGAGGAGTCAAGCATATCATAATTCCTAATTCCTAATTTTTAATTCCTAATTAATAAATTCACTATTCACTCTTAACTTCGTTTATGCGTGTCTGATAGAACTGCCGGAAATCGGACCATTTGTAGTAGGGGTATTGGTCGGTCGGCACGGGTAGGGTGGCCTCCTGACCATTGAGCAGGCACTTGACGAGGATGTCAGCGCCGGGCTTTTTGCTGCGATAGAAGACGAGTTGCACGTTGCTGGCCTTGCAGGTTTCCCAGTTTTGATAGCAGTTCTTCACTTCGTACGGATCTTCGGGGTCACGGTCGGCTCCGTTGATGCCCAATAGGATGGTGAGCGGACCTAAGTAGCTGTCGTGTCCGAAACGGAGGTCGGCAATGTGGTCGCTGCTGCCGTCAAGTACGGCATCGGCCTTGCGCATGATGTCCTGCAGAATGGGAATGGTGACGTACTGTTCGGGGAAGAGCCACGAATACGTGCCGAGGTTGGCACCTTCCCACTGGGCGGCCACCTCCTCGTCGGTGATGAGGTTGCCCATCATACCCTCATGGTTGATGTTGGGCAGCGAGGTGTATAGGTTGATGAGGTTGCTGCCTATGTGGTGCATGTTGCCGGGCAGGCCCTCGGTGCTGGTGAAGGTGCGCTTGATGACAGTCTCGCGTAACGTGTCGTTACCCTGGAACTGGTCGCGGTTCTTCTCGTAGCGTGGCCTGGGTTTGGGACACTGGTGCTTGATGGGATTCTGGCGGTCGTCGGGTACCACGGCGTCGAGTGTGAAGCGTGACGACTGTTCGCGGATTTCAATGTTAGGATTGCACTGTACCAGTTCCTGGCAGAATCCTGACATGCTGATGACGCAGCGTCCTGACAGCGACGAGACGGCGAGCACGTTGCCGCCCTTCTTGAATACCTCGGGGAAGTTGTTGTACATGGTGCGTGCGATACGCTGGTGTTGCTGCCATCCCAGGTCAGTCAGTTCGCTGACGCCTGTCTTCAGCTCGTCCTTGGCCGCCTCGAATTTGTTGTAGAAAGCCTCGCCGGCAGGTGTGAGCTGGTTACGGTTGTGGGCTGTGGTCAGCAGGCTGTCCAACTCGCGGTAGAGCATGCTGTTCCAGTAGTAGCGTGAGCCATGCCGTCCGTAATGGCTGATGTAGAAGGGTTTGTAGCCCTTCGGTGCCTTGGTCAGTTTGACGGTAGTGAATTCGTACGGATAGTCCGTACCATAGGCTTTTCTCGGATTGGCGCTGAGCTCTTCAAGCGGTCCGATACTCTGTGCCTGGCACATGATGGCCATGAGCACAACTGACAAGATAGTTACTGTTTTCTTCATCTTCATTCTTCACTTTTCATTCTTCACTCTTGATGTTTCACATCGAGCCCACTCACGCTCGACAATGCTCAAATGTGATTTGGCATTGTTCTCGCTTAATCGCGGCCTTCACTTTTCACTCTTCACTTTGTAGATGACAACTCCTGCGATAATCAATACTACAACTGCAATAATGTGTACTAAATCCATAATGCGATACTATTGTTTGTGATTATTGCTGCAAAGATACGAAAAAAAAGTGAAGAGTGAATAGTGAAGAGTGAAAAATTTACTTCCGTCATAAAAAACTCTCACCTCTCATCACCACGGCAGGTAGTGGTTGAATCGGAATTCGCCCAGCTGCATATAGGACTCCAGGGCGTCATCGTAGGCACGGAGGACCTCGAAGCGGAAGTACCGCATGTTGTCGGCATCGCCTTGATTCAGGAAGTATTCCATCTCCTTAAGGTTACCCTTAGGCAGGGCGAAGGCTGAACCGTCGGCCATGTCTTTGTGGTCTAACAGCTTCCAGCTGTCTCCAGGGTTCTTCTTGCCGAGGCAGCGCCACGAGTGAATAACCCTTGCGGCCATCGGCGTCGAGGTAGTCCTTGCCCTTGCCGTCGTAGATGAAGATAGCCTCCTGATCGCGCCAGTTCTCGGTGGTGAAGGTACCCTTGTCGTCATTGATGTTATATGTATCGGCAGAAGCACCCAGCATGCCACGCGTCAGCAGGGAATCGGTGGTTTCGGTGTAGGCGTCAAAGTCGTCATCATCACTACAGGAACAGAAAGCGATGGCTGTCATGGATGCAAACAGGAAGGCGATGGTGGCCTTCGTCGTGTGCTGGAAGAAATACTTGGTCTTCATAATCGCGAACTTTTTAGGGTTAATAACTGCGTTACCTATCACTTTTGATGGTGCAAAGTTACGACAGTTTTCACGCTACAGGATATGCTTTCGCGATTTTCTGCTGAAGTAGTATGGACAAACGACCGGAATGTGGACAAAAACGGGGAAACAGGTATCGTCGACTGTCCAAAGAGGGTTATGCCTTCCGCATATTCTCCCTGCCGACGTCGTAATATGCATCAATCTGTTGACCCAGTTGCAAGTTGCGGTTGATCAGGTCAATGTTGGCCTGCTGCAACTGTCGGACTTGCTCCTCCAGTTCCTTGATACGTTTGTCGGATGCTTGCTGTTCCATTCTATATTGATTTTAGTGAAACGTTAACCTACAAGGTGCAAAAATAAGCATAATTTATGAAACGGCAAAAAAGAAAGACGAGAAAAAGTTTGTACGATGACAAAAACATGGGACAAACGTCTTTTTTAAAGGATTCAAAGAAGATAGAAAAGTAAAGAAATAAAAAGATGGAAACGAGATTCAAGAAACCGCTGAGCGGCATTATTCCACCATTGGTGACACCGTTGAAGAACAACGAGACACTGGACGTGGAGAGTCTGGAAAGGTTGATAGAACACCTCATCGAGGGTGGCGTACACGGACTCTTTGTGCTGGGAACGACGGGTGAGGAACAGAGCCTGTCGTACGATGTGAGAAAACAGATGATTAAGGAGTCGTGCCGCATCAACCATGGACGGCTACCGCTGTTGGCATGCATTACCGACACGTCGATTGAAGAAAGTGTGCGACTGGCCCGCAAGGCTGCCGACTATGGTGCCGACGGTGTTGTATCGGCGCCGCCTTACTATTTTGCTACGGGGCAGCCCGAACTGGCACAGTATTATGAGGAACTGGTGCCGCAGCTGCCGTTGCCCGTGTTCCTTTATAATATGCCTAGCCACGTGAAGGTGAGCTTCGCACCCGATACGGTGGCCCGCATAGCACAGAATGAGCAGGTCATAGGCTTCAAGGACTCAAGTGCCAATGCCGTGTACTTCCAGAGCGTGATGTATAAGATGAAACAGCGCCGCGACTTCGCCATGCTGGTGGGACCGGAGGAGATTACCGGTGAGTGCGTGTTGCTGGGTGCACAGGGTGGTATCAATGGCGGTGCCAACATGTTTCCGGAACTCTATGTGGCCATGTACGATGCTGCCTCGTCACGCGACATCAAGCGCGTACTCGACCTGCAGCAGCTCATCATGCAGATTTCGACCACGATATATACTGTAGGCAAGCATGGCTCGAGCTACCTGAAAGGCTTGAAGTGTGCACTGTCCTTGCTCGGCATCATCAACGACGACTTCGTGGCTTCGCCGTTCTATAAGTTCGAGGCACCGGAACGGGAAAAGATACGTCAGGCACTTGACGCACTACCCATTGAACATGGTAAACTGCGAATATAATAATAAACAACGGATTACACGGATTATGCGGATTTTTATTCCGAATTGGTCTGCTGTTTTTAATCCGTTCAATCCGTGTAATCCGTTGTTAAAAGAATATTGTTATGCACGTCATTGATTTCGTCGTTTTTATAGTCTTCACACTGGGCGTGGTGGTGTTCGGCTGCTCGTTCTTCAAGAAGGGCAGCAGTGCCGACGAGTTTACCTCAGCCGGACACAGCATCCCAGGCTGGGTGGTGGGCATGAGCATTTTTGCCACCTATGTGTCGAGTATCTCATACATAGGCTATCCGGGTAAGGCGTTTGCTGCTGACTGGAATGCCTTTGTGTTCTCACTCAGCATACCCATCGCCAGTTATTTCGCCGCTAAATACTTCGTGCCGTTCTACCGACATAGCGGCAGCGTGTCGGCCTACACCTTCCTGGAAGAGAAGTTCGGCGCATGGGCACGCCTGTATGCTTCGGCCTGCTACCTGCTGACGCAGATAGCACGCATGGGCAGCATCCTCTATCTGCTGGCCGTGCCGATGTATATCCTCATGGGCTGGGACATGCATACTGTCATCATCCTGACCTCGATAGGCATCATCATCTATTCCATGATGGGCGGTCTGAAGGCCGTTATCTGGGCTGATGCCATACAAGGTATTATATTAATAGGTGGCGCTCTGCTGTGTCTGGCTATCCTGATGTTCTCGATGCCTGAAGGACCCATGCAGACCTTTGAACTGGCGGCTAATTCGCCTATGGGCAACAAGTTCTCGTTGGGAGCCTTTACGGACGACCTGACCACCAGCACCTTCTGGGTATGCCTCATCTACGGCATCTTCATCAATCTGCAGAACTACGGCATCGACCAGAACTATGTACAGCGTTACCATGCTGCTAAGACCGACAAGGATGCGAAGTTCTCGGCACTCTTCGGCGGTTATCTCTTCATACCCGTCTCAGCATTGTTCTTCCTCATTGGCAGTGCACTGTACAGCTACTATCAGGCTGGTGTGGCACCACTGCCCGATGAGATTCAGGCCAAGCCCGACTACGTATTCCCATACTTTATCGTCAACGGACTGCCTGTCGGCCTGCGCGGCCTGCTCATTGCCAGCATCTTTGCGGCTGGCATGAGTACGGTGTCGACCAGCGTGACCAGTGCCGCCACCATCATCCTGACGGACTATGTGCGTCCGTTCTTCCTGAAAGCCCGTCACGTCACTGACCGTCTGCGCCATCACGACCCTGCTGATCATCATCAGCATCGGAAGCTGGAACTGGCCATTGTACGCCTGAGCAGTTTCGGTGTCGGCATACTTGGCGCCTGCGTGGCTATTGCCATGCTGAGCGTAGAGAGCATCATCGATGCCTGGTGGACGCTGTCGAGCATTTTCTCTGGTGGTATGCTGGGTCTGTTCCTGTTAGGATGCATACCCCAGACCATCAATCGCTGGGCGGCATTGGTGGGATGTATCTGTGGTGTCTTGGTCATCGGATGGATCAGTCTGGCAGCCATGTGGAACCTTCCCGGCATTCATCTGCATAGTTATTTAGCCATTGTCTTAGGCACAACGACCATTTTTGTTGTCGGCTTTTTGCTTACGTTTTTGCTCAAAAGTAACATGAAATAGGGCAAAATGACACATCAATCTCTAAAAACGAACTATTTTTGAATAAAAAACGAACTTTGATACAAATCAAAAAGTTTGTGAAACTTAAAACAACAGGTATTAAAAAAAAAGTACGTACCTTTGCAACCGAGTTTTTGACCTAAAAGTGCAAGTGCAAGTGTAGCACGCAATCTAAAACCTCTTGTTGCATGAGAAGATTTGTTTTAGTAATATTATCATTAGTAGTTTGTTTTGTAACCTCAGAGGCTGCCGAAAAGCGTTTCGGCAGCACTGATGGTGCTTATTGGTCAGCTGGTGACACTACCGCCAGTGCTTACATTAAGAATCCGATGTTGTGGGCCGACGTGCCCGATCCAGATATCATACGCGTGGGCGATACCTTTTATTTGGTGTCGACAACCATGCACCTCATGCCTGGTGCTCCCGTTATGCGCTCGAAAGACCTGAAGAACTGGGAAACGGTGAGTTATATTTTCGACAAATTGACAGACTCTCCGAAATACGATCTGAAAGAGGGTACGGCATACGGTCGTGGCCAGTGGGCTACATCTCTGAAATACCATAACGGCCGTTTTTATGCCCTGTTGGCTCCCAACGAACAAGGGGCTATGGGCGACACCTATATCTTTACTGCCGAGAAGGCTGAGGGTGAATGGAAGCTATTGTCACGCATGCGCCATTTCCACGACTGTTCGCTGTTCTTTGATGAAGGCGAGGGTGAGGACCCATCGACCGGTCGCGTATATGTCATCTATGGTACGGGTGAGATGATGGAATTGAAGCCCGACCTGAGCGACGTCATAGAAGGCACCCACCAGCGTATATTCCAAAAGGAAGCCGACGAGACAGGACTGCTGGAAGGCTCACGTATGATTAAGCATAACGGCAAATACTACCTGCTGATGATTTCGCACGTCTATGCCCCAGGGCGTCATCGCCGTGAGGTGTGCTACCGTGCTGACGATATTCATGGTCCGTACGAAAAGAATGTCATCCTTCAGTCAGAGTTCGGAGGTTTTTCCTACGAGGCACAAGGTACTATCGTTGACACGCAGGATGGTGACTGGTATGGTGTTATCTTCCAGGACCGTGGCGGAGTGGGCCGTGTGTTGACCCTGATGCCCTGTCGCTGGATTGACGGCTGGCCACAGTTAGGTGATGAGGAAGGCAAGGTGCCGACCTTGATGCGCCCGTTGAAGAGTGGTGAGCCCGAGAAGCACATCGTCTGTGCCGACGAGTTCGCCTCGTCGGAATTAGGACTACACTGGCAATGGAATCACAATCCTGTGAATCAGGCATGGAGCCTGACGGAGCGTCCAGGTTGGCTGAGACTGAAGAGTAGCCGTGTGGTCAATACCCTGTATCTGGCTCCCAACACGCTCACGCAGCGTATGGAAGGTCCTACGTGCAGTGGATATATTGTGATGGACCTCTCGAAGATGAAGGACGGCGACTGTGCCGGTCTGGCTGCCTTCAACAGCGATACTGGTGCCTTGACCGTTAAGAAACAAGGTAAGAAGCTGGCTTTAGAGATGAGTGAGCAGAAAGTGGAACTCTCCGACCGTGACAAAGAGGTGACGAAGGTTGACGAGAAAGTCATAGAGAGTGTGGAACTGAAGCAGAACAAGATATGGCTGCGTATCGACGCAGACTTCCGACCAGGCCAGAAAGGCCGTTTCATGGGTGGCAACGACGCTGCCAACTTCTACTATAGCCTTGATGGTGAACAGTGGACGAAGATTGGTTCCAATGACTACCGCCTGAGTTTCGACTGGCGCCGTTTCTTCATGGGCAGCAAGTTCGGCATTTTCTACTATGCTACCAAGAAGTTGGGTGGTATCGTCGATGTTGACTGCTTCGAGTATCATGTGGAGGCAAAATAAGGTCTAAGGTTAAAGATTAAGGGTAAAAAGAGGCGTTTTAGGGTTATTACTTTGCGTTACGTAACTTTTTTGTATGTTACGTAGCGCAAAGTTTGCATTTTGTTTGGTGGTTTGGGGAAAAATGTTTACCTTTGCCACGTTTCTAACGAACTAACTGGTATTATTACACTTAAAACATGATTAAAGTTCTTGTTATGAGTTCTAAAAAGCTACGTTTTGGGCTTTTCTCGTTACTTACACTTTTTGCACTGGGTACACACGCCCAGATGGGCAAATTGTTCGATGCCGACAAACAGATGTCGAGCAGCTATACCACACAAGTCTATCTGGACCGCGACGGTTTCATCTGGGTGGCTACACGCAATGGTTTGAACCGCTACGACGGCTACCAGTTCCGTATCCTGAAAAAGGAGATCCGACAGGATATCGGTATGGCCAGTAACTATGTCAACTGTATGATGCAGGACCGTAACGGACTGTTCTATATCGGTATGTACGGTGCTTTCCAGACCTACGACGGTGAGCGTTTCCACGACGTTAAGACCTGTGACCTGGACAACCGTGTCGTGCCGTGCTATGTCACTTGTCTGCTGGAACGTCATAACGGCGACGTCCTCATCGGTACATCGGGACATGGCCTGCTACGCATGACAGCGCCACAAGAGGCCCGTCAGGAAGGTGGTGCTTTGGCCAACATCACGACGATACACCACATGATGGAAGACCGTCAGCAGCGCCTTTGGATTGCTACGGACAATCAAGGTTTGCTGCGCTGGGATGGCAAGAATCTCAAGCGTTATTTTCAGGAAGGCGATGGCGACGACCAATCGGCTGGTCTGATGAATTCGATTGTCGACGTCTGCGAGGACAACGATGGCCATATTTTTGTGGCCACGACCAGCCATGGTCTGTTCCGTTTGGATGGCGATACCCCCGTACACATCGATGCCACGGGTAACAAGCATATCTCCGTATTATATGTCAACCGCCGCGGCCACATCATGATTGGCTACGACGGTATGGGACTGGCTATCTACAACCCCAAGGAGGGACGGCTGCTGGATAACCCCTACTTCAGCCGCGACGTCGACCTAAGCATGGCCAAGGTGTACTCTATCTGTGAGGACCTGAGCGGTAATGTCTGGCTCGGTTTGCTGCAGAAGGGTATCTACATGCAGCCCAGTCATACCATTGGCTTCGGCTATTTAGGTTATAAGCTTGGTAGTCGCAACATCATTGGTACGGCATGTGTCACCAGTGTGCAGGGTGGGAGCAACGGCTACCACTGGATAGGTACCGACAAGGACGGCCTGTACGTGCTGGACTCCAGCAACAGCAGGGTTATCAAGCACTTCAAGGAGAATTTCCCCGCTACCATATTAGGCCTCTGCGAGGACCTTCAGGGCCGCATCTGGGTTGCTTCCTACAAGGAGGGCACTGGGTGGATAGACCCCAAGACCATGACGTGGCATCCTTATTCCTTGCCACAGGGATTGGCAGTCAGCATTTTTGACCTGACGTGCGACCGCGAGGGCCACATCTGGTTTGGTACTATGGGCTACGGTCTGCTGCGTCTGAATTTCGAGACTGGCGACATCAAGGCCTATACGCAGGATGACAAGGCACCATACGACCGTAATGTGAACAGCATCGTCAACAACTATATCTCGCAGATAGCCATCTCACCCGATGGCAAGCGCATCTACACGGCAACAACGATGGGTGTCTGTGCCATGGACCTGGAAAAGGAGAACTGGCTGTCGTCCTTCGGCACCAACTGCCTGAACTATGGAACACCGACACGTATTGCCCGTGAGTTTGATGGGAAACTGTACATTGGCACCAACGACGGTCTGAAGTGTTACGATCCGAAGACCCGCAAGATGCATACCCTTGGTGTTGAGAGTGGTCTGGCCGACAACGGTATTGCTTCCATCGAGCAAGACAAGCAAGGACTGTTATGGATTTCTACCGACCATGGTTTGTGCTGTATGGATCCGAAGACCAACAAAACCAAGAACTACTTCGTCGACAATGGTTTGCAGTCGAATGAGTTCAGCGACGGTGCCTCGTGGATAACCCCTAACGGGCAGATTGTCTTTGGTGGTCTGGGGGGCATCACGTGGTTCCGTCCTGCCGACATTCAGGAACGTGAATGGAAAGCCGAGGTGAAGCTGACAGGCTTCACCGTCAATGGCGAGTCCGTCAGCCCTGCCACCATGTCGGGTTTCTGGCGTGTGACTGACCGTCCCGTCATTGCTTCTAATAAGTTTGTGCTGAGTTCCGGCGACAATAACTTTGCTCTGCAGATGTCGACGCTGACATACGACAATCCTGAGCATATAGTCTATCTCTACCGCATCAACCATGAGGAATGGGTACGCATGCAGCCAGGCGTCAACGAGATTACCTTCTCACACTTGGCACCTGGCGACTACGACTTCTGTGTGGTAGCCGAACAGAACGGTGTGCAAACGCCTGAGCGTTGTTTCACCGTCGTCATCCATGCCCCGTGGTATCGTTCCACGCTGGCCTACTTGTTTTACGTACTGGCCCTGATTGCCCTGTTCCTGTGGTACCGCCAGCAGCACAAGCGCAAGGAGCAAGACCGTCTGCGCCTGCAGGAACATATCCATGCCGAGGAAATGGCCGATGCCAAGTTGAAGTTCTTCATGAACATCTCCCACGAAGTGCGTACGCCGATGACGCTCATCGTCACCCCGCTGCTGTCGCTTATCAAACAGGATGACGACCCGCACCGCCGCAGCGTTTATGAAACCATCCGCCGCAATGCCGAGCGTATCTTGGGTCTCATCAACCAGATGATGGACCTGCGTAAGATTGACAAGGGACAGATGCAGATGCACATGTGTGAGACGGAATTGATTTCCTTTGTGGATGACATCCATACGCTGTTTGCCCAGCAGGCTAAAGCCAAGAACATCCAGTTCACCTATGAGCACGACACCGAGGAGTTGCCCGTATGGATTGACCGCAATAATTTCGACAAGGTCATTGTCAATCTGTTGTCGAACGCCTTTAAGTTCACGCCGACGGGCGGTAATGTCCATATCGGCATCACCCACGATGCCCAACAGGTACATATTGCCATCAAGGATACTGGCGAGGGCATTCCTGAAGACAAGTTGGATCGTATCTTCGAGCGTTTCTACCAGTCGCCGACGCATGCCAACGACCGCAAGACGGGTACTGGCATCGGCCTCGACCTGACCCGTTCGCTTGTGGAGCTGCACCACGGTACCATCAAAGCCCGCAACAATGTCGGTGAGAAGGGTGCCGAATTCATTGTGACCATTCCGTTGGGTTATGCCCACCTGAAGCCTGAGGAGATTCTGACTGATGTTCAGGAAGCCCCCAAGGCCGTCGAGTTGGTACAGGAAGAATCCGCTACTGAAGTTCTGCCCGAAGTCAAGCTGCCGAAGGCAGGCAAGCGTCAGCACATTATTGTTGTTGAGGACGACGCCGAAATCCGAGACTACCTGGTGTCTGCCCTTCAGGAGGATTATAACGTCACGGCCTGTGAGAATGGCCGTGAGGGACTCACCGAGACCCTGAAGACCGTTCCCAACCTGGTTATCAGCGACATCATGATGCCTGAGATGGACGGCAATACCATGTGTTCGAAAATCAAGCAGAATCCCGCTACCAGCCACGTGCCGGTCATCCTGCTTACGGCCAAGAGCCGTGACGAGGACCAGTTGGAAGGCCTGGAGATGGGTGCCGATGCCTACATCATGAAGCCGTTTAATATGGACATCCTGCGCCGTACCATCGTCAACCTCATCCATACCCACCAGATGCTCAGTTTGAAGTTTGGCCGCAACGACCAATTGGAGGAGCAGGTTGACGACGTCAAAATGAAGTCGCCCGACGACCAGTTACTGGAGCGTGTCATGAAGGTTATCAACAAGAACATCGGCAACAGCGACCTCAGCGTTGATGCCATTGCCGACGAGGTAGGCATCAGCCGTGTCCATCTGCATCGTAAAATGAAAGAGCTGACGGGTCAGACACCGCACGACTTCATCCGTAACATCCGTCTGAAGCAGGCTGCCAATCTGTTGGCATCGCGCAACATGAATATCACTGAGGTAATGTATGCCTGCGGCTTCAACAATGCCGCGTCCTTCTCGACCATCTTCAAGAAGTTCTATGGCATGTCGCCACGTGAATTTATGAATGAACAACATAAAAAGTGAAGAAAGAGTGAAAATATGAAAAAGAGTCTCGTCATTCTCGTCGTGTTATTCTTGTCTGTGACCACACGTGGCGCAGAGCAGTTTGTCACCTTCCAGCCTGTGGTCGACGGCCTGTTGCTCACCGATGCCACCATCGGCTTCGACCAGCGCGAGCATAGTTGCGTCCAGCGTGCCGTAGCTAATCTGCAGGCCGATTTCGAACGTGTGACGGGTCATCTTCCGTCTACCATCTTCCGTCAACCATCCTCCATTCTCATCGGTACCGTAGGCGTCAACAAGCAAATTGACCAATGGGTGAAGGCTGGTGAGTTGCGTGACCTGAAGGGTAAGAGGGAGAAGTACATCATCAAGACCATCGGTCAGCAGTTGGTCATTGCCGGCAGCGACAAGCGAGGCACCGTGTTTGGCATCTACGAGCTGTCGCAGCAGATGGGTGTGTCGCCCTGGTATTGGTGGATGGATGTCCCCGTGGTGAAGCATGACACTATATTTATTAAAAGAGGTGAGTATACCGATGGTGAGCCGCTGGTGCGCTACCGTGGTCTGTTCCTCAACGATGAGGCTCCCTGTCTGACCTCATGGGTCAAGAACACCTTCGGTACCAACTATGGCGACCACCGTTTCTATGAGAAGGTCTTCGAACTCATACTGCGTCTGAAGGGTAACTTCTTGTGGCCGGCCATGTGGGGCTGGGCATTCTATGCCGACGATCCCGAGAATCTGAAGACGGCTGACACCATGGGTGTCATCATCGGCACCAGTCACCACGAGCCCATGGCCCGCAACCATCAGGAGTATGCCCGCCACCGTCAGGAGTGGGGACCGTGGAACTACCAGAAGAACAAGGAGAACCTCGACCGCTTCTTCCGTGAGGGCATTGAGCGTATGAAAGGTACCGACGACATCGTTACCATCGGTATGCGTGGCGACGGCGACGAGGCCATGAGCGAGGATGCTGATACCAAGCTGTTGCAGACCATCGTCGAGAACCAGCGCCGCATCATCAAGGAGGTGACGGGGCGTCCTGCCAAGGAGACGCCACAGGTGTGGGCACTCTACAAGGAGGTACTCGACTATTATGATAAAGGCATGCGTGTGCCTGACGACGTGCTCATCTTGCTTTGTGATGACAATTGGGGCAATGTGCGCCGTGTGCCGAATGCCAAGGAGCGCCAGCACCCTGGTGGCTGGGGACTCTACTACCATGTCGATTATGTCGGAGCACCCCGCAACTCCAAGTGGCTTAACGTGACGCCCTCGCAGAATATGTGGGAACAGCTGACGTTGGCTGCCGACTACGGTTTGGACCGTATGTGGATTCTCAACGTCGGAGACCTGAAGCCTATGGAGTACCCCATCACGCTGTTTATGGATATGGCATGGAACCCCCGTTCTGTGAGTCGTGACGTCATCACGACACACACTAAGCCGTTCTGCCGTCAGCAGTTCGGCGACGATCAGGCCGACGAGGCTGCCCGCATCCTGAACCTCTGCTGCAAATATGCCGGTCGTACTACCGCCGAGATGCTCGATGCCACGACGTACAATGTCGAGACGGGTGAGTGGCGCCGAGTGGCCGACGACTACATGCGCCTTGAGGCCGAGGCCCTGCGCCAGTACGTGACGCTGCAGCCCCAATACCGCGATGCCTACCAGCAGCTTATCTTGTTCCCTGTTCAGGCCATGTCGAACCTCTATCAGATGTACTATGCCGTGGCCATGAACCATTATTTGGCCCGTCAGAACGACCCCGCCGCCAACGAGTGGGCCGAGTGTGCTCGTCAAGCCTTCCGCCGCGACTCGCTGCTCTGTGCTGCCTACAACCACGACATGGCCGGTGGCAAGTGGAACGGTATGATGACGCAGAAGCACATTGGTTATAAGATTTGGAACGACGACTTCCCTGCCGACAGCATGCCCGATGTAACGACCGTGCCCGACGGTTCTCCAGTCGGGAAATACACCTTTGCTATGAAGGACGGCTACGTAGCCATGGAGGCCGAGCACTTCCACACCGCCACGCCTGCCGCGAAAGCCCAATGGACCGTGCTGCCTTTCTTTGGTCGTACCCTCAGCGGCATGACCCTCATGCCCTATACCGAGCCCGTCGACGGTGCCTCGCTGGAGTACCGCTGGAAGTCGCAGGAAAGCTCTGCGACCACCGTCAAGGTACACGTCATCGTCAAGTCGACCCTCGACTACCTCAACAAAGGTGGTTTGACCTATACCGTCAGCCTCGACGGCAGTGAGCCGCAGGTGGTCAACTTCAACTACAACCTCAACGAGGCCAAAGAGAACATCTACAGCGTTTTCTATCCCACCGTTGCCCGCCGCATCGTCGAGTCGGTAGTCACGCTGCCTATCGATGCCAATGTCACTGAACACGTGCTGACGCTACAGCCCAACGACCCAGCCATCCTCTTCGAGAAGATTGTGGTCGACGCCGGCGGCTACCTGCCCCAGTTCCTGTTTGGCGAAGAATCGGAGAAAGTGAGAAGGTGAAAAGTTGAAAAAATGAAAGAGTAAAATGAAGAAGATAGTTTTATTATTCGTATTGATGGCGATGACCGTTTTTGCCAAGGCACAGGATTTTCGTTTCGACGAAGTCAGTTATTCACCCGGCGCCACCACTTTCCGCCTCTTTGCCCCTGCTGACGCCAAGAGTGTCAAGGTGCGCCTCTATCAGGACGGACAAGGCGGAAAAGCGCTGAAGACCGTTAAGATGCACTATGCCGACGGTTTGTGGCAGACCGAGGTTAAAGGCAATCTGCTGGGTCGTTTCTATACCTTCGACATGGGGCGTGGCGAGTGTCCTGGCGTCTTTGCAAAGGCTGTCGGCGTCAATGGCCGGCGTGGAGCCATCATCGCCATGAGCGATACCGACCCTGTTGGGTGGGCCACAGACCAGCGTCCAGTGTGTAAGACGCCTGCCGACCTCGTGGTCTATGAGTTGCACCATCGTGACTTCTCCATAGCCCGCCCCGATGCGCAGCACCCAGGTAAGTTCCTGGCACTGACCGAGCCGTGGGCTATCGACCACCTGATGTCGTTAGGTGTCAATGCCATCCATATTCTGCCCAGCTACGATTACGGCTCTGTGGACGAGACACGCCTCAATACTCCACAGTACAATTGGGGCTACGACCCCGTCAACTATAATGTTCCCGAGGGCGGCTACTCCACCGACCCCTACCGTCCTGATGTGCGAATCCGTGAGTTCAAGCAGATGGTGCAGGCTCTCCACAAGGCTGGTATTCGCGTCATCCTTGACGTGGTGTACAACCACACCTACGACATCGATCATTCCAACTTCCAGCGCACCTATCCTGATTACTACTACCGCAAGGTAGCCACTACTCCCGACGCGTCAGCGTCGGGCTACAGCAACGGTTCCGGCTGCGGCAACGAGACGGCCTCCGAGCAGCCCATGATGCGTCGCTTCATGCTCGAGAGCATCCGCTACTGGATTGAGGAGTATCACATCGACGGCTTCCGTTTCGACCTCATGGGTTGTCACGACATTGAGACCATGAACCAGATTCGCCAGATGGTCGACGCCATCGACCCCACCATCTTCATCTATGGCGAGGGTTGGAGCGCTGGTCCATGTGCGCTTCCCAACGATCAGCTCGGCATGAAGGCCAACATACCGCAGATGCTTGGCATTGCGGCCTTCTCCGACGAGATTCGCGACGCCCTGCGCGGTCCCTTCTCTGACGACACAAAACCCGGCTGGCTGGGTGGCGCCCCCGACTTCGAAGAGAGCCTGAAGTTCGGCATCGCCGGCTGCATCGCCCATCCTCAGGTTGACATGCCGCAGGTGAACTACAGCAAGGCGCCGTGGGCCACAGAACCCACCCAGATGATGTCGTACGTCTCTTGTCACGACGACATGTGCCTTGTCGACCGCCTCAAGGCCAGTATTCCCGGTTTGAACAAACCTCTTACCTCTTACCTCTCACCTCTCACCTCTGGACTCATTCGCCTCGACCTGCTCGCCCAGACCGCCGTCTTCACCTCGCAGGGCGTACCCTTCATGCTCAGCGGCGAGGAGCTGCTGCGTACCAAGCTCGGGGTACACAACTCGTTCGAGTCGCCCGACAGCATCAACCACCTCGACTGGGACAACAAGAGACGCTATCCGCAGGTCTTCAAATACTATCAGGACCTCATCGCTCTGCGCCGCCACCATCCCGCTTTCCGCCTGGGCAGTGCCGACCTGGTGCGCCGCCACCTCACTTTCCTCGATGCCCCCCAGGGTGTCGTGGCCTACCGTCTGGCCACCTATGCCGGCCGTGACGACTGGCGCACTATTATTGTTATTCTCAATGCCAACTGCGAGGCCGCTGAAGTCGCCATCCCCGCCAGCCACTATACCGTGGTCTGCTGCGACGGCGTCATCGACGAACACGGCCTCGGCACCCTTCAGGGCGACAAGGCTATTGTGGACCCCCAGTCGGCACTCATCCTGCACGACTGAAACAGTTGTTCATAGTTTATAATTATGGAAACAAGATTCAAAAAGAATGCCAAGATTTTTGACATCGTCATCACTGGCGTAGCCGGCATGGTGTCAGTGGGAATTATGCTTTATGCCGTTGGTCATTTTGGTCTGCACGAGGCATGGCCTGAATTAGTGCTCAACATGTTTTACATTGCCTGTCTGGTAATGATTTGGATGTATTTTTTCAACCGCATGGATTCCCAGCGGTTCAACTACTGGTGCTCCACCTCGGTGGGCATGACGGTGTTGTTGCGCGACATTCTCTTTGCACCGCCCCTGGCCTATTACTCCCTTCATCTGGCCTGCCTGACGCTATCGGTGCTGCTGCTCTGTATGCTCACCTTCTTCTATGCACGCAAGAATTGGCGGAGCTACACCAAGCGCAATCTGTGGGTCATCTGCATCATCGACATCATCATAGCGCTGCTTTACAATTTCGACATCTATCTTGAGCCCATCAATGAATACACGGACTATCTGCTGACCGAAATCTGGATACGTCCCACCATCACTTATGGCCTTGTGGCCTGTTATGTAACGGAAGCAAAAACTAAATCTGCTTCTTAATCTTGTTCACGGTCATCCTCAGTAAAGGGTCGTTCTTATTCTACTGTCGGCTGGTCTTCGATGACGCTGATGGACTGCTCGCTACTTGGCGGCAGACGGTCGGCGGTCTTGCGGATGCTGTGAATCTTCAGGGCATTGATGAGTTCGACGACTCCGTAGAGCATGGAGCACCAGCCAAGGATGAGTAGTGGCAGACGGGCCGACTCCATGGGTTTGACCATGACGAAGAGACCGGTAAGCAGAATGAGCGAGGGCATGACCCAGTAGCCAAAGGGTACGCTGCCCAGACGACGGGCTGAGACGAGGGCCATCAGCTGGGTGATGCCGCCAAGGATGAGTACGGCGGCAAGCATGTACATGAGACCGTTGATGAAGGCGTGTGGCGACAGGGTGAGGACCAGTCCCAGTATGACGCTGCCTGCTCCGACAATGGGGAAGGTGGGCTGGCCACCGCTGATGATGCGGCCGTCGCGGTCAGTGATGGTGTACTCGCCGGCATGGCTGCGGGCCTGCCAGTAGGCGATGAGCGAAATGATGCCCGACAGCAGAAAGAGGGCACCGATGGCTATGGTGAGCCAGGTGACGGAATCGTCGGGAAACCTGATGAGCAATGCTCCAATGATGATGGCGCAGATGGCTCGGAAGACGGAACTCTGGAATAGCTTTAACATGATGTTGGATAATTGATGATTTGCGTGCAAAGATACAAAAAGTTCATAGTTCATAGTTCATCGTTCATCGTTTTTTTTGAGTTGAGAATAATAAAAGATGTTAAATGGTACTAAATGAGAAATTAGAAATTAGAAATGAGGAATTATGATATGCTTGAATCCTCAAATGCAACGGACAAAGGTAATCATAATTTTTAATTTCTAATTTTTTGTGTCTTTTACCCTTGGTGAAGTTACTCACGCTTGAAAAAGCTCAAAATTCTTTTGGCTTTTTGCTCACTTATTCGTAACTTTGCAGGCAGTATGAAAGGGAACATGAAACAGTGGGTGGCTGATGTCATCCGACAGAAAACGGTGATGGCGGTGCCGGTGATGACGCATCCTGGCATCGAGTTGAATGGCAATACGGTGCGCGAGGCCGTGAGCGATGGCGGCGTGCATGCCGAGGCCGTGGTGAAATTGGCGAAGGCTTACAGGAGTGCGGCGGCATGTACCATCATGGACCTGACGACGGAAGCCGAGGCCTTTGGCGCTGAGATTGCCTTCAGCGACGAGGCTGTAGCGACTGTGTCGGGCCGGCTGTTAGCCGATGTTAAAAGCATCGATAAGCTGCAGGTGCCGTTGCTGTCGGCAGGACGTATTCCACAGTATCTGAAGGCCAACCTGCTAGCAGCGCGCCAGATAGAGGACCGGCCGGTGTTTGCCGGCTGTATAGGACCGTTCTCGCTGGCTGGTCGTCTGTACGATATGTCGGACATCATGGTGCTCATCTACGAGCATCCAGATGCTGCCCATACGTTGCTGGCGAAGTGTACGGAGTTTATTGAAAAGTATTGCCAGGCCCTGAAACTGACGGGTGCCAACGGGGTGGTGATGGCGGAACCGGCTGCGGGTCTGCTGTCGAATGATGACTGCCGGACGTTCTCGTCGGCATACGTGAAGTATATTGTCAACAAGGTGCAGAACGAGGAGTTCATCGTGATACTGCACAATTGCGGCAACCAGGGACATTGCACAAAGGCGATGGTGGAGACGGGGGCTGCTGCCTATCATTTCGGCAATAAGTGCCGCATGGAGGAGGTCATCGGGGACGTGCCGCCGACGGCTCTTGCCATGGGTAACCTCGACCCTGTGAGCCTGTTCAAGGACGGTACGCCGGAGGAGATGCACCTGGCTGTCTGGCAGCTGTTAGGCAAGATGCGCGACTATCCGAACTTTGTGCTCTCCAGCGGATGTGACACGCCGCCGCATACGCCGATTGAGAATGTGGATGCGTTCTTCAAAGCCCTTGACGACTGGAATAAGCAGTGACACAGAAGACGCTGACATACGAGGATTTAGGTATTGCCCTGACTGATGTCTACGAGGCCATGGGGTATCACGATGTGCTGCCTGACGAGGTCACACAACGTGAAACGCTGGCTGTCGTAGACGAGGTGCGGGGATGGTTGCGTCCGCAGTTCTGTTTCTTCGTGGTGCGTGAGTTGCCAGTGTTTGACATGGGACGGATCATAGGGCGCCAGCTGCAGGGCTCGGAGGCCTACGCATTGTTTATATGTACCAGTGGCGTGGCCTTTGAGGCTTATCAGCAGCAACTGAAACAAGCGGGTGACATGGTGCGTGTGTTTATTGCCGACTCGCTGGGCAGTGTGATAGCCGAGAAGACTGCCGACCAGATGGAGCTAGCTGTGCAGCAGGGCATCGATAAGTTAGGGTGGCACCATACCAACCGCTTTTCGCCAGGCTATTGTGGCTGGCACGTCAGTCAGCAGCAGCTGTTGTTCCCGTTGTTTGAAGGAAAGACCTGTGGTGTCACGCTGACTGATTCCTCTCTCATGGTGCCCATCAAGAGCGTGAGTGGCATCATGGGCTTGGGCGGAACAGTCCGCAAACTGGAATATACCTGCGGACTGTGTAATTTCGAAAAATGCTATAAGAGAAAGCTAAAGCATACCTAACAGCTGCTTGGCAACTGCGACGGCTGAGTTGGCATTGTCGCTATAGCCGTCGGCACCAATCTCATCGGCGAAGCCCTGTGTGACGGGTGCACCGCCGACCATCACTTTCACTTGGTCGCGGATGCCGGCAGCCTCAAGGGCATCGATGACCTCTTTCATATAACCCATCGTGGTGGTGAGCAAGGCCGACATGCAGAGAATGTCGGGCTGGTTTTCCTTGATGGCCTCGATAAACTTGTCGACAGAGACGTCGATGCCGATATTCACCACCTCAAAGCCACAGCCTTCGAGCATGGATGCCACGAGGTTCTTGCCGATGTCGTGCAGATCGCCCTTCACGGTACCGATGACCACCTTGCCTAATGAGGTGGAGGCAGCACCCGCCAGCATGGGCTTCAACAGTTCGAGAGCGGCCTTCATGGCACGTCCGGCCATCAGCAGCTGGGGTACGAAGGCCTTGCCGTCCTGGAAACGCTGACCGACTTCGCCCATGGCTCGAATCATCTGGCCGTTGATCAGGTCCTGTGGGGCGGTGTTTTGGGCAATAGCCTCCTTGGTGGCTGCTACGGCATCGTCGCTCTTGCCGTCGAGGATGGCCTGGAAGAGACGGTCAGTAGAGCTGGCGGCGGGAACTATAGGATCTATAGTATCTATAGGAACTATGGGGACTATAGGAACTGTCGTTTTGTCTGCTGGTTTCAGCGGACTCAGCCATACGTCCTTGATGGGTTCGATGGCTTTTGCCATCAGGCGGATATGGGCATCGGTCGTGCCACAGCAGCCGCCGAGGATGTTCAGGCAGTGGTTTTCAAGCAGCGGCCACACGTCAGCCACCAGACTTTCGGGGGGGGTGTTGTAGCGGCCATTGCCATCGGGGGTGCCGGCATTTGGATAGAGGCTTACCCTTAGACCTAATGATGCCAACCGGCATACGAGCGGTGTCATACGAGGAACATCCGTCACGCAGTTGATACCTACGGAGTAGAGTGCCGATGGTTTCTGACCATGGGTCGTCAGCTGTTCTATGAAACTGACGATGTTTTGTCCCAGCATATTGTGACCATCGGGCGTCGATACGTTGAAGCTGAGCATGACAGGCAACTGGGGAGCGACCTCCTTGGCAGCCTCGATGGCCACCTTGGCATTGCGGACGTCGAAGATGGTCTCGATGAGCAAGATGTCCACGCCACCGTCGGCCAAGGCCTGTATCTGTTCCGTGTAAGCCTCCTTGAGGGCGGCAGCAAATTGTTCACTCTCTCCTTTTCCCTCTTCACTTAAAAAGGTCTTGCTGGTGGGTCCGATGCTGCCTGCCACGAAGCGGGGCTTGTCCGACGAACTGAATTCGTCGGCACACTCACGGGCTATCTTACAGGCTGCGAGGTTGATATCGCGGCAGTAGTCGGCCAAACCATAGTCACCCATTGAGATGCGCTGGGCATTGAAGGTGTTGGTCTCGATGATGTCGGAGCCGGCATCAAGGTATTTGCGATGGATGTCGCGGATGACGTGTGGCGCGGTAAGCGACAGCACGTCATTACAGCCCTTCAGGTCGTAGGGATGTTGAGCAAAGCGGGTTCCACGGAAATCCTCCTCGCGCAGTTGATATTGCTGAATCATGGTACCCATGGCACCGTCGAGCAGTAGGATGCGGTCGGTGGGGAATGCTATAAAATCTCTAGAAACTCTAGATGTTCTATATTCTCCAGATTCCACGCGGCGGATGATTTCTTTCACTTCCCGGTCGGCATCATCCTGAATATCAGCAGGCTGAAGGTTCTTCTCCGGAGCAAAGTGTGGCGTTGTATTACGGGCGGTTTGGTACTCCTCCACGATGCGCATGGCCTGTTCCACTTCGTGCTCGTTATGGAAGTCCATCTCAATATGGACGCCGTCACCACCGATGTTGTCGAGTAGGGGGCGCAGCTCGTCGAGGGTCACCCAACAGGCCATGATGCTCTTGCCACCAGCCAGAATCCTCTTATAGAGGTCGTACCATTTGGGACTGCCGCCCTGTGGCTCGCCCACACCTGGTGTCCACTGGATGGCGTTCAACTCCTCGATTTCAAGGAGCGCATCCAAATGGTGCATGGCTCCCACGCCATCGAGGTGGTATAGGGTGTAGTCTATCTTCTGACACTGTTCACGAATGAAGGGCTGCACGAAGCGGCGGTAGTCGTCGACGCTGATCATGGTCGAGATGTCGCTTTGTAGCTTCGACATCTTGCCGGGTGCCCACGACGAGAAATAGCAGAAGGCCATCTCGTCGCCCTCGCGGATGATGTCGTAGAGTTCGTCGAACACTTGGAAGTAGATGTCGTTAATCTGTTGCATCTGATGCTCCAGCACCTCGGGCTGCATAACGGTATCGAGCAGTACCTTGTCGGTGCCCTTGATGGCGGCGAGCACGTCGAGACCTTCCATCAGGTCGGGCATGCCCACATAGTAGTGCCCCTGGGCCTTCGCCTTGCAGGCTTTCAGCAGGTTCTTGTGCAACAGCCAGTTGGGATGGTTGGGGTCGAAAACGATGTCGTCGACGGGTGAACCGTCGACCACACTAAGGGCAGCGGCTGAAGAACCGTCGACCACAGGACGGGGGTGAATCCAGATGGTGTCCTCACCGCCCTCGAAGACACCGCCGAGGATGGCAGCCAGTGAACCGGGGCCCAATTGGGTGTTGGCTACGGGCAGTATGTCGGCCATCAGCGACGAATGGGCCACATACCAGTCAAGGTACTCGGCACGCCACTCCGGGTCGAACCATCGCTGGTTCAGGTCACGATAGGGCTTGGGGGCAGGGATGTCGGCATGTGGCGTCACACCTTCCTGAAAGTGTTCCCACATGTTCAGCACGATGCCTTTGTGGTTCCACCAGTCGATATAGTGCTGTTTGGTCTCTTCGAGATTCTTTTTCCAAGTATTCATCATATATGCTTAATTGTTGATTTGCTCTTTGTAAGTGTGGTGGCCATGGCCTGCCGTTTGTGTTTGCCCGCTGAAAGGCAGTCGGATGGTGGCATTGTGGCCACGGGGAATATCTGCGTCTAAGACAATGGAATTGCCGTCGATGTGCCAGTTGACGATGACATCGCCCATTCGGCCCTTGCACCATGTCAGGTCGCCGACAGGGTGAGGGGCTATCTCGTAGTGGTCGCCATGTCGCCAGATGCCAAGGATGTAGGGTACGAGGAGGTTGTTGAGGTGGCCCATCATGAAGTGGTTCATCGAGGCACCGTGCTCGGGGTTCCACTGTTCGGTGAGCGTGGTATGTCCCAGTTTGACTTGATAACCATAGCCTGGCACGTCGTAGTGGTTGAGCATCTTGTAGAGCAGCTCCTGCTGGCCATTGTGGATGAGGGCATTGAACAGGTAGCGGTTGCCGACGTCGCCAGTAGTGAGGCGGTCGCCATGACGGTGGATGTCGTCGATGAGTTGCGTGAGAACGGCAGCACGGTGACCTTCGGGTATGAGGTCCATTTCCAGGGCAATGGCCTGCGCACACTGGCTGCCGGTGGCAAACCGGTGGGTCTGGGGATTGTAGAACTCACGGATGAAGGCGGCCTTGATGCTGTCGGCACGTGGTTCCTGAAGCAGGTGGTTCCACCAGTAATAGTGGGCGGTAGACACCAGAGGCATGGGGGTGTTCTGGGCAAAGCCGGCACGTCCTGGGCCGTAGTCATACCAGTCGCCAAGACCTTGGCGGAGAATATAGCAGGAGTCCTGTGTGGCTAGGTAGTCAACGTAGCGCTTCATCGCTGTCTTATAGCGGGTGACGATTTGCTCGTCACCATAGAAATCCTTGTAGAGGAAAGGCAGGGCAATGAAGGCACCGCCCCATTCTGGAGACTCTAAGAACGGTGGTGCCCATGAGCCTTCGAAAATGCACAGGTTAGGGGCAATTTCGGGCAGAGCACCATTCGGAAACTGTGCGTCGGCTATGTTCTGCATCGTCTGCTCTATCATCAAGCGGGAGTCGTAGTTGGCCACGAGCCCCTCACCGTTGAGCCAGTCCTGTTCGAGCCAACCTAACTTCTCGCGGTGGGGACAGTCGGTCCAGACGGCCTGCCAGTTGGAGCGGATGGCACGGTCTATCAGGCGATAGGCATCGTTAAGTAGCGGATTGGAACACTCGAAGGCACCGGTCTTCTTGGCTGAATTATAGACGAAGCACGACTCCACCTTCTTCAGCACCTCCAGATTGCCTTCCACCTGCAGATACCTGTAGCCGTAATAGGAGAAGCGTGGGTGCCAGGTCTCTGTAGTGCCACCTTTTAATATATAGGTGTAGTAATGTGGACGACCCGTTTGCTTCTGATTAATAAGTCCCTCTTTGGTCAACGTCTCGCCAGGGGTCAGCTTCAGCCATTGGCCACGCTTGCCTCCGACAGTAATCTCTGGAAAGCCAGACAGGTTTTGTCCCATGTCGAGCACCAAGATGGAATCGTGACGCAGCGTATCCTTAACAGCATAACGCTCCATGATTTTTACGGGTTCCGCCATCTGGCGTCGCAGCACGCCTTGAGGGGCTTCCTGAATGACAACTGCCTTCCAGTCAGCAGGCTCGATGCGAGCATCGTAATCCTCGCCGCCGTAGATGCTGTTGAACGTGATGGGCGACAATGCCCATTGCCATGAGCCATCGCTGACAATGTCCTCCTCCGTATTGTCCTCATAGACAATGTGTAGTCGGAACAGCAACGTCGGTGGGCCGAAGGCTATCTTCATCTTCGCATAGCGCAGGCCCGGCTCGCAATAGAAGCCGTTGCCGAGAAGTACCTGCAACCTCACAGAGGGACTGTCCCCCTGTGAGGTAATGGCTTGCGTGATGTCGTAGATATTATAATAGATACTCTTATCGTAGTCGCTCCAGAGAGGGGCAAACTCGCTGTCGCCAATCTTCCTGCCGTTGACGTTCAACTCATAGAACCCCAGCCCGCAGACGTAAGCCGTAGCCTGCCGGACAGGTCTTTTCATCGTGATGTTGCGCTGGAGGCAGATGCTCCTGTAGGCCAGTGTGTCGACGGCCGCCCAGGCTGCCTTGACGTCCGGTTCCTTCAGCTTGGCACCGGTGAAATTCCGCCCAACTGGCAGTCGGGCGTCCTTCTGCGTGATGACACCTATCCACTGAGCATTGCCGAAGTCTGAATGCTGGGCCAATAGCGGCAGGGTGAGCATAAGAAGCAAACCTGACAGTAACGTTTTCATATATATCGCTTTAAAGGATATCGGAAATGACGAGACGCCCGAGGGTTGCCCTTTCGCCTACGCAACGACCGTCAACCAGCACGCGCAGTCCATGGCCCATGTGGTAGTGGGAACCGTCACGGTCCCAGACGATGGTGAGGTTGTGGCCGTGATAGAGCACGTTGTCCAGGCAGAAGTTGTCCCACTTGTTGGCAGGCAGCAGCGGATTGACCTCGATGGTCTTGTCGGTGCGGGGACGCAGACCACAGAGCCCCGTGATGACGAGGTCGTTCCACGTCGAATGATTGTAGTATCGGGAGCGTTCCTGGTCACCCTTGAGCCAAAAACCCGTGGTTTCGTCGAGATATTCGCCGATGTAGGGCTTGCCGCGCATGTGCTGACTCTGCATGTATTTCTCCATCTCAGCGAAATAGAGGGAGTCGAGGGTCCCAGCGGACAAACCGCTGGGCGCAGTGGTGTAATCGTTGATGAAGTTGGCCAGGGCGGTGAGGGTTTGCGAAGTGGCAAAGGGCCATACGGCACCGTCCCACTCACACTTGCCTACGCCATGGGTGCGAAACAACGGATGGCGCCGCTCAGCAGTAGTCAAACCATAGGGTGCCGAGAAACCTTGTGAGTTGCTGGCCTGAAGCCAGGCGACACTGTATTTGGCGTCGTCTTTAGCCAGTCCTGTATACCAGGGCATGAAGCCGATGGCCTCACGGACGTTGGCACTGGAATCGATGCGATGGGTCTCGAAGAACTGCTGCTCTTCGTTCCACAGTTTCTGGTGTACCTTTTCCTGTAGGTCGGCGGCCTTGGTAAAGTAGGTTTGGGCCTTGCTGGCAGAACCAGCAAGCACACAGATGTTGCCAATGGCCATCGTGTTGCCGTACATGTAGGCGTTGATGCTAGGGCGCAGATACTTCTTCTTGCGGCCCCCAGAGATAGTTTCTTCCATAGCGTCCTGTACGTCGGCCTGCCAGTAGAGACCGCCTTCACGGGTGTGGGTGGTCTCCCAGTGGTTGTACTCCCATTCCAACGAGGGTAGCATAGAGACAATCCAGTCCTTGCGACCATCCACCAGATAGCGGCCCCACAGCGAATGGGCTATCCACGAGGAGTAGTTGCAGAGCTTCTTCATGGGCTGACCGTCGTTGCCGTGGTACCAGGTGTTCATGATCTGGTCGAGGTACGTGCTATCACGCAGCCAACGGCTCTCGTGAATATGATGGCCCACACCGGAGGCGATGAGGTTCCATTGGTCGGCATAGCTGCGGGGCACTAAGAACTCCGTCATGGCATAGCCTAGGGGTGTCTGCTTGATATGTTTCCTTAATGTCCACCAGCGGAAGTACCACATTTCCTCGAAACCGCGGTCAGGACAGTCGAAGAGAGGCACGTTGGCCTGCATCCATTCCCACGACTTGCTGTTGGGGATGGCCTGCACGATGTTCTCGTCCTCCATTGTATTGAAGTAGTCCACGTAGTGCTTATAGTCGTCGTAGCTCAGAACGGCGGGGGTCTCAGCGGGTGAACCGCTGAGCACATTAATTGGTGTGGTGGTAAAATCGGCGATGGCAAACGTTGCTGTGGGTGCCGTGTCTCCAGCGTTTTCGAGGGTGCCATCCCAGTCGGCAGGGGTATCGACATCGGGGAAACGACGCTCAGAGCCTGTGCGGAACATGATGCGCTCAATGGCTTCTACGGGGGCAAAGAACATGCGCTGGCCGGCCTTCTTGTCATTCACGTAGACCTCTATCATGTGCTTGCTGACGCTCAGCACACATTTCAGGCGGTACACCTCGTCAGGCTTGTACTTGCCCAGACCGCCATATCTTGCACCACCCTTGCAGCGCATGATGCCATCGGCAGTAAGCTCGATTCGTGAACAGGCCGTACCATGAGCGTCAAGGAATTCTATCTGTAGGAGTCCGTGGTCGTTCTGTGCGGCACGCAGGTCGAATTCGACGCATAGCTCCTTAGTAGCGGGAATCTTGCGCTCCACATGGGCATAGTCGAAGGGGTCGCTGTCGCTCAGCGTCAGCCAACCGTTACTGAGAGTGACAGGAGCGTAGACGGGGGCATGGATGTTCCAGATGGCAAGATCGGAAATCTTGCCCACTCTGAACTCGGCACCGTTGGCATGGCTGTGCGCCTCTGTCTGCACCGGTACGGGGATGTGGGCCACCCACATGTCCTCCTTGTTCATCGAGTAGGCTACCCAGAGGTCGCTGTCCTTGGGCATGCCGTTGCCCTCCTGGATACCTCGTACATACTGCGGACCGTAGCTCTTGTAGTTGCCGCCATAGCGCATGGGAGGCACTTCACCCTGCACCAAATTCAGGGTGGTATATTCATAACCATCCTTACTCAATGATATGGCCAGCGGCCAACGGTATTCCGAGGGGTTGTAGACGGTGGCATAGGTGCCATCAGACAGACGCTGGCCCCAGATCTTCGCATTGCTGTTGACAAAACCTTTGGCACGCTCCACAGGTTGTGCCCACGTCAAGCCACCATCGGCACTGGTTGATGTCAGGGCATGTTTCCACAGGGCTGCTATCTGGCCGTCGGGCAGGGTATAGTCGCAGTAGGCCTTGTATTCTTTGTGCAGCGGAATCAGCGGGTCGTTGCGGTCAGCCTCCTCTACCCATTGCATCCGATAACGGGGATTGGCCAGAATCTCTTCGCAGGCCGCCTTCGTAGCTTTGTCTGCTTTGGTGTAGTGGGGGAAGGGGTCTCTAGAATTCCTAGAAGTACTAGAATATCTAGAATAACTAGAGTTGAGATAGATAAAGTAGATGGGACCCATGCTACCGTCCTTCCTGACTTCACGGATGACGCGTCCTATACCGTTGCCGTCGTTGGGGTCATCCTTCTTGTCGAAGGCCACACCATAGTTGCCGAGAGCCCAGAGCTGACCGCTTTTCGAGACATACCAGCCCACACGCTGATGCATGATGGCAATGAGGTCGTGGGCCTTTTCAGGACGGTTGGGCTTCTGGAAACCCTCAGGCACCTGCACTTCGGGGAACAGAATCTGCGGGTCGCTCCACGAATAACCATCCACGGAGGTTTGATACATCGTATGGGAGGGTGGCACGTGCTCATCCTTCGGATCGCAGAGGTAGTGTACGTAAAATTTGTCATGCCAGTAGGCCATCATGGGCTGATGGTTATATGTCCAGCCATTGCCGTTGCTGGCAGACGGATGTTCACGGTTAGCACGCAGAATCTGGATATTATGGACACCAACCACAGGGCTGAGACCTCCATCGTGACGATTGGGATTGCTCAGCGTCTTGCCTGTATAGTGAATCTTCTTGGCATTCAACAGACCGTTGAGAATGGTTTCGTCAGCCTCAAAGATGGTACCATGCTTATGCAAGTTGGGAACGCTAACCTTGTTGCTAACATCCTCGAACGTTACGAAATCTTTCGTGAAATGAGCACCGAAGTCTTTCAGCTCGTAGCGGTCGTAAAATATCAACCAACCGCTTTCTTCCGTCTTGCCTGCTTTGTGTGTCACCTTCACTGTTGTAGGTCCCTCCATCATCTTGCCCGTAAATGGTTCTGAGGCCTTCGACCACGGACCGTAGGGGGTCTTGGCGTAGGCCACCTTGATGTTACGCTCAGGACGGGTGTTGTCTTTCAGTACCATCACGTAGTCGTTTTTAGTCCGTTTCACCAGCGTCGCATCAATACAGCTGAACCCAGGGTCAATCATCAGTTTTGTGGGGGTAAAACGCTTAAAATCCTTCGTGGTGGTATAATAGAGCCGGTGATTGTTCTTGTGGTCTTCCTGACCATCAGGGAATCGGCCTGGAATGCACGAAGCCCACACAATAATGGCTTGTTGTCTGACGTCATCCCAGAAGAGTTCCGGTGCCCAGACATTGACAGTTGCGGTGTCGTTCATCACCTCAATGAAACGCTGCTCGCTCCAATGCACAAGGTCCTTCGAACAGGCGTAGCCAAAGCCTCTGTCACCTCGCCAACTGGAAGTCCATACCAAGTGAAACATGCCGTCGGGTGTGCGGATAACAGACGGGTCACGCATCACACGCTGCTTGCCGACTTCTGGGCGCAACCAGATGCCGTCAACCTGCTGCCAGTTCCAGCCGTCGAGACTGTAAATGAATCGCAGACCGTCTGTGGCAGGCTCATGGAACGACGTAGAAAAATATACCTTATTGTTTTGGGCAGTAATCAACAGAGTAGCTGTCAAGAGGATGGAAAAGATACAAAACCGTTTTATCATATCATCATTTTTATTTATATTAAGACGAAAAACTTGGTGGTTTGTAACTAAATGCTTACCTTTGCGCCCGAAAAGGAAATAAGCGAAAAGTGAAAAGAATAATAGATTTAAACAACAATGATATGAAGAAACTGTTCTTAGCTTTAGCCTTGATGTTCTCACTGACCATTCAGGCTGACGACGTGATGACAAAGACTGCTGACGGGACCTATATCGTCAATACTACGACGCTGGCACAGGATGTGGAGGGCTATGCCGGACCTACACCCGTGGAGGTGCATATCAAGAATAATAAGATTGTGAAGGTGGTACCCCTCAAGTCGCAGGACGGTCCGAAATATGTAGCAAAGGTGAAAAAGCAGATGCTACCCAAGTACGAGAACATGAACGTGAAGAAAGGTAAGGTCGAGGAGGTTGATGCCGTAACGGGCGCTACCTTTACGTCAAAGGCCATGCAGGAGAATATTCGTCGTGCTGTAGAGTATTACAAAAAGCACAAGTAACGGGGGAAACAACAAGAAAGAAGGGCAGGGTTAGTAGAGTAATACTAACCCTGCTATTGCACTATAGATAATCATACGGATGGGGTTGACCTTGACAACCTTCACACCATAGAATGCTGCCGCAAACAAGAGACAACTGATGCAGAACTGCCACAAGTCCTCTTTGGGTGTACTGAAATTCTCACGCGTACATAATAATAATGTAGCAGCAGCAAGCAGTCCTACCACAGCAGGACGAAGACCTTGGAAGACACTTGTCACGGAACGGGTGTGCATGTACTTCATAAACATCTTGCTAATGAGAATCATCAGAATCAGCGAGGGCAACACGAGGGCAAAGGTGGCTGTTGCGGAACCCAATACTGACATGGGCATCAAAAATCCTGCATTCTTGACAGCGGTATAGCCACAATAGGTCGCACTGTTGATGCCAATGGGACCAGGCGTCATCTGAGAGATGGCGACGATGTCCGTAAACTCTGATGACGATAGCCAATGCCAATGCTCAACGGTCTCATTCTGGATGAGCGACAGCATCCCATAACCGCCGCCAAAGCCAAACAGGCCAATCTCGAAAAATGTGATGAATAACCAAAAGAATATCATCCTTTTTACTTTTTATTATTTACCTTTTTACTTTTCCCCATACGAATCCGCCCAAACCGGCAATGATGATAATCCAAATAGGCGATACACCCAAAAGCCATATCAACAGGGCTGACACAATGGGAATCCAAATGGTCCATTTGTTCAGTTCTGCACGTTTTGCCAGATTGAAAGTGGGGACGGCAATCAAGGCCACTACGGCAGGACGGATGCCTCGGAACATCGCAGCAACCACTTTGTTGTCCTCAAACTGATGGAAGAACATCGCAATGAGCAGGATAATCATGAATGAAGGTAGGGCAGTGCCTGCTGCTGTAGCAAAAGCACCGCGTTCCTTCTTCAACTTATAGCCGATGAAGATGGCAATATTGATGGCAAACACCCCAGGACAACTCTGGGCAATGGCTATCAGGTCGAGCATCTCGTCCTTCGATACCCACTGCTTCTTGTTCACCACCTCTTCTTCTATCAAGGGAATCATGGCATATCCACCACCGAGGGTGAATAGGCCAATCTTGAAGAAGGTCTTGAATGAATCCCAATAGATATTGCTCACTTCAATTTTTCAATTCTTCAATTCTTCAATTTCCTTTCCACCCATTTACGAGCGTTGACGAAGGCCTCAATCCAAGGTGTCACCTCGTCATTCCTGCGATTGGCGGGATACCAGGCGTTCTGCCAGGGGAAGAAAGCGCGCTCCAAGTGTGGCATCATGCAGAGATGACGACCGTCCTGAGAACAGATTCCTGCCACGTTATAGTCGGAGCCGTTGGGATTGGCGGGGTAACCGGTGTAGTTGTATTTCGCAATCACGTTATATGTGCTCTCTGCTTCTGGCAGTGAGAATTTACCTTCTCCATGAGCTACCCACAGACCGAGTTTCGAGCCACTGAGCGAGCCGAACATGACGCTGCTGTTCTGGGGGATGCTGAGGCTGATGAACTCGCTCTCGAACTTATGTGAGTCATTATGCAGCATCTTAGCACCCTTAGCACCTGTCAGGCCGAGTTCAACCATCAGCTGGCAACCGTTACAGATACCCAGTGACAGAGTATCCTCGCGGGCATAGAACTTATCGAGGGCCTCCTTGGCCTTAGGATTAAAGAGGAATGCACCAGCCCAACCCTTGGCCGAACCAAGTACGTCGGAATTAGAGAAACCGCCGCAGAACACTATCAGGTTTACCTCCTCCAGAGTCTCGCGGCCTGTAATGAGGTCGGTCATCATGACGTCCTTCACGTCGAAGCCAGCCAGATAGAGCATGTAAGCCATCTCGCGCTCACCGTTGGTACCTTTCTCGCGGATGATAGCGGCCTTGATGCCGGAGGGCTCACGACGGTCGGCGGAGATGCCGTACTGTGAGAGCTTGCCGGTGAAGCCCTTGGGGAACTTCATTTCCAGTGGCTGCTTCTTGTAGTTCTCAAAGCGCTCCTTAGCCTTACCATTGAAGCTCTGCTTACGATCCAGCAGGTAAGAAGTCTTGTACCATACGTCGCGAAGCGCATCGATATCGAAGGTCTGCTCAACATCCCCAGCCTTCACTACAATGGTACGAGCATCCTCTACAGGATAACCAATCTTAGCGAAGCCAACGCCCTGCTCTTCCATGAACTCCTTGAACTCAGCCTTGTGCTCGTCGCTGACCTCAATGACGACACCAGGATTCTCAGCAAAGAGTGCCTTTACGATGTCGCCATCCTTGCAGATATCGTGCAGGTTGATGTGCATACCGCCCTTCGTGTTGGCAAAGCACATCTCGAGCAGCGTGGTGATGAGACCACCGGCAGAGATATCGTGACCAGCAAGAATCCAACCCTTCTCAATCATTTCCTGAATAGCCATAAAGGCATCAGCGAAGTACTCAGCGTTCTTCACTGTAGGCACATCGTCGCCAACCTTACCCAGACTCTGGGCAAAGGCAGAACCACCAAGGCGCTGCTCGTCGAATGAGAAGTCGATATGATAAAGTGAAGCGTTTTTATCGTTAACTAATACGGGCGAAACGACCTTCTTGATGTCGCTCACCTCACCACCTGCAGACACGATGACTGTTCCTGGAGAGATAATCTTCTCGCCGTTAGGATACTGCTGACTCAAAGACAGCGAATCCTTACCTGTTGGTACGTTGATATGCAGGTCGCAGCAGAAGTCGCTCAAGGCCTTCACACCAGCATACAAGCGGGCATCCTCACCCTCCTGAGAGCGGCAGGGCCACATCCAGTTAGCACTCAACGAAAGTGAATCCATACCCTCAGCCAATGGTGCCCAGACAATATTCGTCAGCGCCTCAGCAACAGAGAGTACAGAACCAGCAGCAGGATCAGCCAGACCGGCCTGAGGAGCATGCCCGAGAGCTGTAGCGATACCCTTCTTGCCACGATAGTCGAGGGCTACGACACCACAGTCGCTCAATGGCAACTGGATCTCACCCTGACACTGCTGGCGTGCAATCTTACCTGTCACAGAACGGTCAACCTTATTCGTCAACCAGTCCTTACAAGCCACAGCCTCCAACTGAAGCACTTTGGGTAATTGACAATTGAGAATTGACAATTGAGAATTGATATCTTTGCCGTATGTAACATCCTGATAGTGGCGCTCTACAGTATTATCCTTCATAATGGTCTTGGGTGAGTGCCCGAACATCTGGGCCACATCGAGGTCGAAGGGCTTCACGCCGTCGCCCTGCTTGAACGAGAAGTGGGCATCGCCTGTGGTCTCACCAACCACGTACAGCGGAGCACGCTCACGCTCAGCAATTTTGCGTACATGTTCAATATGCTTCTCGTCGATGAGCAAGCCCATACGCTCCTGACTCTCGTTGGCAATGATTTCCTTGCTTGAAAGGGTCTTGTCACCAATAGGCAATTTGGTCATGTCGATCTCGCCACCGCACTCCTCAACGAGCTCTGACAGACAGTTCAGGTGACCGGCTGATCCGTGATCGTGAATACTCACAACGGGGTTTACATCCTCCTCACAAAGTGCACGTACCAGGTTGTAGGCTCGCTTCTGCATCTCCGGGTTGGCACGCTGAACGGCATTCAGTTCGATACCGTTGCTGTAGCGACCCGTATCTACCGATGATACTGAACCACCACCAAGACCGATGCGGTAGTTGTCACCACCAACGACAACGACCTTGTTGCCAGGCTGAGGCTCCTTTTTCAAACAGTCGCGCTTGGTGCCATAACCTACACCACCAGCCAGCATGATGACCTTGTCGTATGCATACTTCGTTCCGTATGCCGAGGCTTTGCCTTGGCCTTCTTTTTCCTGATGTTCGAACGTCAGCACCGAACCGCAAATCAGCGGCTGACCGAACTTGTTACCGAAGTCAGAAGCACCGTTAGAGGCCTTAATCAGAATCTGCTCAGGTGTCTGGTACAACCACTGGCGAACAGGAAGGATGTCCTCCCAGTCACGAGCCTGCTTGTTATCGTCTGTCAGACGAGGATAAGCTGTCATATAAACAGCTGTACCAGCAATAGGCCATGAACCAACACCACCGCCCATACGGTCGCGGATTTCACCACCAGTACCTGTAGCAGCACCGTTGAATGGCTCCACAGTCGTTGGGAAGTTATGCGTTTCTGCCTTCAGCGAGATAACGCTCTCGATATCCTTCACCTGGAAATAGTCGCTCGTGCTCTGGTTTTTTGGAGCAAACTGCTCAACCACAGGACCCTGTGCAAAAGCTACGTTATCCTTATACGCAGAGAGAATCTTGTTGGGGTTCTCCTGCGTCGTCTTCTTGATCATGGCGAAGAGTGAACTCTCCATCTCCTTGCCATCAATGATAAAGGTTCCACCAAAGATTTTATGACGACAGTGCTCAGAGTTGATCTGTGCGAAACCGAAGATTTCAGAGTCGGTCAAAGGACGACCATTCTGCTTCTCCAGTCCGTGTAAGTATTCAATCTCCTCAGGACTCAGGGCCAGACCTTCCTGCTCATTATATTCTTCCAGATTGTCCACATACTTGATGGGCTCGGGCTTGATATTGATGGTAAAAATATCCTGATTCAGGCCGTTATACATGCGCTGCAGCATCTCGTCGTGCTCGGCATCTTTCGAATCAACGGCAAAATACTCTTCTATACGAGAAATGCCGCTGAGGCCCATGTTCTGTGTTATCTCAACGGCATTCGTCGACCAAGGGGTCACCATTTCGCGGCGCGGACCGACAAAGAATCCGTCCATCGTCTGGGCGTCAACCAGCTCGGCATTGTCGTAGAGCCAACAAAGTTCCTGTACTTCTGATGGTGTGAGTTGATGGTCCACCTGCGTGGCTATCACACTCTTCTGGGGTGTCTTGAAAAAGAAAATCATGTCCTTTATACCTTATTGATTGTAAATTGCCTGCAAAAGTACAAATATTAAAGGAAAAAGCCAAAGGAAAACGCATTTTTCTTTGGCTTTTTCCAACGTGAGTGACTTCACCCTCTTTTTTTTATGCCGTGCAAAAGTTTAGTGAGCACGCCACTCTTTATGTCCTTCCACGCCCCTCTTAATGTCTTTGCCCGCTCCTCTCGTTAAAATCTCGTCGTGACGCGCTAAAATCACGACGTGACTCATTAAAATCACGGCGTGATGCAATAAAATCACGTCGTGATTAGGCAGAATAAAAAAGTTTTATTATCTTTGCAGCGCGAAAGGTCGGAAAGAATGTACCGGCGAGATATAATAACTAACTAAATACCAGACAATTACTATGTATGCGAAGTATGTAAAACAGGAAATTGCTGACCTAAATGGAACAGGTCAGACACAAGCGTGTTACAGGATGCTGGTCACACAAATGTCTACCAAGGAGTTTATAGAGAAATGCGTTAGTGAGAACGGTGAGAGACGGAATCTCATCATGAGCGCACTGACGCTGCTCAACGAGAAGCTGGCATTGTATATGGCTGAGGGCCGATCGGTGAAACTGGACGGCATCGGGACGTTTCGTGCCAAGCTGAGTGTGAGGAAGGATAAACTGCCCGATTCCTTCGAGAAAGGTGAAACGAAGCGTAACACACAAAGCATCGAAGTGGCGGGCGTGGTGTTTAAGCCAGACGACGACCTGGTCAGAAGAATACGGAAGTTCTGCCATCTGAAGCGAGACGGTGAACGCAGGCTGAAACGGTCGAAATACACATTGGAAGAACGTATTGAAATAGCCAAAAAGTATCTAAAGGAGAATCTTACCATGCACGCCGGCGACTATGCACGGATAACAGGGTTGTCGAAATCAACGGCCACACGAGAACTGCGCCAGTTGGCAATGAACCCGGCATCTGGCATTACTAGTCGTGGTGTCAGGAGCCAGAAAGATTACATTCTTAGAAAATAATTAAGCAAAAGATGTTTAAAATAACACAAATGGTTTTCACCACCTGCCCTTTAGCAACTTTCTGGGCGGAGTCCAAGAAAAAAAGAATTAATCACTAATAGGATTTTTTTTGAGAAAAACCGAACAGCGAAATTCGAATATTAATGGTTAATTTTGCACCCGAAAAGTAAAAAAAGGACAGCATGGAGATAAGACCACTGATGCCACGAAGGGGTGAAGGTACTCTGCGAATAGACGACAGCGACGACCTCGTAGTGATAGAACACATAGGCTCACAGCCCGAGGGTGGAGGGTCACTGCCCGAAGAAGGGGTGTTTGTGGAAAACCATGGCGTCATCGTCATCTGCACCGAGGGTATGGCGCAGTTTGAATATGACGGTCAAACCATTCAGCTCCGTAAGAACGACCTGTTTATCTACATCATGCGGCGTACGGTGATCACCAACTTCATGTCGTCGCAGAACTTTAACTGCCGCCAGATATGGTTTACCGCCAGCGAAGCGTGGAGCATAGACATGCATGGACGCAAAAGCTTAGGTGACCTGTTTTTCCTGAAACAACATCCGAAAATCAGTCTTACTGACCACGATGCCGTTATGCTCGACAGCTATTTCCAACTGCTCTGCCGTCGGATGCGCGAGCGTACACCTGTACTTTTTCCAGATATCGTAAGGTCGCTGTTTAGCACGCTGCTATTGGAAATCCTGGCTTTTATGCGCCGCGGCAAGACGGAAGGTGATGAAAGATGGATGATGGAAGACAACGGGGAGAGCCTGTCGTCTGGAAGTGGGATGATGGAGAATAGCCATGAACCAGGCTTCTACAGACGGCGGCTGGCCGACAAATTCATACGACTGGTAGAGCAAAGCGGCGGCCGCTGCCGCAAGGTGGAGGTCTTTGCCAGTCAGCTGAACGTGACACCGAAGTACCTTTCTACATTGTTGAAGGAGACGATGAATCGGCGTCCGAGCGAGCTAATACAGTTCTATACGCTGAAGGCCATTCAAAACCAGTTGCGCTTTACGGACATGACGATGCAGGAGATTGCCAACAACCTGCAGTTCCCCAACGCGTCGTTTTTCGGAAAGTATTTCAAGGAACGTATGGGCATGACACCGATGGACTACAGGAAGAAATACCATAGTAGTTAAGAATTTAGAATTAAAAATTAAATATTTAATCATGAACATGAAGAGAAAATGGATTGTGATGGCTGCCATGGTGCTGATAGGACTAAGCAGCTGCGGAGAGAAGAAAGAGGCCGCCCAAGAGCAGACGGTGAGAGTGAAGGTGCAGGAGATACGCGCTGAACCCATTAATGGTGAACAGGGTTTCTCGGGTACCATTGAGGAGGTAAGCGGTGTGTCGCTGTCATTTGCCACTGCAGGTACCGTCAGGCGCATCTATGTGAGCGAGGGTCAGATGGTGCGTCAGGGACAGCTGATAGCAGAGCTGGACCCTACGACGTTGCAGAATGCCTATACCATCAGCAAGACGTCGCTGGAGCAGGCTCAAGACACATACAACCGCATGAAGGAGTTGCACGACGGCGGTTCGCTGCCCGAGATGCAGTGGATATCCATTGAGAACCAGCTGAAGAGTGCAAAGGCTCAGGAGGCCATGGCCCGCAAGTCGCTGGGCGATACCAAACTGTATGCACCGTTCAGTGGATATATTTCCGCGAAGATGGCCGAGATTGGAGAGAATGCTTCCCCTGGCATGCCTGTTGCGAAACTGGTAAATATTGGCAGTGTGAAGGTGAAGATCTCTGTTCCCGAGGATGACGTACAGCGTATCCAGAAGGGCTCGTCGATGAAAATCATCGTTCCGGCACTGGACAAACGTCAGTTCGAAGGGCGTGTGACGGAACGCGGCGTGAGTGCCGATCCCCGTTCGCGTACCTACGAGGTGAAGGCCACCATCGTGAATCATGACGGTCAGCTGCTGCCAGGTATGATTTGTCAGGCATTCACCAACTATATGCAAGGTACGAAGGGAGTCTTTGTTCCTGCCAATCTGGTACAGCTCGACAGCGACAACAAGACGTTCGTCTGGGTTGTCAATGGTCAAAAGGCCTTGAAGCGTGAGATTATCATCAGCGGCGAGACCGCTCAGGGTGCTCAGGTGGCGTTTGGCTTGGTAGCTGGCGACAAACTGATTGTTGCCGGTCAGCAGAAGGTGAGCAACGGGATGAAGGTGGAAATTGTAAATAATTGACAATTGATAATTGATAATTGACAATTATGGAAGAGAATAAGGAGAATAAGATGAGCCTGCAGGAATGGTCGATGCACTACCGGCAGATTATCATACTACTGGTGAGCTGTCTGGTGGCTTTGGGTATCTACGGTCTTGCCAATATCAACAAGAACGAGTTTCCTGACTTTACCATCCGTCAGGGTATCGTCGTGGCGGTCTATCCCGGCGTGACGGCTCAGGAGATGGAGGAGCAGGTGACAAAACCGTTGGAGAAATACATCTTTACCTATCGCGAGGTGAAGAAGGAGGAGACCATCTCGTACTCAAAGGAAGGCTTGAGCATCATTCAGGTGGAGCTGAACGACGAGCTGACGGACAAGGACGGATTCTGGTCGAAGTTCAAGCATGGTGTGCAGGGCTTCAAGTCCCAGCTGCCCGATGGTGTGCTGGCTATCTAGGTGAACGACGACTTCGGTGATACGTCAGCCCTGCTGCTGGCCATGGAGTCAGACGAAAAAACCTACCGCGAGTTGAACGACTATATGAACGCGCTGATTGACTCGCTGCGCATGATTCCCAGCGTAGGTAAGACGACGGTCTTCGGTCTGCAAAAGGACCAGATTAGCATCTACCTCAATTCGGACAAGTTGTCTCACTACGGCATCAGCTACCTGACCATTGCCCAGCAATTGAGTGATAAAGGTTTCGTGACTACTGCCGGACGTGTAAAGAATAATGGCTATAAGTCGCCCATCTATGTAGATCACGCGCTGAACAAGATTTATGACGTGGAGAATACGGTCATCTATACCGATGATGCGGGTAACATCATCCGCTTGAAGGATGTGGCAACGGTGAAGCGCGAATATCCGCAACCCAAATCATACATTACCAACAACGGCACGAAGTGTCTGTTGCTCTCTGTGGAAATTAAGAAAGGACAGGACGTGTCGAGCATGGGTAAGGCTATCAATGAGAAGCTGGTCAATATCAAGCAGCATATCCCTGACGATGTGCAGCTGAATGCCATTACCGATCAGGCCAAGGTGGTGGACGACTCCATTGATAACTTCCTCCACGAACTGATGATAGCCATCTGCACGGTTGTTCTGGTAGTGGTGCTGATTATGCCGTTCCGCGTGGCCGCTGTAGCTGCAGGTACAATGCCTATCACCATCTTCGTATCGCTGGGACTGTTCTATATGTTCAACATCGAGCTGAACACTGTGACGCTGGCAGCCCTGATAGTGACGTTAGGCATGATCGTCGATGACTCCATCGTCATCATCGACTCCTATTTAGAGATGATGGCTGAGGGAAAGACACGCTGGCAGGCTTCGATTGATGCCACCGTCCACTTCCTGAAGTCCATCTTCACCGCCACATTGTGTATATCAGTGACGTTCTTCCCCTTCCTCATCGTGATGACAGGACAGTTCCACGACTTCCTGCTCTCGTTCCCATGGGCCATCTCCATTGTACTCTTCGCCTCGATGATTATTGCCCAGACGCTACTGCCCATCCTGCAGTATTTCTTCATCCGCAAACCCATGGAAACGAAGACGCGTGCAGACGGCAAGAAGCCGTTCAACCTGCTCGACATCCTCGATAAATACTACCAGAAGCTGCTGGCCAAGTGTTTCGTCCACCCTTGGATGACCATTGCCGGCGGTGTGGCCAGCGTGATTATTGGCGCCTGGATTTTCAGCCTGCTGCCACAGCGCATGATGCCATACGCCGACCGTAACCAGTTTGCCGTGGAAATCTACCTGCCCATCGGCACAGGCATCGAGCGAACCACTGTTGTGGCCGACTCGCTGGAACAAATGATAGCCAAGAAGGAGGGTGTCATGAGCATTGCCTCGTTCAAGGGCTGCTCTTCGCCTCGATTCCATACGGCCTACGCTCCGCAGATTGCCGATGAGAACTATGCCCAGTTCATTGTTAACACCACGGGCAACAAGGATACCGAACGTCTGGTGGATGAGTGTACCAACGAATTTACGAACTATTTCCCTGAAGCATACGTCAAGATTAAGCAGTTGAGCTATTCGTCGGTGGCTGTACCCGTGGAAATACGCCTGAAGAGCGACAACCTGGAGGAGTTAGCACAGTATAGTGACAGTCTCGTAGGCATCATGCGACAGATGCCTGAACTGTTGCTGGTGCGTAGCAACCTTCTCGAGCCGCTGTCGACGACGCGTATCAAGATTGACGACGAGAAAGCCAGTCGTCTGGGCATTACCAATCAGGCTGTGGAGCTGCAGATGGCTTTCCGCTACGGCGATGGCATCCCTGTGAGCACCGCCTGGGAGGGCGACTACGACATTCAGGTGAAGATGAAGACCGACAATGCCGATCAGGCAACCAAACAGGACGTCATGGACGAGCTGATACCTATCGGCATGTCAGCAGCCATTCCTACCAGTCTTTACGGACTGATGAGTATCCGCAGTTCCGATGAAGCGCTGCCCAGCGTGCCCCTGCGTCAGTTTGCCGAGATAGTACCTTCGTTGCAGTTTGGTCAGATTTGCCACCGCAACGGTCTGCGCACGGTGACGGTGATGGCTGAAGTGGCCCGCGGCAAGAATGTGGGCTTCGTCACGAATGATGTCATCAAGCGCCTGGAGAGTTTCCAGCTGCCCGAAGGCATGCAGATGGAGATAGGTGGTCAATATGACGATGATAAAGACACCACTCCGAAGATTCTCAGTGCTTTGGTCATCTCCATTGCTATCATATTCTTTGTGCTGCTCTGGCACTTCAAGAGTGTCAGCGAGGCCCTGCTGATTATGATTTGCCTGACGCTCTGTGTCTTCGGTACGGCGATGGGTATTCTCCTCGGACGCGTGCCCGTCTCATTGACCGCAGTCCTCGGCTTCGTATCGCTGATGGGTATCCTCGTGCGCAACGGCGTTATCCTCTTCGACTACGCGGCGGAGGTAAGGGAGCTGGAGCATCTCTCTCTGAAGGATGCCATCCACGTGGCTGCCGAGCGCCGTATGCGTCCTATCTTCCTGACGTCGGCTGCCGCCTCGATGGGTGTGGTACCGATGGTGTTCGGAGGCTCTGGCCTGTGGGCGCCGATGGGATGCGTCATCTGCTATGGTGCACTCATTACCATGTTCTTCATCCTGACTATCATGCCGATAGCCTACTGGAAGGTGATGGGACGTAGCGAGAAGAATTAAGAATTAAGAGTTAAGAATGAAGAGTTGTTGCCTAACGGCAATTAAGAATGAAGAGTTGAAATGAAAAAGATATTAACCGTTATTTGCTGTTCCGTATGCTGTGGCATTGCTGCAGCCCAAGGAACGTATTCTTTGGACCAGCTGAAACAGCTCGCCGTCGAGAATAACTACAGCCTGCGTTCAGCGCGCAACGCCATCCAGCAGTCGAAGGAGGTGAAGAACGAGGCTCTCACCAAGTTCTTTCCACAGGTGTCGGCCATGGGCTTCGGATTCCAAAACAACAAACCCATGATAGACATTGACATCGAACTGCCCGATGCTATTGCCGCCATAATACCACAAGGTTTGATTCCTGCCAACATCAGCCTGATGAAGAAGGGTGTCTATGCTTCTGTTTCTGCCATTCAGCCTGTCTTCATGGGTGGCCAGATTATCAATGGCAACAAGTTGGCGAAGGTAGGAGTAGAGGCTAATGAACTGAAGATGGAAGTCTCGGCCGACCAAGTGGAGATGACCACCGAACAGTATTACTGGCAGGTCATCTCACTGAAGGAGAAACTGCTGACCCTCGCCACCGTCCACGACATGCTGGAGCAATTGGAGAAGGACGTCACGAACATGGTCCGCGTAGGGGCCGTGAACCGCAACGACCTCTTGCAAGTACAGCTGCGCAAGGGTGAGGTAGAGAGTGCCACCTTAGAGGTAGAGAACGGCCTTACCACCGTCCGCCAGCTCCTGGCACAGCACGTCGGAAAGGCAGACGAAGCCATTGACGTCACAGTTCCCGAAGATTTCATCTTCGGGCAAGTCCCCGACCTACCCTTCACCCTGCGTCAGGACCATCAGTCTGCACTCGCTGCCACACCGCAATACCGCTTGTTGGAGAAGAATGTTGAGGGGCAGCGCCTTCAACATGCCATGGCCGTCGGTGGAAATCTGCCGTCAGTGGGCGTCGGTGCCAGTTATAGTTACAACGACTGGTGGGGCAAGAACACCAATGCCATGGTCTTTGCCACTGTCAGTGTACCCATCAGCGGCTGGTGGGGCGGCTCGCACAACATAAAGAAACACAGCCTCGCCCTCGAGGATGCCAAAGAGCAGTTGCAAGACAACGGTCAGAAACTTATCATCCGCATGAACAACGCCTGGGCCGCCGTCGAGACCTGTCACAAGAAACTGCAGATTGCTCACGATGCCATCGAACAGGCCGACGAGAACCTGCGCCTGAACCGCGACTACTACCGTGTCGGCTCCACTAAGATGACCGACCTGCTGCTGGCTCAGGAACAGTACCAGCAGGCTCGTGACCGCTATACCGATGCCTTCGCCGACTTCCAGACCAAACAGCTGGAGTATCGCCAGGCCACGGGACAGTAAGGGCTAAGAGTTTATAGTTCTCTCTTCGAGAGTGTGGCGTTCTCTCCTTCTCTCCTTGAGAGTGTGGCGTTGCAATGAGAGTGCGGCGTTGCAATGCAATCATAGTTGTTTTCATGCCGGTTATGGTAAAAGATGTTAAACGGACGCAACTATGAACTATGAACTATGAACTATGAACTGAATTATTCGTATCTTTGCACACAATAAATGAGACTGAACAGATAAAATAAGTACAATAACTAAAAAAAAAGTATTATGAAGATAAAGGCTAACGAGGCAAATGTCCCGCAGTGGAGAGTGCTGAACGTCACGGCTACGCTACCCGAAGAATTGAAGTGTCTGGACGAAATTGCCCATAACATGTGGTGGGTATGGAACCACGAGGCACGCGACCTGTTCCGCGAGCTTGAACCGGAGCTTTATCATGACGTGCGTCACAATCCAGTTATGATTCTGGATCGGTTGACTTTTGCCCGCAAGGAGGCAATCCTGAAGGACAAGGCACTCATGAAGCGTGTCAAGGAGGTTTATGCGAAATTCCGCAAATATATGGATGTAAAACCCGACAAGACACGACCCTCAGTGGCCTACTTCTGTATGGAGTACGGTATCCATTCTGCCTTGAAGATCTATTCCGGCGGTCTGGGCATGCTGGCCGGTGACTACGTGAAGGAGGCCAGCGACTCGAATGTGGACATGTGTGCCGTTGGTTTCCTGTATAGGTTCGGCTACTTCACTCAGAGCCTGGCCATGGACGGTCAGCAGATTGCCAACTACGAGGCGCAGAACTTCGGCGAGCTGCCCATTGAATGCCAACTGGACAGCGAAGGCAATCCACTGGTCATCGACGTGCCCTATCTGGACTATTATGTCCATGCCTATGTCTGGCGCGTCAACGTGGGACGTGTAAAGTTGTATTTGCTCGACACCGACAACGAGATGAACTCCGAGTTCGACAAGTCCATCACCCACAGCCTCTATGGCGGCGACTGGGAAAACCGTCTGAAGCAGGAGATTCTGCTGGGTATCGGCGGTATTCTGCTGCTGAAGAAACTGGGCATCAAGAAGGACATCTACCACTGCAACGAGGGTCATGCGGCACTCTGCAATCTGCAGCGTCTGTGCGACTATATCAAGGAGGATGGACTGACGTTCAACCAAGCCATGGAACTGGTGCGCGCCTCTTCACTCTATACCGTTCATACCCCTGTACCCGCAGGTCACGATTACTTCGAAGAGGGCCTTTTCGGCAAGTACATGGGCGGATACCCGAAGAAGCTCGGCATTTCGTGGGACGAGTTCATCGGCATGGGTCGTACGAATCCCGACGACAAGGGTGAGAAGTTCTGTATGTCGACCTTTGCCTGCAACACCTGTCAGGAGGTCAATGGCGTGTCAATGCTCCACGGATGGGTGTCACAGAAGATGTTTGCCAACATCTGGGCTGGTTACTATCCCGAGGAGAACCATGTGGGCTATGTCACCAATGGTGTACATTTCCCCACCTGGGTGGCTACTGGATGGCTGGAGAATATCTACGGGAAATATCTTGATCCGGCTTTCATCTCCGACCAGTCGAACGAGGAAAAATGGAAGGGCATCTACGACTGTCCTGATGAGGAGCTTTGGAAGATGCGCATGCTCATGAAGCAGAACCTGGTACATTATATCAAGAAGCAGTTCCGTGCAACGTGGCTGAAGAACCAGAGCGACCCCTCACGCATGACCAAGCTGGTGGAACGCTTCAACCCCAACGCACTGATTATCGGTTTCTGCCGTCGCTTTGCCACCTATAAGCGTGCCCACCTGCTGTTCACCGATTTGGACCGTCTGAGCAAGATAGTGAACAATCCCGAACGGCCTGTCGTCTTCCTGTTTGCCGGTAAGGCTCATCCCGCCGACGGTGCCGGACAGGGGCTCATCAAGCGCATCTATGAGATTTCCCAGCGCGACGAGTTCCAGGGCAAGGTCGTCTTCGTAGAGGACTACGACTTCCTGTTGGCCCGCCGTCTCGTATCGGGTGTGGACATCTGGATGAACACCCCGACACGTCCGCTGGAGGCCTCAGGTACGTCTGGCGAGAAGGCCGAGATGAACGGTGTGGTGAACCTCAGCGTGAAGGACGGCTGGTGGCTGGAAGGCTACCGCGAGGGTGCCGGATGGGCACTCACCGAGAAGCGCACCTACCAGAACCAGGACTATCAGGACCGACTGGACGCTGCCACCATCTACTCGCTGCTTGAGGACGAGATTGTTCCCTTGTATTATAATAAGGACAAGAAGACTGGCGTCTCGAAGGGCTGGTGCAAGGTTATCAAGAACAGCATTGCTCAGATTGCCCCGCACTACACGATGAAGCGTCAGCTGGACGACTACTACGAGAAGTTCTACAACAAGGAGGCCAAGCGTTTCAAGGAGATTGCCAAGAACGGCTATAAGCTGGCCAAAGAGATTGCTCAGTGGAAGGAAACCGTCGCCGAGCGGTGGGATGCCATCAGCGTGGTCAGCAGCGAATGGGACTTCCCCGTAACAGGCGGTATGACCGGAGAGAAATACCACTTGAAGTATGTCATCAACGAACAGGGACTGGCCGATGCTGTCGGACTGGAGAAGGTGGATATTTATACAGACAAGAACGGCGAGGAACGTGTGTTCCACGTTGAACCGCTGAAGATGACCGGCCAAGAGGGCAACAACTATACCTTCGAGGCAGACCTCAAACCCATCCAGTTTGGCCAGTACAGGAGTGCCGTCCGCATGTATCCGAAGAACGCACTACTGCCCCACCGTCAGGACTTCTGCTACGTGAAGTGGCTGGAGCTGCCGGATTGATTAACCGTTAAGCATGAAGTTATTCAAAAACAGAAAAAGCAAACTCTCAAGGCGCATCACCTGGCGTGTCCTCTTGATAATGCTGTTCTTCAATGTGTTTATCATTGGAGCCATCATTGCCTTTGTCTTTACGATTTCACTCTTGAATAGCAGCGTGCGTGGACGGTGTGTCATTGACGGAGTAGAAGGCAAGATAGAGTCGATGCTGAGGGCCGTACAAATAGCGGCGGCCAACAACCGTGCCGAGGTAGAGAGAAACTTAGGAAGCCCGAAGCAAGTATTCGACGCCTTGGAGCGTGAAATACGGGTGAACAATAAGTTCATTGGCTGTTTTGCCGCCTTCGAGCCCGACTACTTCAAAGATCAGGGACGTTGGTTTGAGGCCTACGTCTATTATACTGACAGTACCCGTCTGGAGAGCCGGCAGATAGGTTCACCAAGCCACGACTACTTCAATGGTGTCTGGTATGAGAAGGGGCTTAGTCTGAACAAGGATGACTTAGGCTATCTGACATCCCCTTACTTCGACAATTCCGTTGACAGCAGTATGTACTGCAGTTATGTGCTGCCCATCGTCGATGGTAAAGGCCGCAAGGTAGGTGTGTATGGTGTTGACCTGAAGTATTTATGGATTTACAGTGTCATTGCCGATATAGAGAATAATGTCAAGGATGAATTCTACATCGAAGACGATGAAGTGAAAAATGAAGATGGCGATATCCTTTTTTCTGTTCAAGTCGTCGACGACAAGGGCAACAGGATTCTTGGCTCTGACTCCATTGACGTCAGCATCCTCAAAGCTGAACAGGATGATGTGATTGGCAAACTGGGGATGAAAGACCTGAAGGGTACACCTTATTATGCTACTTACAAGAAGTTAAACTATACCGATTGGACACTGGTCTTCCTACAGCATCGTGACCTTGTGTTTATGTGGGGTGGGGTACTGGCCTTCTTCATCCTGTTCTTCATGATTGTTGGTGGCATCGTCATCTTCATCTTCATGAGTCGCAGCATCAAGCATGCCACAAAACCATTGGCGTTTCTTTCCCAATCGGCTCAGGAGGTGGCCAAGGGTAACTTCGACACTCCGCTGCCGACGTTCAGGCATAATGACGAGATTACCCAAATGCGTGATTCGTTCGACACCATGCAACAGTCACTGAAACAATATGTGGCAGAACTGAAGGAGTCGACCGCCATGAAAGCCTCAATGGAAAGTGAGCTGAACGTGGCCCACAGTATCCAGATGTCGATGCTGCCCAAGATGTTCCCGCCATTCCCTCAATGCGAAGAGATAGACCTTTACGCTATGTTGTCACCGGCCAAGGCTGTTGGCGGCGACCTGTACGACTACTTCATCCACAACGGAAAGCTGTTCTTCTGCATCGGTGACGTGTCGGGCAAGGGGGTACCAGCGTCACTCGTCATGGCCGTCAGTCGCACACTCTTCCGCAACATCGCCATGCATGTCGATAAACCCAGTCACATCATAGAAACCATGAATGCGAACATCAGCGATGGTAACGAAGAGTGTATGTTCGTCACGATGTTCGTTGGTGTGCTCGACCTACAGACCGGTCACCTCTCCTATTGTAATGCCGGCCACAATGCCCCCTACATGATCGGGAAAGAGGTAACAATGATTAGTAATCATCAACCCAATTTCCCTGTTGGTGCCCTGCCAGACGTGACGTTTACGGAGCAAGAGACGACGCTGTCGCCCGATACGACCATCTTCATGTACACCGATGGACTGACCGAGGCCGAGAATGCACGCCAAGAACAGTTTGGAGAACAGCGCGCCATCGACGTCATCAGCACGCTGACCGATGCTTCGCCACAACAGATGATAGAAACGATGACCAATGCCGTACGTCAGTTTGTAGGCAATACCGAGCAGAGCGATGACCTCACGATGCTCGCCATCAAATATGTCAATAAGCTTAGTAAATCAACAAATCATCAATAAAAAGCAAATCAGTATTATGAGTAGAATTAAGACTATCGGTATTCTAACCTCGGGCGGTGACGCCCCCGGCATGAACGCAGCTATCCGCGCCGTGACACGCGCAGGTATCTACAACAGTTTCAACATCAAAGGCATCTACCGCGGCTACGATGGACTCATCCACGGTGAGGTGAAGCAGTTTACCACCGAGGATGTCTCGGGCATCATTACCCGTGGCGGCACCATACTGAAAACAGCCCGTTCCATGGAGTTTATGACACCCGAAGGTATGCAGAAGGCTTACGAGACTTGCCAGAAAGAGGAGATTGACGCGCTGGTTGTCATTGGCGGTAACGGTTCGCTGACTGGCGCACGCGACTTCGGCATGGAGTTCAACTTCCCCGTCATTGGTCTGCCAGGCACCATCGACAACGACCTCTATGGCACTGACGCCACCATCGGCTATGACACCACGATGAATACCATCATGGAGTGCGTGGACCGTATCCGCGACACCGCCAACTCACACGAACGTATCTTCTTCATCGAAGTGATGGGCCGTGACGCCGGATTCCTGGCGCAGAACTGTGCCATCGCCTGTGGTGCCGAGGCTGCCATCGTACCAGAGGAGGCGACTGACGTAGACCAGTTGGCAGCATTCATGGGTCGTGGCATCCGTAAATCGAAGAAGTCTTGCATTGTCATCGTCTCGGAGAGTCCGAAGTGCGGTGCCCTCTACTATGCCGACCGCGTGAAAAAAGAGTTTCCTGGGTTCGATGTTCGTGTGTCCATCCTCGGACATTTGCAGCGTGGTGGCTCTCCGTCAGCACGCGACCGCATCCTGGCCAGCTGTACGGGTGTTGGTGCCATCGAGGCTATCTTGCAGGGTCAGCGTAACATCATGGTTGGCATTCGCAACAACGAAATTGTCTATGTGCCATTCACCGAGTGCATCCGCACAGACAAGCGCTTCGACAAACGACTCATTAATGTACTTGACGAACTGAGCATTTAAAGGTAAAAAGGTAAGAAAGAAAATAGTTGAAAAAGAAAAAGGTTGATATGGTAAAAAAGAAAATACAGAAAGAGATGAGGCAGAAAAGCAAGGTAATGAGTTTATTGCTTTTTTACCTTTTCACTTTTTTTCCTTTGTCTGCCCAGAACTTTCCTGTAGGCATTGTCAGCGGGCAGGATTCAGTGAAAAGCGTACAGTTTGGCTTGATATCATCAGTGGCTGTCAACGGAGGCAAAGGGTTCCAGTTTGGTACTTTCTCCAACGTCTCTGGTGGCGAGTTCAAAGGCTTCCAGCTGGCAGGCATCAGCAATATTACACGAAGCATGAATAAGGGCCTCCAGTTGGCAACTATCCTTAATGTATCGACGAGCATGACGAAGGGTGGGCAGCTGGGACTTGTCAACTATGCCGACTCGCTGAAGGGTGCGCAGATTGGTTTGTTCAATATAGCCCGCAAACGTCCCAATGGCTGGCAGGTAGGTTTCATCAACCTCAGTTATGACACTATCGGTCATAAGATTGGTCTGGTGAATATCAACCCAACCACAACCATTGACTACATGTTTTATGGCGGCACCTCTACCAAAATCAACGTCGCAGCCCGCTATCGCAACAAGAGCACGTATAATATCTTTGGCGTAGGCACCCACTTCATGGGACTCGACTCTAAGTTCTCAGGAGCCTTGTTCTATCGCCTGGGACAGTACAAGCAACTGTCGGACAAATGGAGCCTGAGCGGTGACATCGGATATTACCATGTAGAGACATTCGAGAAGAACTCTGATGACAAGCCCAAGCGCCTCTACTCCTTGCAGGCACGCATCAATGCCGACTATCAGATTAGCAAGCGCTTTGGCGCATTTGCCTCGGTGGGTTGGGGACTGACGCGCTACTACAGCCGTAACGAAACCTATCGTAACCGTCCGTTGTTTGAACTGGGTCTGACAGTTCGTCAGTCACGCGACCAGCATGAATCGTGGATGCGGGCCTGGGAAACGAAGCGGAAGCAGATTGAGTATGGCGACTCCACGATGGCACTACCCGTCAAGAAACGCTACTGGCAGGCCGTTGCCGAGGTGACGGCTATCAACGTCGGTGTACAGCTGTTCGACCGCTGGGTACTGAATTCGGACTTCGCCCAGACCACTTTGAATTCGCTGAAGCGTAACTTCACTGACGGCATGGTATGGGACAATGACTTCTTTGTTACCAACATGTTTGCACATCCTTATCACGGCAACCTGTACTTCAATGCAGCACGTACCAACGGACTGACCTTCTGGGAGTCGGCCCCATACTCGCTACTGGGCTCGGCGATGTGGGAGTTTCTGGGCGAGACAGAACCACCGGCCATCAACGACATTATTGCCACTACATGTGGCGGTATAGCGCTCGGTGAAATGACACACCGACTGAGTCGGACCATCCTTGATGACCGCGACCGGGGCTGGAAGCGCTTCTGGCGTGAGGCTGCTGCCACCATCGTCAACCCCATCCAGGGGCTTCACCGTATCATCAGCGGCGATGCCTGGCGGATCAAGAGCAGCAACTATCGCTATCATGACTTCAATGAGATTCCCGTCGACGTATCGTTCTCATTGGGTTGGCGCTACCTGGCCGACGACGGTGCATTGTTCCGCGGCGTCCACGCACCCTATCTGAATTTCTATCTGCTCTACGGCACGTCCGTGGACGGTGAACGTCACACTAAGCCTTACGACTTCTTCGACCTTGACGCAACCTTCAGTTTTGGCGGCGGTCAGAAAACGGTTAACAACATCAGCATCGTAGGACGACTCTGGAGTACGCCGCTCATCGACAAGCCTGCCACGACGAAGAATGGGCAGGGCATGGCTGCTGAGTTTGGTATCTACCAACACTACAACTATTATGATTCCAATCCCATTGAGGACGGCTCCAGTCTGATACCCTACCGCATCAGCGAGGCTGCCGGTTTTGGTCCTGGCTTCATCCTGTCGATGCCTCAGTCTGGTGCACTCACCAAAATGGAACAGCGTGTCTTCGTGAGCGGCATCCTGCTCGGCGGTACGAAGAGTGACCATTTCAACGTCATCGAGCGCGACTATAACATGGGTAGCGGATTCAGTATCAAGTCGAAGACACAGCTTGACTTTGGACACTTCGGACGTCTGATGCTCAACGCCAAATACTTCCGCCTCTATACGTGGAAGGGCTACGAGAACAAGAACCTGCAAGACTATGTCGACGGCACTGCCGACCTACACTACCTGAACGTGCAGGGCGACAACAGCAATGCTGCACTGTTAGTCATCAATCCTATCTTGGAGTTCCACGTTGCTAAGCAGTGGTCTATCAATCTCTCTGGTACCTATTATTGGCGTCGCACACACTATAATTATTATTACGACAAAGATCTTGTCTTGAGAGAGAACAGTAATGTGCATGCAAAGACCTTTGAGACTAAAATCGGTGTGACCTGTCGTCTATGAGCATCAATCCTTTATTACGCTGTTATGGTAGAGGCGGATGAACAGTCCATTGCTACCGATGATGAAATAAGGTGTCAAAACAGGGAAATCGTTTTGACACCTTATTTATAATATAATGAGGAATGGATCAGCGGACGGTGAAGTCGAACGACTTCAGGTCTTCATCCTTTGACGACGTGCCGTAGAGTATCTGGTAGCGGCCAGGCTTGACGGCGAGTTCGTCGATGGTCTCGTCGTAGTATTCAAAGGATTCACTGTTGAGTCCTATGACGGCACGCTTGGTTTCTCCGGGGTTGAGGGTCAGCTTCTGGAAACCCTTCAGGGCCTTGATGGGAGCACCTGCGTCGTCCAGTCGCTTCACATATACTTGAACAGTTTCGGTTCCTGCAACACTACCTGTATTGGTCACGGGAACAACCACAACACAGTTGGGCTTGCCGGCCTTGGCTGCTTTCTTGTTGACAACGGTCTTTGCCTTGCCCACCTTGAACGTGGTATAGCTCAGACCATAGCCGAAGGCATACTGCGGCTGACCGGTGAAGTAGCGGTAGGTGCGGTTCTTCATCGAGTAGTCGAGGAAGTCGGGCAGGTCGTTTGTGGAGCGATAGAAGGTGACAGGGAGTTTTCCTCCTGGGTTGTAGTCGCCAAAGAGCACCTCAGCCAGCGCCTTGGCACCACCCTGACCAGGATACCAGGCCTGCAGCAGGGCGTCGTACTGTCCCTCGACGCTACCGAAAGCGATGGCTGAACCTGAGCAGTTGACGAAGATGACGGGGCGTCCCGTTTCGTGCATGGCTTGTAGCAGGCGCTGCTGCACCTTGGGCAGCTCGATGTCCTGCTTGTCGCCACCCTCACCCTCCATCTGGGCAGAGATGCCACCGATGATGATGATAGCGTCGGCACCGCTCACCTCGTTGGCCAACTTACTGAAGTCGATGAGGTTACGTTCACAGATATCGCCACGCAGCATGGCAAACTGTCCGTTGCCGTGACGGTATTCGATGCTGATGTCGTAGGTTTTTCCAACCTCAACGGGGAACGACTTATACTCCACCTGACGACGGAATCCGAAGCCGCCAGGACGACCGCCACCGCCTTTGTTTTCTTCGACTACCTCGCCATTGACGCGCAGCACATAGCCGTTGTCGGTCATCAGCGTGTACTTCATCTCACCAGTGAAGGTCGATGTGTACTGACCGCTGAGGCGTACGGAGAGACTGTCGCGACTGACGCCCTCGGCAAAGCCCCAGGCACCGAAGGTTGAGAAGTTGATCTCATTGTAGTATTCGGTCTTGACGGGGGAACCGTCAAGCACACGGTTATTGTAGAACTCGGCCTTGATACCCTTGCCACCATTGAAGTCCTGCAGGTGGTGAACGGTTTCGTAGTCATCGTTCAGCTCACAGGCCTTATGATAGATGATGTTTGCGCCGGGTACGGCATTTCTGATGCCTTCGAGCAGCGAGTGCTGGTGCTCCTTGGTGGGTGTGCCGCCGTAGTTGCCGTTAAGCAGGTCTACATTGTCGGCATTGGGGCCAAGGACGGCGAGGGTCTTGACGGTCTTTGAAAGCGGGAGAACCGCTTTCCACTCTGAGCCCTGCATGAACGCTTTATTATCCAAAAGGGTCATCGATTCACGGGCAGCCTGGGTGGCGAGGGCGTCGTGCTCCTCGCTGCTGATAGTTGACGCAGGTAGCGTCGACCACGGAACAAGGGTGGGGTCGTCGAACATACCCAGCTCGAAGCGGCCCATCAGCGTCTTGCGCAGATGCTGGTCAAGGTCGCTCTCCTTGATGAGCCCTTTGTTAAGAGCCTCGGTGAGTACCATGAACACCTTGCCACACTCAAGGTCAGTACCATTAAGCACGGCATCAACCGAGGCGCTGAGCGGGTCTTTGTGCGTCTCGTGCTGTCCCTTGTTATAGAAGTTGTTGATGGCGTCACAATCGGTGACAACCAGTCCGTCGTAGCCCCACTTGTTGCGCAGAATATCGATGAGCAGGCGGTCGCTGGTACAACATGGCTTACCCTCGAAACGCTGGTAGGCACACATCACCTCGCGCACGTTACCCTTCTTGACCAAGGCTTTGAAGGCTGGCAGGTAAGTCTCCCACAGGTCGCGGTTCGTGGGCTCTACGTTCATCGAGTGGCGCAAAGGCTCAGGACCGCTGTGTACGGCATAGTGCTTGGCACAGGCGTGGGTCTTGTAGTATTGGCTGTCAGACAACTGTCCATTGGCCTTCTCGCTGGTACCCTGCATGCCCAGTACGGTCTGCACGCCCAGTACGGCATTCATATAAGGGTCTTCGCCGCAGGTTTCCTGTCCGCGTCCCCAACGTGGGTCTCTGAAGATGTTGACGTTAGGACACCAGAAGGTCAGTTCAGGGTTGCCGGGGTAGTAGATTTCGCCCATCCCCACATGCTTCACGCTATGGTCGGAACGGTTCCAGTTGGCACGAGCCTCGTCCGAAACCTGCGAGAAGACGTCGTACACCAGCTGCTCGCTGAAGGCAGCAGCCAGTCCGATGGGTTGCGGATATACTGTATAGCCGCCCTGTCGTACACCGTGACAGGCTTCGCTCCACCAGTTGTAGGAAGGAATGCCGAGTCGGTCTATTGAGATGCTTTTGTTCATCATCAGACCCACCTTCTCCTCAGGTGTCAACATCCCCAACAGGTTTTCCACACGCTCAGCACGAGGCAGTTGGGGGTTCTGCCATGCATATTGGTACTGTGCACTAACAGGAATGCTCGCAAACATGGCGAACACAAAGGATGTAAGAATAGTTTTTGTCTTCATACGGATAATATTCGTTAGCGTCTGCAAATTTACGAATAAGTGAGGAGAATACCAAATAAAAAGAAAAAAAGTCATGCTATTTCTTGCATTTCTGCTTAAAATGTTGTATCTTTGCACTTGGAATGCAACAACCATCCGGCATCACCTTTCCATTGGATGGATGCCCGAAAATACTATACCGAGCGCCCGCTCCGCATATACTGACCCTTCACTCCGTATATGTAGAGCGGGCACTCTGCATTTGTGGGGCGAACGCTCTGCATGAGTTTACTCCGTGCAAACATGTCGTTTACTCCGTGCAAACATATCGTTTGCTAGGAGTTCCCAAGGCGCTTGCTCGGAGCTCTTAAGTCGTTTGCCAGGTCACGGGTGATGACATTTCACGCTATCGTCAGTCTCTTTAGTAGTTAGGCAACGATGAATATGAAACAAACGAACGCTATTAATATGAGGTGGAGAGTGTTATTGGTGGCACTTCTCATGACTTCTTCCCCATTTTTCATTTGTAAAACATCGGCTCAGACGTTTGAGACACGCTATGAGCGCAGCGTCCACGACCTGATGAAGGACGTGGCCCGTCGCTTTGGTGTGAAGTTCAAGTTTGACGGCAACGTCGACACAGTAGGCAAGCAACTGCCGTATGCCGACTTTCGCGTGCGCCCTTATTCGTTGGAAATGACGCTCGACAACATCTGCAAATACTACGATTGGAACTGGTGGAAGCAAAACGATAAGACATACAAGATTAAGCTGTACGAGTATCCGCGCCGTCATGAGGCTGAGGGCAGGATGATGCTCGATTACCTGTCTACCTTATATAATAATAAGGAACAATGGGAGGCCCGCCGAGATAGCTTGCGTCGTGAGGTTCGTCAACGTCTGGAGCTCGATGCCTTCCTTGATAGTTGCGTGATGGTGCCGACGGGGAAAGCGTCGGCCACAAAAGAGCGCCCTGTCATTCTTTCGAAGATTCGCAAGCACGACGGCTATACCACGCAGAACATCTGCATCGAGCTGACACCTGGCCAGCACCTCTTTGGCACCATCTATGCCTATGCGCCAGTCAAAAGCCAAAAGCTAAAAGCCAAAAGCCAAAAGCCCTTGATTGTCTGCCCTGACGGCCATTGGCCCTACCGCTATCGCAAGGACGAGCAGCAACGCTTAGGCACATTAGCCCGCATGGGTGCCGTGTGTGTCGACTTCGACCTCTATGGCTGGGGCGAGAGTGAGAAAGAGGTGGGCGAAGCTGCCCATCACACCAGTCGTGCCCACGTCTATCAGGCAGCCTGTGGCTACATCCTACTCGACTGGATGCTCACCCATCGTAAGGATATTGACACCAGGCGTGTCGGCGTGATGGGTGGTTCCGGAGGTGGTACACATACCGTCCTGTTATCGCTACTGGACGACCGCGTGACGGCCTCGGCCCCCGTGGTACATCTGGCCTCGCACTTCGACGGCGGTTGCCCCTGTGAGAGTGGCAAGCCTGTACAACTCGCTGCCGGCGGCACCTGCGAACCTGAACTCGCTGCCGTGATGGCTCCCAAGCCCATGCTCATCGTTAGCGACGGTGGCGACTGGACCAGCTCCGTCCCCACCCTGGAATTCCCCTATCTGCAGCGTATCTACGGTTTCTATGGTGCCAAGGATAAGGTGCGTAACGTTCATCTGCCCAACGAGCGCCACGACTTCAAGGAAAACAAGCGTCAGGCCGTGTACGACTTCTTTATTGACGTCTTCGGCCTCGACCGATCGATGCTTGACGAGAGTAAGGTCACCATCCTACCCGATGACGAACTAAAAAGCCTCTACAAATGAAACACCTCGCCCTTGCCCTCCTTTGCACTGTATGCTGCAACATCGCTACTGCGCAGCACCGCCTTTGGTACGACCAGCCTGCTCAGACATGGACACAGGCGCTACCTGTGGGTAATGGCGTTATCGGCGGTATGGTGTTTGGTGCACCTGCCGTTGAGCATATCCAGCTGAACGAGGAAACCATTTGGGCTGGACAGCCGAATAACGTCATCAATCCCAATGCCAAACAGGTGCTGCCAGAGGTACGCCGACTCATTTTCGAAGGGAAATACAAAGAGGCTCAGGATCTGGCCAACGAGAAAGTGATGCCGCAGGCCGCGAGACAGAATATGGGTATGCCCTATCAGCCCTTCGGCGACCTGTATATAGCGATGCCCGGTCATGCAGACTATAGTAATTATGAGCGATTTCTTGACTTAGACAACGGGCGAACAGTTGTGCGCTATAGTTTGGATGGTGTGAAGTTTGAGCGTGAGGTCATCACCCCATTGGGAGGCCATCACGTGATGGCTATCCACCTGACAGCCAGCGAGAAAGGCCGAGTGACGTTTATCGCCAACATGACTTCGCCTCACGAAAATGTGCTCATCAATATGGATGGCAACGAGACGACGCTATTAGGCGTTTCTTCCAAGCATGAGGGTCTAAAAGGTAAGGTGCGCTTCATGGGTCGTATGGCTGTACAGACGAAAGGTGGACGCACCAGCGGTTCGAACGGCATTCTCAGCGTGGTAGATGCTGACGAAGCGACCATCTACGTTGCCATTGGCACCAACGTCAAGAGTTACAAGGACATCACCGGCGATGAAGCAGTACAATCGAGAGAGCGTCTGCACAAGGCTATGGCCTTAGGTTACGAGGCGCTGAAGGCTCAGCATGAGAAGAGCTACCACCAATACTACGACCGCGTAAAACTGGACTTGGGCCCAGACCGTTATGCCAACGTCCCGATGAACAGGCGCATCGAGCGCTTTAGTGTGCTCGGCGGTTTTGCCGCCGAGTCTGACAATCACCTCGTCGCCACCTACTTCCAATTCGGACGATACCTGCTGATTTGCAGTAGTCAGCCCGACAACATGAACCCTGCCAATCTTCAGGGCTTGTGGAACGACAAGATGTTTCCGTCCTGGGACTCGAAATACACCACGAACATCAACCTCGAAATGAACTACTGGCCCTCAGAGGTGACAAACCTGACGGAACTGAACGCGCCTTTATTCAAACTCATCCGCGAATGCTACGAGCAGGGCAAGCAGACTGCCCGCGATATGTATGGTGTCGACGGTTGGGTGCTGCACCACAACACCGACCAATGGCGCATTACGGGACCTGTTGACCGTGCACAGACCGGACTTTGGCCTATGGGCGCTGCATGGCTCTGTCGCCACCTATGGGAGCATTATCTCTATACAAAGGATGAAGACTTCCTTCGTCAATACTTCCCCATCATGCTCGACGCTGCCCGTTTCTTCACTCAGACGCTTGTCAAGCATCCCACCCGAGGCTGGCTTGTCGTCTGTCCTGGTGAATCGCCGGAACATGGGGGAAAGGGGCGCCCCACACCACTCGATGCCGGTGTTACGATGGACAATCAAATTGTGAAGGAGCTCTACACGAACGTGCTGGCGGCCGCGAATATCTTAGGAATAGGCACTATAGACACTATAGATACTATAGGAACTATAGAAACAATCAAGGCCCAACTGCCCCAACTCGCTCCCATGCAAATCGGCCACTGGGGCCAGTTACAAGAGTGGCTCGACGACCTTGACGACCCCAAGGACGACCACCGTCACTTCTCGCACCTATATGGTCTGTTCCCTTCTAATCAGATAACGCCAACACGCACTCCTGCATTATGGCAGGCTGCCCGCACTTCTCTTGAAGCACGTGGTGACGTCAGCACAGGTTGGAGTATGGGTTGGAAGGTCTGCTCGTGGGCCCGATTGCTCGATGGTGAACATGCCTACAAACTCATCAAGGATCAGTTGACGCTGACTGCTGACACGTTCCTTATCTTTGGTGCCGTGAAACAGCATGGTGGCACTTATCCTAATATGTTCGATGCTCACCCTCCCTTCCAGATTGACGGCAACTTCGGCTGTACTGCAGGCATCGCCGAGATGCTCATGCAGAGTTACGACGGTTTTGTCTACCTGCTGCCTGCCTTGCCCAGCGTGTGGAAAGACGGAAGCGTGAAAGGACTCGTGGCACGTGGTGGCTTTGAAGTGGACATCGACTGGAAGGACGGAAAAATCGTCAAGGCAGTCATCCGCTCACGTCACGGAGGAGTCTGCAAACTGCGCGCTAACACGCCTTTGAAAGGGTCTGGACTGAGGCGTGATAAGCAGTCAGGATGCTACATGCTGACAACAAAAGCTGGACAAGAATACATCTTACGATAGCTCAAATGTTGCAAAATGTTTTTGTTTTGTAGCATTTGACGATGCGCATGTGGCGGTTTGGAGAATTGTTCGTATCTTTGCAGTACGAAAATTATTCTTAACGACCACAATACAATGATGAAGAAACTGACAACATGTGCTGCCCTCCTGATGGCAGCCACGCTGGGAATGAACGCCCAGAAACCCATGAACGCCCCTAAGGGGGGTAAAGCCATTAGTGACGAACTCATCGGCATCTTCTTCGAGGACATCTCCTCGAGTGCCGACGGCGGACTCTATGCCGAGTTGGTACAGAACGGCTCATTTGAGTATAGTCCCGCCGAGCGCGACGGCTGGGGTGCCGGCACAGCATGGAAACAAATTCGCCCAGGGCACTCGTTAGGTACCATGCAAGTGCGAATGGATAATCCGCTGAATGCCAACAACCCCACCTATATGCGGTTGCACACCGAGCGTGTGAAGGAGTATTATGACTACAAAGGTTGGAAGGGTTATGGTATTGAGAACAGCGGTTTCGACGGTATTAGCGTAAAGGCTGGTGCCAAGTACGATTTCTCGGTATTCCTGCGCAATATCGGTACTGCCAAGCAAGTGCGTATCGTGCTGTGCGTTCCTCAGGAAGGCTGGCCTCCCCAGGACCCCAAGCTGCTGGCTGAGGCTGTCATCAACGTCAGCGATGCTTCATGGAAGAAGTATGAGGCTGTACTCACACCGACAGAAGATTGTACCAACGCCGTACTCCAGCTGCTGGTACTGAATGTGGGCGATCTGGATGTGGATATGGTGTCGCTGATGCCGCAGGACACTTACAAGGGTCACGGTCTGCGCAAGGACCTTGCTCAGGCACTGGCCGACCTGCAGCCAAAATTCATGCGCTTCCCTGGCGGTTGCGTGGTACACGGTGGTGGTGACGGTTTCTGGGACACCTACCGTTGGAAGACTACCATTGGTCCGAAGGAACAGCGCCGCGGCTTGAAGAACACCTGGGGCTATCATCAGAGCATGGGTCTCGGCTACTTTGAGTATTTCCAATTCTGTGAGGACCTTGGCATGCAGCCCGTTCCCATCCTACCATGTGGCGTGAGCTGTCAGGGAGCCAACGGTGGTTGGAACATGTATCCAACACAGGCTCAAGATGTCGTTCCCATGAGCGAGATGGACGAGTGGGTCGCTGAGGCTATCGACCTGATTGAGTGGGCCAATGGTGACCCTGCTACCAACAAGTGGGCCAAGATGCGCGCCGATGCCGGTCATCCGAAGCCTTTCAATCTGAAGTATCTGGGCCTGGGTAATGAAGAAAAGATCAGCCCAGAGTTCTGTGAGCGTTTCAAGTACATTTATGAACGTGTGACCAAGGCTCACCCCGAAATCATTATCGTAGGTACTGCTGGTCCTGGCTCACATCCCGGTAATGCAGATCTGGAGGCTGGTTGGAAGCTTGCCGAAGAACTGGGCATGCCCATCATCGACGAGCATTACTACGAGCCGAATGATTACTTCCTGAACAAGCGTCAGTACGACAGCTATCCTCGTGACCGTAAGACGAAGGTCTATCTGGGTGAGTATGCTGCGAAAGACAAGAAGCTCATCGACGCCCTGGCTGAGGGTCTCTATCTGTTGCACGTAGAGCGCAATGGCGACATCGTGGCCATGACCTCATACGCTCCCCTCTTCGCCAAGAAGACCAACACCAACTGGAATCCCGACATGATTTACTTCGACAACGAGCGTCCGTATCTGACCTGCAGCTACTATGTGCAGCAGTTGTTCGGACAGTCGAGTGGTCAGTACTACTATGGCGATTGCGTGAAGTTCGAGGGTGACGAGGCTGGTGTCCAGCAGCCGCTGGAGAATGTGCACTACGGACAGAGTGTCATCCTCAACGTCAAGACACGCAAGCTCTTTGTGAAGCTGGTGAACGCTTCCGACAAAGAGAAGGAGGCTGATATCAACCTGAGCCGTTTCCCGTTGAAGAAGAATTGTGTGAAGACTGTACTCGAGGGCAATGCCAACGACGAGAACAACTACGATGCACAGCCCATCGCTCCTAAGAAGGAGACCATCAAGGCTCAGAAGAAGTTTGATATCGACCTGAAGCCATATTCGATGGTGATGCTTGAGTATCAGCTGTAATATAGAAAAGCGGAGCCTTCCCGAACGTAAACCTAAGGGCTGATGACATTTCACGGTGTCATCAGTCTTTTTATATATAATAAGGTAAGATTATGAAGAAGTTACTGATGATCATGAGTGTGGCCATGCTGGCGCTGTTGGCACAGGCAGGCAAGCCGTGGGATAATGGTAAGCTGCGGATTTCGGACAACCAGCGTTTCCTACAGTTTGAAAACGGACAGCCTTTCTTCTGGCTGGGCGAGACAGGCTGGTTGCTGCCTGAACGGCTCGACAGGGCAGAGGTAGAATGGTATCTGCAATCGTGTGCAAAAGCAGGCTATAATGTCGTGCAGGTGCAGACCATCGATGGTGTACCAGCCTATAACATCTATGGACAGATGTCGAACATAGACGGCTGGAACTTTTCGGACATCAATCGAAAGGGTGTCTACGGTTATTGGGATCACATGGACTACATTGTCGATATGGCCAAACAACACGGTATTTACATCGGCATGGTGTGCATCTGGGGAGGACTGGTCAAAGACGGCAAGCTGAGTGTTGAGGATGCCAAGAAGTACGGCACGTTCCTCGCCAACCGCTACAAGAACAAGCCCAATATCATCTGGTTTATGGGTGGTGATATTCAGGGCGACATCAAGCCAGAAGTATGGGAAGCACTCGCCACGACCATCAAGTCGATAGACAAAAACCACCTTATGACCTATCACCCCCGTGGACGCTATACCTCAGCCAAGTGGTGGAGCAAGGCATCGTGGCTCGATTTCCATACTTTCCAGAGTGGACACCGCCGCTATGGACAGCGCATGGGCAATGTCGACTATCCCATCCCCGACAACACGGAAGAGGACAACTGGATGTACGTCGACTCGACATGGAAGTACAATCCTATCAAGCCCGTGCTGGATGCAGAACCGTCATATGAAGACATACCTATGGGACTGCACGACACCAATGAGCCGCGTTGGCAGGCTTGTGATGTGCGCCGCTATGCCTACTGGAGCGTATTTGCCGGCAGCTGTGGTCACACTTACGGCCATAATGCCATCATGCAGATGCTCAAGCCCGGCTATCCCACAAGCTATGGCGATGCCGGTGACGTGAAGGCTTGGTATCAAGGGCTGAAAGACCCGGGCTTCAACCAGATGCAATACGTGAAACGCCTCATCCTCTCGTTTCCCTACTTTGAGCGCGTGGCCGACCAGAGCATCATCCAGGACAACGGTACCCAGTACGACCGCCTCATCGCCACCCGTGGCAATGACTACCTGTTGGTGTATAACTACAACGGCAACACGATGAAGCTCGACCTGACGAAAATCAGCGGCGACAAGAAAAACGTCTGGTGGATGACCGCCGCCACAGGCAAGCTGAAGTATCTGGGCGAGTTCGACAGCAAGGTGCTCACCTTCCGCTACCATCCGCAGTCCGCCCGCGTCGAGGACGGCGTGCTCATCGCTATCGACAGCGCTAAAGACTATCTGACGAAAGACCAGACGGAATTGTCACCAGATGGATATAAAGCAAAAGAACGAGACTTAAACGAATAAGATGAAAAGACTCCTTATCATATTATTGGCTATGCTACCTCTGATAGGCATAGCCAAAAATAAAGTGGCAAAGCCTGACGTCAGCGTCAGTTGGCTGCGTGTGGAGAATTTAGAGAAGCCCATGGGTATCGATACGGACAAGCCTCGCTTCTCGTGGATTATCCTGTCGGACAAGCAGAACGTCAAGCAGACAGCCTACCAGATTATTGTCACGACGGACAAGGGCGAGGTATGGAACTCCGGACGTGTAGACAGCGACCAGCAGTTGTGGGTGCCCTACGGTGGTGAGAAGCTGAAGAGCGCCACACCATGCTCGTGGAAGGTGAAGGTGTGGACGACGGCAGGCGAGACGGCATGGAGCGAGGAGGAACGCTTTGGTATAGGTCTTCTGAAAGAAAGCCACTGGACAGGACGCTGGATAGGACTGGAGCGGCTGATGCCTGGTGAGGAGCGTGGTCTGCACTCGCGACTGGCTGCACGCTATGTCCGCAAGGAGTTTGAACTAACTAAGCCCGTCATGCGGGCCATTGCCTACGTGGCCGGCATTGGACTGCATGAGTTGCACGTCAATGGCGTAACCTACAATCGTGAGGTGCTGGTTCCTATGCCAACCGACTATCGCAAGACGGTGCTCTACAATACTTACGACATCACAGAGGCCCTGAAGGAGAGAAATGCCATTGGCCTTGTACTGGGCAATGGCCGTCTGTTCCCCATGCGTCAGAACAAGCCCTATAAGGCTCCTGTCTTCGGATTGCCCAAATGTCGCATTAACATCCTCATTGAGTTTACCGATGGTACGACAAAGCGTATCTCGACGGATGAGAAATGGAAGATTACAGCCGATGGCCCTATCCGTTCGAACAACGAATACGATGGTGAAGAGTATGATGCCCGACAGGAACTGCCCGGATGGGATATGCCCGGTTACGACGACAAGTCCTGGCTACCTGCGGAGCGCTCTGAGATTCCTCTTGGTACCCTACGTGCTCAGATGGCTCCTGGCATGAGCATGGAGCCTTTGTCCATTGCCCCGACCTGCAATGACAATATCTACGACTTCCACCAGAACATGGCGGGGTGGGTAGCCTTTACGCCTAGCGGCAACCCGGGCGACACCATCCGCGTAAAATACGCGGAGAAGTTGAATGCTGATGGAACACTCTATCTCGACAATTTCCGCGATGCACGTTCGGAGGATATCTATATCTGTGGCAAAGTGAATGAAGAGTGGCATCCCATCTTCAGCTATCACGGATTCCGCTATGCCCAGATTACTGGTCCTGTAAAGGATGTGCATGCCTATACGGTCAGCGATGATATGCAGACTACTGGTCACTTTGAATGTTCAGATACGACTCTGAACCAAGTGGTGAAGAATGCGTGGTGGGGCATCTATTCCAACTATAAGGGCATGCCCGTCGACTGTCCGCAACGCAACGAGCGCCAGCCCTGGTTAGGCGACCGTACGATGGGTTCGCTGGGAGAGAGCTATCTCTTCAACAACGAACGACTCTACACCAAGTGGATGCGCGACATCTGCGAGTCGCAGCGTGAGGATGGCGTGTTCTCTGACGTGGCACCCGCCTTCTGGAACTACTATAATGATGACGTGACATGGCCTGCTGCCCTGCCCTTCGGCTGTGACATGCTGTGGCGACAGTATGGCAATCGTGAGGCCATAGACAAGTCGTACCCTTATATCAAACGGTGGCTTCAGCATCTGATGGAAGAATATCTGGAGGATGGCATTATCACCAAGGACCAGTATGGCGACTGGTGCGTGCCACCCGAAAAGCTGGAACTCATCCATTCGCAAGACCCTGACCGCAAGACGGACGGTGCACTCATCTCGACAGCCTACGTCATCCGCACCATGCAGCTTATGGAGCAGTGGGGCTGCGAGGCCGACTACTGGAAACCACTTCGTGAGCAGATGACGGCGGCATTCAACAAACACTTCCTCACCGTCAAGCGTGGCACCTCACCCTGCCCTGATCATACACTCTATCCGGACTCTGTCTTCTATGGCAACAATACCGTGACTGCCAATCTGCTGCCGCTGGCTCTTGGCATAGTGCCGCAATATTGCAAACAGGATGTTGTGAAACAGATTGTGGAAAACATCATCGTCAAGAACAATGGCCATGTCAGCTGTGGTGTTATCGGCATTTCATGGCTGCTATGCGCTCTCAGCGACAACGGCTTCAGCGATGTCGCCTACCTGTTGGCTACTAACAACAGCTACCCCTCATGGGGCTATATGGCCGAGAACGGCGCCACAACCATCTGGGAACTGTGGAACGGTGACAAGGCCAGCCCCAAGATGAATAGCGGCAATCATGTCATGCTCCTGGGCGACCTGCTACCGTGGTGCTACCAGTACCTCGGCGGCATCCGTCCTGCATATTGCTGTGCCACAGCAACCACACCGTCCTTCCGTCTAAAACCCGCCTTCGACATCCAGGACTGTGAATGGGCAAACGTCAGCTGGCAGTCGCCCTATGGTACTGTGACAAGCCAGTGGAAAAAATCACTGCAACACGTTGACTGGCATGTGGAGATGCCTTGCAACACAACTGCCGACATCTATTTGCCCGACGGTACGGTGAAAAGCGTCGGCTCAGGCAGCTATGATTTCCATTGCACGATTCCAACTTCCTCACCTGCCATTACAAAGGATGAATTCCTTTATGAGCAGGCAAGCTTTCCACAGTGCCATGCCGCCACCATCGTAGAAACGAAGAAAGGCGACCTTGTTGCCACCTATTTTGGCGGCAAGCATGAACGCAATCCAGATGTGTGTATCTGGGTAAGCATCAAGAAGAAGGGTTGCAACGAGTGGAGCAAGCCCACCTTAGCTGCAGACGGTGTCTTCACCCTTGGTACCAAAAACGCTATCATTGCCGGCATCACCGACGAGAGTACCCCAGCTTCAGAAGGTCCTGTGCGTCGAGGTTTCGCCTCGACGAATCAAAGGAGAAAGGCCTGCTGGAACCCCGTTATTACTGAAATGCCCAACGGCGAGCTATGGCTGTTCTTTAAGATAGGACTGAAGGTGGCCGACTGGACTGGTTGGCTCTGCAAGTCGAAGGACGGCGGACACACATGGAGCGACAAAGAACCACTGCCCGAAGGATTCCTGGGCCCCATCAAGAATAAGCCCGAAATTATTAATGGCCGTCTGCTCTGTCCGTCCAGTACGGAAATCAACGGCTGGAAGTTCCACATGGAAATCTACGACATCGCTAAGAAGGAGTGGAAATATGTCGGCCCAGTGAAAGCCGAACTGGCCATGCGTACGGAAGACATGCCTACAGCGGGAAATGGTTCTGCCATTTCCAAAAAGGAAGACATCGAGGCTCCCGATGCAGGTGGTATCGCTACAAACGACGGGCGCCACCCCATTGACTGCATCCAGCCCTCAATCCTAAAGTTGAAGGATGGTCGTCTACAGGTGTTGATGCGTACTCGCAACGGTCGCATCGCTACCTCTTTCTCAAGCGACAACGGTGATACATGGAGCAACGTCACCTTGTTGGACGTACCAAACAACCAGAGCGGTACCGATGCCGTCACCTTGCAGGATGGTCGCCACATGCTTATCTACAACAACTTTGCCACGCTGCCCGGCACAAAGAAAGGTGTCCGTACGCCTCTCTCTATTGCCATCAGCGACGACGGAACAAACTGGCGGCATGCCTTGACATTGGAAGACTCGCCCATCAGCCAGTATAGCTATCCCAGTATCATCCAAGGCCGTGACGGCACCATACATTGCATCTACACGTGGCGCCGGCAGCGTATCGCTTACAAACAGATAGACCTCAAGAAACTAACCCCATGATGTTATAGCCCCATCACGGCCTTGATGAGTAGCATGACAACAGGGATGGTGACTAACAAAATGCCAACCAGATCGATGATGAAGCCCGACTTGATCATCTTCGTAATGGGTACATAGCCCGAGGCATAGACAATAGCGTTAGGCGGTGTAGATACTGGCATCATGAATCCCAGCGATGATGACAATGCGATACCGATGGCCACGGGAATAGGACTGAATCCTAACGATACTGCCGCACCAATAGCGATGGGGGCAATAAGGTTTGTGGATGCCGTATGAGAGGTCAACTCAGAGAGTATCAAGGCCGTAATACAGAATACGCCCACAAAGACCCATTCAGAAGGATTGCCTCCTAACGCCTCCTTAATACCAGTACCTATCCATGCGGACAATCCTGTGGTGTACATCATGGCTCCCATAGCCAAGCCGCCACCGAAGAGCAACAATGTTCCCCACTCGATGCCTTCAACGCCGTCTTTCCAACTCATCGTCATCTCGCCTTTCTTCAGGTTGACAGGCAGGAAGAACAGCAACAAGCCGCCCACCATGGCAGCAATAGCCTCTGGGAAGTGGCCGTCGTAGAAAGTCATGACGTCCGAATGGGCTCCATAGACAATACTCAGCACACTGGGTGCCACCCATAATACAAAGGCCACGAAGAAAGCTATCATCGTATTCTTCTGGGCACGCGTCCACTTGCCTAAAGAGTCGACGTAGTTACGAATAAACTCACGTGCGCCCTCAATATGTTTGACATCAGCCGGGAACATCCGCCACAACACCACATAAGCTAAAAAGAAATAACACAGCATAGCCACAATACCCCATATCATCCACTGGAAAAACGATACCGTCGGTGCCTGTGGTGCCAACTGGTCCAAGAAGCCAAGCATGATGATATTCGGCGGGGTTCCGATGGGCGTCATCACACCACCGATGCTACAGGCATAGGCCGTCATGAGCATCAGACCTGTGGCATATTTGTAGCTGGCCAGGTCTATGGTCTTTCCATTGCTGGCCATCATCTCGCGGATAGCTTCAAGCAATCCCAGGGCTATTGGAAACATCATGGCTGCGGTAGCCGTATTACTGATCCATCCCGAACACAAGACACATGCCAAACCAATAGCCAGGAAGATGCGGCGCGGTGAGTCACCCACCCACTTCATCGACATAATGCCATAGGCTATGCGCTTGTCCAGTCCGTTGACCATCATACCCTTCGCCAAAAGGAAGCCACCCAAGAAGAGGAATATCATGGGGTTGGCAAATTGATCGAAGGCATCCTTCATCGGTGCAATACCCAATACGACACAGAGCGTAGGTCCCATGAGTGATGTAACGGGAATAGGTACGGGTTCTGTAATCCACCAGATAGCCACTAACGACATCACTGCCAGCAGGTGGTGAGCAGGACCTTCAAGTCCGCCGATGGGCATCAACCAAAGTATTACGGCACAGAGCGGCCCCAGTATGGCACCCGTCAGTCTGCGCATCTGTTCAAAACGCTTGTCTTTATTGTTCATATCTTGACTCCTTTAGTTCTTACAGTGCGCAAAGGTATGAATAATTTAGCGAATAACCAAATAATCGTGGATATTTATAAGCATGATGACATTTAAGCCTTTCGTCAGTCTTTTTTATATAATAAAACTACTTGAAGACATGAAGAGATTATCAGTCTTAGGATTGCTTGTTTGTCTGGCTGTTCAGGTCATGGCACAGCATGTCAATATCATTACAGACAAGAAACCAACTGAGCGCGAGAAATATGCTGCGGAATACCTGCAGAAGAAGCTAAAAGCGCTGAACTACAGCGGTGGGCGCATCACACTGAGCGTAAAGGGTTGCGGCCCTGCCGAGGGCTACACCATCCGCCACGACAAAAAGGACTATGCCATCGAGGGCAACGACCCCAGCGGCGTCATCTATGGTGCCGTCGAGTTGGCAGAGCGCATGCGCCTTGGCGTTGAGCATGTTGCTGTGCCACAGCAATATACAGAACAGCCTTCGATGGTGATGCGCGGCACCTGCATTGGCCTGCAGAAGACTGTCTACTTGCCCGGGCATAGTGTCTATGAGTATCCTTACACCCCCGAGAACTTCCCTTGGTTCTACGACAAGGAGGCATGGATTCGCTATCTCGACATGATGGTGGAGAACAAGTTCAATTCGCTCTACCTCTGGAACGGCCACCCCTTTGCTTCTTTGGTCAAACTGAAGGACTATCCTTTCGCCCTTGAGGTGAATGAAGAAACATTCAAGAAGAACGAGGATATCTTCTCGTTCCTCACCCACGAGGCCGACCGTCGTGGCATCTGGGTCATCCAGATGTTCTATAACATCATTCTCAGCAAGCCCTTCGCTGACCATTACGGTCTGAAGACACAGGACCGAAATCGCCCCATCACACCGCTCATAGCCGACTACACCCGCAAGAGCATCGCCGCATTCATCGAGAAATATCCCAACGTCGGTCTGTTGGTCTGTCTCGGCGAAGCCATGGCCACCATTGACGATGACGTCACGTGGATGAAGGAAACCATCATCCCAGGCATCAAGGACGGATTGACAGCGAGTGGGCGCTTAGCCACTATTCCCGATGCGTCAGCGTCGGGCTCCGCCTCATTGCCGCCCATCGTCCTCCGTTCCCACGACACTGACGGTCCTCTCGTCCTGAAGGAATCGCTCCCTCTCTATCCCAATATCTACACCATGTCGAAGTACACTGGCGAATCACTCACCACCTACGAACCCGGCGGTCCGTGGGGTGAGACGCATCGGCAGTTGGCCGAAGCAGCCCCCGTACACATCGACAATGTGCATATCCTCGCTAATCTCGAGCCTTGGCGCTGGTCATCTCCCGCATTTATTCAGAAGACGGTCCAGGCCATGCACCGTGTGCACCACTCGAAAGGCTTGCACCTCTATCCACAGGCCTCTTATTGGGACTGGCCCTATACGGCCGACAAGCTCCCCAATGGTGAGCGTCTGAAACAGCTCGACCGCGACTGGATGTGGTACCAGGCGTGGGGGCGCTATGCTTGGAACGACCAGCGCAGTACTATGGGAAGCGGTTCCACCGCTTCCACCGAGGCCTCCTATTGGAAACGCACCCTCTCCGATTACTACGGCATTGACACCATTGCTGCCGGACACCTGCTCAACGCCTATGACGAAGCTGGCGAGATAGCCCCCAAGCTGCTGCGCCGCTTCGGCATCACAGAGGGTAATCGCCAGACGCTGCTGCTTGGCATGACCATGGGCCAGCTCGTCAATCCATACAAATACACCATCTATCCCGGTTTCTATGAGAGTTGCGGTCCTGAGGGCGAAAAGCTCATCGAATATATAGAGAAGGAATACAGTGGACTGCCCCATGTCGGCGAACTGCCGCTAGATATCGTCGACCAATGCGTGAATCACGGTGACCGTGCCCTTGTCGAGATGGGTGCGATTTCAGTCAAGCCCACCTGCCATGCTGAAGAATTTGAACGGGTATGGAACGACGTCCTGTGCTATGCCACCTTTGCCAAGGCCTTCCAGTTGAAGGTGCGTGCAGCCGCCGAGGTGCTACGCTACAAGTGGACGAAAGATATCGCCCACTTGGAAACTGCCGAGAAGTGGCTGGAACAAAGTCTCAGTATTTGGTATGACCTGAGCCGTATGACCGACGAATGGTATCTCTACGCTAACTCTATGCAGACGGCTCAGCGCCGTATTCCCGTAGGTGGCGACAATGGTAAGATGAAGACATGGAGTGAACTGGCCGTCGTCTATCAAGAAGAGCTCGATGCCTTCAAGGAAAACATCGAAAAGCTGAAGCATCCTGTGGCGCAGACAGATGTTCTCGTCCACCCCCTCACCCCCGCCCCTGTTCAGTTTGTTAGTGTGACAGGTGGTTCTGCCACCTGTGTTCCTCTCCAGAAAGGCGCCATCCTCTTCGAGAACCGATCCGACACACCTGTTGACAGCCTCGCTCCAGAACTCGTTGGCCTACAAGCCCTCGTTCTTAATCGCGACACAACACGTATTGTCGGTACAAGCATAGAATACGAGAGCGATAAACCCGTAAAGTTGCTCGTTGGTCTTTTCAAGGATGATGACCCCAAGTGGGCCAAAGCTCCTAAATTGGAGATTGATGCCACAGGTAATGAATACGGACAAGCCGAGCCCATCCTCACCAATGCTATCAGCATCGTTCAGATGCCCAAAGTCAATATCCATCAATACTCGTTGCCTGTTGGCCGTAATATTATCCGTCTCCCCAAAGGCATCTTAATGGTGGCAGGATTTACTCAGAGTGATATCAAACCCCGCGACTGCGGCCTTAATGGTCCATCGAGCGAAGTAGACTGGCTGTTCCAAAAGTAACCACCTATGAAAAAGATACTTATCGTTTTCTTGTCATTGCTCAGTGTGCTCGGCGTTTTTGCCGCAGAGATTCCTACCTCTGTCATGCAGCGCATCTACCAAGAGGTGCGTACGCCCTATAAGTACGGCATGGTCGTTGCCCCCACCGACAACTATCACAAGATAGACTGTCCCACGGTGTTCCGTGTTGGTGACAAATGGCTGATGACCTACGTGGTATATAACGGCAAGGACGGCACGGACGGTCGCGGTTACGAGACATGGCTGGCATCCTCTGACGACTTGCTGCATTGGACGACCGATGGGCGCATCCTCTCGTACAAGGACAACGGCTGGGATATGAATCAGCGTGGCGGTTTCCCTGCCCTCATCGATTGGACATGGGACGGGAGCTATGCACTTGGCGTATTTAAGGGCAAGCACTGGATGACGTACATCGGCGGTCACGGCACAGGCTATGAAGCAGTCCGCGAGCCTTTGCATATCGGCATGGCATGGACCGATGGCGACATCACGCAAGCCCATGAGTGGCAGTCTGGCGAAAAACCCCTACTCAGCATCAACGACAAGGATGCTCAATGGTGGGAAAAGCTCACTGAATATAAAAGCACTATCTACGAAGACCCAGCCAAGACCCTTGGCCACCGCTTTGTGATGTTCTATAATGCCGGGGGTATCAATCCTGGCAACCAGCTGAAGGCTGAGCGCATCGGTATCGCCCTCAGTAACGACCTGAAGAAGTGGAAGCGCTACGACGGCAATCCCGTCTATTACCATGAGGCCCCAGGCATCATTACTGGCGATGCCCAGATAGTCAAGAAGGATGGCCTCTATATTATGTTCTACTTCTCTGCCTATAACCCTGCCAGAAAGTATAACGCCTATAATACTTTCTCCGTCAGTCGCGACCTCATCCATTGGCAAGATTGGGAAGGAGAAGACTTGATAATCCCCAGCAAGCCCTACGACGAGATGTTTGCCCACAAGTCGTACGTTGTCAAGCACGATGGTGTGGTCTATCATTTCTACTGCGCTGTCAATAACGCCCAGCAGCGCGGCATCGCCGTTGCCACCAGTGTTCCCATGGGCCGCTCGGAAGTCCGTTTTCCCGCTCCAGAGCCCACTGGCAAGCGTCGCTTTGTCAGTCTCAACGATGGCTGGCAGGCGTCGGTGGTAGGCAGCGATAGTATCGCAGCAAAGATAAACGTCCCCCACAACTTCGACGACTACTACGGCTACCGTCAGCTGCGTCATGGCAACCTGCACGGCTCTGCTATATATGATAAGGTATTTACCACGGAAAAGCGCACAGACAAGCGCTACTTCCTCCAGTTCGAGGGCGTCGGCACCTACGCCACCGTCACCCTTAACGGCCATACCTATCCCAAGGAACTCGTAGGTCGTACCGTCTGGACGCTCGACGTCACCGATGCCCTTGTCAATGGGCGTAACGATATTAAAGTCCTTGTCGACCATCCTGCCATGCAGACCGCCTCACCGTGGGTCTGTGGCGGCTGTTCGTCAGAATGGGGATTCTCTGAAGGCAGCCAGCCCTTCGGCATCTTCCGTCCCGTCACACTGGTCGAGACCGATGACGTGCGCATAGAACCCTTTGGCGTCCATATTTGGAACAATACAGCTTGTGACAGCGTCTTCATCGAGACCGAAGTGAAGAACTACAGCACGAACCCCCAGACACTAGAGCTGGTTAGCAAGTTCGCCCTGACCAGCGGCAAGACCGTCTTCCGCCTCTCGCAGGAATTAAGGCTTGAACCCGGAGAGACCCGCACTGTCAGGCAGGTTTCACCGGTCACCGATGCCCACCGCTGGAGCCTTGAAGACCCTTATCTCTACACCCTAACGTCAATGTTGAAGCGTCCCAACCACTACGATGGCGACGCCAACATGGCCCGTGAACCGGCCCTCGTCACCTTCGACGAGGTGCGCACGCCGTTTGGCATCCGCAGTATATCCTGGCCCGTTCTCCGCAACGGTTCTGTAGGCCGAGGTATTACCTTGGCAGAGGACAACCGCTTCTATCTGAATGGCGCCCCCGTCTTCATCAATGGCACCTGCGAATACGAGCACATCCTCGGTAATAGCCACGCCTTCACCCCCGAGCAGATACGGAGCCGCGTGAAGCAAATCCGCAACGCGGGCTTCAACGCCTTCCGCGAGGCTCACCAGCCCCATAATCTGCTCTACCAACAATTGTTTGACGAACAGGGTATGCTCTTCTGGAGCCAGTTCTCGGCACACATCTGGTATGACACCCCTGAGTTCCGCGAAACGTTTAAGCGGCTGCTTGTCCGTTGGATTAAGGAACGTCGCAACTCCCCCAGCGTCATCCTGTGGGGCTTGCAGAACGAGAGTGTCCTGCCACGTGAGTTTGCCCAGGAGTGTACACTGCTTATCCGTAGCCTCGACCCCACGACATCGTCACAGCGTCTGGTGACTACCTGCAACGGCGGCGAGGGTACTGATTGGAACGTCATCCAGAACTGGAGCGGCACGTATGGCGGCTCGGCAGATAACTACGACAACGAGCTGCGCCGCCCCGACCAGCTGCTGAACGGCGAGTACGGTGCTTGGCGTACCATCGACCTGCACGGTGACGCCAAATACAGCGAGGAATCGTTCACCGCCCTCTTAGAAAAGAAAGCCCGCCTGGCAGAGCAGGCCTTTACAGCAGGTTGCGACTCAGTCGCAACAAACACTACAAGTGGCCTCGGCGTCTGCGGTCACTTCCAGTGGCTGTTCGCTTCCCACGACAACCCCGGCCGTGTGCAACCCGACGGAGCCTACCGCCGCATTGATAAGATAGGCCCCATCAACTACAAAGGCCTCACCACTATCTGGGAAGAGCCCACCCCCGCCTACTACATGTACCGCAACCGCTATGCTACCACTACTCCCGACGTATCAACGTCGGGCATTCCCCCCACCGCTGCCGACCGCTGCCGCGATCTCGTGAAGGGTGCTGAGGGATACCGCTATCTCTACCGTATCAACTGCGGTGGCGATGCCTACACCGACGAGTACGGCCAACTGTGGCAGGCCGACGACTCCCTCCTCAGCCATTCCTGGGGTCAGGACTTCCCCGGCATCCATGCCTTCCAAGCCAGCCAGCGACATATCACGTCCGATATCCGTGGCACCGATAGCGACGAGCTCTTCCAGTTCTTCCGATTTGGTCGTCACCGACTGTGGTACGACCTGCCCGTTCCTGATGGCGACTACCGCATGGAGCTCTTCTTCGTGGAGCCGTGGCATGGCAAGGGTGGGGGCGAGCAGGATGACTACGAAGGTCTGCGCATCTTTGACGTAGCCGTCAACGACAGCGTCGTCATCGATGACCTCGACCCATGGGCCGAAGCTGGCTACTGTGGTGCCCTCAAGCGTATCGTTACTGCTAAAGCCAAGGACGGTCGCTTGCGCATCTCCTTCCCAGAGGTCAAAGCTGGGCAGGCGGTGATTGCCGCCATTGCCATAGCAAGCAAAGAGCAAAGCATTTCTCTCACCTCTCACCCCTTACCTCTCACCTCTTTTAATTGGCACGTTCTTGACACCGACACCATCGCCAAGCTGCCCAAGGAGGAGCTACCTGCAGATACAGAGATACGCCCCGCCACCGTCTATCAGCCAATGGCCAAGAGCAAACAGCCAAAAGCCCAAAGCCAGGGTACCACCTTCATCATCACTCCCGGTCTGGGGCAGGAGTACGCCCTGCGCTTCCGTTACAAGAATACCACGGGGCACCCCGTCACCGCCCGCATGACCATCACTGACTCCAAGCATGCTGTGCTGGTCGACCGCATGGTGTCCTTCCCACCGACACCCCCGAAGTGGAAGATGCTCAGCACCACCACGGGGACGCAGATTAATGCCGGCACATATACTGTGCAGATAGATACCAACGACGTTGAATTTAAAGAACTCGAGATGCAATGAGAAAAGTCCTGTATTCCCTGCCTTTATGCCTTCTTGCCTATTTACCGTTGTCAGCCCAGAATGACGCACCGCGCTTCATACTTGAAGAAGAAAAGCATCACGACTGGGAGGACAACCACGTGTTGCAAATCAATCGGGAACCTGCCCGTGCCTATTTTATACCCTTTGGTGAACGGAAAGGAGACCGCATGTTGTCGCTCAACGGCGACTGGCAGTTTCGCTGGACGAAGACGCCCGAAGAGCGCATCAAGGATTTTTGGCGCACTGACTATGACGCCTCGGGGTGGGAGACACTGGCCGTCCCTGCCAACTGGGAGGTGAACGGCTACGGCACGCCGATTTATGTCTCTGCCGGCTACCCGTTCAAGATCGACCCGCCATACGTGACGCGGGAGCCGAAGAAGGACTGGACGACGTATGTGGAGCGCAACCCTACAGGACAATACCGCCGCACTTTTACGCTGCCCGACAGCTGGGCGGCAACCGGCGGGCAGACGTTCCTGCGTTTCGAGGGCGTGATGAGTGCCTTCTACGTGTGGATCAACGGCCAACGTGTAGGCTACAGTCAAGGCTCGATGGAGCCCTCGGAGTTCAACGTCACCCCCTATATTAAGAAAGGTGAGAACCAGATAGCCGTCGAGGTGTATAAGTACAGCGACGGCAGTTACTTGGAAGATCAGGACTTCTGGCGCTTCGGCGGCATTCACCGCGACGTGCTGCTGTACCATACGCCCGACATCAGGCTGAGGGATGTGGCGGTGCGGACAGTACACAAAAGGGACGGTTCTTTTTGTGTACAGGACGGGCAGTGGGCGCTACAGGTGAACCCACAGTTCTCCGTGTATAACGGGGAGACGGGTGAAGGATACCGGCTGGTGGCAACGCTGATGGATGGTAGTGCTACTGTTTGCAGCGACACTGTCGCAGCACAGGAGACACTCGACCTGGAACATAAGGCAGCGCGCATGAACGAGTGGTACCCACAGCGAGGACACAGGAAGTTTAACAGGATGGAGATGACAGTCAGCAATCCGCGGTTGTGGACGTGCGAAGAGCCCTACCTTTATACCTTAAGGCTGGAACTGCAGGGGCTCGACGGGGAAATCGTCGAGCGCGTGACGCAGCAGGTGGGATTTAGGGAGATACGCATCAAGGGCGGGCAGTTGCTGATTAACGGGCAGGCTATCAAGATTCGGGGCGTCAACCGGCATGAGCACGACCCCTATACGGCCCGCGTGATGACCGAAGAGCGTATGCTACAGGACCTGCGGCTGATGAAGGAAGCCAACATCAATGCCGTACGCCTTGCCCACTATCCTAACTGTCCGCGCTGGTATGAGCTGTGCGACAGCATCGGCATGTATGTCATGGACGAGGCCGATTGCGAGACGCACGGACTGCGTGGTACGCTGGCCTCAACGCCCGACTGGGCCGAGGCATTTCTCGACAGGGCCATCCGCATGGCCGAACGCGACAAGAACCACCCCTGTGTTATCTTCTGGAGCCTGGGGAATGAGAGTGGCTACGGTCCGAACCAAGCCGCCATGTCGGCATGGCTACACGAGTTTGACCCGACAAGACCGGTACACTATGAGGGGGCACAGGGGGAACCTGACCCTTCGACGGTGGATGTTATTTCAAGATTCTATCCAAGAGTGATGGAGGAATACCTGAACCCCGGCATCCCGGAGGGGTCAGACCAAGAGCGTGCTGAGAATGCACGCTGGGAGCGGTTGTTGGAAATCGCCAACCGAACTGGCGATCGCTGTACGTGGGTAGGGAGCGACGGGGGCCCGCGCCCCGTGCTGACCAGCGAGTATGCACACGCCATGGGTAACGCCATGGGCAATTTCAAGGAGTATTGGGAGGAGATAAACTCGAACCCGCGTATGCTCGGAGGCTTCATCTGGGACTGGGTAGACCAGGGAATCATCAAGAAGGAGGAGGTAAGAGGTAAGATGGTAGAGAAAGTTCTTTACGGCGGTGACTTCGGTGACAAGCCTAACCTGCATGCCTTCTGCATGAATGGTATCGTGATGAGCGACCGTACGCTGACGCCGAAATACTATGAGGTACAGACGGTGTATGGAGGGAAGACGGAAGACGGAAGATGGAAGATGTTAGAAGGAAGATGGAAGAGGGAAGCCAAGCCGAAGCCGTCAAAAAACAAAGCCCTTTCAGCCGAATTGATAAAATTGGTATCCAACATCCGCACACAATGCTTCCGCGCTCCGACAGACAACGACAAGAGCTTTGGCAACTGGCTGGCTAAGGACTGGAAGCGTTGCGGACTTGATACATTAAATATACCTGTAACGATGGAACAGAACGGCAACGAGCTGACGTTTACGTTTGAGATACCCGACTCGTTGCCCCCGCTGCCACGCCTCGGCATTCGTATTGAACTGCCACGGGAGTATGAGCAGTTGACGTGGTACGGCCGCGGCCCTTGGGACAACTATCCAGACCGTAAGGAGTCGTGTTCCGTGGGGTTGTGGAAGAGCGTTGTCAGCGAGCAGTACGTACACTACGCCCGTCCGCAGGACAGTGGCAACCACGAAGACTGCACGATGGTGGAACTGAAGACGAAGAAGGGCAAGAGGATTCGCATCGAAGCCGTCGACGAGCCTTTTTCCTTCTCGGCCCTACCGTACTCCGCGCAGTACATTGCCAGCAAGAGCCACGACTACGAGTTGGAGGACGAAGGGAAAACCTTCGTCAGCATAGACTGCGCCGTCATGGGGCTTGGCAACAGCTCCTGCGGACCTGGGGTTCTAAAGAAATACACTATCGACCAAACCAAGAAGCATCAGTTAAAGATTCGGATAGCTGACAACTATTAAAACATATCAAAAGCTTACTTATCGTTATTTTATAAAAACAACATTTTAGAAAACCGTGAGAACAGCCCTCTTAACCCTCCTGATCACCCTTGTCCCACTGGCGGGACAGGGACAGGTGAACAATGATATCCACCGTGAGGACACCCTACAGGAGGTAACCGTAACGTCACGCTCGGCCCAGCAGCGCATGGGCGAGGTGCAGATAGGTATGGAGAAGGTCGAGGTGGCCACACTGGCCAAGGTGCCGGCACTGTTTGGCGAGAAGGACATCATCAAGAGCTTGCAGTTGCTGCCTGGTGTGAAGAGCGAGAGCGAGGGCTCTGCTGGCTACGAGGTACGTGGCGGCACAGCGGCACAGAACCTGATACTGCTCGACGGAGCTACGGTGTACAATGCCGGACACTTGATGGGTCTCTTCTCTACGTTCAATGACGACGCACTGACAGGGGCTTCACTCTACAAGGGTCTTGTACCGGCACAATTGGGTGGTGGCTCATCGTCAGTATTCGACATCGACACGCGTCCTGGCGACCTGCACGGCTATCACTTCGGTGGCACCATCGGCTTGCTCTCGGCCAAGATAGTGGGAGAGGGCCCTATACAGAAAGACCGTTCTTCGTTTCTCTTCGCCGGACGCCGCTCATGGCTCGATGTGTTTCTGAAGGCATCGGAGAAGTACCGTGACAACACCATGAATTTCTACGACATGAACCTGCGTCTGAATTGGCGCCTGGGTGTCCGGGACCGCCTGTCACTGTCATTCTTCCACGGCCGCGACAACATGGGCATCGACGAACTGCTCGACATGACTTGGGGCAACACGACGGCCACTGCTAACTGGCTGCACACCTTCGGCGACCACCACCATGCCAATACGCAACTGGTGTACAGTAACTACCTGTCGGACATGGGACTCGACATGCTGAACATCTATTACACCATGAAGGGTTTCATCCGCCACTTCACACTGCGCCACCAACAGCGTGTGACGCTGCGCGATCACCGACTGAATATGGGTATAGAGACGACTTACTTGCAGCTGCAGTCGGCGGAGTGGGACATCCGTCTGCTGCACCAACGTGAGAAGCGTGATGCCTGGATGTCGGCCCTATGGGTGAACGACGACTGGCACATCAGCCCGAAGTTGGACGTTTCTGTCGGTTTGCGCCTGCACCTGTTCTCAGCACTCGGTGGAAAGCCGTACTACGATATCGACCCTGCTGGCAACATCGTAGACACATGGCATCCGACGGGCATTGTGAAGACATATGCCGACCTGGAGCCACGTGTAAGCATGAAATGGAACATCGACGAGCGCAACAGCCTGAAAGTGGGCTACAGCCGTACGTCACAAGACATCCATGCCATCCGCGGCAGCTCGCTGTCGATGCCCTTCGACCGCTACACCATGAGCAGCAACATCCTGAAACCTGAGCAGGCCAACCAGGTGGCCATGGGCTGGGTGGGCATCACGCCACGGGGCGACTACGACTTCTCGGCGGAGGCGTACTATAAGCACATCGACAACGTGTACGACTATCGCGATGGCAAAGCATTTTATTCGGAAATAGAAATTGAGCGGCTGCTGCTGGGCGGCAAAGGGCGGGCCTACGGTATGGAACTGTGTGCACGCAAGAATACGGGACGGCTGACGGGCTGGCTGAGCTACACGCTGGCGTGGTCGGAGAACAAGATTGAGGGCATCAACCAGGGACACTGGTATACAGCGTCGAACGACCGTCGCCACGACATTGCCGTGGTGGGCATGTACCGTCTGGCACCGAAATGGGAGCTTGCAGCAACATGGCGCTACAATACCGGTCAGGCCCTGACAGCACCCAGCGCCAAGTATGAGATTGACGGCACCACCTACTACTACTATGCCGAGCGCAACGGCTATCGTGCTCCAGCATATCACCGTCTGGACATCAGTGCCACGTGGACGCGACAGGTGGGGCGTTTCCAGCACATCTTATCGTTCGGTGTTTACAATGCCTATTGTCGCTATAATCCGTTCCTCATCCAGTTCAAGAACGACGACGACTCGCCCACGGGTACCATCGCCGAGCAGACGTCGCTCTTCGGCATCATTCCTTCCGTATCGTTCACCATCAAATATTAAGGGACTCAAGTTTCGAAAGGAGTTAAGGAAGTTAAAAGAGTTAAAGACAATAGTTGAGAATAGAAGATGAAAAGAATATATATTATTGTACTATTGGCAGTGGGGCTGACGGCCTGTACCAAGGAGATTGACTTCGACTACCACGAGGTGGAGCCGCAGCTGATGATTGAAGGCCGTGTGACCAACGAGGGCAGCGAGGTGCTCATCACCCGCACACGCAGCGTGCTGGACAGCGTAAAGAGCCCATGTCTTACGGGCGCCGAAGTGGTCATCACCACAGACGGCGTCATAGAACACCTACCCTACGACACCCGGACACGCAGCTACCATTCAGCGTTCCGCGGCACAGTGGGCCAGACCTACCACCTGAGCGTCAACTTCGACGGCCATCACTACGAAGCCACGTCGACCATGCCAGCCCCAGCACCCATCAAGTCGACAGAGTTTCTGTGGCAATCCGTCGTCGACGAGCGTATACTATTCTATGAGGTATATGCCGCCGACACTGAACCTGACGAGCGCAACTATTTCTGGTACCGCATGGACCGCCAGTCCAACCATCCACACTTCAAGAACAAGCCACAGACCGATGCCTACCGCTGGAACGTTTTCGAAGACCGCGGTCATCTGCCAGGACAGATTACTTGCGATGTGATGTGCATGAGCCAGCGTGCTGTCGACGAGGACAAGGAAGAGAACTGGAAGAGCATCCTCTACGAGGGCGACATCGTTACCTTCAAGCTGATGACCATCGACCGTTCCACCTTCGACTTCCTTAAATCGCTCAGGGCCGGACAAAGCGGCGGGGCCAACCCCATCAGCAACATCAAGGGCGACCCCTGCCTGGGCTACTTTACCGCCACGAGCATCACGCATGCCGACACCATCCGCTTCAGCTTTGCCAACATCCGTGAGGTTTCGAAATAATTGTGAATTATGTATAAAAAAACATGAACCATAAACCATGAATCATGAACCTTTCGTATCTTTGCATATTATTATTACTAATAACTGCAAATCATATGAAAAAGACTATCGTGACTCTGGCTTTGGTAGTGGGATGCTGCCTGAGCGGTGTGGCACAAGAAAAGCTCTTCCAGAGTGCCAACGTACAATCACCCGTCGTCAACAAGGACGGCACAGTGACGTTTAACCTCTTTGCCCCCAAGGCCTCGAAGGTCGAGGTGACCGGCGACTTCCTGCCCACTCAGAAAATACATATTGAGGGCTATGGCGACTACGACGCCCCCGGCGTGGCACAGCTCGTGGAGGGCAAGAACGGTGTGTGGAGTTTCACCAGCGACAAACTGGCCCCCGAGATGTATAGCTACACGTTCAGCATCGACGGCATGACGGGCGTCAAGGACCCAGCCAACATTTATGTGAACCGCGACATCGTGTCGTATACCAACATCTTCATCGTCAGTGAAAAGAAGGGTGACAAAGGTGACCTCTATCGCGTCAACGAAGTGCCCCATGGCAACCTGAGCAAGGTGTGGTACAACAGTCCTACGCTGAAGATGCAGCGCCGCATGACCATCTACACCCCGCCTGGCTACGATAAGGGTGGACGCTATCCTGTCATGTATCTGTTGCATGGTTCCGGTGGCGACGAGAATGCTTGGAGCGAACTCGGTCGTGCAGCCCAGATTCTTGACAACCTCATTGCCATGGGCAAGGCCAAGCCGATGATTGTCGTCATGCCCAATGGCAATCCCAACTGCCAGGCAGCCCCTGGCGAGTGGTCATTCGGCATGTACACTCCGGGCTTCCGCGACGGTGGTAATGGTCCTACGGCACCTGCTGCAGCTACCATCCCGGCCAGCTTCATGGATATCGTGAACTATGTCGATGCCAACTACCGCACCATCAAGAAGCGTGAGGGACGTGCCGTCTGCGGTCTGTCCATGGGTGGCGGCCATACCTTCGCCATCAGCCTCCTCTATCCCACGACGTTCGATTACTATGGACTTTTCTCGGCCGGTCTGCACCTCGGCAAGGACTTCAATATGCAGAAGCCGTTCTCCGAGCAGATCAAGGACGACCCAGACTTTGCCGGACAGTCAGCACGCCTCTTTGGCAGCAAGCCCAAGCTCTACTGGATGGGTATGGGCAATACCGACTTCCTCTATCAGAGTACCGTCGACCTGCGTGCCTACTGGGATTCGAAGGGTTATAAGTATGAGTACGTCGAGACCGATGGCGGTCACATCTGGCGCAACTGGCGCATCTATCTCACCATGTTTGCACAGCGTCTCTTCAAGTAAATTGGTACGACTTTCGCATGTTTACATGCTCAAATTAGAAATTAGGAATTAGGAATTATGATTACCTTTGTCCGCTGCATTTGAGGATTAAAGCATATCATAATTTCTAATTTCTAATTTCTAATTTCTAATTTTTAATTGCTGATGCAAGCATCGCTTTGCGCTCACTGCTGCGTGATTTCCGGATGTTGCACGGCTAAGGGCAGGTCTTTCTGCGAGAGGTAGAACATGTAGAGGATGCAGTCCTTCTTGCCACGGTTCTCGCCGTGGTGGATGGTACCTACCATCTCTACGACAGCCTCGCCCTCATGGACCACTTTCGTCTTACCGTCCAGACCGATGATGGTCAGTTCGCCCTGTACCAGCACGCCGTAGTTCATAGCCACATGGTGGTGCCAACCCAACTTCTGTCCAGCAGGGAACACATATTTCACGGCAACCAGCTCCGGGCGTCCTTGGAAGTAGTCCGGCAGTTCCACGCCGTCCCAGCTCTGACTGGTGCGAATCAGTTCGGTGCTCACCACTTTTGGGGCCGCTTTAGCCGTCGCAGTATGAGCCGTCTTGCATGAGCTCAGTACACATGCGCCGCAAATAAAGGTGGCGGCAATCACCAAATTCATCATCTTTCTCATTTTATTTTGAATTAGAAGTTATTAAAATCTGAAGCCAAAAGACGTATTAATGAACCAGTCGTTCAGATAACCGGTAGTGTTACCGTGATGATAGCGGATGTTGTTGAATTGTCCGTATGCATTGAGGTAAAAGCGCTCAAAGTTGTAGGTCAGCGACATACGGGCATCGAAACCCAAGCTGACACCGCTGTTGAAAGTCTTGTCGCCCATGGGAGTAATGTGTACATTCCCATAGAACCATTCATCCCACTCCTCGTTGGTCGTATTCGGGTCCCAGAAGGTAGGGTCTTCCATCAGTTCCGGTACATTCGTTGCATAGCCGTAGGCCTTGAGCTTATTGACAAAGGTCAGCATAGGCATGGCCATGACGTTGATGAGCAGTCCGCGGGCGGGAACCCAGTTGTAGGCATAGCCTACGCCCACACTGCCCTGCCATAGTTTTACCTTACCCAGTCCCTCCATCAGATACACCAGGTCGCCGTTAGAGTCTGAGGCATAGTCAATACGCGTATAGTTGTACATTAGTCCTGCCATCAGCGAACCCGCCGAACGCTTCTGAATGGCCGACTGGTCGTAGGCTGCGGAATAGGAGAATTTCTTGCCGTTGAACATATAGTATCCGTCGGCGATGACCGCTCTCACACGGATGGGGTCAGTCAGCTGTACGTTATTCCATGCGTCCATCTCAGCCTCAGAAAGGAGCTCACTGTTCAGGTTAAAATTTGGGTTGCTGTTCTCGAATGAGCGGATACGCACGTTGATGCCGTACGATCCTCCCGTGGCACCGAACGTCAGATTGCTACCCTTGTCGCCACCAACGTTCACCGTATAGCCCAGACCATAGCCCCTATAGCCAGCCCACAGACCAACATACTGCGAAGGCGTCGTCTTCAGATGCGGCCTGGCACTATATTCCTGCCCGGCTATAGTTCCCTCGGTTCTCATGCTCACGACGGTCTGGTTCACATTGCCCCTCAAGATAATCTGCCAGGGCCTCTCCGGTGCATCGATATAGCGACGGTCAACACCCTTGACCGCCATCGAGTCCAGCTTAGTCCCCACTTTCTTGATGAGCGAAGCCAAGCCACCCTGCGCCATCATCTGACCGCAGAAGCTAACGCCAATGACAAGCAATATGTACTTCAATGGCTTCAAAATCATTAGAGCGTGTTTTATCTTCCTTAACTTCTTTGATAACATACTTGATATTGAGTACCGAGCTCGTTGCAAAGGTAAGGAATAAAAACGAAACAAACAAGAAAAAACAGAAAAAATACATAGAAGCTTGATGGCACGTAATCGATTACGGCAGAAAACAAACGTCGACGTTTACATATTAATAATATAATACTTATTTTTGCATCGGTATTGAGCTAAAATTATTGCAAAACAAACAAGAGAAATAACCGATGAAAAAGAATCTCACACCTCGCACCTCCTACTTAGTGCTTTTGTTCTTCATGCTGGTATGTCATGCCTGTCCCACCTTCGCAGACAATTTCAATGAAGACTTTGAAACAGGACTGCCGTCATCGGCTCCGTCTTCAGCAACGACCGTGTCACTGGTTTCCGGTCAATGGACAATCAAGGGCGTATATGGCAAGAAAGACAATAACAGCATGCGCCTTACCATGAACAACAATGGATATGCCGTTACCCCCGTACTCTGCCAGCCAGGAAAGGTAACCTTCTATCACAGGGCTTCTGGCTCAGGAAAGAAACTGGTAGTAGAGAAGTCAACAGACGGAGGTACGACATGGACAGAACTGGGGACGGCAACCGTCTCATCCTCTACACCATACGGTTCCAGCACGTTCAAATGTAACTCACAAGAGGAAGATACAGAGGTCGTCATCCGTTTCACCTGTCAGAGCGGAACCATCTATCTGGACGACATAACCATTACACTCAACAGCGTCAGCGGGCAGCCACAACCAGAGCCAGACGACCCGACGTACATCACCGAGGGTGTCCCCGTTCCTACCAAGCCGTTCCCCACGGCATTGAACACCATATACATTGCCCCTGACGGCGATCCCAACGGCGACGGTTCTTTTGAACGTCCTTGGAACGACTTGCAGACAGCCATCAATGCTGCTCAGCCAGGCACTCATATCATCTGCCGTGGCGGTACGTACTATCCAAAGAAACAAAATGATGGAAAATATACCGTTCGTATCAAGAAAAACGGTACAGAGGAGAGCCCAATCATCATCCGTGCCTATGAGGATGAGAAGCCGGTCTTTGACTTTGTGAATCAGTTGTACGACCAGATGGTGGGCGACCGTGGTATCTTGATTACCGGCAACTACTGGTGGCTATTCGGGCTGCATATCACACACGCCGCCGACAATGCCATCAAACTCGAAGGATCGCACAACCGCATTGAGCGTTGCGAGTTCTCATATAACCTCGACACGGGACTACAGCTCGGTTTCGGACATAACTTCAGCGACACCTTCCCCGGTATCAGCAGTAACGATGGCTCATACTGTGCCTATAACGACATTATCGACTGCGACTCACACCACAACTGCGACTACGACACCAACTATGGAAGCGATGCCGACGGCTTTGCATGTAAGATGCACAACGGTATTGGCAACCGGTTCATACGCTGTCGTGCATGGCACAACAGCGACGACGCATGGGACCTCTTCGAAACCGACTTCAGCGTAATACTTGTTGAGTGTTGGGCATGGGAGTCGGGAAAGGCAGCCGACCACCTCTGGGTAAAGGATTACATCAACAAGAGCAGTTCCATGTCGTTCTCGGGTAACGGCAACGGCATCAAGCTTGGTGGCAATGGAACAGGCGGCTCGTCGAAAGGCATACACTATGCCTATAACTGCATAGCATTCGGTTGTAACAACAGCAGCTCAGTAAAAGGTTTCGACTGCAACAACCACAAGGAGGGACATGTGCTTATCGGATGCCTGGCATTCGACAACAGCTACGACTATATGTTCGAAGGAGGCGGCTCGGATGCCAACACGTTCTTCTATAATAATATATGTCTGGGCAAACAGGAGATCGACGTTGGCTCCGACGACTATAACGCCATCGCAGTACCTATGGCGAAAAACGGATGGAGCAACCACCTCGTAACCGGCATCAGCCGTGAGGACTTTATCACACTCGACGAGGAAGAGGCACTCAAGCCACGAGACATCTATGGCGGACTGCCACGTAGGTTTGGACGGCAGGCAGCCGACAGCAAGATGATTGATGCCGGTAATGCCATGTATGACATACCTGCAGACCTCATTGCCGAATTCCCGTTCTTGCAGCGCACCATAACAGGTTCTGCACGCGACATCGGACCATACGAGCGCCCCGCATCTGATCCCACCTCTATCGGTGTTGTCAACGGTTTGACAGCAGACAGCCTGCCCCACAAAGTCCTGCTCAATGGTAAGGTCGTCATTACAAATGGCGGCAAATACTACGATCTCTTTGGACGAGTAATAAAGGCAAGTGCCAGTCATCTGACGTCAGGCAAATCCCGTGATTAGTCAAGGGTAGGTAATAAAAGGGTACAATCGTGATACGGCGTTGGCAAATGTTAAAAGTGTGCCAAGCTTAGAAATAGTGTGTGCCATCCTTTGGCACACTAAGCCTAATATATATTAAAAGGTAGACGCTTTTTTGTGATAATAGCATAATTATTTGTACCTTTGCAGCGCATGCGCTGCGAAATGGCTCGCGATGGCTATGCCGACCGCGGTCACGACTCGGCCATCCAAGCGAGCTTGATGGCTGCGACGTGCCGTTTGCATGTACACCCCCAACGGATTATAAACAAAAAATAATAACATAATGATCAGAACTAAACGATTACTTATTTCAATGCTTACCCTGCTCTGCTGCTGCACGGGGGCGTGGGCACAATCAACATCCGATGTACTCAACGGAGTGTTCACCGTTAGTAATTCTGGGAAAAGAGTCCAATTCTCAAAAGGCAATCTACAATATGTAAATGATACATACCAGTTTGCCGAGCACCAGTATGACTATTCCGGCAATTATCAGGACTGGTTTGCCTTTAACAGTTATAGTGCTCCAAGTGACGGCATATCATGGTACGTTCTTTCACGAGATGAGTGGGAGTACCTTTTCGTATCACGTAGCGTCACCAATACACTCTCCGAGGATATGCGCTATAGTAAGGCTACTATTGACGGCACATATAAAGGCGTCATCGTTTTTCCCGACAACTATACGCACCCGAATGGAACGGACTTTGTAGGTAATAGCAATAATGCCACAGAAGCTTACACCTCTACTGTAAGCCTTGAAGGCTGGGCATTGATGGAAGCTGCCGGCTGCGTATTCCTTCCTGCCGCAGGGTATAGCACCAAACCCGACCAAATTAATAAAGCTGCAGTTTATCAGAGTACTACTCCTGAGAGTAGTAATAATTGCTATACTCCAGGGTTTTATAATGATAAAATAGCAATGGAGGATGTAAGTCGAAGAACTACTGGGGTGCCTGTACGCTATGTCAAGCAATACGAACTCCCCCAGGATGCTGATGGTTACTATCTCCTCAGTTCTGTACAGGACTGGAAAGATTTTGCCGCAATTGTAAATAATGGAACTAATACTGCTGCCAATGCCAAGATGACAGCTGACATCGACCTTGGCGATGACCAAACGATGATAGGAAGTGAATCAACTCCTTATCAGGGACTATTTGACGGTCAGGGGCACACGTTGACTGTCAACTGGACCACGACAGGTAATTATTGCGCTCCGTTCCCTTATATCAATGGTGCAACATTCAAAAATCTACATGTGACAGGTACGATAAACACCTCACACCGCTTTACAGGCGGTCTTGTAGGTCAGTCCAAAGGAACAAGCTACATAAATAATTGTCGTTCAAATGTGGAAATGATTTCTTCATACAATGGCGATGCCGTTCGCGGAGGTTTTGCCGCAAGGGTTGATGATGGGGGCACATTGAATTTCAACGACTGTGTTTTTGACGGAACATTTACAGGCCCATCTTCGCAAACGTGGGGTGGCTTTGTCGGATGGATATATTCTGGTAGCGTCAACATAGTGAATGGTCTCTTTGTTCCGAAGAGTGTAAATGTTTCAGCTACATATTCTGCAACATTCTCAGGTAATGGCGGAACAGTCACTAACAGCTATTACACAGTTCAAATTAACAATAGCAATCAGGGAACACAGACCACTACCGAACATCTTGCTGACGGCACGACAACTGCCAACTTGCAGGCTGGCCGCAGCGAGGTAGTCTGGGTGCAAGATCCCGTCACCAACCAGTCGATGCTTGCAATCTTTGCCAATGCTGTCACGCTGACTGACGGCGACAATCTCTCGGCTCTGTCGGCATACGCTGGCAAGGCGTGCAAGGTGGCTTACTCTCGCTCGTTTACCGAGGGTAAGTCCTCGACAGTGTGCCTGCCGTTCGCATTTGCAAAGGGTAGCGTCGGCAAGTTCTATACGTTCACTGGTATCACGCATGAAGGCAGCAACTACGAGGCCACGATGACGGAATACACAGACGCGAACTTGGAGCCCAATACACCGTACCTGTTCACACCGTCGGCAACGGGCAGTGTTGAT
>JAEEVA010000015.1 GCA_016286995.1 Prevotella sp.
AAGAACTTCCTGCCCGGCGGTGAAACCATGGATGCCCTCGGCGCACTGGGCGACTATCAGTATTTCGACGAGCAGTTCCAGGCCTGCATGGATGCCGTGAACACGGCTGAGCCTGCCGACGACGACTTCTTCGACGACATACCCCGCTGGCCGTCAGCCTTCGTGGGCATCAAGGGCTACCTCAGTGGCATCGGCTACTACGACCGCGAGAACGGTAAGTTTGAATTCACCTTCCTCGACGGCGGCATCGTCTTCGAGGCTTCGGCAGCCGCACAGGCCAACCTCAGCTTCGGCATCGGCTCGTTCGGCATGTCGATTGATGCAAAGATGGCCATGACTTTGGGGCTTGTCAACACCGCAGCTGAGATGGGCGACGTGTCGGCCGCTTCGACGAAGATAGATTTCGTGTTCGACTATCAGGCTCACCTGAAGGTGTGTGCATGGGCCTACGCCGGCATCGACCTCTGGATAGCCAAGGCTGTGGCTGGTGTACGTGGCGGTGCCTGCTTCGACCTGCACCACCGTGCCTACGTCTCAAAGGGTCTGGCTGGCATGAAGACCACCCTGCAGGCTAAGATGGAAGCTTTCGCCGAGGCACGCTTCCTGTTCTGGTCGGTCAAGAAGACGTGGCCTATCTTCGACGTCTACAAGGAATACCTGGTACCCAACAAACCATCGAACCCCTTCCATCCTGCCAACCCCGAGCCGATGTTCACGATGACCCGTCAGAACGTGACGAAGAGTTACAAGAAGCTGCGCCGGAAGGCATTGCGGGCATTAGACGGCACGACCATTATCAGCGGCGTGAACGGCATGGCGCAGCCCAATTATCTCTTGGGAGGCGAGTCGCTGCTGTTCAATAACCTGAATACGCCTAAAGAATACAATGACGACCGCATACAGATGTACAGCAATGGCGACAAGGAAGATGTCACGAAGTATGGTGTAGACGGTGCGCAGTATGACTTCAGCGTGGCCAAAGGCGGCACGACCGAAGTATTGGCCTACGAGCAGATAAAGACAGAAATTGACAAGAACGAGTTGGAGGCCATGAACGAGAATGACCAGATTAAGACCATCAGCGAACTAACTGATATCTGCGTGTCGGTTCGTAAAAATGGCGGTAGCTGGAGCAATCAGGAAACCATCGGCACCATCCCCACCATGGGTTGTGTCTCTCCCGCCGTGGCCGTACAGAATGACGGCAAGGCCGCTGTCATCTGGCAGCAGGGTGTGGCCAAGTTCAACGGACAGAATCAGTGCGACGAGGACGGCAAACCGACAGGTGAACGCTACATCGACGGCAGCCTGATGCTCTGCCGCTATGACGGCAGCAGTTGGAGCGAGCCCATTGAGATTAAGCGCATACACAGCCGCAGCGTGCCTGCCGACTATCAGGTGAGCATGAAGGAGGACAGCGTCCTCGTGATGATGACCCTGCAGCAGGATGTGGAGAATGATGAGAAGCAGGCCTCAGTGGTCTACGTCAGCATATCGCCCGACGACAAGGTACGTGAGCGCTTTACCTTAGTGGAGGGCGTCAAGCCACAGATGATCCATGTGAACGGTGCTAACCTCGTGGGCTACATCAAGTCGAGCGAGAACGGCCGCGACATCGTGCTGAGCACGGTGAACATGAAGGGCGAGCCCACGGGTAAGCTCTCCGGAGAGCTGGATATGAACAAGCGTACGGTGAGCGACTTCAAACTCGTGGCCGATGACGAGGCTACCGACTTAGAGGACGTAGGACTGCTGTGGAGTCAGAGCGACCAGGAGTCGATAGACAATGGCGATGAAACGACGACGGTACTGATGAAGAACCGCGTGTATGCCTCGAAGCTGTGCAGCCAAGACAAGATGCTCTACTTCTCGACACCCGTCGAGGTGGCAACTATGCCCGACAACGTAACCCTGGCTTCGATGGATGGCCATTTGAACGGTCTCGACATGAAGGTGGCCTACTGCGTGACCAACGAGCAGGACGGTGGTGCCGTGATGGAGAACAACGTGGCCTTCACCAACGCCATCGACCACAAGGCGAGCTACAACGCCTACGCGGTGAACAGCGCGGAGCAGGTGCCCGTTACCATCACCGTGGCCAACAACGGCTATGAGCCTATCAATAGCATCGACGTGACGATGGGTGGCGAGACGACCACCTACGAGGTGCTGGTAATGCCGCAGGAGAAGACCAACCTGACGGTCAACTATTCTGTGGACGACAGCTTCAACGGCACCATCGACTATGACGTGACGGCCAACTTCACTCCCGGCAACAGCAACTCGCTGAAGATGCGCCGTGCTTCTGCCGCCCGTCCGCACCGCATCAGTCAGAATGGCTCGCAGACGAACGTCCGTCAGGTAGACATCGCCCTGAAGATGCTGAGCAAGAAGACTGATGCCGATGGCAAGACGACCATCGTGGCCGAGGTGAACAATGCCTCGCTGCTGCCTTTAGCCGACGACATGTCCGTCAAGGTGGGCCTCTATGACACGCCGATACTTGACGAGAACTCCGTCTGCAGCGCCTTTGTGACCGTCAACGCCGACGACCTCTACGATGCAACTGCCGAACAGAAGAACAAGGTGAAGATTGTCAGCCTGACCGTCAACCAGCCGGAAATCGACCAGAGACTCTTCCTGCGCACCACGCCGATGCAGGGCACTAAGGTACTCACCGATGTCCGTCCCGCAAACAATGTGCTGCCGGTGAAACTCGCGGGTCAGTATCTGTTAGGCGACGCCAATGGCGACGGCAATGTAACCATCACCGATGCCGTGGCTGTGGTGAACTACATCTTAGGCAATCCGTCGAGCAACTTCAAGTTCAAGGCGGCCAACGTCAATCGTGACAGCGGCATCTCCATCACCGACGCCGTAGGTATCGTGAACATCATCCTGAACAAGTCCAACTCTGCTCCTGCTATGGATGCACCTGCTGCCGTTGAGACCGATGGTGTAGTAGAACCGGAATAAAGTTGTTACACTCCAAAGGGAAAGGCAGGGATGAAAAATCCCTGCTTTTTCTTTGGTAAATATAGATTTTTTTGCTATCTTTGCACGTAGAAAGCGTGCAAGATGGACGAGAAAGAGCTATATATCAACTTCGATGAGTATATCCGTCAGGGTGAACCAGAGAAACGCGAGCGTGCTGAAGCATGGCGCGTGGCTATTGGTTTGCAGGCTGTGGATGGGCTGAAGACGTCTGAATATCTGCAGGAGACAGCACGCAGGAATATCGAGGGAGAGATTACCATTGATGAGGCGCGTGAACTGGTGAAGCAATATTATGTCAAGAAGACAGCTCACGACAAAGGTGACGAAGACAAGGAAGAGGCAGACCGCGTGTCGAGTAACATCTCGAAACTCTTGCAAACGGATGCCTTTACCTATAGTGTAGCTGGGCTTGCTGCTATTCATCGTGCTATCTTTGAGGGGGTTTTTAAGCATGCCGGGCGATTCCGCGATTATGACATCTCAAAGAAAGAATGGGTGTTGCGAGGTGACTCTGTGCTCTATGGCCGTTGGCAGGATTTGCGTATGGCTATTGAATACGATTTGGAACAAGAGCGACAGTTTGACTATACACCATTGAACAAAGTTCAGATGGTAGATCACTTGGCAAAGTTCATAGCAGGCCTGTGGCAGATTCATCCTTTTGGCGAGGGTAACACCCGAACTACTGCCATCTTTGCCATTAAGTACCTACGCTCGCAGGGATTCAGCGTGAACAACGACCTGTTTGAGCGCCACTCATGGTATTTCCGCAATGCGCTGGTACGTGCCAATTATCGAAACCTGAAAAAGGGTATCAACTATGAACCGCTATTCCTGGTGAAATTCTTCCGTAATCTGTTGCTGGGCGAAAACAACACGCTAAAGAACAGATATATGATGATTGACGGGCCTGAAGAATGGAAAATGCCTGAAAGCGAACAAGTACCCCGACAAGTACCCGAACAAGTACCCGAACAAGTACCCGAACAAGTTCAGGACAAATTGCATACAGATAATTCCTTGATTATAGAGCTCGTAAAAGTGATTGGTAATGAAGAACTTTCTGTTACTCAATTAATGAAGGAAACAGGCTTAAAGCACAGGCCTAACTTTATAGAATATCATCTGAACCCCGCTCTGTCAGGGGGCTACGTCCGTCTGCTTTATCCTGACAAACCCCGCCATCCCCACCAGAAATATTTACTGACCGTAAAAGGAATGATGTTATATAAAGAACTGAGCAAATCGAAAGGAGGTAAAATCACGGAGACAGGCTTTTGATTGCGGTCGTTTACCCTATCAAAAGCCTGTACCCATGATTTAGTCCCCATGATTTCATGATTCTTTTGACGTCAAACGACACACCAAATTCACTGAAATTGGATACCAAATTAACTGAAATTGGTCACCAAATTCACTGAATTTGAATAATAGCTCTTTAGCCCCGACACTTTATTTCCTCTTTTCTTTGGTCGTTTCAGATATTGTTCGTATCTTTGCAAAAACAATAATCAGAATAAGATGAAGAAGAAACTGTTCTCAACAATTATGATGCTTGCAATGATGGTTGCAGCATTTGGATTATCCGCATATGGTGGTGATGAAGTTAATAAAGATAATTCATCGTTCTTGGTTGGTACATGGTCTATAACGTCTGACCAAGGACAGGGTGGTGACGCAGGTAATGGAGAACCTGAATATGTCCGATTCAAATCAAATGGAACATATATCAATGTGCAGTTTGATGATGGTCTCTATATCACCAAAGGCACATGGAAGGTAACGAACAATAAACTTATAATGAAAGAGACTGAGGGAAATTTGAAGGAAACTTATACTTATACCATTCTCAATCATTCTCAATCAACATTGACCCTCGAAATGTGGGGAACAACGGTAAACCTTACGAAAGTTCATGATTCGACAATTGACAAGTACCTAAAATAGAAGTTATAAGAAGATTTATGTTCACTTATTCGTACCTTTGTAGGCAGAAAATATAAAGACTAAGAATATGAAAGAAAGACTATTGAGCTTGATCGGGGTGCTGTTGATGGGGCTGCCGATAATGGCGCAAGATGCAAATGCGCTACAGAATGTGAGTGTCGGTGAACTGAACTACACCGTGAAGGAACAGGAGAAGACAGATTTGGGTACGGTGGTCGATGCGGTGCTCGACGTGTTGTCAGAACAGACGACGACGGAACAGCCGGGCTATGCCGACGCCGTGCGAGCAAATGTCATTGCCGCGCTGGGAAACGTTCGCCGTTTCGCGGTGACCGACATGCGTGAGGTGGCTCCGAGCGACGAAACGAACATCATTCTAGACGGTACGGTAAACTACATCTCGACGACGCGTGAGCTCCGTACGAATTCGGACAAAAAGAAGGAGCCCCAGTTTTATGCACAGATTAACGTGACGCTGAACGTGAAGGACGCCAAGACGGGAACGGTCATCAACGGTCAGACATTCGACGTGAACCGCACCAGCTGGTCGTGGTTCAACAGCACCGATACAGCCATCAAGGACGCGTTGGAGGGACTGAGCGACAAGGTGACGAAGTTCTATAATGCCGCCTATCCGTACACGGCGCACATTCTGGAGCGCGGCACAGAGAAGAAGGACAAGCAGAAAGAGCTGTACATCGACCTTGGTGCCCAGCACGGACTGCAGGAGGGTACCCATTTCAACGTCTATGTCATCGGTACCATCGGCGGCAAGGAGACGCGCAAGCAGATTGGCCGCCTGAGGGTGAAGGATATCGAGGGCGACGAGGTGAGCCTGTGTAAGGTAACCTCCGGCGGCAAGGACATCAAGGCCGCACTGGATGCCGACCAACAGCTGTTGGTCGTTTCGACAGACTAAATCACTGGGGACAAAAAAACACGGGGACAGGTTGCTTGATTCTGGCCAACCTGTCCCCGTGATTTATTGATTTGTCTCACTCCCATTCAGTTTTTTGTGTTAAAAACTTGGGAGACGCTATTATACTTATTTCTAAGAGTTTAACTATTTTATCCATACTCTAAATTTTTTAGGTGGTGTCAAAAAGTGGTGTCAATCTCAACTATTCTGTTTAAATGTTCACCAACTCTGCTGCAAAGATACAAATAATAATCCATACTAACAAGAACTGCCCCATTTTTTTATATACTTGGGACAGTTCTTTGGGACACTTACTTCGGGACATCAAACCTTTGGAAGTTTCTCCTTTAATCCAAGTTCGTCAATCCACCTACCAACCGTACTTTTACCTACACCTATGATACCACCTATCTTACGTAATGAGGTCTCACCCTTGGCCACCAACTCAATCAGCATTGCCTTTTTCATGTCTGTGTCCTTCTTCTTGGGAACTTGCAGATGGTCAATTTCATTGCCTCTTCCTTCCTCAACGAATTGCAAGAAAGCATTTTTCTGCTCAATCGTACAAAGTAAGACATTATTAGCATCATAGGTAAACTTACCTGTCCTTACCTTAATTTGCTTTACATACTTAACTCCTTCCTCTGTCATGCTTGCACCAATTGCAAAGGCAGCATCGAAGAAATTAATAAGCTTCTTACTTCCTGCAAGGTCATTTTGGTCGATTGGCCTTGTGGCTTTTCTTTTATTCGTATGTGCAAGCACTAAGATGGAAAGCCCACAACGCTTCTTTAAATCAACAAGTTTCTGCATGAGGTTAGAAGCAGTCTTAGTCGAATTGGTTGCATTTGCCAACCATGATATGTTATCAATGATAACCTTTGTGGATTTGTACTTATCCACATCACCCTCAATAGATGCCATGATAATATCTTCCAATTTGCTCTCCATTATTGGCAGATTATCCGTTGACAATGTGAGGCGGATAAGATTATTGGGGAACTTAAATAGTTTGCCACTCTCCGGGTCTGTATACCTCATCTGAAATTGTTTCTCGGACTGCTCGAAATCATAGTAGAGCACCCTTTCTTTCTTTGCAATCTCTGTTGCAATCTGAACTGCCAAGACAGACTTACCAACATTGGTGTCAGCAAAAAGACAACAGACTTCATTTTCAAACCAAAACTCCTTCCATAGTTTTCGTGGGTCAGGTTGTTTCTTCGCTTCTGCGAGAGTATCATTTGCTGTTTTAGCTGAGAAAACGCTACCTAATCTTTCTTTCAGATGATACGTTACTGTCGCAGACTTACGTTTAGGCTTCTCGACAACTGCGGTTACTGTACTACCCTTAGAGATTGCAAGGGTTTCTGTGGGCTGAGCCAAATTTCTATTAATAATATTTGCCATGATTTTTATAATTTTAAATTTAACTTATACTTTTGATTGCAAGTAAATGCTATCACCAAATTCTTCACCTCCTGCTTTTTCTTTTTCCTCTCGGACTTGTCGTATCTCAATTTTATTTTCATACGCACTTTATTAAAGAGACAGAGAACAACCCAACAGAGCTAAACTCTGTCTCATATTAGACATTTATTTATTGATTATCACCCTCGCTTTGTATGTTCTCCTATCTTCCTCGAACTCGTTAGAAGATTTCAGAACCCGATGGGCTTATGGTTTTCTCTATGGCCACTTGGAAAACCTAACAAAGCAAATATACAAGAAAAAAAAGAGAAAAAGAAATCATTATGGCACAATTTGAGCACTTTAACAAACTTTTAACACATTGCCATTCATGCGTACCTTACTAATAATATAAGGAAGAATCAAATCCAACACATTATATGGCTATGACCGACACTTCATCATTATCATCCTTCTCAAAAAAGAGTATTCGACCAAACCAATTAATCTTCGCCTCATTTAACACCTCAATATCTATTGGCAATTTTACTCCATCGTATAAACAAATCTTGCACATCGTCAATATCTGCCCCATCGCATTTTGTCCTTTCCACACTCCTATATTGTTTACTTTGTACTCAGCTTCCATCACCTTCTTACTCGACTTCTTTACACAGTTTTCAATCATTGCTGTTCTCTTCAAAACATCCCTTGCATGTTTTAGTTCATCGTTCCAACACCCCCACATTAGTTCGTTCTTATGCTGTGCTTGCTCAATAATAATCGCATTTCGAGGAATACTAAGAAGAATATCTCGAAATCCCTTGTTTTGCTTACATTTCTCCCACACAATAAACTTCATCCATTCATAGCACCACATTTGTTTGCCCAATTCAAAATCCATATCTCGTCTTACCTCTGTATATTCCTTCTTTCTAATATATTTCCGTTTAAACCCCAAGCCATTAGAAACAATTTTGTCTTTTGAAGCTTTTTGCTGAACTTCCAAAGCCTCTTTTGTGTCTCGGAAAATAGCAAGTTGATATGGCACTTCGCTGTTGGGAAAGGAACTATCCAATATCTTCACACCGAACTCATTCCCCATGTTGCCTAACTGTAAATTTATGCTATCTCTTACATCTTTGCCGCTATTAAAACTCCAACACTCAATCTCAGAAGTATCATACTTGTGATTACATCGAAACTGAAAATCATTCAAAGACAAAGGCAAATGGCTTTCCCATTTTTGCTTGTATGCTTCTGTTCTTTCTGCTTCCTGTGAAAGTAGAATGTCACGTTTCAGGAATAAATCTGCAATCGCCTTAACCACTTCGTATGAAGTGCCTTGTAATTGCCTCTTTTCATTTGTTTCTTTCTCAGATGCGAAAGTAATCAATGGTATCTCTAATGCCTTTGCTATAACTTCTAATGTTTTCATTGACAAAGGCTGTGTACCATTAAGCACACGATATAACGTCTCACGTCTAATTTGCGTCAACTCTGCAAGATTGGTAGCGTTTATTTTACGCTCCTTCATAATTGACATTATTCTGTCTAATCTTGTATCATCATAACGTGACACTCCTTCTTTCTTATTGGCCATAACAACTTTGTTTTGGGTGCAAAGATAACGATTTTTTCTTAACCAACCAAAAATATGATAGAATTGTCATATAAAGTGAGCCTCATCCCGTAAGGACAAGGCTCACCAATTTCGATAACTCATTAAAGTGGATTATTGTAAATCATCGTCTTTTTCAACGAAATAGACTTTTACATCCATCGTTTTAGGTTTTCCTTCATCCCATCTGCTGACGATTATCTTAATTTTGTCGTTGCCACGGAATATAGGCATGTTACGTGCTTCGTCTCTACAATTATATGTCTTGTAACGCTCATTTTGATAGCCCATATAGTAGTGACGGACATCGGGAACAGTACCCTCACCTCCGACATAATGCACCTCATAATTCTTGTAAGTCCATGTCTTTCCCTCAGGTACGATTATCTCATCAGTATAGAATCGACCTTCATCATAGTTAAAGCCATAGTTTCCTGACGAGGAAATGATATTTCTTTCACGCTCTTGAGGTCCGTGTGCTTCAGCTGTTTCTGCTTGCAAAGTAATACAGATTTCTTTTGGCCCCTTTGAGCAACTTCCTGCCATAAAGCATATTGCAAGAAGAATTATCGATAATTTTATTTTCATTCTCCAAAATTTTAACTTAATAATCAATATTGTTTTTTGAATAAGGTAAGCCTCATCCCACGAGGACAAGGCTCACCAATTTACTTATATGGATTATACCTATTCCCTTCCATAACTTTCTCGTTGTAATACTGTAACTGTTCTTCAGCAGTTCTTCTCCCTGCAGGCTTATTGGCTTTTGGTCTCATGCCTACTCTCTTTGTTTCACAGCCTTGAACTTTTCCATTTTCGTCTACTTCAATGTTTCGTATTTCATAATCCATCGTTTCATACTTAGTTTCAGTCCAAAATTCAGCCTTGTACATGCCATTTTCTTCCTTATGTAGATTCTTCACAGAATTAGGACTTGACAAAACCTCCCAACCATTACTTTCATTAATCATTTCCATAAGTTGTTTCTTAATGCTTTCTTCAAGTTTGGGCTGAGCTTCCTTTTTGGCTTGTTCTATTTGTTCTTTCTTAATAGCCAATGCTTCTTCTAAGTTCTGTATTCCGGTCTTTCCTTCTTTATTAATGATAAATTGCACATCGCCTTTTTGAGCCAAAGCTAAACCATCGTGGAAGTCTGACAAATCATCAAATTCAAATGGAACACTTTGCTTTCCATCATAAGTAAAAGCCCCATACTTGTAATTATCTCCTGAAGTACATGCTACGTACATGTCATCTGACAGAGAATTTATCACATATTCGACGGGAACAACTGTCTCGCCCTTTTTGTTGATGATTCCCATTAATTCAACATCGGCTCCAACAACGACACAAAAGCCTTTCGTGAATCCACCTCCACTACTGAATTTATTCTTTGTGTCAATAAGTAGTTTACCCGATTTGTCAATAAAGCCCGTTACTTCTTCATTGGTGATGTATGCCAATCCATCAGAGAATTTTTCCGCATAAGAATACTGCGCAGGAATTACAATCTTGCCTTGTCTGTCGATAAAACCAACATTATCAGTAGAGTCTGTATATGTTGCCATGCCATCTGAGAAGACGCCACATGGTTTATCAAATTCAAACGGAACGGCCACTTCTCCTTTGGAATTAATGAAACCATACTTACTGTCACTAAATCCATTCGTTACGCAGTATAGTCCCTCGCCACATTCTTCTGTGTAATGTTGATAGTCGCTTGAAATAGCCACTAAAGAATCACTTGTATAAGAATAGAGCTTATAATTGCCAAAATACTCTACCAATATTACATCATCATAAAACGGCGTTACACTTTTTACGTCACCTAACAATCCTTCTCCATTATACTTCATGGGAATAATATATTGATGCTCAACAGCATCGTTATAGATTGCATGTAAAAGACCTTTGCCAAGACATGTGTATGACTTGAAGGAACTTGTCAGTTCATTTATGAATTTTCCTTTATTATCAACAATGCCGATGGAGTCGTTTCTTCTAACTATCCATACATCTTCTTGACCTCCATAACTTACTTCTTTGTATAAGCAAGGGAGTATCTCTTTACCACCCATTGCGACAAGTCCCCATTTTCCTCCTTTTTTAACGGGTATAACACCTTTCTGAGGAATGTCAATCTCGTCATAATCCAATAACTTGACATTTAATTCGCCAAGTTCTTGAAACTGAGGGTCTATCTGTATTCCCCTTTCTTCATCTGTTACTGCTGTGTTATTGCTGTTTTTACATGAAAATATCAAGACAGAAATAATTGCTAATACGCTTAATGTTAATCTTTTCATATCTACTTCTTTTTATAAACTCCCATACCCTGCAGGTCCTGTAGAATGATAACCATGACCTGAAGGAGCAGAGAAGCAACAGAACTTACCATAGTCTTACCACACCATACTTCCCGTTAGAATTAATCTCAAAGAATCCATATTCGGCATTTACATTGAGTGGAGTTAATTTGCCAAATTTGGCCTCTGCGCATTTATATTTTTCAATTGGCAAAAGTGTTTCCCCATTTGTCTTGACTATTACTTTGCTATCTGTTGATTTAAGGATAATAATGTCACCATTAGTCTCCCCATCTGCATAGTCTCCCAATGGAACAACAATCTTTCCATCTTTATTTACTACTCCCACTTTTCCTTCTTTTGAAACCGCTGCCATACCTGTTGAATGTCTTGCAGGTTCAATATTGTCATATTCTGCAGGAGTTGCCTGAATACCTTTATTATTCAAGACTCCCCATTTCCCATTTTTGCTATATGTTAAAACACCATATCTATATGCTAATTGCTCATATTTACCAATTGGTACAATCATAACGCCATTCATATCAATAATTCCCTGCTTGCCATTTTGCATAATTGCCACAAAGTTGGTGTCTAAAACTCTAAACCTCTCATATTTACCTATTGGAATAATCACTTTCCCCTTGTCGTTTACTACGCCTCTTTTGCCATGTGATGAAATGCTCACATAATACTGTCCTCTTTCATCACATTCTTCTTCGCTACAATCTTCATATAAACCAATTGGTACAATTTGAGTTCCATTAATATTGAGGACGCCTTTCTGCGTTCCATTTTTGACGATGATATATTTACGTTCAATATCAATTCGCTCATATTTTCCAACAGGAACAACAACTTGGCCTTTATCATTGTAAACACCATATTTGTGGACGTATTTCCCATTCTCTTTTTGCATTGGAGTTGTCACTTCTATGAGGCCATTACGCATTCTCATGCTAATATCATCATACTTGCATGGAATTATAGCCTTACCATTCTTGTCAAGAATACCTTTGAGACCATTTTCTTTAACGATAATCAAACCTCCTTTTTCGATAGAAATTCTATCGTCAAAAGTCAACAATGTCCCGTTTTTCAATATAATGCCATCTTTTGTTATATGCCTCTCATATTCTATATATTTATTACTCCCAATAGATGTTTCTCTTTCTTTTCTTACTTCTTGTAGAATTTTCACAAAGACCAATCCTTCGTAACCGAAATCACTATTTCCTATACCTATGCCTTCATATTTATCCATAGGAGCAATCATAACTCCGTCCTTATTGTACATGCCGACAATAAAAGATTTGTCGTCGTAGTCGGTTTTTCTCTCCAAGTTATTACTAACAACGATTAGACCACCACAGTCCTTTCCATTTTCTCCAAGTGTTATGTTATCGTATTGAATAGGAACAATCATCTTCCCATTAGAATCTATAACACCTTTCTTGTCGCCTTGCGCTACTACAAACAAACCATCATTAGCAACACTTACATTGTCATACATGGTAGGAACAACAAGAACCCCACAATCTTCATTCTCATTTTGTGCATTAACATTTTGAATAACTCCCATCAGCATAATCGCTGCTAATAATACCATCTTTTTCATACTTCTTTTCTATTTAGTTATACGTTTTCATATTTGGTGCCACTTCCATCGCAACCCATACAAGTCCATAGGAAATATAGTGCCAATAGCGCAATTCTGTATTTAATCAGTTCTCTCATTGGAAGGGACAGTTTTTACCGCTTTCTAAAATATCCACCTCTGCCATCAAGAATACGATGAGAGGACATATCTAATTCATAAGTGACAGGATTACCTGTATTTGGATGAATGGCATTGTCATAGATTCTATATGTGCCACTCATAACACCGTCTCCATAATCTTCATAGATGCGGTCACCGTCAATTCTAATGATTATTTCGCCATATGGTGTGTCACATTCCCAAGTTCCCTGAATCCATGAATGTGCACTATCATCAGAATCACTACTACTTGATGACTGCTCATAGCTCTCAGAAGAACTATCATCACTACTTTCGCATCCTTCGCAACCACCGCAAGTTCTTATTAAAAAGAATACGCCTATAAGCAATACCCAAGTTTTCCAATCTTTCATACCTATGTCTTTAATAGTTTCATTATAGTTAATAAAATAAGCAAATAACGCAACCATCTTTGTGCATAAGTAAATGTCCTCCGCACATCAGATTGTACATTTATACTTTACATTCAACAACTACCATTTTAAGTCTTTTACTTGTCCATCTTCATAGAAAGTACAAGAACCTGACCTGTGTTGGCGTATGCCGTATCGGTCAAGATACTCATATTCAAATCTGTATGTTGGTGGATTATCACTTGTTTGTTTAATAGTTGTTATATGGGGGTCCGCGTGTACCTTTGAAATAAGGTGTATTTCAATAGCATTTTCAACAGACTCCATGTCAAACCTTGAAGAGCCACAGCCGTCGCAGCCTCCACACATTTTAAATAACAGATAGATACCAATTATCACTGCCCATACTTTCCAATCTTTCATATTTTGTTTGTTTTGATTAGTTAATATTTAATTAGCCCAATATTCTTGATGGTAGACAGAAAAAGAAAACGTGGACTAATAACTTCGTCTACGCTTCTAAGGTATCGCCAAACACCATGCAGTCTTAAACGAGTATGAGCCCACGCGCTACACGTGAACCGTTCTCTTTTACTCTTGACTGCTTTCAAATTTGGCGATTTTTAGAAGCAAGAATGCAAGCTAACGTTTCAATTTCTATACGTCATTAATTGTTCTATGTCATAAGCATACTTTTATTTGTTTAACTTGCCGCAAATATAGTAATATATTTTTGAATTTACAAATTATGCATAAAAAATTATGTCATTTCTGCACAATTGGGCCAAACTGTGCATTCATTTTCGACTAAAAAAAGTTTAAAGAAGAAATAGACTGCTGCATATCTTATGGGGACACCTCTTGCAGAACCAAGGACGTGATTATTGCTATCTCTCACAGTGCCATCACTCTCAACTTTTCCAAGTGTTGAGTTATTACGGTTTCTGACAGTTCCATTGCTCTCGACCTTACCCATGTATGAGTTATTACTATCTCGGATGTCACCATTACTGCCTATCTTACCTAACAGATGGTTATTACTGTCACGAATATCACCATTGCTGTTTATCCTTGCAATTACTGAATTATTGCTATTTCTAACTGTGCCATCTGTATCAATTTTTGCAATCACAGAATTATTGGCATTTCTAACCGTTTGAGCTGAGCACAACCCAACACATAACATTAATAATAGGCTAATAACAAATCTTCTATTCATATTCATTTCATTTGGTTGCTGCAAAGATAGCAATTAATTTTGAAATGGCAATGTGTTGGAATGTAAAGTGCATAAATGAAATAATGATTGCGCTCTGGGCGCAATCATTATCCCTCTTTAAAATATCGAAAATTCAGTTTTCAGTCGTTGGACGGTTGATGTGCTCACTCGGGTTAGTTTGGCTGTTATGCGAACCGAGTATCCTTTTCGAAGGTATGCAAGCACCTCTTTATATTGGTTCTCCTTCTGCTCTGTCGTTTTGACGCTACCTTTCTTGCGACCTAATTGACCTCCATTACGAATATACTGAGCACGTCCTGAATTTAGGCGATACTTAATATTCTCCCTTTCGAGTTCGCTACACGTTGAAAGTGTTGCTATCATTATGGCTGAGAAAAGGGAAGGTTTACCATCTTTATCAAAAAGCGAAAACTGTTCCTTCTGTAGATAAAGGTTGATACAATTGTCTTTCAGTTCCTTCACAGTTGAAAGCACCTCAAAGGCATTGCGTCCCAAACGACTGAGTTCACTGACAAGCATCACGTCAACATGTTCATTCTTGCAATAGTTGATAGCCTCAACAAGTGTAGGACGTTCATCATTTCTCTTTGCTCCACTGATATGCTCTTCGAATACCTTCACCACCTTCACTTGTGAATAATTGGCATAGGCTTGAAGGTCTTCAATCTGTCTCGATGTGTCCTGACGATTCACTTGATAACCACTTGAACTAACTCGACTGTAAATAACTGCTGTTTTTGTTTCCATATTTCTCTTTGATAAATCTGATTACACCTTATTATATATATGCACTTGTGAACCTCTGAATTATTTGCTTTTTTTGATAACGGCTCTATTTTGAGGACATCAGGAGAATAGGATGGGGATTGCTCCCCATTCCTTTTAATTTTCAATCGTTCCAATAAACCGCTCTTCTTTGAAACCTCGCCATGACATCTTTTCAAGGTCAAGGTAAGCAAACATTCCATAGAAACGCTTTGGAATACCTGTACCCTTTACATTGGCTGCAACAGCCTGAGGCTGTAATGTACCTACTGCAACACGTACAGAGCCATCTAACTTCATGTAAGCGAATCTTACGACCTCACCACGCATCATGCGTTTCTTCATGGTCTCTAATGCTATGCCCTTTGATGTGGCTGTAAGTATATCCACGTGGTTCATAACTGCATTCTTTACGCTGTAACGTACAATCTCATTGGTGTTGACAGCTGCAATCTGCTTCATATCAAAATCTCCTATAATTAAATGATTAATACTTCTTGATGATTCTCTCGGGCTGCTTCCATCCATTCAAAGAGTAGGTCTCACGAACTGCATCTTCGTAGTTGCTGACACTCTTTACGAAATCGCCCATCATAATGCCATTGTCGTTGCTGATAACAATCCAAATGCCCCAATTTGAGCGAAGTCTTGCGAAATAGTATGTACCAACCTTCTTTGCCATATCTGTTATTTTTATTAGTTCAACTTTGTTTCTTAATTCTGATGCAAAGATACAACATTTATTCAATATATGCAACTTTTTAAAGCTAATTAAAGCTAAAATCATGACTTTTATTTGGTAATTGCAATAATTTGTGTAATTTTGCATCGAAATTGAAATTGAACAAGTAAAATGGAGAAAGAAAGAACGGTCATACACTTGCAGCTATTAGAGACTGACGAGCATCATTATTTTGGCAGCATGGCAAACATTTTCGAGTATTACACAAGTGAACAACTCGGTATAGAATATTCTTCACTTCGTAATTATGGGCTGTCAAATGAGCATCCCTATAAGAATAAGAAGTGCATCATCAGAAAGGGGCTATTACTTAGTAAGTCAGGGGGAAGAGGCATAAGGAAACAGTCTGAATAGGAAAATTTAAAATTACAATTTTCATTCGAGGCGAAATGTAAACAACTGTTCCCAACTCCCATAAAATAGGCGTTCTGAGAAATTGGGCGTTTTTAGTCATTACGGCCAGTGCGAAAACTGTGTCCTATTTCGATTGTCCCATTGCACTTGTCCCATAAAGTATGTCCCAAATGTCTGTCCCATTTTTGATGTCCCATTGAATTAAAGTGGAATAGACATGGGTCTACCAACAACTTTTGCCATTTCCTCTCGTAGTATTTCAGCTACTCTACGTTTAAAAATCTCGCCTTGAAGAAACTCATCCATTGTTGTATGATGAATTTTCTCTTTCATACGCTCATAGCGCTCACGCTGTGATTTAGCAATCGCATCCCTTGTCGCTTGTGACTGAGTGCGACCATACATAGGATTGGCAGAACCAACCCTTGACCCTCTTGATACATTAGTGTTGTTATCCATATATCTTTTGTGTTTTACGTTATAATTATTTAATGAAGTAACTCCGTTGTACTTCATATATGATATAAATATCACATTTATACGCAATAATTTCTTTTTCTCATTTATTTTTTGTATATTTGTAATAGTTGAGAAACACAGGATAATAATTTAAGTAACATGAAAGATAGCGACAAGAAAACAATTAAAGTTCCATTCAGACAGTTCACCACAGTACCCAAACAATTAATGTGGCTGTTGGATAATGACCTCAAAGGAGTATTGATGGCATTGATAGATGAGAGAATGGCTCCAAAGAGAACTGACATATTCTTTGTCCCACGCAGAGATTTGGAGTTTAAGTCAGGTGTAAAAAAAACGAAGTTGATAGCTGCACTTGATACCCTATATGAAAATGGGCTAATAGCCATCCATTGTGAAGGACAGGGGAAAGGAGAAGGACAGGGCAGTAATACCTATAGATTGAACTATGAACTAATCAACAGCTATTCAGAACTATCCTATCAAGACTTGCAGAACCCCACGTTGAAGATAAAATCGAAATCTGCCAATCATAAGGGGATAACACTTTACATGCAGGCAGACAATCCTTTTCCAAATTTTTACAAAAAGCCTCAAATCGTGGACACTATAGAAGAAAACCAAGAAATACAAGAAAAACAATACCCACAAGAACCTATAAGAGATACAACATCAATAAAAGAAGGAAAAGGGGAGTGGGTTGAAGATATACTTTTTGAATTTGATAATAATTCCACTACTGAGTCATCTTCAAGTGAAGAGGATGGGATGGAGTGGTTACTAAATTAACATTTTAAAATTGAAGATTATGGATAAGGTTCAACTAAAAGAAATTTTAAAGCGCTATACCAAGTCATTAAGGGGCGCAAGCGGTGCAACCATCATTACCAACTATGGGAAGATGAGGAAATTTGTGGATAACATGAAAGAAGAGGAGTTGGGTGAAGAGTTATACCATCTATGCAGAAGTTTCACTCTTCATCAGGCATTAAAGGCAATAGGAACAGAAAAGATAAGTTTAAAAAGCTGTTCAACTGATTGGAATGCCAAATCCGTTGCAAACGGCTTCCTGTTAGCAAGAGAATGCAGAAAAATTCATCAAGAGAGGGGAAATAGTAAAGATTACATTGAAAAAATGAGGGCTCTTTGCCAAATGGCGAGTGATGAGCCAAGCCTTGCGACCCAACTATTTCTCTTTCGCCTTTTCTTTACTAATGAAGTGATGCAGAGCAACGACTTAGCAAGATTGAAAGACCTACTCAATGATGATGTCGAATCAAAGAAGTAAAAGTTGAAATGTCCCATTGATTTTTTGAAATTCGTGGGACACTTTTTTATGGGACACTTTTTGAAATTGCAAAATCAGTTTCCGGAATTCCGGAAACTGATGCTGAATTACTCATGAATATAGTTCATAAAAACTCTGTAAGGGTTACACGGAAAGCAAGAGAGGATGGTCTTACGACCACCCCACTACTTAAAGTATTCTGCAATCATATCTGCGTGACGCTGTTCGTCAATCTTGATATACTTCATAAAGTTTGCTTCTGTTGTATGACCTGTGATAGCCATGATAGAGAGTATAGGAGCTTTCTTCTGATACATGTTAGTAGCAAAACTTCTACGTGCTGTATGATTGGTTATGAAGTCGTACTTATGCTTTCTCAACAGCACCTCTTTACCTCCCCTAATTCTGTTCAAAGTAACTTCTTCATCAATACCTGCAAGCTTGCCACACAGACGTATTTGTTTGTTTGTCTTGCTTTTATCCACGCTTTTAGGTAGAACGCCATCATATTTCTCAATGATTGCCTTTACGTAAGGGTGTAAGGGTATTATAACAGTCTTGTTGGTCTTATGAGTTGGCACTGTCATTCTATCTCCACTAATACATGCTTTTGAAAGGTCGTGCCAATCACCATATCTTAGTCCCGTCCAACATGCAATCACAAACAAATCTCTTGTCTGTTCAATGTTACTCTTAGGGTCTATTTGCTCTTTTACGTCCTTGCTATTGAAGTCAATCTCATAGATGCGCCTTATCTCATCCTCAGTCAGATAGATGTTACTCACATCATGGGTTTTCGTTGTGTACTGATGGAAGGACGGGTCTTTGACAAGTCCATCTTTCTCCGCATCAGACAACCACACCTTCATTATACTATACTGTGAAGCAATGGTATTGGCTGCATATCCTTTCTTATTCATCCATGCAGTAAACTTTTCCTCTAACTTACTATTGAACATTTCCCAAACAAGACCTAACTTTTTCTCTGAGCAAAAGAGTTGTAAACGTTTCAAGGCATTCTTGTGATTATAGACAGTTCCATTACAAAGCGTTCTTTTCGTACTCTTGTTGGTCATAGATTTCTTACGCTCGATGTAATCCTGAATGAAGTCCAATGGATTTTTGCGTATCATTGCTTCCTTACCTCTCAGTTTGGCTGCAATAAATGCTTCAAACGTTTCCTTGGAAAAATCCATACTATCGTTTAACAAATTCTCCTGTGAGACAGCCACACCATACTCTTGACAATATCCAAGTATCTTATGCAGTTGCTTATTCACTTCCTTATTGGCTCGTTTCTGTACTGCTGAAATATTGCCGTCAACAATGGCTCTTTCACCTACTTGATTTCGCTCTGTCCTAATCCAATACACAGGCTCTATCCTTAGTCCTGTGTAGATACGAACACGCTGACGATTAATAGTGGTTGTTAACCAAATCTGTGCTTTACTTCCCTTCTTCATCACCAAGTTAAAATTGACTCTCAGTGAAAACCTCCCATTGATATTAATATCATTTTCTATCATAAATGGTATTGAAATTAAGTTAATGAAATGAATATGTAAATAGAATGCTGATATATGCCCATATTCCGTTAAACGTATATCGCCCAAGGCAAATATACACAAAAAAAACGAGAAAAAGAAATCTAAGTAATAGAAATTTTCTAAGTCCCATTATTGGCTGTCCCAAAATCTGTCCCATTATACTATCCTTTTTTCGGCAAAGTTACAGCTTAAATTCCATTGAACCAAAAGGCAAAAATGAAGGTGGTGTCAAAAAGTGGTGTCAAAATACAAAAATTAAGAAATAAGCTAAAATCCCTTAATTAATCTCGTAAAATACTGATAATCAAGGTATAGAAAAAGCCCCAAACCGAAGTTTGAGGCTCTTGTAAGTGCTTGAAATAGGCTAAAAAAGCCCTATTTTTACTCCCATTCGATCGTTGCGGGTGGCTTTGACGAGATGTCGTAGCAGACGCGGTTGACGCCACGGACCTTATTGATGATCTCGTTCGACACACGGGCCATGAAGTCGTAGGGTAGATGGGCCCAGTCAGCAGTCATGGCATCGGTGCTGGTGACGGCACGCAGGGCCACGGGGTGTTCGTAGGTGCGCTCATCGCCCATGACGCCGACGCTGCGGACGGTCGAGAGGAGGATGGCACCAGCCTGCCAAACTTGGTCGTAGAGTGATATCTCGAGTTCACCATTGGACAGTTCTGCCGGGACTCCGGCAGCCAGCACGCGGGCAGCCTGTTCGCCAGAGAGCTTCGTCTTGTATTCGCGCAAGCCGCGGATGTAGATGTCATCGGCATCCTGCAGGATGCGTACCTTCTCCCTTGTGATGTCGCCCAGGATGCGGACAGCAAGACCGGGACCCGGGAAGGGATGACGGCCAATGAGGTGTTCAGGCATGCCTAACTGACGGCCTACGCGGCGCACCTCGTCCTTGAAGAGCCACTTCAGGGGTTCGCAGAGCTGCAGATGCATCTCTTTGGGCAATCCGCCGACGTTATGGTGACTCTTAATGACCTTACCCGTGATATTGAGACTCTCGATGCGGTCTGGATAGATGGTGCCTTGGCCAAGCCATTTGAATTGAGAATTGACAATTGATAATTGAGAATTGGCCAGGCGAGCCTGCTCGTTGAACACCTCAACGAAGTCGCGGCCGATAATCTTTCGCTTCTGCTCAGGGTCGGTGACGCCGGCAAGGTCGGCAAAGAACTTTTCACTGGCATCGACGCCGATAACGTTCAGACCCAGCACCTTGTAGTCGTTCATGACCTGCTGGAACTCGTTCTTGCGCAGCATGCCGTGGTCAACGAAGATACAGGTGAGGCGGTCGCCAATGGCGCGGTTGAGCAGTACGGCAGCGACGGAGGAGTCGACTCCGCCGGAGAGTCCGAGAATGACACGGTCCTCGCCCAGTTGCTCTTTCAGTTCGGCCACGGTGGTGTCGACGAACGAAGCGGCACTCCACTCCTGACGGGAGCCACAGATGTCAACCACGAAATTGCGCAACAGGGTCTTGCCCTGCTGGGTGTGATAGACCTCGGGATGGAACTGAACGGCGAATACTGGAGCCTCACCATTAGCTATGTATTTACTCCCCTCTCCCTTTGGAGAGGGGCTGGGGGTGAGGCTGAATGCGGCGTTCTTGACGTCCTTGGTGGAGCCGATGACACGGAAGCCGTCGGGGATGGCAGTGATGGTGTCGCCGTGACTCATCCACACCTGTGAATGCTGCTCGAAGCCCTTGAACAAAGGGTTCGTAGTGTCGACGGTCTCAAGATTGGCGCGGCCATACTCGCGGCTGTCGGCCTTCTCGACACGTCCGCCGAGGGTATGCGAGATGAACTGTGCACCATAGCAGATGCCCAGCACGGGCACCTTGCCGACAAACTGCGTGAGATCGACCTTGAAGGCCTCGGGGTCGTGGACGGAGTACGGCGAACCGCTGAGTATTACGCCGATGACCGAGGGGTCGTCCTTCGGAAACTTGTTGTAGGGCATGATTTCGCAGAACGTGTCCAACTCGCGAACACGACGGCCGATGAGCTGGGTGGTCTGGGAACCGAAATCGAGAATGATAATCTTTTGCATATTCAAGCCCCCCAAGTTAGGGGGATGGGGGTCTGAACAAGCGTTTATCAGACCATGATTTATGTGTTAGTATTATCAGGAGATTCTGCGCTTGTTCAGACCCCCTGCCCCCTAACTTAGGGGGTTCGAATGAAGGCATCTGCTTCAGAGAGAGTTTCTATTTTGCCAACATCCATGAGGCGAAGGTCATCCTTGAGGAGGCCGACGATATGGGCACGATGGCAGGTAGAGAGGTAGAAGTCGATGATGGGGAAACGGTCCGGGAAACGTTCCATGAGTGAGAACAGACGGGGCGAGAACGAGTGGATGCCGCTGAAGGCGAAGGCTTTCAATTGATAATTGAGAATTGACAATTGAGAATTGGGCTGCGCATGAACCTGCAGCTGGTCGTCGATGGTGATGGAAGACTCGCGCAACCACTGGAAGGGCGACTTCACCTCGCCTGTCTCAATGTTCATCCACCCCATGAGCCGCATAGCACTGTCGAAGAGCAGATAGCGCTTCGTTCGGCGGCGGCTTACCAGGAGTACGGCATCCTCGTCGGGCTGGTGCTGGCGGCTGAACCAGTTGTAGTCGACGTTATCGAGGATGTCGACATTATGAATGAGTATCGGCTGGTCGTCGTGGAAGAGCAGCTGGGCCTTTTTCAGACCACCGCCAGTCTCAAGCAGCGTCTCTGACTCGTCGCTGAAATGTACTAACGGAGCATAGTCCTGCTGACGGACGTGGTCAATGATCTGCTGTGGGAAATGATGGACGTTGACCACGAAGCGGTCGTAGCCAAAGGACTGTAGCCGATGGATGTTCAGGTCGAGCAGTGGCGCGCCTCCGACAGGTACCAATGCCTTGGGCATGGTGTCGGTCAGGGGCTTCAAACGGGTGCCCAGACCTGCGGCCAATATCATTGCTTGTTTCATAAACTTTGCTTTGGGTTGCAAAGATACGAAATAATTATCAATTATCATATCAATTATCAATTATTTTGTACCTTTGCACGCAAAATTCAAAAACCGTGATTTCAATGAAACAACTTTTACTTCTTTTGTCAACCATTTTCTGCGGTACAGCCAGTGCCCAGACGTTACAAATCAATGAGTTCATGCAGTCGAACATTGACTGCGTGATGGACGACCTCGTAGACTTCCCCGACTCGTGGGTGGAGCTCTACAACCCGGGGACAACAGCCGTCAACCTGGGTGACTATAAGATAGGTACCAAGGACAAGGCCAACAAGGCCTGGCAGCTGCCCAACATGACGGTGGCCGCCAAAGGGTATGTCATCATCTATTGCGACAAGGCCGGTGAGGACGAGGGTGTATCGGCCATGCATACCGACTTCCGCCTGGAGTCGAACAAGGAGGGTAACGTCTACCTATTCAAGGGAAGTGATATTGTCGACCAAGTGAAGAAATTCCCTGCACAGCCTGCTCCCAACATCGGCTACGGCCGCAAGACTGACGGCGGCAGCGAGTGGGGCTTCGAACTGAAGGCTACACCCAATGCAGCCAACCAAGGCGGCGTGGTGGCTGCCGACCATATCTTAGGAGCGCCCGAATTCAGTCAAACAGGTAAGGTGTTCGAAAGCGGCACCTCGTTCCAGCTGACATTGACGGCACCTCCAGGATCGCCCGACGGTACTGAAATCCGCTATACCACCAACGGTTCAGAGCCAACGGCCACCAGCACGCTATACAATGGTCCCATCACCATCGGCAGCACACGCTGCATCCGTGCCAAGCTGTTCTGCAACGGCTGGCTGTCGCCCATCTCTACGGCACAGTCGTACATCTCCCACAACCGCGCCATGACGCTCATCGTCGTCTCATTACTCACCGACGACCGCTACCTGAACGACAACACCATCGGCATCATCAAAAACAATCCCAACAAGGAAAACAGTCACAACTGGCGTCGACCCGTCAACGTCGAGATGTTTGAGACTCCCAACACGGAAAGCTTCATCAACCAGCTTTGTGAGACGCGTGTCACTGGCGGTCAGTCACGTGAAGCAGCCTTGAAGTCGCTGGCCATCTATGCCAACAAACGCTTCGGCGAGAAGCGCTTCAACCATGAGTTCTTCCCTGACCAGAAACCCGGTCTGAAGGACTTCAAGAGCCTGATGCTGCGCAATTCAGGCAACGACTTCGGCTACCTCTATCAGCGTGATGCCATCATACAGGTGACAGCAGGAACACACTTAGACCTCGACTGGCAGGCATACCGTCCCGCTATCATCTACATCAACGGCGTGTACAAAGGCATGCTGAACATCCGCGAGCGTTCCAACGAGGACAACATCTACACCAACTACAACGGCCTGGAAGACATCGACATGGTGGAGAACTGGTACGAGTTGAAAGAGGGTACCATTGACAGCTTCAACGAGTTCAAGGCATTCTACACAGAAGAGGGGCATACCCTGGCCGAATACGACGAACGCGTGGACTGGAAGGAGTTCATCAACCTGATGATTGTGAACCTCTACTATATCAACCTCGACTTCCCAGGCAACAACATCGTCATGTGGCGTCCGCAGGCCGAAGGTGGCAAGTGGCGCTTCGTGTGCAAGGATACCGACTTCGGATTAGGACTGTACAACCGCAACCCCAACTACGAGGTGTTCAAATGGCTGTACAACCCCTACTTCGACAGCAGTAACAACTGGGGGGCCAACAGCTATGAGGGCACCCTACTATTCCGTCGCTTGATGGAAACGCCTGAATTCAAGAAAGAATTCATTGACCGCTGCTGCATCTACGTCGGTGACTTCCTGAACGAGAAAGGTACACGTGCCGTGTGGGATCCCCTATATAACAGCATCAAGACAGAATATGCCTACCATAAACAACTCTATTACAGTTGGAATAACTATAACAATGAACTGAACAATGCCCGCAACTTCCTGAAAAACCGTACCAACTACTTCTATCAGCAGCTGGGCAACAAGTATTCACTGGGGGAACCCATAGCCCTGACCATCAATAAGGAGAATCAGGACGACGTGACCATCACGTTCAACGGCGTGGAACTGAAGGAGAAGGTGTTCGACGGCAAGTTCTTTGCCACCCGCAGCATCAAGCTCGTCGGACAGGCTGCTGCCGGTAAGGCTGTCATTGGCTGGAGGGTGACGGGGGCCATCACGCAAGAGGTGACTGGCAATGAACTGAATATCACCATGCCCAGCGGTAGCATCGCCATCAATCCGGTGCTGGGCGACGCCTCAGGCATCGATGAGCTGCCCGTCGTAACAAAGGACTGTCACGATATGTATGACCTGATGGGCAACAAGGTGGCAACACCCCAGACTGGCAGGATATACATCCAAAACGGAAAGAAGACTATCTGGCGCTAAGCGTCTCTATATTATAATAAGGTCTTAAGATTACCCAGCGCTTGGCAGCGTCTGGGTAATCTTTTGTTCACGGTGACAGATGCGTACCTCGACACCGAACTTCTCGTGGATGTGCTCAGCCAAATGCTGGGCAGAATATACGCTACGATGCTGACCACCCGTACATCCAAAGGAGAACATCAACGACGTGAAGCCACGCTGGATGTAGCGGCGCACATGGGCATCGGCCAGCTTATAGACGCTGTCGAGGAAGGTCAGAATCTCACCATCGTCCTCAAGGAAACGTATGACGGGTTCGTCGAGACCCGTCAGTTTCTTGTAAGGTTCGTAACGGCCGGGATTGTGGGTCGAGCGGCAGTCGAACACATAGCCGCCACCATTGCCTGATTCGTCTTCGGGAATGCCCTTACCATAAGAGAAACTAAAGACACGAACCACCAGCGGACCTTGGGCGTCGTACTTCGAGAACGTAGCCGGACCGTCCTGCGGATGGGGCTTGTAGGGATTGTTGTCGGTCGTCTTGTAGCCGTCGGCACGCGAGGCTATCGTCTCAATCTGCTGAAACTGAGGCAGTTCAGTCAGTCGACGCAGTACGTCGACCAAATGTGGATAAGGGAACGAACGCTCACTAAGCAATTCACGCAGATTCTGCATGGCGGGCGGTATGCTGTTGATGAAATGCTGTTTACGCTCAAAATAGCCACGGAAGCCATAGGCTCCCAGCACCTGCAACTGACGGAACAGCACAAACAGCGCCAGACGCTCCACAAAACGGTGAGGTGTGGGCACCTCGGAATAAAGTTTCAGGGCGTTGTAGTATTCATACACCAGTTCACGGCGCAACTTATGCGGATACTTCGCACTAGCCTGCCAAAGGAACGAAGCCAGATCGTAGTAGTACGGCCCTTTGCGGCCTCCCTGAAAGTCGATAAAGTAGGGCTGTTGGCTATTAGCTGTTAGCTGTTGGCTTTCAACCAGCATGACATTACGGGCCTGGAAGTCACGGTAGAGGAAACACTGCGTGTCGTCAGCCGCCGTCAAATCCTTGGCCAGCAGACGGAAGTCAGCCTCAAGCTTCAATTCATGGAAATCCAACTCGGTAGCCTTCAGGAAACAATACTTGAAGTAGTTCAGATCGAAAAGCACGGAGTCTGTATCGAAGGCTGGCTGCGGATAGCAGTTCGAGAAATCCAGCTCGCGGGCTCCGCGAATCTGGATATTGGGCAACTCGCGGATGGTGCTCTTCAGCAGTTCTTGTTCCTTTAGCGTATAACGTCCACCGGCCTCACGACCGCCACGGATGGCGTCGAACAGCGACACACTTCCCAAGTCGGTCTGCAGGTAGCGCAACTCGTCGTCGCTAACGGCCAGTACACGGGGTACGGGAAGTTTTCGCTTGGTGAAGTGGCGGCACAGATAGACGAAGGCGTGGTTCTCGTCACGACTGGTTCCTATGCAGCCTACGACACTCCGACCCTCAGCATCCATCATCCGATAATACTCACGATTGCTGCCTGCTCCTGGCAACTTCATCACACTCTGCGGCTCTTCACCGTGCCATTTCTTATATAATTCTAATAATGTTTGCATAGAATGTTGACAATTTGGAGGCAAAGGTACAAAAAAAAATCCGATTGTCATCACGACAATCGAATTTTCAAACAAACTACTTAAAAACTAATCTACTAAAACAAATCAAAAAAATATCTCTATTTTGCTAAATCCTAATACAATATTGTCAAAGTTTTAACCTTCTCTTACCTCATGTATGGAGTATGGTGTTATATTTCGACGTTGCAAAGGTATGAACTTTCCCCCTATCATGCAAGCTTTTTTTCTAAAAAAGATACCATTTCTTGATTTATGTCAAGAACATAGGAGTAAAACATGACGGAACACTACTTTTTTGATAACCGGAGTTAGCAAATAAAAAGAAAAAAAAGTCGCTTTAACGTTTGGTTAGTCCGTTTTTTCTTTGTACCTTTGCAGCGTCTTTTGAGATAAGAGACAAAAATAGAAAAATGACAAAAAAGAGATAATAGATTCAGAAATAAGGGTTAAGGTAAAAAGAGCAAGAGGAAACATCATGGAACTAAACGCATTGACAGCCATCTCGCCTATTGATGGCCGTTATAGGAACAAAACACAGGAACTGGCAGAATACTTCTCGGAATATGCTTTGATTCGCTACCGCATCAGGGTGGAGATAGAGTATTTCGTTGCCCTGTGCGAATTGCCTCTACCGCAGTTGGAAGGTTTCAATCACGCACTGTTCGAGCCACTACACGACATCTATCGGAATTTCACCGAGCAGGATGCCCAACGTGTGAAGGACATAGAAAAGGTGACGAACCACGACGTCAAGGCAGTAGAATACTTCATCAAGGAAAAGATTGACGTTCTCGGTGGTTTCCCCACTGAGGCCAAGGAATTCATCCACTTCGGACTGACATCGCAGGACATCAACAACACAAGCGTACCTCTTTCTATTAAAGAGGCACTGGAGCAGGTGTACTATCCTATGGTGGAGGAACTGATAGAGCAACTCAACGACTATGCCGAACAGTGGAAAAACGTGCCGATGCTTGCCAAGACGCACGGTCAGCCGGCATCGCCTACACGACTGGGCAAGGAAATCATGGTATTCGTGTACCGACTGGAGGAACAGCTGCGTACCTTGAAGGACACGCCCATCACGGCGAAGTTCGGTGGTGCTACGGGCAACTACAATGCACACCATGTAGCCTATCCGCAGTACGACTGGCGCGAATTCGGCAACAGTTTTGTCAGTGAGAAACTGGGACTGGAGCGCGAGCAGTGGACGACACAGATATCAAACTACGACTGGCTGGGAGCCATCTTCGATGCCATGCGTCGCATCAACACCATCATTATTGACCTGGACCGCGATTTCTGGATGTACATCTCGATGGAGTATTTCAAACAGAAGATCAAGGCCGGCGAGGTGGGAAGCAGTGCTATGCCGCATAAGGTGAATCCCATCGACTTTGAAAACAGCGAGGGCAACATGGGTATGGCCAATGCCGTGCTGACATTCTTGGCACAGAAGTTGCCAGTAAGTCGACTGCAGCGCGACCTGACCGACTCAACGGTGCTGCGCAATGTGGGTGTACCCATGGGACATGCCATGATAGCCATTCAGAGTACGCTGAAGGGTCTGCGCAAGCTGATACTGAACGAAGAGAAACTGCAGGCTGACCTGGAACAGACATGGGCAGTGGTGGCCGAGGCCATCCAGACCATCCTGCGCCGTGAAGCCTACCCCAACCCATACGAAACGCTGAAAGCCTTGACACGAACCAACACAAAGATGACTGAAGAAAGCATCCATGAATTCATTCAGGGACTGGACGTCAGCAATGACATTAAGGCAGAATTAATGGCCATAACGCCCATGAATTATACGGGAGTGTAGTTCCACAAGGAGTTTAAGAAGTTATAGAAGTTAAGAAGTTAAGAATTAAGAGTTTAAGGAAAATGGAAAACGAAAAGAAAAACGAGGAGCTCTCTGCTGAGCAGCAGGGTACTCAGGAAAATCATGAAAGCAGCTATCAGGGCTATCGCCCAGGACGTTCACCACGTCCGCGTATCCACCAGCCTCGTCCCTTTAGCGGACAGAGTGGATTCAATCGTAGTCAGAACCAGGAAGAAGGCGGTTTCCGCCCTGAGGGTTTTGGTGCTGGTCTGCAAAGCAGCACACCTCAGCGCAGCTATCGTCCCCGCAACTATAATCAGGGAGAAGGAGAATACGGACAGCAACCACGTAGTAGTTACGGTCAGCCGCGTCCACGCCAACAGTATGGACAAAGCGGTTATCAGCCGCGTCCACGTCAGCAATATGGTCAGGGTGGTTACCAGCCACGCCCACAAGGCGAATATGGTCAGCAACCACGTCAAAGCGGTTACGGACAGTCTCGTCCCTACGGCCAGCAACCGCGTCAGGGTGGCTACCAGCCACGTCCACAAGGTGAATATGGTCAGCAGCCGCGTCAGGGCGGTTACGGACAGCCTCGCCCCTATGGTCAGCAGCCGCGTCAAGGCGGTTACGGACAGCCCCGTCCCTATGGTCAGCAGCGTGGTGGCTTTAAGAAGCCTCACGGCAATTATGACCCCAATGCCAAGTACAGCTTCAAGAAGCGTATAGAATATAAGGAGGAGAACATCGATCCGAACGAGCCCATCCGTCTGAACAAGTATCTGGCCAATGCCGGAGTATGCAGCCGTCGCGAGGCCGATGAGTTCATCCAGGCTGGTGTGGTGACTGTGAACGGCGAGGTAGTTACCGAACTGGGCACCAAGGTGCTGCGCACTGACGAGGTGAAGTTCCACGACAATCCTGTATCACTCGAGAAGAAGGTGTATGTGCTACTGAACAAGCCCAAGGACTATGTGACCACAAGCGATGATCCCCAGCAGCGTAAGACCGTGATGGACCTGGTAAAGAATGCCTGTCCGGAACGCATCTACCCCGTTGGCCGTCTGGACCGCAACACCACTGGCGTGCTGCTGTTGACCAACGATGGTGATCTGGCTTCGAAGCTGACACACCCGAAGTTCCTGAAGAAGAAAATATACCACGTCCATCTGGACAAGAACGTAACGGCTCATGACATGCAGCAGATTGCCGAGGGCATCATGCTTGAGGACGGTGAAATCAAGGCCGACGCCATTGAATATGCCGACGAGAAGGACAAGAAGCAGGTAGGCATTGAGATTCACTCTGGCAAGAACCGCATCGTACGTCGTATCTTCGAGAGCATGGGCTACCGTGTGGTTAAACTCGACCGCGTACAGTTTGCCGGTCTGACCAAGAAAAATCTGCGTCGCGGTGACTGGCGCTACCTCACCGAGGAAGAAGTAGATCGTCTGCGCATGGGAGCTTACGAGTAATTGACAATTGATAATTGATAATTGACAATGAAACGAACAAAGATAATTGACGTGCTACAGAGCACGGAATATGGAAAAGAAGTGTGCGTGAAGGGCTGGGTACGTACCCACCGCAGCAGCAAGGCTGTAGACTTCATTGCACTCAACGACGGCTCGACCATCAAGAATGTGCAGGTGGTCGTCGACCCCACGAAATTTGACGAGCAGTTGTTGAAGGACATCACCACCGGTGCTTGTATCAGTGCTGAGGGCGTGCTGGTGGAAAGTCAAGGTGCAGGTCAGGCTTGTGAGATTCAGGCTACAAAGCTGGAAATCTATGGTTTGTGCGACAACACCTACCCCATGCAGAAGAAGGGGCAGAGCTTCGAAGTAATGCGTAAGAACGCCCACATGCGTCTGCGTACCAACACCTTTGGTGCTGTGATGCGCATCCGTCACAATATGGCAATGGCCATCCACACTTATTTCCACGAGCATGGCTTCTTCTATTTCCACACACCACTGATTACAGCCAGCGACTGTGAGGGTGCAGGCAATATGTTCCAGGTAACCACCAAGAACCTGTACGACCTAAAGAAGGACGAAAATGGAAAAATCATTTATGATGATGACTTCTTCGGCGAGCAGACCTCACTGACCGTGTCTGGACAGTTGGAGGGTGAACTGGGTGCTACGGCTCTGGGGGCTATATACACTTTCGGTCCTACGTTCCGTGCTGAGAACTCGAACACTCCTCGCCATCTCGCTGAGTTCTGGATGGTAGAGCCTGAGGTGGCCTTCCTCGACCAGGAAGAACTGATGGATCTGGAAGAGGACTTCATCAAATATTGTGTACGCTGGGCTCTCGACAACTGTAAGGATGACCTGCAGTTCCTAAACCAGATGATTGACAAGACACTTATCGCCCGTCTGGAGGGTGTACTGAAAGAGACTTTCGTGCGTCTGCCCTATACCGAAGGTATCAACATCTTGCAGGAAGCCATCAAGAACGGCAAGAAGTTCGAGTTCCCCTGCAACTGGGGCGACGACCTGGCCAGCGAGCACGAGCGCTACCTGGTAGAAGAGCACTTCAAGAAGCCCGTCATCATGACCGACTATCCGCGTGCCTTCAAGTCGTTCTATATGAAGCAGAATAAACCCGTCGACGGAATCGACGGGAGCTCTATCGGTTACAAGGGCGCTGTGGCTCCTGGGCCGACGATGCAGGGTACAGACGTGCTGTTCCCGCAGATTGGCGAGATTATCGGTGGCTCCGTCCGTGAAGAGAGCTATGATAAGCTGATGGCTGAGATAGAACGTCGTCAGATGGACAAGACACATCTGTGGTGGTACATCGACACTCGCAAGTGGGGTTCATGCCCCCATGCCGGTTTCGGTCTCGGTTTCGAGCGCCTCATCCTGTTTGTCACCGGTATGCAGAACATCCGCGATGTCATCCCATTCCCCCGTACTCCCAAAAGTGCCGAGTTTTAAAGTGTCGTCGATAGGTAAATCCTCGACAGCGGGACATTCTAACAGACCGTCACGCATGTGAATAGTGCGGTCAGTAATACTTGCCAGACCTTCGTCATGAGTGACAATGACGAAGGTCTGTCCGTATTTGTCACGGAGGTCGAAGAAAAGCTGATGCAACTCAGCCTTATTCTTGGAATCAAGCGAGCCACTGGGTTCGTCGGCCAAGATGACAGCAGGATTGTTGACCAAGGCACGGGCTACAGCCACGCGTTGCTTCTCACCACCTGACAGTTCATTGGGTTTGTGGCTGGCACGATCGCTAAGTCCCATGAATCTCAGCAGTTCCTCAGCACGCTGACGGGCTGCCTTCGTCGAGCTGCCTGCGATGTAGGCTGGTATCATGATGTTCTCCAATGCCGTAAATTCAGGCAACAGCTGGTGAAACTGGAACACAAAACCGATGTGACGGTTGCGGAAATCACTGAGTTTCTTCTGCGAAAGGTTGGTCACGTCGACAGAATCGACGTGCACCGTACCGGCATCAGGGCGGTCCAGTGTGCCGATTATCTGCAATAACGTAGTCTTGCCAGCGCCACTAGGGCCAACGATGCTGACTATTTCACCTTTGTTAATGGTGAGGTCAATACCTTTCAATACTTCCAGTGAGCCGAAACTCTTCTTGATGCCTTTTATTTCAATCATATCATTTCCTATCGTCTTCTATCTTGTTCAAAGTTTTTCTGGAATTAATCCAGCGTGTAATGGTATCGTAGATACTGCTCTCCTCCTGGTGCTGTGCTGCAGTGAACGTCATGCTCTCTTCCTTCTCCTCACCATGCTGGTCAGGGAAGAGTATCATAAGGTTCTTGCCGCTGAAGTGCTGCATCAATTCGTTGGGCAGACGTTCCAATGCATTCTTGTATGAAATGGTACCTTTACGGGCGGTGATGACCACGAACATATGGTCTTCACGGATATTCTCAGCCAGTCGAGGTAACTCGTTCCAGTGTGCCATATAAGTATATTCTGCCCGAACGTTGGGGTGCCGGTTGTTGATGTATTCGCGTATCAAATCCATCGACTCGTTGCGTCCATGAAACTGAATGCGGCAGTCAAGATTGCTGGCCATGCGGCTCAAACGTTCCAACCAGCGATGGAAACCTGGCTCAAACTCAGCACGTGACGGAACAGCCACCTGTATGCGACGCAGCGTATTGAGGGGCTGAACGAAGCGTGTCAGCACAATCTGTCTGTTCAGACCGTTGTAGAGGCTCTGAATGAATTCGCCCCAGAACTTCGGGTTGACATCAGTATGGACGTGCATACCCATAATAATTTCCGAGGCGCCAAACTCACGGAAGGCATGTTTGATACCGTTGGCAATATTGGTAGCCAACCGTACCTGTGTCTGCATCTGGATATCGCTGGCAGCAGCACGCTGTACCAAACGTTCCAGCAGCTGCAGTCCTTCTTCACGGTGCTTATTAGCGTTCTTGTCGTCGTAGACCACATTCAGGGCTGCCAGCGAATTATTGGCATGCTGGCTGCGCATCATGATAGCCAGCTCCAGCAATTGCGGGGCAATCTCTGGATATTTGACACACAACAGCATCTTCTCATTATCATGCTGGCTACTGACTGTTGGCTGCTGGCTGTTGGCTATAACAATTTCCTGAGCAGCTTTCTCTGTCATCAAGGTCGAGATAATGCAGGTGAAGAGTATCATGATGATGACACCGTTCAGTATCTCGTCGTTCACCAAATAATGGCCAGGGCTAACCTCCAAGCGCATACCAACCATCACCATCGCAATGGCGCCGGCAGCGTGGGCACAGGTGAGACCGAACATCATGTTGCCGGCACTCTTGGGTAATCGGAACAACATGCTTGACAGATAGGCAGCCACTGCCTTGCCAAAGGTACCGAAGAAGACTGTCAAAGCCACAATCCACAACATGTGAGGTCCCTCAAACAGCGTACCAACATTGATCAGCATGCCCACACCTATCAGGAAATAAGGAATGAACAGGGCATTGCCGATAAACTCGATACGGTTCATCAGCGGCGACACATGGGGTATATACCTATTTAATATGAGACCTGCCAGGAAAGCGCCAACGATACCCTCAACTCCGATAGCCTCCGATAGAGATGCAGACAGGAACATAACGCTAAGCACGAAGATGAACTGCATGATGGCATCAGAATAACGACGGAGGAAGTAACGCGACAGTCTTGGAATGGCCCATATCAGTAAGGCATAGAAAGCCACAAACTTCACGAAGAAGATAATCCAGAATAGAATGGAGTTTGACGCTGGCATGAAAGAGCTTCCGTTACCGGTGTCGTAGGATGCTGCGAGAGCTGCCAACATGAGCAGTGCCATCAACAGCGACAGCATGCTGGAGCCTACACTCAGCATGACACTGGAGTTGCGCTGTAGACCGTAGCGCGAAATGATGGGATAGGCAATAAGCGTGTTCGAGGCCATGATACACCCCAGCAGGAATGAAGCCTGCGAGGAGTAGCCTAACAGCCAGATTGCCATGAAATAGGTGACGAGAAGTGGCACGAAACATGTCAACACGCCGAATATCAGGAATCGGCGGGAGTTCTTCCTGACACTCTCCATATCCATTTCCAGACCTGCCAGAAACATGATATAAAGTAGTCCTACCTTGCCAAAGAGTTCGAATGACGAGTCACGCTCCAGAATATTCAGCCCGTACGGTCCTATCAGCACGCCCGCCAGCACCATACCGATGATGTGCGGAATGCGCAGCTTGCCCATGATGATAGGAGCAAACAGGATGATAAGCAGTACGACGAAGAATATCAGCGTCGGACTGGTTATCGGAAAGTATGACGTCAGGAACAGCATCGAGCCAAAAGCGTTATGTCAGGCATGACACGGTATTACTTTACCAGATTGCCAAGAATATCGCGTGTCAGTTCCTTTGTGATGGTACGGGTGGCGGCACTGGTGGCATTCTTTACCACCTTCTCCTTGGCCGATGTACGAGACTTCGACTGCTTGCCGCTGACTTTTTCGCTGACCCATGCACCGAGTACGGCAGCCAGTGTTGAGGTGACGGCAGTCATCACGGCCTTCAACACTTTCGACATCATACCGGGCTTCTGCTTTTCTACCTTCTCACCCTTGCCGGCAGACTTGCTTTCCTCGATGGCTGCAGCTTCTTCCTCCTGAATGGCCAGTTGTTTCTCAGCCTCAGCCATCAACACCTCAAAGGCACTCTCACGGTCTATTGGGGTGTCGTATTTGCCATAGATACGCGACTGTTTGATAATGTCCAGACGCTGACCCTCGGTGACAGCTCCAATCTGCGACAGCGGAAACAGTATCTTGGCACGCTCCACAATGCCGGGAGCACCCTTCTCGTCGAGGAAGCTGACCAGAGCCTCACCGGTTTCAAGATTCATGATAGCCTCATCGGTCTTGAACGCAGGATTAGCTCGGAAAGTATCAGCAGCGGTTTTAACGGCCTTCTGGTCTTTCGGCGTATAGGCACGCAGAGCATGCTGTACACGGTTACCCAGCTGGCCAAGAATATTTTCAGGAATGTCCGTAGGACTCTGGGTAATGAAGTAAATACCCACACCCTTCGAACGAATCAGTCTGATGACTTGTTCAATTTTGTCAAGCAGTGCCTTGCTGGTATCAGTAAACAACATGTGAGCCTCATCGAAGAAGAACACCAATTTCGGCAAAGGCAAGTCACCTACCTCAGGCAGCGTGCTATACAACTCCGACAACAGCCACAACAGGAATGTCGAGTAGAGCTTCGGCTGCATCATCAGCTTGTCGGCAGCCAGCACATTCATCACACCCTTGCCACCCTCACACTGCATGAGGTCATAGATATCAAACGAGGGCTCGCCGAAGAACTTGTCAGCACCCTGACTCTCCAGCTGCAGCAGGGCACGCTGGATGGCACCGATGGTCTGTATAGAGATGTTGCCGTACTTTGTAGTATATTCCTTGGCATGCTTTGACACCCAGTCAAGCATGCTACGCAAGTCTTTCAGATCAATGAGCAATAGTCCACGCTCGTCAGCAATGCGGAATACAATGTTCAGCACACCGTCCTGCGTCTCATTAAGCTGCATCAGACGACTCAACAGCTGCGGTCCCATCTGACTGATGGTGGCACGCATAGGATGTCCCTGTTCACCATATACGTCGAAGAAGCGCACAGGACAAGCCTGGAACTCAGGATTTTCGATGCCGAACTCCGGTAAGCGTTTTTCGATGAAACCACTCATCTTGCCTACCTGTGAGATACCGCTCAAGTCGCCTTTCATATCGGCCATAAAACATGGCACACCGGCCTGACAGAATGTCTCGGCCATCACTTGCAACGTCACCGTCTTACCAGTACCCGTTGCACCGGCAATGAGTCCGTGACGGTTGGCCATCTTACCTGTAATACTCAGCGCTCCGTTGGCGCAATGGGCAATATACAGCCCTCTTTCCTTGTCGAACATATATCAGCTATTAGGGGTTAGTCGTTGGAGGTTGATTGGGATGGAAGTTAGAAGTCTTCCAGCCAGATATCGAAAATCAGCGTGCTATAGGCTGGTATGGTTTCGTAATCACTTGTACCATAGCCTAACTGGTAAGGAATGGTGACCTGCCAGTGGTCGCCGCGGTGCATGTACTGTAAGGCAGTGGAGAAACCCGTTACAAGATTGCCGCTGGGTGAGCACGTATAAGGCACGTCCACACCCACGTCAAGCTTGGAAGAGTAGTAGCTCTTGTCAAACTCATAACCTGTAGGATAGCTACGCGACGGCAGCAGACGGCCTCTGTAGTGTACTTCGACAGAGTCGGTGAACAAAGGCGCAGATACATCCGTTATCCCCAAAGTCTCAATGACATCGACGAGGATACATTCTGTATGAGCAATGTCACTGAGCGACTTGCTGCCGGCCTGTTTCCAACTGGGCAAAATAAATTTCGTATCGCTTTGGACACTATGTGCCTGATACTGCTGTTCGAAATATGTCTCGTTTTTCTGCTGCCAGTTCTCAAACTCACTGATACTGTCGTCGTCAGATTCGCTGCACGATGATACCATCCCCGCGAATGGGAATAGTATCATGCTCAGCAAAAAGTATTTCCAATTCTTCATTGTTTACTGGAGTTTCTTCAGTAACGACGCAATGCTTACCTTATCCTCAATAATACCGTTGAGCTCGCTGATCTTCACACGCTCCTGCTCCATCGTATCGCGGAAACGCAGGGTGACGCAACCATCGTTGAGGGTATCATGATCAACAGTGACGCAGTATGGTGTACCGATAGCATCCTGACGACGATAGCGCTTGCCGATAGAATCCTTCTCATCATACTGGCAGTTGAAATGGAATTTCAGCTGGTCGATGATTTCACGAGCCTTCTCGGGCAGGCCGTCCTTCTTCACCAACGGCATCACGGCACACTTCACGGGAGCCAGAGCTGCGGGCAACTTCAGCACCACGCGGGTTTCGCCGTTCTCCAGCTTCTCCTCCTCGTAAGCATGACACATGATAGAGAGGAACATACGGTCGACACCGATTGAAGTCTCGATGACATACGGCGTATAGCTCTCATTGGTCTGCGGATCAAAGTATTTGATGCTCTTGCCGCTGTACTTCTCATGCTGGCTGAGGTCGAAGTTGGTACGAGAGTGGATACCCTCTACCTCCTTAAAGCCGAACGGCATCTTGAACTCGATGTCGGTAGCAGCATTGGCATAGTGAGCCAGCTTATCATGATCGTGGAAACGATAGTTCTCAGCACCGAAGCCCAGAGCCTGATGCCACTTCATACGGGTCTCCTTCCACTTCGGGAACCACTCCAGCTCTGTGCCGGGCTGTACGAAGAACTGCATCTCCATCTGCTCGAACTCCCTCATGCGGAAGATGAACTGGCGGGCAACAATCTCGTTACGGAAAGCCTTACCAATCTGGGCAATACCAAAAGGAATCTTCATACGACCGGTCTTCTGCACGTTCAGGTAGTTCACAAAGATTCCCTGAGCCGTCTCAGGACGCAGGTAGATCTTCATGGAAGCATCAGCAGAAGCACCCATCTCCGTCGAGAACATCAGGTTAAACTGACGGACATCAGTCCAGTTGCGGGTTCCGCTGATAGGACATACAATCTCCTCGTCCAGGATAATCTGCTTCAGCTCATCCAAATCCGGACCCTGCATAGCTGCTGCATAACGGGCATGCAGCGCATCACGCTTCTCCTTGGTCTCCTTCACACGCTCAGAAGTCTCCAGATACTTAGCCTCGTCGAAGCTGTCGCCAAAGCGCTTGCGAGCCTTCTCCACTTCCTTCTGGATCTTCTCGTCGTACTTGGCAATCTGGTCCTCGATGAGCACATCAGCACGATAGCGCTTCTTCGAGTCGCGGTTGTCGATGAGGGGATCGTTGAAAGCATCCACGTGTCCGGAAGCCTTCCATATGGTGGGGTGCATAAAGATGGCGCTGTCGATACCAACGATATTCTCATGAAGCATCGTCATGGCTTTCCACCAATACTGCTTAATATTATTTTTCAACTCAACACCGTTCTGACCATAGTCGTAAACGGCTCCCAAACCATCGTAAATCTCACTACTTGGGAATACAAAGCCATACTCCTTACAGTGGCTTACGATTTTCTTAAATACATCTTCTTGTGCCATAAAATCCTTAATAATTTCGAAATTATGGGTGCAAAGGTACTAAAAAAATGAGAATTGAGAATTGAGAATTGAGAATTTTTCGTACCTTTGCAACATTATTTAATATAATAACCCTATGGACGACGAAATAAGAGACGACGAAATGCTTGAACAAGATGCTCCGGAGGGTCAGGAAGACCTAGAACAAGACGGTGCTGAAAGCCACAGTGACTACAAACCTGTTAACCGCTTCGATGCGGCAGCCGTACACCATCTGAGCGGCATGTACCAGAACTGGTTTCTGGACTATGCTTCCTACACCATCCTAGACCGTGCCGTACCGCATATCGAGGACGGTTTGAAACCCGTACAGCGCCGTATTCTGCACTCCATGAAGCGCATGGACGACGGACGTTACAACAAGGTGGCGAACATCGTGGGACACACCATGCAGTTCCATCCCCACGGCGATGCTTCCATTGGTGACGCCCTGGTGCAGCTGGGACAGAAGGACCTGCTTATCGACACACAGGGAAACTGGGGTAACATTCTAACGGGCAACAAGGCGGCAGCACCTCGATACATTGAGGCACGCCTGTCGAAATTTGCCCTCGACACGGTGTTCAATCCCAAAACCACTGAATGGCAGATGTCCTATGACGGACGTAATAAGGAGCCTATCACGCTACCCGTAAAATTCCCTCTGCTACTGGCACAGGGTGCTGAGGGTATTGCCGTAGGTCTCTCCACCAAGGTGCTGCCTCACAATTTCGTAGAGCTGTGTGATGCCGCCATCAGCTACCTGCATGGCGAGGAATTCCACCTCTACCCCGACTTCCCCACGGGCGGCAGCATTGACGTCAGCAAGTATAATGACGGACAGCGTGGCGGCGTGCTGAAGGTACGTGCCAAAATTGAGAAACTCGACCCCAAGACGCTAGTCATTCGTGAGATTCCTTTCTCGAAAACCACAGAAACCATCATTGACAGCATCCTGAAAGCTATTGAGAAGGGCAAGATCAAAGCCCGTCACGTCGAAGATCTGACAGCTGCCAACGTCGAGATTCAGGTCCAGCTGGCTCCAGGTGTATCGTCAGACAAGACACTCGATGCCCTCTATGCCTTCTCCGACTGCGAAATCAACATCTCACCGAACTGCTGCGTCATTGAGGACAACAAGCCACAGTTCCTCACAGTCAGCGACGTGCTGCGCCACTCCACCGACCGCACCAAGGACCTTATTCGCCAAGAGTTGAAAATCCGCAAAGGTGAATTGCTCGAACAGCTGCATTTCTACTCTTTGGAGAAAATATTCATCGAGGAGCGCATCTACAAGGATAAGAAATTCGAACAGGCTCCCAACGTCGATGCCGTCTGTGAACATATTGACGAGCGTCTGACGCCCTACTATCCGCAGATGATTCGCGAGGTGACAAAGGACGACATCCTGAAGCTGCTCGAAATCAAGATGCAACGTATCCTGAAGTTCAACAAGGACAAGGCCGACGAGCTCATGGCCCGCATCAAGGCTGAGATTGACGAGATAGACCGCGACCTGAACAACCTCGTCGAGGTCACGGCTCAGTGGTTCCAATTCCTAAAGGACAAGTACGGCAAGGAGCATCCACGACTCACCGAAATCCGCAATTTCGACACCATTGAGGCCACCAAGGTCGTCGAGGCCAACCAGAAGTTATTTATCAATCGCAGCGACGGCTTCATCGGCACAAGTCTGAAGAAAGATGAGTTTGTATGCAACTGCTCCGACATCGACGACATCATCATCTTCTATAAGGATGGCAAGTTCAAGGTGGTCCGTGTGGCAGAGAAGCTCTTCGTCGGCAAGAACGTCATGTGGCTCGGTGTGTTCAAGAAGAACGACCAGCGTACCATCTATAATGCCGTCTACCGCGACGGGCGCAAGGGCTACTATTATATCAAACGCTTCAACGTGCCTGCTATCACCCGTGACCGTGAATACGACATCACGGCAGGTACCGATGGCTCGCGCGTACTTTACTTTACCGCCAACCCCAACGGTGAGGCAGAGGTCATCAAGGTCACACTCGACCCCGCCCCCAAGTTGAAGCGAATCTTCTTCGACAAGGACTTTTCGGAGATTATGATCAAGGGACGCTCGGCCAAGGGCAACCTGCTGACCAAGTTCCAGGTACACCGCATCGGACTGAAGAGTCACGGACACTCCACACTGGGTGGCCGCAAGGTATGGTACGACCCCGACGTCAACCGACTGAACTATGACGAACACGGACAACTGCTGGGCGAGTTCAACGACGGCGACAGCATCCTGGTCATCCTCCAGAACGGCGACTACTACCTCAGCGGCTTCGATGCCAACGTTCACTTCGAAGAGAACATTTGGCGCATCGAGAAGTACGAGGCCGACAAGGTATGGAGTTGCGTGCTTTATGATGCTGACAATCAGGGCTATCCCTATCTGAAGCGTTTCCTCATGGAAGCCACGAAACGTAAGCAGAACTACCTGGGCGACAACGAGAATTCTCAGCAGCTGCTACTCACCGACACCTACTATCCACGACTGCTGGTTACCTATGGCGGCAACGATGCGTTCCGCGGCAGCGAGGAGGTCGATGTCGAACAGTTCATCGCCGTCAAGGGTTACAAGGCCAAGGGTAAGCGTCTGACCACCTACCAGATAGCCTCCATCGAAGAACTGGAGCCTACCCGTTTCCCAGAACCTCCTAGTGCCGAGGAGTTCGGCTCCTCGGAAGATGAGGAAGAAGACCTCGACCCCGATGCCGGCAAGAGCCAGCAGCAGGTGCTCGACGAACTGACCGGACAACTCAGTTTGTTTCCTGAAGAATAGCGGGCTACGCTCTAAATGATAAATGACAAATGTTAAATGGCAAATGATGGAATGACAATAAAGAACAATTGGCTAAGGATAATGAAGGTGATAGTGTTATCATTTATCATTTATCATTTATCATTTAGCCACGCAGTGGCGCAAACCGTCATCACCCGCAGCCAGATGCTGGGGTTGGGTGTCACCAACGTACTCGACACCTACCTGTCGCAGGAGCACTTCAGCGGCCCGGGGTTCTCATTCCTGGCCACCGTGGAACGGCAGACACCAGGCAAAGCGTGGTCGTGGATCATCCTGCATGAGGCCAATATCTCCAGCGTTAACGACCGCACCGACAACAAACAGGAACTGGAGGGAGCCTACAACTTCTACTATGGATGGCTACATGAGTGGTGGCTGATGGACAAACGGCTGCGGCTACAGGCCGGTGGAATGGGCAACGGCACACTGGGATTCATCTACAACACGTCGAACTCCAACAACCCCGCCCAGGCCCGTTGTCATATCAACATCATGCCAACGGGTGTCGCCAGCTACCGTTTCACGCTGTTCCACAAGCCCATGACGGTACGCTACGAACTGGCACTGCCTCTGGCTGGTGTCATGTTCTCACCAAACTACGGACAGTCGTACTACGAGATTTTCCAACGTGGCAACTACGACCACAACATCGTCGCCACCACCTTTGTCACTAGTCCCGAGTGGCGCCACATGCTGACGCTCGACGCCCAGCTGTCGTCCACTTTCACCCTGCGTCTGGGCTATCTGGGCAACATGCAGCAGTCTGATGTCAACGACATCAAGCAGCACGTCTACACCCACCGCGTCCTCATCGGTATCACCAAACGTTTTTCCATCATCCCTGTCCCATGAAGAAATATCTAGTCTATATAGTTACTCTAGTACATCTCGTCTCTCTCTCCTCCTGCGTCGACACGGACGAACAGCCCAACACCCCCACGGGCAATTTCGAGGCTTTGTGGCAGATTATGGATGAGCACTACTGTTTCTTCGACTACAAGCAGCATGAGTACGGACTCGACTGGAACGCCGTCTATAATAATTATAAGGTACGCGTGAGCGACAAGATGAACAGCCAACAGCTCTTCGAGGTACTCACCGACATGCTCTCCGAGTTGCGCGACGGTCACGTCAACCTCACTTCCGCTATGGACTACGGACGCTACTGGGCATGGCATGAGGCCTATCCACAGAATTTCAGCGACACTCTCGAACGGCGCTATATGAGTACCGACTACAAGATTGCTGGAGGCCTGCGCTACCGCGTTCTCGACGATAACATCGGCTACATCCGCTACGAGTCGTTCATGACTCCAGTGGGGGAGGGCAATCTTGACGACTGCCTCAGCTATCTCATGCTTTGTCGCGGACTTATTATCGATATCCGCAACAACGGCGGTGGCGAGCTCACCACAGCCGAACGTCTGGCAGGTCGCTTCATACAGGAAAAGACCCTCGTGGGCTATATGCAGCACAAGACCGGCAAGGGTCACAACGACTTCTCCGACCTCGAGGAGCGCTGGCTCGAACCTTCCAGTAACCTGCGCTGGCACAAGGGCGTCTGCGTACTCACCAACCGCAGCGTGTTCAGTGCCGCCAACGACTTTGCCGTCATCATGCATGCCCTACCTAACGTCCGCATCGTTGGCGACCATACCGGCGGCGGCTCCGGCATGCCCATGTCGTCGTCGCTGCCCAATGGCTGGAGCGTGCGCTACTCCGCTTGCCCCATGTACGACCGTAACAAGCAGCAAACCGAGTTCGGTATCAACCCAGACATCAAAATCGACCTCACCGACGAGGCTACTTCCCAGGGCATCGACCTCATCATCGAGGCTGCCAGACGCTATTTTAAAACTCATTCCTTTAAATAATCATCAAGAAAGTATGGAAACGACAAATAGAGAACAAGAGCATTTACAACTATTAGGGCGCAAGACGGACTACAAAATGACTTATGCGCCAGAAGTGCTGGAAACATTCGAGAACAAACATCCTGACAACGACTATTGGGTGCAGTTCAACTGTCCTGAATTTACGTCGTTGTGTCCTATCACAGGCCAGCCCGACTTTGCAGAAATCAAGATTGCCTACATCCCCGGTGAGCGTATGGTAGAGTCGAAAAGTCTGAAGCTCTACCTCTTCTCGTTCAGGAATCATGGCGACTTCCATGAGGACTGCGTCAACATCATTATGAAAGACCTGGTGAAACTGATGCAGCCCAAATACTTAGAGGTAGTAGGACTGTTTACCCCCCGTGGTGGCATCAGCATCTATCCCTACGCCAACTATGGTCGTCCTGGCACCAAATGGGAAAAGATGGCTGCTGCGAGGTTAGAAGGAAGAGGGATGATGTAAGATGGAAGAGTTACGACCAAATTGGCTAGTCAAACTACATGACTGGCGAGTACAACACGTGAGTGACAGGATGTTTCTGATCATCCTGGCGCTGATAGTGGGTTTGCTGTCGGCTGTTGCCGCCTACATCTTGCATGGACTTATCAACACTATTGTTGCCCTATTGACCGGACGATTTGCCACCAACACCTATAACTGGCTCTATCTGGTCTATCCTGTAGTAGGCATCTGGTTGACGTCACTCTTCGTGCGTTACATTGTCAAGGACAACATCTCGCACGGCATCACACGCATTCTCTATGCTATCAGTTCGAACCGTTCACGACTGAAGGCCCACAACACATGGTCCAGCGTCATTGCATCGGCCATCACCATCGGCTTCGGTGGATCGGTAGGTGCCGAGGCACCCATTGTGCTCACAGGTTCGGCCATCGGCTCAAATCTCGGCAAACTGTTTCGACTTGACAACAAGACTCTGATGACACTCGTAGGCTGTGGAGCAGCCGGAGCTATTGCCGGCATTTTCAAGGCACCTATTGCCGGACTGGTATTCACACTGGAAGTGCTGATGATTGACATGACCATGTCGGCACTCTTGCCCATCCTTGTCAGTTGTGTTACGGCGACGTGCTTCACCTACATCTTCAGCGGCGATGCCGTACTCTTCTCGTTCCATCTCGACAGCGACTGGACAGTACAGCGCATACCAGCATGCGTACTACTGGGCATCACCTGCGGATTGGTGAGCCTATACTTCATCCGAACCATGAATGCCTGTGAGGACGTCTTTGCACGCTTCAAGGACAAACCCTATGTCAAGTTGCTTATTGGCGGAATAGTCCTCAGCATGCTCATTTTCCTCTTTCCTTCACTCTACGGTGAAGGCTACCACGCTATCAACCTGCTGCTCAACGGCAAGACAGAGGCCGACTGGAACCAGATTCTCGAAGGGTCACTATTCTATGGCCACTCCGAATACCTTATATTATATGTAGGACTGGTTCTGCTCACCAAAGTCTTTGCCACGTCGGCCACGAACGGTGGAGGCGGTTGCGGTGGAACTTTTGCGCCCTCGCTGTTCATCGGCTGCTTCACGGGCTTCTTCTTCTCGCGGCTATGGAACATCCACGAGATAGGCGTCTATGTCCCTGAGAAGAACTTCTCGCTATTGGGCATGGCCGGCGTCATGTCCGGGGTCATGCATGCACCGCTGACTGGCATTTTCCTCATTGCCGAAATTACCAGCGGTTACAACCTCTTTATGCCGCTAATGATTGTCTCCGTGGCCTCCTACCTCACCATCATCATCTTCGAACCACACAGCATCTACGGCATGCGTCTGGCACGTCAGGGACGACTCGTCACCCACCATACTGACCATGCCGTACTGACACTGATGAGCCTCGACTCTGTCATCGACCGCGACTATCAAGCCGTCTCACCCGACATGGAACTGGGACAGATGGTCCACCAGATTAGCCGTTCACGCAAGAGTGTGCTGCCCGTCACCGACGCTGCTGGTACGCTGCTGGGAGAAGTCAACATCCTGAAAATCCGTCACGTCGTGTTCCGCACCGAGCTCTATCATCACTTCATGGCCAGCCAGCTCATGGTGGAGCCCGCAGCCATACTGAGCGACGATACGCCCATGAACGAAGTTATGCGCACCTTTGAGCGTACCCAGGCCGACTGGTTGCCTGTTCTCGACAACAACCACCATCTGAAGGGCTATATCTCCAGAAAGCGCATGTACGGCATGTATCGCAAGATGGTACACGACTTCAGCCAAGACTAAGACAATTCATTGTTCATAGTTATTACGGGCGGTAGCATTGCGTGCCACACTTTGCACCTTTAGGTCAAAGAAATTATTCATTTTTCACTATTCACTTTTACCTTTTGAAAGAAATGCGTAAACAAGATTTGAGAATCGTATTTATGGGAACGCCAGAGTTTGCCGTCGAGACGCTGCAGGCTCTGGTGGACAACGGCTATAACGTCGTTGCTGTTGTCACACAGCCCGACAAACCCGTAGGGCGTCATGGCTCAATACTGCAGCCGTCGGCAGTGAAGCAGTATGCCACTGAACACGGGTTACCCGTGCTCCAGCCCGAAAAGATGAAAGACCCAGACTTTATCGAACAACTACGGTCGTACCACGCCAACCTGCAAGTTGTGGTGGCTTTCCGCATGCTACCTGAAGTGGTATGGGCCATGCCCGAGTATGGCACATTCAACGTCCATGCCGCCCTGTTGCCACAATACCGTGGTGCAGCCCCCATCAACTGGGCAGTTATCAACGGCGAGACCGTAACGGGCGTTACCACCTTCTTCCTCGACCACGATATCGACACAGGACGCATCATCATGAAGAAGTCCTTCGACATTCCCGACGATGCCGACGTGGAGTATGTCTACAACGGACTGATGCACCTCGGTTCCCAACTCTGTCTGGAAACCCTTGACGCCATCGTCGCTGCCGACGGTCACCCTCAGACCGTCGACCAAGATAGTGTGCTTGATGGTTTTGCCATCAAGCCCGCCCCCAAAATCTTCAAGGAAACCTGCGAGATTGACTGGACAAAAACCGCCAAGCAAGTGTACGATTTCATTCGCGGCCTCAGCCCCTACCCTGGCGCCTGGACCAGATTGGTGACGGCAGACGGAAAAGAGACGGTGCTAAAGATTTTCAAGGCCCGCAAGACCAATCGTCCCGCGCAGTCTGTCGGCACCATCATCATCGACGGCAAACAGCTGTTCGTATCGGCTGGCGACTGTCTGCTAGAGCTGTTGGAGTTACAGCTGGCAGGTAAGAAACGCATGGCAGTACGCGACTTTCTGAATGGCATAAAAAATATTTCAAGGGTAAGATAATAAAATGGCATGGTGTTACGTTCTCTAAGAAAAAGAAGAACTCAAAATATTCATTTTAACACCCTATTGCCTATGCAACATTTTACTCAAGATGACTTTTCGCCAGCTCCCACGACCATTCTGTTTATCAAACAGTTTGCTCGTATGTGTAATTCTAAAAAGACATTGACGAAGAATGGCTACGATAGTTTCACCGTCGCTGCTTGCTGCTGACTTCCTGCATCTTGACAGCGAGTTGGAAATGATTAACCGCAGTGAGGCCGACTGGCTTCACCTCGATGTGATGGATGGCGTCTTCGTACCCAACATCTCATTTGGTTTCCCTGTTCTCGAGGCCGTTGCTAAAAAGTGCACCAAACCTCTTGACGTCCATTACATGATAGTACACCCCGAGCACTATATCCAGCAGACCGCCAAGCTCGGTGCCATGATGATGAACGTCCACGTGGAAGCCTGCACCCATCTGCACCGTACCGTTCAGGAGATTCACCAAGCCGGCATGAAGGCCGGTGTGACGCTCAATCCTGCATCACCCGTTTCATTGCTTGACGACATCATTGGCGACGTTGACATGGTGCTGCTCATGAGTGTCAATCCAGGCTTTGGCGGTCAGAAGTTCATCGAGAACACCATCCGAAAGGTGCAGCGTCTGCGCCGTCTCATTGACGAAAGCGGCTCAAAGGCCCTTATCGAGATTGACGGTGGCGTGCAAAACGAAACGGCACCACGCCTCGTCCAGGCCGGTGCCGATATTTTGGTTGCTGGCAGCTATGTCTTTGGGAGTCCAACGCCGGAGCAGACCATCAGCGAGCTTCGGGCACTATAAACAATTCATAGTTAAAAGTTCATAGTTAAGAGTTCATAATTCTTAACTCACAATTCTTACATCTCCAGCGTCAGTTGTATGCGATGCTGCTTTGCCATGCGTCGCATGTTGATAAGAGCGTAGCGCATACGCCCCAGTGACGTATTGATACTAACCCCTGTGGCTTCCGCTATTTCCTTGAAGGACAAATCCTGATAGAATCGCATATATACCACCTCGCGCTGTGGTGCAGGCAGCGCATCCATGATGTGGCGCACGTCGTTCATCACCTGAGCATTGACAAACTCGTTCTCACGGTTGATATCGAGCAGATCATCACAGCGCAGATTGCTCAGGTCGTTATCCTCCGACGGTTCCACAATATGCTCACTCTTCTGCTGGCGGTAGCAGTCCATGATGACGTTGTGCGCAATACGTGTCAGCCAGAACGAGAACTTACCCGAGTCGGTGTACTTCCCCTCCTGCAGCCGTACAATGACCTTCATGAACGTATCTTGAAACACGTCGTTAGCCAATTCAGGGTCACGGACCACGAACAAAATATAGCTGTAGAGCTTTTGTTGATTGCGAGCTAATAACTCATCAAACGCCCTATTGTCTCCTCCTACGTAAAGCAGTGCCAACTCCTCGTCAGCCATGCCTGCATAATTCTTCATATTCTATACTTTTTTATGAAGTAGAGTTCCGTCGATAGGCAAAATGTTTTGATGTCAGTTATTAAAAATTGTTATTATATCGGTTGCAAAAGTAATAAATTCAGTCCATAGTCCACCACTCACAGCTCACAAACAGCCTCTTTTTATCATTTTTTAACTTTAAACGTCTTAAAATGGATTCTTCTATGCGTCAAAGTATATGCGCGAAAAGTATTCGCGAGGCTTTTTTGACGCACCGGCATAAAAAACTAACGGAAAAAGGATTAAAGTCTCAGCAGGTATTTGCCATAGTCGTTCTTGGCCATGGGTTCAGCAACCTTACGGAGCTGTTCGCGAGTAATCCAACCACGCTTGAAGGCGATTTCCTCCAGACAGGCAACCTTCAGGCCCTGGCGTTTCTCGATGACCTCGATGAAGGTGGAAGCCTCAGAGAGAGAGTCGTGGGTGCCTGTGTCGAGCCAGGCAAAGCCGCGCTGGAGGGTCTGCACCTTCAGGTTCTGCTGCCGCAGATACTCCTGATTGACGGTGGTAATCTCGAGTTCTCCACGGGCGGAGGGCTTGATGTGCTTGGCAATGTCGACGACACTGTTGGGGTAGAAATAGAGACCCACGACGGCATAGTTGGACTTGGGTTTGGCGGGCTTCTCCTCAATAGAGAGGCAGTTGCCGTCCTTGTCGAACTCGGCGACGCCATAGCGCTCGGGATCGTTAACATAATATCCGAAGACGGTGGCCAGACCGTGCTGCTCGGCATTTTCAACGGCCTGCTGCAACAGTCCTGTAAAGCCGCTGCCGTAGAAGATGTTGTCACCCAGAACGAGACAGGCACAGTCGTCACCAATGAACTCTTCACCGATGATGAAGGCTTGGGCGAGACCGTCAGGAGAGGGTTGTTCAGCATATTCGAAACGTACGCCCAAATCCTCACCACTACCTAACAGGCGCTTGAAGCCTGGCAGATCGTAGGGTGTTGAGATAATCAAGATGTCACGGATTCCAGCCAGCATCAGTGCTGATATGGGATAATAAATCATGGGCTTGTCGAAGATAGGTATCAACTGCTTCGAGATGCCCTTGGTGATGGGGTAGAGACGCGTGCCGCTGCCTCCTGCTAATACGATACCTTTCATAATGCTTAATATTTTACCTTTTTACTTTTCTTACCTTTTACCTTAATGATGCCTTTTCACTTTCTAATAATAGTTACTTGACCATCGGATTTCAATCGGATAATGCTACTTGGCGTATGAGGTTTGTGTTCCTGACGACGGCTCCAGCAGACATAGTCGACGGCGTCGAGCAGGACGGGGTCGATGTCGCAATAGTTCTGTGCTGCCGATTGTCCGCTGATGTTGGCCGATGTACTGACCAGCGCTTTCTGGAAGCGATAGCATAGTTCCTTAGAGAATGGTTCGCTGGTGATGCGCAGGGCTATCGAACCATCCTCGGCAATGAGGTTGGGAGCTAGATTGACGGCACCGTCAAGAATCAGTGTCGTCGGCTTACAGTCGCCATCCTTCAGGCTGTCGATGAGTTGCCAGGCCACGTCGGGAACCTGCCGCACATAGCGTTGCAGGCGGGCGTCGCTGTCAACAAGGCATATCATGGCTTTCGAGTCGTCGCGCTGCTTGATGTCATACACACGCTGCACAGCTTCGGCATTGGTGGCGTCACATCCGATGCCCCAAACAGTATCAGTCGGATAGAGTATCACCCCACCCTTTCGCAGTACGTCTACTGCATTCTTAATATCTTGTTCGCGCGTCATTTTACTTTCCGATGTTGTAGAGAATGAAAGAATATATGTCTGCCTGTTCCTCAAGGACTTTGGCGAGAGGCTTGCCACCACCATGTCCTGCCTTCGTGTCAATGCGGATAAGCACGGGGGCGTCGCCGGCCTGACACTCCTGCAGGGTAGCGGCAAACTTAAACGAGTGGGCTGGCACCACACGGTCGTCATGGTCGGCAGTGGTGACGAGTGTGGCAGGGTATTTCGTGCCTGGCTTCAGATTATGAAGGGGAGAATAGCCCTTCAGGTACTCGAACATCTCCTTCGAGTCCTCACTGGTGCCATAGTCGCTGGCCCAGTTCCAGCCAATAGTGAACTTATGATAGCGCAGCATATCCATGACCCCCACCTCGGGGATGGCCACACGGAAAAGATCAGGGCGCTGTGTCATGCAGGCACCGACGAGCAAGCCGCCATTCGAACCACCCACAATGGCCAGTTTCTCTTTCGAGGTGTAGCCCTCGCTGATCAGGTATTCGGCAGCCGCGATGAAGTCGTCAAACACGTTCTGCTTCTGCATCTTTGTACCTGCCAGATGCCACTCCTCACCATATTCGCTGCCACCGCGCAGATTCACCTGGGCATAGATGCCTCCTTGTTCGAGGAATGGGATGCGCATGGCCGAGAAGCCAGGACCCAACGGAATATTGAAGCCACCGTATCCGTAGAGGAAGACGGGATTCTTACCGTTACGTTTCAGGCCTTTCTTATAGGTAATAAACATAGGTATGCGCGTACCGTCCTTGCTTTGGAAGAACAGCTGGCGACTTTCATAGTCCTGCTGACGGAATTTCACATTCGGCTGAGCATAGAGGGTACTCTCGTTCTTCGCCATGTCGTAGCGGTAGATGGTGCCAGGCTGGGTGAACGACGTAAAGGTGTAGAAGCACTCCTGCTCTTTCTTGTCGCCCGTAAAGCCCACACTGCCCACCATTGGCAACTTTACCTCGTGACGCAGCTTACCATCCAGGCCATATACATAGGCATGGTCACAGGCATCCTGAGAGTAATTCAGGATGAGCTGACGATTGATGACGTCAACACCGTTGAGTGTGTTCTGCTGCTCAGGAATGAGCACCTGCCAGTCGTCGACGCCAGGACGAAGGATATCAGCCGTCATAATGCGACCCTTCGGCGCACCATAGTTAGTATAGAGATAAATCTTGTTGCCATCGTCATAGACAGGATAATACTGGTAGTCCATATTGTCGGTCATCTGGATGAACTGTGAGCCAGACTGGCGCAGGTCACGGACATAGAGGTCATTGCCGGCACCGGCGCCACTTTCGTAGAGGTACATCAACGTCTCCTCTTCATTGACGGCAACATCAAAGAAGACCTTGGGCTTCATGGGATTCTGGTAGAACAGCACGTCGTCGGTCTGCGGCGTACCTATCTTGTGGTAGTAAATCTTCATGCCTGCATTGACGTTTGAGAATTCCTTACCTTCCGTCGGACGATCATAAGAGGAATAGTAGAAGCCATCGCCCAGCCATGCGGCACCTGAGAACTTGGCCCACTCGATGTGGTCAGTGGTGAGCTGGCCCGTCTTCAGGTCGATAACGAAGAACTCCTGCCAGTCGGAGCCGCTGCGTGAGATGGCATACGCCATCCACCGCCCATTATTCGAGAAGTAAGTTCCCTTCAAGGCCACCGTACCATCGTCGCTCAGCGTATTGGGGTCGAGGAAGACACGCGGTTCACCGCCCAACTCATCCATCTGGTAGAGCACGCTCTGGTTCTGCAAACCGTTATTGCGATAGAAGTACCACTTGCCGTGGCGCTTACGTGGCGCACCGACCTTGTCATAGTTGACCAACTCGGTCAGTCGCTTCAGCAGTTTACCACGAAAAGGAATACGGCTGAGGTAATCATTCGTCACCTTGTTTTCGGCCTCCACCCATGCAGCCGTCTGGGCTGAGGTGTCGTTCTCTAACCAGCGGTAGGGGTCGGCGACTTTCACACCGAAATATTCGTCTACTGTACCGTCCTTAGCGGCCTTGGGATAATGCAGTCCTTGCGCTTGCAGGGCTGTTGTGGCTATCATGGCCATACTCATCAATACAATTCTTTTACAGTTCATAGTCCATTGTTTATAGTTCATAGTTCATTTTTCCCTTTTCAGAACTCTGAGGTGAAGTGGAACTTGATGTGTTTGAAGTCTTCCTGGGCCATGGAGAGTACATAGCCGGAGTCAGCAAGGAAGACATCCCTACCCTCTTTGTCCTTTGCCATATACTGGTACTTACGCTTCTTGAAATTCTCCAACTCTGCGTCGTCGTCACTCTCAATCCAACAGGCTTTGTATAGGTGGACGGGTTCCCAGCGGCACTTAGCGTTGTATTCATTCTCTAAACGGTACTGGATAACCTCGAACTGCAACTGACCCACCGTACCGATAATCTTACGGTTGTTGAACTGGTTGACAAACAGCTGGGCAACACCCTCGTCCATCAGCTGGTCGATACCCTTTTGAAGCTGTTTCGACTTCATGGGGTCGTCGTTCTCGATATACTTGAAAAGTTCTGGCGAGAAGGAAGGCAATCCGCGGAAGTGCAGCGGCTCACCCTCAGTCAGCGTATCGCCAATCTTGAACATGCCGCCAGTATCTGGCAAGCCCACGATATCGCCTGGCCAAGCCTCGTCGATGGTCGACTTGCGCTGGGCCATAAACTGCGTAGGACTGGAGAAGCGCAGCGTCTTGCCCTGACGTACATGCAAATAGGGCTGGTTGCGCTGGAACTTACCGCTGCACACCTTACAGAAAGCAATACATGAGCGATGGTTGGGGTCTATATTGGCCGTAATCTTGAAGATAAAACCCGTGAACTTCGGTTCCTCAGGCTGTACATCACGTTCCTCGGCCTTCGTGGGCTTGGGACTGGGAGCGATTTCCACAAAACAATTCAACAGTTCCTGCACGCCGAAGTTGTTCAGCGCAGATCCAAAGAACACAGGAGCCACCTCAGCTGAGCGGTAGGTCTCAACGTCGAACTCAGGATAAACGCCGTCGACCAGTTCCAGATCTTCGCGAAGCTTGGCGGCATCATGTTCACCCACATAGTCGTCAACAACAAGGCAATCACTCCCCTCGCCTTTTGGAGAGGGGCCGGGGGTGAGGCTTACGCTGACCTTTTCTGTCACGCGTTGCTTGTCGGGCGTGAAGAGGTCGAGCTTCTGCTCGTAGATGTTATACACGCCCTTGAACTTGGCACCTTGATTGATAGGCCACGACAGAGGGCGCACCTTGATTTCCAGTTCCTGCTCCAACTCGTCGAGCAGGTCGAAGGGGTCACGTCCCTCACGGTCCATCTTGTTGATGAAGATGATAACGGGCGTATTCCTCATACGGCACACGTTCATCAGCTTCCTCGTCTGTGTCTCCACGCCCTTGGCTCCGTCAACCACGATAATCGCCGAATCCACAGCCGTCAGTGTACGGTAGGTATCCTCGGCAAAATCCTGGTGACCCGGGGTATCGAGAATGTTGACTTTGTATTCAATGTCCGACCCGTCGGGCGTATAGTCGAACTCCATCACAGAAGTCGACACGGAGATACCACGCTGCTTCTCGATATCCATCCAGTCGCTGGTGGCGGTCTTCTTGATCTTGTTATTCTTCACAGCACCCGCTACCTGTATCTGTCCGCCAAACAGCAGGAACTTCTCTGTCAGCGTAGTCTTACCAGCATCAGGGTGCGAGATAATCGCAAATGTTCTTCTTCTTTCTATTTCCTGGTTCATAACTGTTCAATACACTCTTTAAGGCTTTCCTCCCAATACGGGACCTCAATGCCATAGGTCTGCTTGATTTTCGTCTTGTCGAGCACACTGTAGTGCGGACGGGCGGCTGGTGTAGGATATTCCGAAGTATGGAGCGGACGCACGTGACACGTAGTAATGCCTGCCAAACGGTGAATGGCCTTGGTAAAATCGTACCATGAGATGACACCTTCGTTGGAGAAATGGTAGATGCCTGGCTGGATGCCCTTATTGACTGCCACCATAATGACACGGGCCAAATCACGGGCATAGGTGGGTGTGCCTATCTGGTCGAAGATGACGCCCAGTTCTGGTTTTTCGTTGCCCAAACGAATCATCGTCTTCACAAAATTGTTGCCAAAGGTCGAGTACAGCCATGCCGTACGGATAATCATCGAACGCTCGCAGAGTTTCTGCACATTCAGTTCACCAACCAGTTTCGTACGACCGTACACGCTGTTAGGACAGGTATCCTCATCCTCCGTATAGGGGGTGTGGTTGGTACCATCGAACACATAGTCGGTACTGATCTGAATCATCCAACCGCCACGCTTACCCACAGCATGCGCCAGATAGGCCGGCGCCTCGGCATTCAGTAGCTGGCAGAGCTCCTCGTTGTCCTCAGCCTTATCAACAGCCGTATAGGCAGCACAATTGACGATGCCGTCAATATGATTTTCATCCACAAAGGCCTCCACAGCAGCCTGATTGGTGATGTCCAACTCAGCGACATCTGTATTAAAATAGGTATGCTGTGGAAATCCCTTCTCCAACAGCTGCATCTCGTTGCCTAACTGTCCGTTGCAACCGGTTATCAATATATTCATCATTCAAATTTAAGTCCTTCTTCTTTGTCTTTCTTGTAATAGTCGCTAAGCATACCGATAAAGGTAGTTATCTCCTTAACGGCATGCTGTGTATTGGGGGTAATCTCCTTCTTCTGCAAACGCAGCATCATCACACCGTAAAGAGCGTTCAGACAGGTCTCAATCTCATTTTCATCCTTATTGGCACCACGATGGCGCAACTCCACGATGTAGGGCAGTACCTTGTAGTATTCAGCATTATAGAACGGAAACTTCGTCGACGCCAACAGCTGGGCATGCAGTTCCTCCAACTGCTGCAGGGTAACCTTGTTGATTTGCAGATGTCCCTGTTCACGACAGCCTTCGCTATTCATCATACGGATGAGATTGCCAAACCAGTCGGCTTCATCTTCCTTCTGTTCATCGTCGTAGTCGAAACGGTCGATATACTCCCTGCGAATACGGCTGATAGAACACCCGAAGGCACGGATGGTGTCTTCCACCTGCCACATATACAGCAGGTATTCTGCAATATTGGTCTTACGTAACTCTTGAGAGATAAACATTTTCCTTTTTACTTTCTTACCTTTTTACCTTTTTATGATGCCTTTTCACCTTTCAAAAGAATCTGAACAGGTTGGTCACAGTGCCGAATAACGAGATGACGGAGAACAGTGTCACCACAGCGCCAATAACCTGATTGATGATGCGGATGCCATGATCGTCGAAGATGGTACGTATCTTGTCCACCAGCCACGACAGGCCATACCACCATAACAAGGCCCCGCCCACGATGCTGGCAAAGCCGATAAGCATCTCAAAAGGATGGTCTGGAATGACGAAGGCAAACTGTGCAAACAACGCCATGAACAGGAAGATAATCAGGGGATTGGAGAAAGTCACCAGGAAGGCCGTCCACATGTTATACCATAGAGAACCCTTTTGCTGTCCTGACCTATGCATATTCTTGGTCGGGTCGGTACGCCAGGTATAAATACCAAAGGCCAACAATAGCACACTACCGATAATCTGCAGGTAGAACCTGTTCTGGTCATTGTTGATGAAGTCCATCACGAAAGCCATACCGAAGCCTGTGATACCGGCGTAGATGATGTCGCTAACGGCTGCTCCAACACCCGTAGCAAGCCCATACCAGCGACCTTTATTCAATGTACGCTGTACGCAAAGGATGCCAACAGGCCCCATCGGTGCTGATGCTATCATACCGATTAGCATGCCTTTGAACACCAAGTCTACTATATTAATATGTATAGGAAACGCCATATCGACTGCAAAGGTACGAAAAAAAGTGAAAAGTGAAGAGTGAAAAGTGAAAAAATTGCTGCTGACGCAAAAATAATTCCTAATTCCTAATTCCTAATTCCTAATTTATTTGTATCTTTGCAGTCCAAACAGTCATTATTTAACTTAAAACATAAAAACAATGGAACAACAAGGAATTAAGCCGTACGTTATCGGTCTGGACTTAGGAGGTACGAACTCTGTATTTGGAATTGTGGATGCACGTGGTGAAATCAAGGCTACCACAGCCATCAAGACTGGTGGATATACCGATGTGAACGATTATGTCAAAGCATCGGTAGAAGCCCTGCAGCCCATTATTGAACAGGTTGGCGGCATTGAGAAAATCAAGGCAATGGGTATTGGTGCCCCCAACGGCAACTACTACAACGGTACCATTGAGTTTGCACCCAACCTGCCGTGGGCCAATAACGGCATTGTACCTTTGGCAAAACTCTTTAGCGATCAGCTGAACGGCATTCCCGTAGCGCTGACCAACGACGCCAATGCAGCAGCATTGGGCGAAATGATCTACGGTGTAGCCCGTGGCATGAAGAACTTCATCGTCATCACCTTAGGTACAGGTGTCGGTTCAGGTATTGTCATTAACGGACAGCTGGTTTACGGCTGCGACGGCTTTGCCGGTGAGCTGGGTCACGTCACGATGGTTCGTGGTGCTGAAGGTCGCAGCTGTGGCTGTGGTCGCACGGGCTGTCTTGAGGCCTACTGCTCTGCCACTGGCGTTGCCCGTACGGCCCGTGAAATGCTGGCCACTACGGAGCGTCCGTCACTGCTGCGTGAGATGAAGCCCGAGGACATCACCTCGCTCGACGTCTCTATTGCTGCCAGCAAGGGCGACGAACTGGCCAAGGAGATCTACGAGTTCACCGGCAAGATGCTGGGTGAGGCCTGTGCCGACTTCGCTGCCTTCAGCAGTCCTGAGGCATTCATCTTCTTCGGTGGTATGGTGAAGGCCGGCGACCTGATCATGGAACCTATCAAGCGCGCCTACGAAGCCAGTGTCATGAATATCTTCAAAGGCAAGGCTCAGTTCCTGGTCAGCGGTCTCGACGGTGCTTCAGCAGCCGTACTGGGTGCTTCGGCCATCGGTTGGGAAATCTGATGATACTTTCAATATGATCAATCACCCGCCCTCAGTGGAGAGCGGGTGATTCTTTGTTTTTTGCAACATAGACTTTACAAAGTTAACGTACTGTATAGAGTGAAGCGTTAAGAGTTCGAAAAAGTGTCATACTAACACAACATTAATTCTCAATTCCCAATTCCCAATTCTCAATTATTTCGTACCTTTGCAACCTGAAATTCGTCAATACTAAATCGTTAAATCGTAAATTATAAAAGATGTTTCACATTTACAGAGGTTACGAGCTCGTAGAAGCTTACCACAAAATGCGTATGGGCCGCCGCTTCCATCCAAGCGGAGGCTTCAAGAAAACCAGTCAGGCACTCATCGTGCTCATCGTCACATTGCTGCTCTGGAATGCACCGACAGAATGGTTCGGCATCAACGGACTGACCGTCATCCAGCAGCGTATCATTGCCATCTTTGCCTTTGCCACTTTAATGTGGGTCATGGAGGTGGTGTCGTCGTGGGCGACGTCGGTAGCCATCATTGTACTGATGCTAGTCTTCTGTACGGACAGCGGCTTACTGCCCATGGTGAACGAGGAGGAAGTAGGCAAACTCTTGTCATACAAAGGAGTCATGGCCACATTTGCCGACCCCGTCATCATGCTGTTCATCGGTGGCTTCGTGCTGGCCATTGCCGCCACGAAGACCGGTCTGGACGCCCAGCTGGCCAAGGTGCTGCTGAAGCCCTTTGGCACGAAGAGTGAAATGGTGCTGTTAGGATTCCTGCTGATAACCGGTCTGTTCTCAATGTTCGTGTCGAACACCGCCACAGCCGCTATGATGCTGACGTTCCTGACACCTGTATTCCGCCAGCTGCCGCCTGAGGGCAAGGGACGTATCGCGCTGGCCATGTCCATTCCCATCGCTGCCAACCTGGGCGGTATGGGTACGCCCATCGGTACACCGCCGAACACCATCGCCCTGAAATACCTGAACGACCCAGAGGGACTGAATCTCGGGCTGGGCTTCGGACAGTGGATGATGTTTATGTTCCCGCTGGTACTGGTACTGCTGTTCATCAGCTGGCGCATCCTGCTAAAGGTATTCCCCTTCACACAGAAGACCATTGAGCTGAATATTGAAGGCGGCATGGAGAAAGGTGCTCACTCATGGATCGTCATCGTGACATTCTTCGTAACAGTGGCTCTGTGGCTGCTCGACCGCGTGACAGGTATCAACTCGTATACGGTGGCCATGATACCGTTTGCCGTATTTGCCCTGACGGGTGTCATCAACAAGCGCGACCTGGAACAGATCAACTGGAGTGTTATTTGGATGGTGGCAGGCGGCTTTGCACTGGGCTATGGCCTGAACGCTTCGGGTCTGGCTGCCAACGCCGTGGAGAGCATCCCCTTCGGTGACTTCTCGCCGTTGCTCATCCTGCTGTTAGGAGGTGCCATCTGCTACCTGCTGTCGAACTTCATTTCCAACTCGGCTACAGCTGCTTTGCTCATGCCCATCCTGGCCATCGTCTGCGGTGCCATGGGCGACAAGCTTGACCCCATCGGCGGCACGCCCACCGTACTCATCGGCGTAGCTATCGCAGCATCGTCGGCCATGATTCTGCCCATCTCTACCCCACCGAATGCGCTGGCATTCTCTACAGGCTTCATCAAGCAGAACGACATGGTGAAGATGGGTACCGTCATGGGTATCATCTCCATGGTACTGGGCTTCGGTCTCGTCTACCTCATGGGTACGCTACACTTACTATAAGTGAATAGTGAATAGTGAAAAGTGAATAATTTCCTACCGGACTTTAATGGCGGCAGGAAATTATTCACTTTTCACTATTTACTTTTACCTCAATATTAACAAACTGTATCCTTTCTGCTGCAAAGATTATGTATTTCTTCATAAATATCATTGTTTTTCATTTTTTTGTTGTACTTTTGCAGCCAAAACCAATCATTTATGAAGACAGATATACAGATTGCAAGAGAGTGCCAGTTGGAGCACATCAGCGAGATTGCCACACGACTGGGCATTGCCCCGGAAGACATTGAACCGTATGGACGCTATATGGCGAAGGTGCCGATTAAGCTCATTGACGAAGAGAAGATGAAGAAGAGCCGCCTGATTCTTGTCACCGCCATCAGTCCCACGAAGGCCGGTATTGGTAAGACCACTGTCAGTATTGGTCTGACACTGGGTCTGAACAAGTTGGGCAAGAAGGCTGCCGTGGCCCTGCGTGAGCCCTCGCTCGGTCCGTGCTTCGGTATGAAGGGCGGTGCTGCCGGTGGTGGCTATGCCCAGGTGTTGCCGATGGAGAAAATCAATCTGCACTTCACGGGCGACTTCCATGCCGTCACCTCTGCACATAACACCATCAGCGCCCTGTTGGACAACTATCTGTACCAGCACCGCAAGGATGGCTTTTCGCTGCGTGAGATTTTCTGGAAGCGTGTGCTCGACGTGAACGACCGTTCACTACGTAACGTGGTGACGGGTCTTCGTGGCGATGGCGTCGTCTCTGAGACAGGTTTTGAGATTACTCCTGCCTCGGAACTGATGGCCATTCTCTGTCTTGCTACCAGCGAGGAAGACCTGCAGCGTCGCATCGAGAATATCGTGCTGGGAATTACTGCTGACGGCAAGCCTTTCCGGGTACGCGACTTAGGTGTGGCTGGTGCCATCACCGTTCTGTTGCGTGACGCCCTCAACCCGAACCTCGTACAGACTACGGAACATACGCCCGCCTTTATTCACGGTGGTCCCTTTGCCAATATAGCACACGGCTGTTCCAGTGTGCTTGCCACCAAGATGGCTATGACCTTCTGTGACTATGTGGTCACTGAAGCCGGCTTCGGTGCCGACCTTGGTGCCGAGAAGTTCTTCGACATCAAGTGCCGTAAGACTGGCCTGAAACCCCGTTTGGTGGTTATTGTCGCCACTACACAAGGACTGAAGATGCATGGTGGTGTGGCACTCGAACACATCAAGGAGCCCAACGCCCAGGGTCTGACGGAAGGCCTGAAAAACCTCAACCGTCATATCCGTAATATGCAGGGCTTTGGACAACCCGTCATCGTCACGCTAAACCGTCATGATACCGATAGTGAAGAAGAGATTGATATTGTACGCAAGAACTGTGAGGACCTTGAAGTGGGTTTTGCCGTCAACGAAGCTTTCCTGAAAGGCGGCGAGGGTGCCACGGAACTGGCCCAGACCGTTGTCGATACCATCGAGAGGCAACATCCGCTACCCATTCGCTTCACCTATAAAGAAGCAGACTGCCTGGAAGACAAGATCGAGAAGGTATGCAAACGCATCTATGGTGCCTCGGGCGTAGAGTACAGCAAGACGGCAAAGAAGAAACTGGAGGATCTGCGTGCCATCTTTACCGACGACGACGGTGCCATTGCCCACTATCCCGTCTGTATTGCCAAGACACAATTCTCCTTTACGGCCGATTCTACACGCTATGGTTCCCCCGAAGGTTTTACTATCCGCATCCGTGACGTCATTCTGAACTTGGGTAGCGAGATGATTGTGGCCATTGCCGGCGACATGCTTCGCATGCCTGGTCTGCCCAAGAGTCCGCAGGCAGAACGCATCACCATCGAGAATGGTGAGATAGAAGGCTTGTCGTAATTCTAGTTATGCACGCCGCTTAGAGTTCAAAGCCGTTGATGCGTCCGAAGCCTGGCAACATATTCTGCGTGTTGACCTGAATCTTTGCATTGGCGATGTCGGCCGTACGACGATATATTTCCTCGACGACGCTCTGTACGTCGTCCCCTTCGCCCTTGCGTTCACCCCACTTCTTCAATTTCAGCGTGAAGTTACCGTTCGACGATGACTGCTCGAAGTTGTTCGAGTTACCGGCAATGAGTGAATAGATGCGCAGCTGTGGCAAATCCTTGATGCGCTCCTCTACCTCTTTCAGTATGTGGTACGTTTGTTGCAGACTGCTGCCAGGCGATGCCTGTACATTAATAAAGACGGTACCCATGTCCTCGTTGGGCACATGTGCACAACGGAACCGACCCCGTTGTGCACAGATACTTCATACAGTCACAAAATTTTTATATTAACGCCACAAAGATGCGATTAAGCGAGTGCAAAGAGAACATGTTCTCATTTGCCGAGCGGGAGCATTCTCGCAGCTATCGTGCTGCAAAGATACAAAATATTTTTGATATGGTTGTAACAATACAACCTTTTTAGCAAAAATTCACTCGCTTCTTATTGAATTGGATCACCGGGACGGTTCCTTTTGGATCCGACTTCCAGAAACTTGTCTGAGGCATTGTCCTGCAGGCGACGGATGGCCGTAGAGGTGTCGAAGAAGGCAAGCCCCTTCTCTTGGCAGAACGTCACGATGTCCTCCAGCTTAAACCGTTTGGCCTTCTCGTCGACGAAGTGGTTGCGGTCGCCGAAGAAGATGGCACCCTCAATGCGCCAGTGGTCGTTGATGAAGTTAGGATAGTAGAAGTCCATGCACCACCGTTTCCGTTGTGGCGGGTTAACCCCCATGTTGACACCCTAACCCAGGGTTAACCCCACCCTAACTGCTATGGCCCCCTGGGCCCGAAGGCACATTCTCCCTCGTCTGAAGGCACTTCTCGGGTCGCCTGAAGGCACATCCTACCCCCAGCCGAAGGCACATCCTCGGCCTTCTGCTAGGAGCAGACGAGGCAGGAAGTGCCTTCGGATAGAAGGACATGTATCATAGAGGGGAAATTTCCGTAATACACATAGTCGTTTTTTTGTTGTTTGAATGATTTTTGTTGGCGGATTCCTGTCGGTCGGTCGGAGCTATCTTTATATATAGTAGATCCGACCGACCGACAAAAATCTTTCCGCGGTCAGAAGGTCAAAACGGTTTCGTTGCGCATCTATTATGGAGTCCCGATAATACATGATTGCTAATAATATATCAGAAGAACCGTCCCTCCGTTACAAAATTCTATTTCAGTCGACGGGTTTCTTCCACATGCCCTGTGAAATTGTAGTCTGTTACAGCTACTCCATAGACAAAACTCTTCTCCATAACGTGTTGTATTTGTAAGCTTTTTGCGGACAAAGGTAGCAAAAAACACAACTTCACAAACTTGTGAATCACATACTTGTGAATTTTAAGAATTATTATATCATCATGTCAATTCAGAATAGTTTTTGAAAGAATAGTTTTTGGGAAAGTCACTTGTGTATGGCTCCTCATACAAAAGTATCGCCAAAGTTTGTGATTTTTAACAACTTTGGCGACACTTTACATACTGTTTTTATCTATTTTCGACCATCCTTTTTCCATCATCCTTTTGTATTCCACAGCCTCGGGCTTCTTCACCTGCTCTAACTCTCCGATGAAACGGAGGACGGTAGCAATGGCACCTTCGTGGACGCTCATCCCTCCGGCGGCGGATATTACTTGTCAATCGGTATAAGGATATTTATAATCCATGTCGTTGAATTCCGCGCGGTCTGACTTAATGGTCAGCGTCTTCTTATCGAAATTCAATAGTTTGTCGGGATTGATGCCCAAAGCGTAGGTCAGCCACCATCCAGACATCTGACTACCCTTCATCGTAGGATGGCTACCATCAGATACGGCAACAGCTCCTGGGTGGTCACAGATTTTCTCACCCTTACTGTTGTAGACCTTGAACGGAATCCTGGAGACACAACCGAACTCATAGTCCTTGTCATCCTCAGGTGTCACATCGTACTTCTGTTCGAATTCAACCTTCAACGAGAAGTCGGCAGGTAGCTGGGAAGCGGCCAGTGTGCGCTTCAGGGTCCACTGCTTCTGCGTCATCTTGATAGTCTTCTCATGGTTCGTCTCATCAAGATAGGTCACTTCCACGTCAGCCAGTTCCAGCGTGTTGCCTCCTAAGTCCACATAATAAGTCACTTCTGCTTTGGCGGCGACATTGTCATTTGCCTTTGCCTCTTCTTTAGTCACATCATCATCGCTGTCACCGCACGATGTCAGCACCGTTGTGCCGCTGATTACGAGGATGGCGGCAAGCATCCATAAACTTGATTTTTTCATTGTCTGATAATATTAATATGTTTTATATGATTTATACGTCTTACACGTCGTCCTCGCCCAGTTCGTTCAGTTTTTCCTGGCTCAGGCCAGGGAATACGAACCATGAGCGATATACACTCTCGTATGTCTCACCGCCTATTTCGGATACTGGGGAACCGCCCATTTCAACAAACCATGCTATCCTGTCGCGAATGACATCGCGCAACTGGCGCGAGCTCTCCACGACGCAGAAGCTGTTGGACAACAGATTCGCCTCCACATCTGAGCACATCTCTTTAAGATATGCATACAACAAGATCCCCCTTTATATCTTTTCGACTTTTAAACTTTTCATCATC
>JAEEVA010000046.1 GCA_016286995.1 Prevotella sp.
TTCACTAATCCTCCCCAATTTGCTATTTGTCTCAAATTGAACTTCTTTATTCTTCCCCCTCTTTGCCTTTATTTTAGGCCGAACTGCGTTAATCTTCCAAAATCGCTTCGCTTTTACAAGCTTTTTTTGTATCTTTGCATTTGGAAAGGATTGTGATGATGTCTTCGCTTTCATCCTGATATTACATTCCAAAACTCATGCAGACCCTTCGCTCGGCATATACCGAGCGCCCGAACAATGATTATTGAACGGACGCTCTGCATATATGGAGCGGGCGCTCTGCATGAGTTTATGCCGTGTAAACCTATAGTTTATGCCGTGTAAACCTGGTGCTTGCTACGTGCAAACCTGGTGCTTGCTACGTGCAAGCGTGTGGTTTGCGCCGTGCTCCCTCATCGTTTGCTATGTTCTCTCAACCCGCTTGAATATAAAAAATCGGACTGATGTTTGGTCAGCCCGATTCTTGTTGTTTATCCTAATGATTATTACTTCAGGGCTTTGTTCAGCATGAAGTAAACCTCGTTGTTGCGGAGGGTCTGCTTGAAGTCGGCGATGGTAGTCTGCTTGTTGATGCGGACGTACTCGATACCGAGCATCTCGGCGAAATCCTCCCAGTATTCCTCGTTGATGTCGTAGGAGAAGGCTGAGTGGTGGGTGCCACCGGCGAGAATCCAGGCAGCGGCGCCAATCTCGAACGTGGGCTGGGGAATCCACAGGGCAGAGGCGACGGGGAGCTTCGGCATGGGCTTCGGCTCTATGCACTCCACTTCCTGAGAGATGAGGCGGAAGCGGTTGCCGAGGTCAACGACGGTGGCCTTGATGCCAGCACCTGTCTTCGAGGTGAAGACGAGGCGGGCGGTCTGCTGCTTGCGGATGCCGATGCCAAGGAAGTGCACCTCCAGCTTGGGCTTGTTAGAAGCGATGAGCGGGCAGATTTCGAGCATGTGGCTTTGCAGGCATGAACTGCGGTCGCCTGCGAAATTCAGCGTGTAGTCCTCGAGGAACGAGCAGCCTGTGGGCATTCCCTGCTGGATGACCCAAAGGGTGCGATAGAGGCAGGCGGTCTTCCAGTCGCCCTCGGCACCGAAGCCGTAGCCTTCTTCCATGAGGCGCTGTGAAGCGAGTCCTGGAATCTGGTCGAAGCCGACGAAGTTCGGGTCATTGATGTCAGCATCACCGAGGTCGTCGAAGTTGGTGGTGAAGGCAGTAGCACCCTCATCCTTCAATACGCGGCGCAGGGCAATCTCGGCCTTGGCGGCGTTCTTCACCTTCTCCCAATAAACCTCCTCACCGCTCTCGTCAATCTTGATGGTGTAGAGCTTCTTGTACTCCTCAACGAGCTCGTCGGCCTCCTTGTCAGTCACCTTCTTGAAGTAGTCCATGAGTGAGCTGACAGGATAGTAGTCCACATGGTAGCCGAGACGCTGCTCGAACTCCACACGGTCGCCGTCGGTTACGGCTACGTTGTTCATGTTCATACCGAACATCAGACAGCGCACGTTGTGGGCGTCCTTCACACCGGCAGCCACGCGAGCCCAGACGGCAATCTGCTTCTGAGCCTTCTCGTCCTTCCAGTAGCCGCAGACCACCTTGCGGGCAATGCGCAAACGGGTGCAGATGTGTCCGAACTCGATGTCACCGTGGGCGCTCTGGTTCAGATTCATGAAGTCCATGTCGATGTCGGCCCAGGGAATCTCAGCGTTATACTGTGTGTGGAAGTGTAGCAGTGGCTTCTGCAACTGCTGCAGGCCCTTAATCCACATCTTGGCAGGCGAGAAGGTGTGCATCCAGGTAATGATACCCACGCACTTTTCGTCGTTGTTGGCGGCGAGCATCACCTGTTCGACCTCCTTCGACGAATTTGCCGTTCCCTTATATATTATTTTAATAGGTATAATGCCCGACTTGTTCAGCCCGTCGACCATCTCCTTTGAGTGTCCGTCAACAGCTACAACGGCATCACCACCATAGAGCAACTGTGCGCCAGTCACCCACCATATCTCTAAATTATCAAATGCTTTCATAAACTATTATTTTTTAACAACGGATTTAACGGATTGCACGGATTATTGCATAGTCTTTGACGGTTTTATCAATTATCTATCTGTTAAATCCGTGTAATCCGTTGTTCCTATATTATTTCTTCTTCTGTCCGTAATAAGCGTTAGGACCGTGCTTGCGCGAGAAGTGTTTCTCGACGAGCAGGGGATTCATCGTCGTGTTAGGATTAAGTGTGAACGAGATGTAAGCCATCTTGGCCACCTGCTCGGCAACGACAGCATGATAGACGGCCTGGTCGGCATCCTTACCCCAGGCAAACGGACCGTGGTTCTTCACCAGAGCTGCCGGCGTATGGATAGGATTGATATTGCCGTTTAGGATGCGGTTCACCATCACGACACCCGTATTGTACTCATACTCAGCCATCTGGTCCTCAGTCATGTCGGCAGTGCAGGGAATGCCGTCGTGGAAATAGTCGGCATGTGTGGTACCGATATTGGGGATGTCCATACCTGTCTGTGCCCAAGCAGTAGCATAGGTGGAGTGGGTGTGCACGATGCCGCCGATTTCGGGGAAGGCACGGTAAAGCACCAGGTGGGTCGGCGTGTCGGACGAGGGATTGAGATCACCATCAACGACTTTTCCAGTCATGAGGTCTACCACTACCATGTCGCTGGCTTTCATGACGTCGTATTCCACGCCAGAGGGTTTGATGACTACGAGGCCATTCTCACGGTCAATGCCGCTGACGTTGCCCCAGGTAAATATAACGAGGTTGTGTTTGACCAAATCCAAATTGGCCTTGAACACTTTTTGTTTCAGTTCTTCTAACATAATTATTAATTCTCAATTAAGCTTATAGCTTAAAGTTTTTGTCTTCTGTGAATGCTTTTTTATTAAAACGATAGAGCGCAGCACCGCGCTTAGAACTAACCTTGTCGATGAGTTCGGTCTTTTCGATGAAGTCCATCTCTTTGATACGCTTGCGGAAGTTACGCTTGTCAAGCGTCTCACCACCAACAGCCTCGTAAAGGCGCTGCAGCTGGGTGAGTGTAAAGAGATCGGGCAACAACTCGAAACCGACGGGTTCGGTCTTCATCTTCTGACGCATCAGTTTACGGGCACGCGACACCATGATGTTATGGTCGGAGTACATCTGAGGAATCTTCTCGATATTAACCCATTCAACACCATGCTTCTGTCGAAGCTTCTCGTCATAGTCCTTGACATTGATAAGGGCATAATAGGCCACAGACACCACGCGCTCGCCTGGGTCACGGTCAAGATTACCAAAAGCGCCGACCTGACGCATAAAGACATCATGCATGCCTGTCAGTTCGCGTAGTGTACGGTCTGCCGACTCGTCCAGACTCTCGTCGCCGCGGACGAAGCCTCCGTAAAGGCTCCATTCGCCACGACCAGGATCCATGTTGCGCTTGCCGATGAGAATCTTCAGCTTGCTGTCACTCAGGTCAAATCCGAAGATAATACAGTCGACGGAGAGCAGAACTTTCTGAAATTCTGAATAGAACGTAGTCATAATTCTTTCGGTTTACCAGAAGTAAATATAGAAGGCTACGGTGAAGCCCAGAATGATGATGGTATGGATGATGTCCCAATGGTTCCAGCTGGCCTTGGTGGCAGCAATCTGCTCGGGTGTAGAAGTACCGAATACCAGACCTTGAATCTTCTTCTGGTCGGGAGCCTCGGTGCAGAGCGATACGATGATGACTACCAGACAGCATACAACGAGCATGACACCACAGAAGAACAACCAGTTGAAGTCGTAGAATACGGCTTTGAACCATGAGTCAGCAGCATCGGTGGCATTGCTGTAGTAAACCTTGGCACCCAGACGGGTCAGACCGATGATGATACCTGAGAGCAAGCCCCACATACCACCTTTGGCAGAAGCACGCTTCCAGGTGATACCCAAAAGGAAGGCTGCGGCAATACCAGGAGCCAGTACAGACTGAACGTCCTGCAGGTAGGTGTAGAGCACATCGCCTACAGAACGCATGATGGGAATCCAAAGGATACCGAGGACAACGATGACCACAGTAGCTATCTGACCGATGCGTACAAGACTCTTCTCAGAGGTGTTGGGCTTCAGGCGCTTCCAGAAGTCGATGGTGAAGAGCATGGCCGAGCTGTTGAACAAAGAAGCGAGTGATGACATCAGGGCTGCAAGGATACCGCAGACCACGAGACCCTTTACACCGGCAGGCAGAATCTTTGCCACGAGGGTGGGGAAGGCTGCGTCGGCATTGGGGTTACCGTTAGCCAGCAGAGGCAGGAATCCCTCGCCGCCGGCTGCCAGATACTTTTGGTGCAATGCAAAGGCAATCATACCTGGAATCAGGAACAGGAACACGGGCAGCAACTTCAAATAAGCACCGAAGATAGTACCGCGGCGTGCCTCTTTCTCGTTTTTACCAGACAGCACACGCTGTACGATGAACTGGTCGGTACACCAGTACCAGAAACCGATGACGGCAGAACCTACCAAGGCACCGAGCCAAGGATACTGTGGGTCGCTGTTCGAGCGCATCAGGTGAATCATCGTGCCTGTAGCACCGTCGTAGTTAGGCTTTACGTCACAGAGGGCCAGCATCTGGTCCCAGCTGCCCAGGGCTTTCATACCCAGCACGAGGATGATAAGCGAACCTAATAATAAGATAGGTGTCTGGAGCACGGAGGTGTAGAGCACACTCTTCATACCGCCGAAGATGGTATAGGCTGCAGTAATGAGCACCAAACCAATGGCGGCAATCCAGAAGAAGTCAATGCCCCAGAGTTCCTCGATACCGAATACCTGCTGGAACACGAGACCACCGGCATATACCGTTACGGCCACCTTGGTCAAGACGTAAGAAATCAACGAAATCACCGAGAGGATGGTGCGGCTTTCCTTATTGAAACGACGCTCCAGGAACTCAGGCATGGTGTATACCATCGAACGGGTATAGAACGGTACGAATACCCAACCCAGAATCAGGATCATCCAACCTTGAATCTCCCAGTGGGCCATAGCCATACCTGAAGAAGCACCGGCACCAGCCAGTCCGATGAGGTGCTCAGAACCAATGTTCGAAGCGAAGATAGATGCACCGATTGCAATCCATGTTGCATCCTTACCACCTAAGAAATAGTCTGCCGAGTTGTCGTTCTTCTGAGAGACGACCCATACTACAATGCCGATTAGCGCAAGGCAGAACACGCCAATGACAATCCAGTCTAATAATGCCATATTGATTTACTATTTTACGATTTACTTTTTACGGTTTATTTCACGGAGAACTTGTAGGCAGCACGGCTGAAATACTTCTCGCCAGGATTCAGCACAGGCTGTACCCAGTCCTTCTTGTTGGGACTGTCGGGATACTTCTGGCTCTCCAGACAAACGCTGACGTGCTGGGGATAGACACCACCCTTGTGCTTGATGTTAGGCTCGTTGCCGATGCCCTGGAAGTTGCCGCTATAGACCTGAACGCCAGGTTCGTTAGTGTACATCTCCATGAAGATGCCCGTAACAGGGCTATAGAGACTGGCACAGACTACGGTGTCGTCGCCCTTGCCGTCCTTGTAGGTGTTCAGACACCAGTTGTGGTCGTAACCGCCGGCATTCTGAATCTGGTCGAACGCAGACTTGATGCTGTCGCCAAGGGCGTGCGGTGTGCGGAAGTCCATGGGAGTACCCTCAACGGACTTGATTTCACCAGTAGGAATGTAAAGCTTGTCTGATGGTGTGAAGTTGTCGGCATTCACGTAGAGCACCATGTCGTAGCCGGGCTTTGTGAAGTCACCATTCAGATTGTAGTAGTTGTGATTGGTCTGGTTGATGATGGTCGGCTTGTCTGTCTCAGCCTCCCAGGTAATGTCGAGCATGTTGTCGGCAGTCACCTTGTAGGTCGTCACAGCAGTCACCTTGCCGGGGAAGCCATTCTCGCCGTCCTCGGCAACGATGGTCAGCTTCAGAATCGAGTCGCCAATCTGCTCGGCATCATATACCTGATTCATCCAACCGGTTGTGCCACCGCCGTGCAGACAGTTGGGACCGTCGTTCTGTTTCAGCTGGTAGGTGCTGTCGTTCAGTACAAACTTACCACCCTGAATGCGGTTGGCATAGCGGCCTACGCTGGAACCGTAGTCTGTAGGAGAGTTCAACGTGTCAGCATACTGTGCGATGTTGTCGAAGCCCAGCACGACATCTGTCGGTTTGCCGTCCTTGTCAGGAACTACCAAGGATACCACGCGTCCGCCGTAGTTGGTGATGCACACCTCCATACCGTTGTCGTTCTTCAACGTGTAGAGCTTGACGGGCTTCTCGTTAATCAATGTGTCGAACTTGGCGGGTTCCAAACCCGACAGGGTTGTCTGAGCCTTCTGTTCACCAGAGGCACAAGCTGTCAACAGGGCTACTGCTACTGTCATTCCAGCCAGAAAGGATGTTGTTCTTTTCATTTGATGAATAGTTTTTAGTTACACTTATTCGAATTTGGGTGTAAAAGTACAACTTTATTTTCAAACCACAATGGAAAATAGCATAAAAGATTCATCCCAAGTGTTGATTTTACACTTTAGGAGTATATTTTAATCTTCCTTAACTATTTTTGAGGGTTTCTAATGCCTACAAAGCTGGGCATAAGGACATGTGCTGCACACTTTCAGGTCGTTAGTTGGCGTAAATGGCGTGTCAGGTGAGAATATTTCATTGACAGTCTGTTCCAGAAGTTCGTTGAAGCGTTCGGAATAGACTGCTATGTCGCTGATGCGTTCACGACCGAAATACAGGGTTGGGTCATAGTCTTCAACTCCAGCATGTTGGATGAACAGCAGGGCAGGAGAGACCTTGATGGGGGATGAATGATGGGGGATGGGTGATGAGATTTGCTGACGGCTGACAATTTCGGCATAGACAAAGGTCTGCAGGTAATAGTCAGAGTGTTCGTGGACATTCTCTGGTAGGAAAATGGCATCGACGTCAGCCAAAGGTTTTAACCGATGGCTTCCCGTCTTGTAGTCTACGACGCGGATACAAGCATCTGGAGTTCCCTCATTGATGAGGTCCAGACGGTCGATGCGACCACCAATCATAATAGATGTCGAATGATGAATTGACAATGGACGTTTTACATCACACTCCAGACCGAGGATAGTGAACGGAGCCAATCGCTTGTCAATCTCAAGCAGTTGACGCAAATAGTGGATGATGACAGCTCGGTTGATGAGATGCAGACCTGTTGTCGGTGTCTGTCTTAACGCATGGTTGAAGGCCGTGTCTACAGCACGTTCTATCTCAACTTTAGACTTTAATAAATGGTTGAGAATGTCCTTGCTAATGCGTTGTGGCAGTTGATGATAGATGATGTCGGCAGCTTCGTGGAAGATGTCACCAAAGAGACGGTTATCCATCTCCAGCTCATCATCTAATGCATCGGGTTCCTTGATGCCTGCCACATAGCGGTAATAGAATTGCTGCTGACAGCGCATGTACTTGCAGATGGCAGTGGGTGATAGCAACGCCTTGGGCTCTGTTAAGTGACGCAGCAGGGTATCCAGCATGTGCTCATCCTTCTTGATGGCTTTAGGGGCGTGTAATGGTATGGATTGTCCGGACTGAAGCAGCTGTCGGACGATGCGATGGGGACTCTCAACCATCATCTGCAGCATGAAACGGCTCATTTCACCACGCTGGCCGTCTTCCGTAGAGCTATTGTAAAGTATGGTAATGTCCTTGGCGCGCTGCAATAGCCTGTGGAAATAGTAGGCATAGATGGCCACCTTGTTGTCGACGGTAGTCAACTCATAAGCTTTTCGGAGGCTGTGGGGAATAAACGAGCTGTCATTGACACCCTTAGGCATATTTCCCTCATTACATGACAACAGCAACACATGGTCGAAGTCCAGATTACGCGTTTCCAGTACGCCCATCACCTGGATGCCCTCAGCCGGTTCGCCGTGGAAAGGAATAGCTGTCTGCTGAATGAGCTGCATGGTGAGTTTCTGTAGGGTGATGTCATCGACCTGCAAATCACCGCTGGCTATCAGTTCATTCATGCGGTTGATAAGTGTATAGGCACGAAATAGGGACTCCTGGAATAACGGGTCGTGGATAGTTTCCTTAGCACCTGTGGCAATTTGTCTGAGCTGTTGTGCCAGCGTATTGTCCATATCTGCATATTGGGCGTAAGGATGACTTTTCCAAGCCCTTACAAGTCTGGGAGTACGCCCAAACTGCCTAAGAGTGAAGTATAGCTGAATGAATGACGCCACAGGTGTCTGCGACAACGGATAGCCCGTCGTGATATTTACTTTGTCAACGCTTCCTGGCAGACAATGGATGACTGTAGGCAACAGATTCTCGTTACACATGACGATGGCAGTACGTCGTCCTGCCTGACTACGCTTCTGCTCACTCAACCATGTACTGACATAACGCGCCTGGACATTCTCCGTCGGAGCAGAGATGTAACTGACATGTTTTGTCTTCCTGAAATTATTGTAGATTTCATCACATTGTGTGTCCAGTTCGTTAGGGAAATATTCCAGATATCTGTCGATAAACTGTCCTGCTTCATGGTTCTTCATGTAGTATTCGTCGAAATCCCAGTAGAAACGGGCTTTGCCGTCCTTCATCAAGCGGCTGAACAGTTGCTGCTCCACTTGATGCAGCAGGTTGAAACCGACGAAGAGATACATGTCATAGGGATAGTTATGAGTGCTCGTTTCGTTGCATACCTGCCGGTATAATGCGCCTTCATAGGCCAGTCTCTGAGAGACCAGTCTCTCGTTGAAATCGTGGTAGATGTCGGCAAAATGGCTCCATAGGCGCAGGAAGCGTTCCTTCAGTTCAGTATTGTGGTCGTCTGAGAAGTTGCTGAAGAAACGGCTAATCATCTGACGCTGCTCTTCCGTCAGATATGAGATGTCGTCCAGTTCATGGATGTCGCGCAGGTTGGCAAAGACGTGGTCGGCATCAGCCATATTCTTGTCTATATCGTCAAAATCGCTGAGTAGCAGCTGTCCCCAACCAAAGAACTTGTCGAGGGATTCTTGCGACTCCGTACATTTACAAAACGACTTATGAAGATCACAAACCAGCTTGATGGGGTCAGCCACAGTACGTATCGACTGCTGCCGGAACAGTTCGCTGATGGTAATGTAGGCCGGGCTCCAAACGGGTTTGCCTGCCTGCCGGGCCAGGTATTCGTTTAGGAAGAGTGAGGCGCGCTTGTTGGGGAATACCACGGCAATACGCGACAGGTTGGTGCCATACTTCCTAATAACATCTTCAGCAACATATTCTAAAAAACTCTTCATATCTTCCTCTATCTTCTTCTAACTTCCTCGATCCTGTTACTATAAACGTACCACAGCCAGCCATGTACTTCGGGCAGTCCCATGTCGGTCAGTAGTTGCATATACTGCTGAACCTGCTCGTGATACTCCTCGTGAGGACTGCCGAACTTGAAGTCTATCACGTGCGTTTCCTGTCCGTCTGTGATGACGCGGTCAGGGCGACGCTCTATGAGTTTGCCATTCTCCATGAAAATGATACTACACTCGTTGAACACATCCCAATGCTCTGAGAACCAATTATTCACGCGTTTGTCTTCAAGTCTTTTTCGAAGCATCCCCGTTACTTTTTCACGCGTTACTTCATCGTTGTATAGGATACCATCCTGTTGTAATTGTAGCAGAGCCTGTTCAATGTCTGCAGTAGTGCGGATAGTGGAAAAGATGTTGTGGAGCACACTGCCAATCTTGATATAACTGAGATCCTGACCCTCGTCGTCACCTTCGATAAAATCACGACTTTTGTTGCTTTGACGAAACTCTGTCTTCGCGTCAAAACTATTAATCGTAGCTGTAGTTGGCGTCACAGGTTGTAGGAATACATTGTCCGACGGTTTCTTGCGGCGTATCTGTTCGTTATTTGCTGCGAAATGTCCGAAACGGAATGAAATCGGGTCGTCCTCATTATCCAGACCATCAAGGGTGTATCCCTCAAGTGTCAGATTCTGTAAGACGGTCTCTATCAGTGCCGAGCGTGTATTCTTGGCCTCGCGACGTCCGATGACATACAAGCTTTTCGCAGCTCGTGTGAAGGCTACGTAGAGCAGGTTGAGGTTGTCGACGGTGTTTTGCAGGTGTTCGTCTAAGTAAGCGCCTTCGTAGATGGTGCCCATCATCTGCTTCTGGCTATAGTCGACAGGAACGATGGGGAGCGCATTGAACGGCTCTACCTGAGGCCGGCACCATAGAATGTCGGCATGCTCCAGTCGCCAGTCGCAGAACGGTATGATGACATGGTCGAATTCCAATCCCTTACTCTTATGGATGGACAGGATGCGAATGCCATCCGTCTCACTGCTCTGGATGGTCTTGCTGCAGATAGTGTCCTCCCATTCCCTAATGAAAGCGTCAATATCTGTGCTGTTGTCCTGCGTAAACTGATTCAGCTGGTCGTAGAATGCACAAATATAGGCGCTCTGGTCGTTCAGTCTTTCCAGATGGAAGATGCTGTACAGCTTCTCAACAAGTTCGTATAACGGCATCTGCAACAGCTCGGAGATATGTTCTGTGAATGCCTCGGGCAGTGGTGCATCCAGTGCGCCTTGGTACATCTTGGCCACGGTAGCCCTTGCCAACATGTCATCGGGGTGGGTGAGTAGGTGTAATGCCTGAATAAGCAAACATACCGCTGTCGAGGCATCGAGCCGGAAGGCTTCGTCGCTGACAATGCGCGCTTCGGGCATATTCTGCGCGAAATAGTCGGCAATGAGGGGTATATAGTGATTAGTTCGTACAAGGATGGCTATTTCCTTGGAATCTACGCCATGAGCCATCAAGCTGGCGACGGCCTCTATCAGCTGCTGCAGGGTCTTTTGCTGATAGTCCTTCTGGGGCAGCAGACGGATGTCTACATAGCCGTTCAGTCCGCGCTTGACGGGAATCTTCTGGGCGACGTCAGCATAGGCATGGTGTAATTGTGAGGCACCCTGAGGATAGTTCTCGTTCTGATCTTCATATTCCAAACGTGCCGCCTCGGTAAAGAAGGCGTTGTTGAACTCGATGATATGCCGCTCCGAACGATAGTTGGTTTCCAGCGGTTTGATGTCCATGGTCTCGGTAGAATGGGGGAATTCCGTATCGATAGCATTCAGCAACCGCCAGTCACCCGAACGCCAGCGATAGATGCTCTGTTTGACGTCACCCACAATGAGATTATGGCTGCCAACATGACTCATACACTCTTGCAGCAGCACCTTGAAGTTGTGCCACTGTACGGTAGAAGTATCCTGGAATTCGTCAATCATGACATGCTCCAATTGGGAACCTATCTTCTCGAAGATAAACGGTGAATCACTATCCTTGATGAGCGCATGCAGCAGCTGTTGGGTGTCACTTAATAGGAAACGGTTGGCTTCGTCATTCATCAGGCGTACTTTCCGTTCGATATGTTCCAGTAGGCGCAATTGGTTCAAGTGGCGTAGCGTGAGGTCTGCCGACTTATACAGCCTGTATTGTCTGGGGCGCTCCTCAATGGCCTGACGTAGCAGCGGAATAAGCGTACTCTCGGCCAGCATATGAATCAGCTCTGCTCGTTCATGCTTCTTGGAATACCATTTCGATGCATCTTCCATGCAGTCTGTAACACGCTTACCTACAATGCTTTCGTCGAATTGTCCGCTGCTTAACTTTATGAAGAAACCATAGATTCCCGTCTTGCCATAACTCAGGTCTATCACATCAATGTGCTCGGCCTCCAGTTCTTCAAAGAACCGTTTGGCTATGTGTTCCATGTGCTCTTTGGCATCGTTGCGGATCTGGCGCATCTGTTTGGCATATGCTTCAAGGAATCCCTTCTGTCCGATACGGTCGTTCAGGGCGTTGTTCTCCTCCTTATAGTAGTCGCGGAAGATGGTTCGTCCGAACTGTTTCACCTGTCCGATGATGTTCCATGAGCGGTCGTCACTGATGGTTTCCATGATGTATGACAGTAGCCATTGGAATATGACATCCTGATGGGTCAGCGAGTCGATAAGCTGGTCGACGGCCTGTTCCTCAACCTGTATGTCGTTCAGTCCGATACGCAGGTTAGCAGTCAAATCCAGTTCGCGGGCCAGGTTGCGCAGCACGCTCTGGAAAAAGGTGTCAATGGTCTCCACTCGGAAGTAGTTGTAATTGTGGAGTAGCAGGTGCAGGGCTTCACCAGCTCGCTGGGAGATGATTTGATCGGGTAACCCCGTCAGTACGAGAAGTCGTTGCAGGTAGTCGTCCGAGTCAGGCAATTGTTTCCAGATGCCGTACAGCTGGCTCAGAATGCGCATCTTCATCTCTTCGGTGGCCTTGTTGGTGAATGTTACTGCCAGGATATTCCGATAGCTCTGCGGGTTTTCCACCAGCAGTCTGATGTATTCTACAGCCAGCGTAAATGTCTTGCCGCTGCCGGCACTTGCCTTATATACTGTCAGAGCTTTGCTCATTGTTTTCTGTCATATTTGATGATACCTTTCTTCACCATCGTCTGAAGATTTCTATGGTGAATTCGCAGCCTACCTCATGTGCCTTCCATCCCAGGAAACTGGTAAACAGCCCGACGGAAGCATACCGGTTGCTGAAGCTGTAGCCCAGTTCAAAGTATGGACGTGTGTGCTGTATAGACAGTGCGCTGAGATAGACGCGTTCCTTCTCGATGGTACGACCGATGACAGGCAGCCACGATAGGGCCATCATGGGACTTTCATACGACACATTGGAACGGATATAGTAGCGCGACTGGTTATACCAACGGCTTGACAGCAACTGGAAGTCACCCGACCATTCGTCCTCCCAGCCGTGCGGCAGGTTGTTGTCGCGGAAGTTGGCGTAGTCGACGAAATAGCCTGTGTTGCGCTGGGTGTAGAAGCCTGCTCCGGCACGGGCATTGAAGAAACGCAGACTTCTGAGTTTCCTTTTGTATACGGCGTCAAATTCCCATCGCTCGTATTCCAGGTTACAATGGAAAATGTTATCAATAGCCCGTTCATAGTTGGCTGTCAGGGTTGGTCCGTCGTGCCATGGGGTCAGACGAACGGTCAGCATGGGGGCGAAACTGCGGTATTCGTATTCCATGCCAGCTTCTTTCATGAGTTCGGCATTCAGCGATGTACGACGGTGGAATACCAAACCGGCCATGATTTCCAGCCAGTCATAGGCTACCACGTTGTTGACGGCTTGTATATACTGGTCCTTGAATTCCGGCATGTCGATGGAATCGCCCATAATGGTGTGGAAGTCGTCTACCATTTCATCGCTCGAGATATGGTTGCCGTTGGCTATACGCAGTTCGGCATAGCCGTTACGCTTAGGGTTGTAGTCCATGCGTAGGGGTAGGGTATAGTAAATCTGGTTCTGCTTGAGGTTGTAACCGAACTGTGGATTGAAAGTCAGGAAGCGATGGGTGTTCCAAGAGTATCGCAAACCCAATTTCAGGTTGTAGCGCAGACCACGGCTGGGACTGTAACCCAGTTCCAGCGGATTGAACAGCGGCGAGATGCGCATTGACAGGTTACCAACCTCGGCCTTGTTGCCGTTCCACAGGTTGTCACCAATATAGTCCCAGGCAATCTCCTTCAGCCAGTCACGGCGTTCCTTGCGCTCAGTGCTGTCCAGAGGCTCTTTCAATTTTGCCAGTTCGCGGGCTTCCTCCTCGGCCTGCTCGCGTTCATTATATATATTATAGATGGTTTCCTCATGGTTGTTCAGACGCATGGGGCGCAACTGGTCCATCAGTTGACGGTCACGTACACAGTTCAACGAGTCGGGCAGGGTAGTGGGACAGTTATACACCGCGGTCAGATAGGACGTGATGTGGTTGCCCAGGAAACGGAACACAGCCTGTGTCGTACACCGTTCCGGCAACAGCGAGCTTGGGTCTTCACGGTTCATGTTCGCCGTTACCTTGAAACGTATCATGTCAAACTCACCTTCAAGGCGTACTTCTGTCAGTTGGCCTGTATGCACATCAGCCATAGCCATGCCCCACACCAGCTGTGTATTACCCTTGATCAGTTCCTTGTAGCTGCCCTTTGGTCGGAAGTTGATGGTTGCAATGTCCCCCGTTGTCTTCACTCGATAGGTGTAATATTTATGGTTTGACCTGTGAAAAGGCGACAGCAGATGGTTAGGATACAGCGATACGCTATACAGGTTGGGACTCATAAACTCTACCATGGCGGGCATAGCCATGCGGTTGCGAGGAATGGTGCCCCACACCACCTGACGGTGCAGGTCGAAGTCACCGACGTCACGATAGCGCAGCTTGCCGTACGACTCGCCCACAAACTGTCGGTCACCTTCGGCAATGACATACATCGTCGGCACGAGGAACAGGGTAGGGTTACGGCGGTTAATGCTGAAGCTGTAGCGCAGGTAGACATTCTGTTCCTGTCCTGTCACAGGCACACTGAAGTTCCGACGGAAATTCCAGATGCGGTTCAGGATGGTCGAGTCATTCTCCTGTGCACAACAAATACTGGGCATGAAGAGAGTCATCATGCCCAGCATCAGCAGTATTGCTATGTGTAGCTTCTGATTCACGCCCCCAAAATTACAAATAATTTTCGGAGCAGCAAAACTTTTAGCCCAAATATTTCATTAAAATACGTGCATTGCCCGAATCACGCAGTTTGGCAATGCTCTTTTCGCGAATCTGGCGAACACGTTCGCGGGTCAGTCCCAGCTGGTCGCCAATCTCCTCCAAGCCCTTCTCGTGGCATCCAATGCCGAAGCATTCGCGGATAATCGTTATCTCACGGTCTTTCAGCACTTTCTGCAGCACGTTGTTCAGCTCCATGGCCATCGACTCGTGATCCACCTGACGGTCGGTACGCGAGTCATCACCCGAAGCCATCACGTCGAGCATGCAGTTGTCCTCACCGTCCTGGAACGGCGCATCAATCGACACATGATGACTGTCAGCCTGCATAGACTGTGAAATCTTCTCCTCGTCCAGAGCCGTAGCGTCGCTCAACTCCGAAATGCTCGGATGACGCTGGAACTCCTGCTCGAACTTATTGATCTCGTGGTTAATCTTGTTCAGCGAACCTACCTGGTTCAACGGCAGACGCACGATACGGCTCTGCTCGGCAATGGCCTGCAGAATGCTCTGGCGAATCCACCATACGGCATAGGAAATGAACTTAAAGCCACGTGTCTCATCAAATTTCTGTGCGGCCTTAATCAGGCCAATGTTACCCTCGTCAATCAAGTCAGTCAGCGTCAGTCCCTGATGCTGGTACTGCTTGGCTACAGAGACTACGAAACGCAGGTTTGCCGTCACCAGCTTGTCCTTGGCGCGCTCGCCCTCAGGACCGCCCTTGCGAATCTTCTGAGCCAGTTCGATTTCCTCATCGATGCTGATCAGAGGTGCACGGCCGATTTCAACGAGATACTTATCCAGTGCCTCGCTCGAACGATTCGTAATGCTCTTTTGAATCTTTAATTGTCTCATCTTTTACCTTTATAATTTCTCCTAAATACTTGATAATCAAGCTTGTGTGTATAACATTACTTTTAAAAGCGGTGCAAAGTTACGAAAAATATCAATACGTTGTTATCCGAACCCCCCACTTTTTTTCTTAAAAAACTTTAATTCGATATTAAGTCCTTTGTGACAATATGATTATCCAGAAAACGATTCACGAGAAAGAGGATGCTTGTCTTGTGACAGACAACATAAAACATTCTAAAATGCAACCGATTGCATGTATATATGGTAATTATTCTACAGGACGGAAAGAGAGCGTAAAAGTTTTCTTTGTATCTTTGCAGCAGAAAAGATAACATCTTAGTTAGTCATTATTTTCTAAAAACCAATACAAAACGTATGAAGAAATTATTTTTAGTTGTCTGCATCGTTGCAGCACTTGTGGGCTGTAAGCCCGGAAAAGAGAACGTGAGTGAGGCATTTCAGGTGCCAGAAGTGGCTGATATCGCCATGTATCAAGTAAATCCTCGTGTATTCGCCCCTGAGAAATCATTGAATGCAGTTGCTGCACGTATCGACAGTATCCGTGACTTGGGCGTTAACATGATGTGGGTGATGCCTATCTATCCTATCGGTATCGAGAAGGGCAAGAATTCTCCTTATTGTATCCGTGACTATAAAGCCATTGCACCTGAATTTGGAACTATCGACGATTTCAAGAATCTTGTTAAGGTATGTCATGAGCATGGCATGGGTATCATCCTTGACTGGGTGGCTAACCACACGGCGTGGGACCATCCGTGGGTGAAGGCGCATCCCGATTGGTACACTCGTGACGAGAAGGCTGACACGATTATTTGTCCACAACCTTGGAATTGGGAAGACGTTGCCGACCTGAACTATGACAATAAGGACATGCGCGAGGCGATGATTGACGCCATGAAGTTCTGGATTGTCGAAGTTGGCATTGACGGTTTCCGTTGTGATGTGGCCGATGGTGTGCCTGCTGACTTCTGGAAGGACGCTATCACACAGTTACGTGAGGCAGCAGGCGAACGTAAGATCGTGATGTTGGCAGAAGGTAAGAACTTGGATAACTTCACCGTGGGAGGTTTCGACATGAATTATGGATGGGATTATAAGGACGAACTGGTGAAGGTGTATAAAGGCGCTCCTGCCTCCGACCTCATCAAGGCTGATAAGGCAGAATATGATAGTCTGCCAGCTGGCAAGGTGAAGTTGCGCTTTACCACTAACCACGACCATGCTACGAAAGTGGAGCCTTGCGTACAGTTCACCAATGACCGCGGCGCTATGTCAGCCTATGTGGCCAGTATCTTCCCGCACGGAGGTGCGCTCATCTATGGCTCTCAGGAAGTAGGCTATCCCGAACCTATTAATTTCTTTAAATATGTACCTGTGGACTGGACGGCTAAGTCCGAGATTTATCAGGAATACAAGAAACTGATAGAGTTGTACAACGAGCATTCTGCATTGCGCAAAGGCTCACTGACGACCTATCCCGATAATGATGTATTGGTATTTGAAAAGGCAGATACCAACGAAACTTTCCTTGTTCTCGTCAATGTGCGTAACGAGACCAAGACGGTTCAGATTCCAGAGCAATGGGTAGGTCACGAGGTGAAAAATGAAATGACGGACGCGGAAAGTCGTCTTGATGACACCATTGCGTTGGAGCCTTTCCAGTATCTTATCTTGAAATAAGAGAGAAAATTGGGGACGGTTCTGACTAACTACGAAAAAGGAGCATCCGAGGTTGTCGGGTGCTCCAATTTGTATTTGCGGTCGTTCAAACCCTCAACCCCCTAATAGGGGGCTAGGTTAGTCTTCCCAATTTTCCTGCGTCTTGCGGACGTAGGTCTTGTAGCGGATCTGGGCCATCTTCTGAGCCTCGGCGAAGAGCTCCTCGGCCTCGTTGGGATAAGCCTTCTTAACTGACAGGTAACGAACCTCACCGAGCAGGAAGTCGTGGAAGTTCTCCCAGTTGGGCTCCTTAGAGTCGAGGCTGAACGGATTCTTGCCTTCCTCAGCGAGAGCGGGATTGTAGCGCCACAGGTGCCAGTAACCGCATTCCACAGCCTTCTTCTCCTCGGCCTGGCTCTTACCCATACCGCCCTTGGCCTTCAGACCGTGGTTGATACAAGGAGCGTAAGCGATGATGATGGAAGGTCCGTGCCATGCTTCAGCCTCGCGGATAGCCTTGAGGGTCTGTGCGTGGTCAGCGCCCATAGCAATCTGAGCTACATATACATAACCGTAAGTGGTGGCAATCATACCCAGATCCTTCTTGCGGATGCGCTTACCCTGAGCAGCGAACTGAGCGATAGCACCGAGAGGAGTAGCCTTAGAGGCCTGACCACCGGTGTTAGAGTAAACCTCAGTATCGAGCACGAGGATGTTGACGTCCTCACCAGAAGCAATCACGTGGTCGAGACCACCGTAACCGATGTCGTAAGAAGCACCGTCACCACCGATGATCCACTGGCTGCGCTTTACGAGATAGTGATCCAGAGTCTGGAGCTCCTTGCAAACGGGACAGCCCTTGGCGGCGCTCTCGGCGATGCAAGCACGAAGCTTTGGAGCAATCTCCTTAGTCTTCTCAGCGTCGTCCTTGTTGGCAATCCACTCCTGAGCGAGAGCCTTGTACTCGTCGCTGGCGTTGCCATCGATCATCTCCTGCAGCAGCTTAGCTACGCGCTCCTTCATCTTCTTGTTACCGAGGACCATACCGAGACCGAACTCGCAGAAGTCCTCGAACAGAGAGTTGTTGAAGCATGGGCCCTGACCCTTCTCGTTCTTGGTGTAAGGTGTAGAAGGAACAGAAGCAGAGTAGATAGAAGAACAACCGGTAGCGTTGGCAATCATCTGACGATCACCGAACAGCTGGCTGATCAGCTTCACGTAAGGAGTCTCACCGCAACCTGAGCAAGCGCCAGAGAACTCGAACAGAGGCTGAGCGAACTGAGAGTTCTTCACATTGCTCTTGATGTCAACGAGGTTCTGCTTGCTGGGAACCTTAACGAGCTTATCCCAATCGGCAGCCATCTTCTTCATGTCGGCAGCATCGGGGTTGAACGGAACCATCGTGAGGGCCTTACCCAACTTCGGATTGCCCGGGCAGATGTCAGCACAGTTGCCGCAACCCAGACAGTCGAGAACAGAAGGCTCGATGACGAAGTGCATGCCCTTCATAGCGGCGGGAGCCTTCATCTCGAGGGTCTCCAGACCATCGAAGCCAGCCAGCTCGTCGTCGGTCAGAACGAACGGACGGATAGCTGCGTGAGGACAGATGTAAGCACACTGGTTACACTGGATACAGTTGTCCTTGTTCCAAGCGGGAACGAAGGCCTCTACACCACGCTTCTCGTAAGCAGCGGTGCCAACCATCCAAGAACCGTCAACAGTCTCATGCTTCACGAAGTCAGAAACCTTCAGCAGGTCACCAGCCTGAGCGTTCATAGGACGAACAAGTTCCTTCACGAATGCGGGAGCATTGTCAACCTTCTCAGGATCGTCGGGCAGGTTAGCCCACTCGGGCTTAACAGTCAGCTGAACATACTCACCACCACGGTCGATAGCGGCGTAGTTCTTATCAACAACGTCCTGACCCTTGGCACCGTAAGACTTCAGGGCGGCAGCCTTCATCTTCTCAACAGCGAGTTCAGCGGGGATCACGCCGGTGATGCGGAAGAATGCGCTCTGCAGGATGGTGTTGGTACGGTTGCCCAGACCAATCTCCTGTGCAATCTTGGTAGCGTTGATGGTATAGACGGTGATGTTGTTCTGTGCGAAGTAACGCTTTACCTTGTTAGGCATGAACTTCTCCAGCTCGTCGGCGTCGAAGATGGTGTTCAGCAGGAACTGACCGTTCTTCTGCAGACCGCGAGTTACGTCGTACATGTGGAGGTAAGCCTGAACGTGGCAAGCCACGAAGTTAGGCGTAGTCACCAGATAGGTAGAGCGGATAGGTGTATCACCGAAACGCAGGTGAGAGCAGGTGAAACCTCCCGACTTCTTAGAGTCGTAAGAGAAGTAAGCCTGGCAATACTTGTCAGTGTTGTCACCGATGATCTTCACTGAGTTCTTGTTAGCACCAACGGTACCATCAGCACCCAGACCGTAGAACTTAGCCTGGAACATGCCAGCGCCACCGAGGGCAATCTCCTCAACCTCGGGCAGAGAGGTGAAGGTCACGTCGTCTACGATACCAATGGTGAAGTGGTTCTTGGGCTCGGGCATAGCGAGGTTGTTGAACACGCTGATGATCTGAGCGGGAGTGGTGTCGTGAGAAC
>JAEEVA010000016.1 GCA_016286995.1 Prevotella sp.
TATTTCTACAAAGAGAAATAATTCGTGTAATTCGTTAAATTCGTTGTAGAAAAAATTGAAGTAATTATGGAACACGCAATATCATTACTGTTCAGGTCGATTTTTGTCGACAATATGATCTTCGCCTTCTTCCTCGGCATGTGCTCCTATCTGGCTGTGTCGAAGACCGTGAAGACTTCGCTGGGACTCGGTCTCGCTGTGACCTTCGTGCTTACCGTTACCGTTCCCGTTAACTATCTGTTGCAGACCAAGGTGCTGGGCCCCGACTGCCTCGTTGAAGGTGTCGACCTCAGCTACCTGTCGTTCATTCTCTTCATCGCCGTGATTGCCGGTATGGTGCAGTTGGTTGAGATGACGGTCGAGAAGTACTCTCCCTCGCTCTATGCCGCGCTGGGTATCTTCCTGCCGCTGATTGCCGTAAACTGCGCTATCATGGGTGCCTCGCTGTTCATGCAGCAGCGCATCCTGATGGACCCGTCTAACTCGCAGGCCATTACCAGCGTTTGGGATGCCATCGTCTATGGCTTTGGCTCTGGTATCGGTTGGGCGCTGGCCATTGTGGCTATGGGTGCCATCCGTGAGAAGATGCAGTACTCGGATGTGCCCAAGCCTCTGCAGGGCCTCGGCATCGTGTTTATCACCGTGGGCCTCATGGCTATGGCGATGATGTGTTTCTCTGGCTTAAACATATAAGAAATGAATGAAGTTATTAACTGAAACGTATTATTATTAAGAAACGAATGTGAATAATGAGAATAATTAATCCACGAATGAGAACGAATTATTATTTTAATGAGAATTATTATTCTAATTTGTGGCCAAAATTATTCTAATTATACTAATTCGTTTCCCCAAAAACAACAATTCGTTTCCAAAAAGAAAAAAGATAATTATGATACAATTTATTTCTTATAGTATAGGAGTATTCCTCCTGGTAATCATCTTGCTGGTGATTATCCTGTTGGTGGCAAAGAAGTATCTCAGCCCCAGCGGCAATGTGAATATTACAGTTAACGGTGATAAGGTGCTGAACGTTCCTCAGGGCAACAACCTGATGGCGACGCTCAACCAGAACGGCATCTTCCTGCCCTCAGCTTGTGGTGGTAAAGCCTCCTGCGGACAGTGTAAGGTACAAGTGCTTGAGGGTGGGGGAGAAATCCTCGACTCTGAAAAGCCTCACTTCACCCGCAAGCAGATCAAGGACCATTGGCGTCTGGGTTGCCAGTGCAAGGTGAAGGGTGACCTGAAGATTCATGTCGATGAGTCTATCCTGGGTGTCAAGGAGTACGAGTGTACCGTTATCTCTAACAAGAACGTGGCTACGTTCATCAAGGAGTTCAAGGTTCAGCTGCCTGCTGGCGAGCATATGGACTTCCTGCCTGGTTCCTACGCACAGATTAAGATTCCTAAGTTCGACTGCATCGACTACGATAAGGACATCGACAAGAGCCTCATTGGCGACGAGTATCTGCCCAGCTGGGAGAAGTTCGGTTTGTTCCCGTTGAAGTGTAAGAACCCCGAGGACACCATCCGTGCCTACTCAATGGCCAACTATCCTGCCGAGGGTGATGTGTTCATGCTCACCGTTCGTATTGCTACGCCTCCGTTCAAGGCCGACAAGAGCGGTTTCATGGATGTCAACCCGGGTATCGCCTCGTCGTACATCTTTTCGCTGAAACCCGGCGACAAGGTGATTATGAGCGGTCCTTTCGGCGACTTCCACCCGCACTTTGACTCGAAGAAGGAGATGATTTGGGTTGGTGGTGGTGCCGGTATGGCTCCGCTGCGCGCACAGATCATGCACATGACCAAGACGCTGCACACCACCGATCGCGAGATGCACTACTTCTATGGTGCCCGTGCGCTGAACGAGGTGTTCTATCTGGAGGACTTCCTGGGCTTGGAGAAGGAGTATCCCAACTTCCACTTCCACCTGGCTCTCGACCGTCCCGACCCCGCAGCCGATGCCGCTGGCGTCAAGTACACCCCGGGCTTCGTCCATCAGGTCATGCTCAACACCTATCTGAAGGACCACGAGGCTCCCGAGGATATCGAGTACTACATGTGCGGCCCTGGCCCCATGTCGAAGGCTGTCGTCTCTATGCTCGACTCTCTCGGCGTAGATCCCGAAAGCATCATGTACGATAACTTTGGTGGATAAATTTTGTTTTTGTCCTCACTTATTTGTACCTTTTCGCTTTGCGAGAAGGTACTTTTGTTTGATAGGCCAAAGAAAAATAAGTTTTCCTTTGGTCCTTTGCTCACTTATTCGTACCTTTGACTTCGTCGAAAGTACTTTCGTTCGACAAAAAAAGAATAATTTCTTTTGTTATGTGCTCACTTATTCGTACCTTTGCAGGCGATTTAAATTAAACATATCTCGTATTTATGGAAATTAAGATTACTTTTCCGGACGGATCTGTTCGCTCGTATGAACAGGGCGTGACCGGATTTCAGATTGCCGAGAGCATTTCTCCAGCTCTGGCACGCAGCGTAGTGAGCTGTGGCGTGAATGGAGAAACCGTTGAGTTGAACCGTCCTATCAACGAGGACGCCACCATTGAGCTTTACAAGTTCGACGACGAGCAGGGTAAGCACACCTTCTGGCACACTTCCGCCCACCTGTTGGCTGAGGCACTGCAGGAGTTGTATCCTGGCATCCAGTTCGGTTTCGGACCTGCCGTCGAGAATGGATTCTTCTACGATGTCCTGCTGCCTAACGGTGAGATGATTAAGGAGAGCGACTTCCCGACGATTGAAGCCAAGATGAAGGAATTAGCCGGTAAGAAGGAGCCCGTAGTCCGTAAGGAGGTGGCCAAGGCCGAGGCTTTGAAGCAGTTTGCTGCCGATGGTCAGACCTACAAGTGCGAACACATTGAGCAGGACTTGGAGGACGGTACCATCACGACCTATACGCAGGGCGCATTCACCGACCTCTGTCGTGGTCCGCACCTTGTCGATACAGGTGAGATCAAGGCCATCAAGTTGACGAGTGTTGCCGGTGCCTTCTGGCGTGGCGATGCCACCAAACAGCAGCTGCAGCGTCTGTACGGCATCTCGTTCCCGAAGAAGAAGATGCTCGACGACTATCTCGTCCTGTTAGAGGAGGCCAAGAAACGCGACCACCGCAAGATTGGTAAGGAGATGGAACTGTTTATGTTCTCGGATAAGGTCGGCAAGGGTCTGCCCATCTGGTTGCCGAAGGGTACCGAGCTGCGTCTGCGTCTGCAGGACCACTTGCGTAAGGTTCAGAAGCGCTTTGGCTATCAGGAGGTTATCACACCGCACATTGGTTCGAAGAACCTCTATGTGACCTCGGGCCACTATGCCCACTACGGCAAGGATTCGTTCCAGCCCATCCATACCCCTGAGGAGGATGAGGAGTATATGCTGAAGCCCATGAACTGTCCGCACCACTGCGAAATCTTCGCATGGAAGCCCCGTTCATACCGCGACCTGCCCTTACGTATTGCTGAGTTCGGTACGGTATACCGCTACGAGCAGAGTGGTGAGCTGCATGGCTTGACCCGTGTACGTTCCTTTACGCAGGACGACGCCCACTTGTTCTGTCGTCCAGACCAGGTGAAGCAGGAGTTCCTGAACGTGATGGACATCATCGGTATCGTGCTCAAGGCCTTTGGTTTCAACTTCGAGGCACAGATTTCGCTGCGCGACCCCAATGACCACACCAAATATGTAGGCTCCGACGAAGACTGGGCTCTGGCCGAGCGTGCCATCCAGGAGGCTTGCGAGGAGAAGGGCCTGCCCGCCAAGGTGGAATACGGTGAGGCTGCCTTCTACGGTCCGAAGCTCGACTTCATGATCAAGGACGCCATCGGTCGTCGCTGGCAGTTAGGTACCATTCAGGTTGACTACAACCTGCCCAAGCGCTTCCAGCTGGAGTACACCGACGAGGACAACACGAAGAAGACACCCGTCATGATTCACCGAGCACCCTTCGGTTCTATGGAGCGTTTCTGTGCTGTGCTCATCGAGCATACCAGCGGTCACTTCCCCTTGTGGCTTACGCCCGACCAGGTGGCCATCCTGCCGCTGTCGGAGAAGTACAATGACTATGCCAAGGAGGTTGCCAAGAAGTTCGACCTGGGTGGCGTTCGTCCCACCATCGACCTGCGCAACGAGAAGCTGGGCCGCAAGATTCGCGACAACGAGTTGAAGCGTATACCTTATATGGTCATTGTCGGTGAGAAGGAAGCTGCCGATGGCACCGTAGCCGTACGTCCTCAGGGCGGTGGCGAGCAGACGGTGATGACCATCCAGCAGTTCATTGACCACATCAACGCCGAGGTCAAGGAAATGACGAAAGACTTCTAAGCAATTGATAATTGACAATTTGAAGACTCCCGTCTATATTATAGAAGAAAACCGGTTGCGGCACAACCTCACGTTGATTCGTGAGGTTGCCTGCCGCACCGATTCTGAATGGATACTGGCGTTCAAGGCCTTTGCGCTGTGGAAGACTTTCCCGATATTCCGTGAGTACATCCATGCGACAACAGCGAGTTCGCTCAGCGAGGCACGACTGGCATTGGAGGAGTTTGGGGCTAAGGCGCACACATATTCGCCAGCCTATAAGGACGATGAGTTCGATGCTATTGTGCGCTGTTCGAGTCACCTGACGTTCAATTCTCTCTCGCAGTATGAACGATTCCACGCGAGGGCAGGGGAGTGTTCTTTAGGACTGAGGGTGAATCCTGAGTATAGCGAGGTGGGCACGATGCTGTATAATCCCTGTGCGCCAGGTACGCGCTTCGGGGTGACGGCTGACAAGCTTCCCGAACAACTGCCGAAGGACATCCGTGGTTTCCACTGCCACTGCCACTGCGAGAGCGGTTCGGACGTGTTTGAGCGTACCCTGCAGCACATCGAGGAGAAGTTTGCGAAGTGGTTTCCGCAAATAGAGTGGATCAACTTCGGCGGTGGACATCTTGTGACGCGCAAAGACTATGACATCGAACTGCTGGTACGGCTGATGGAGGAATTCCATAAGCGCTATCCGTGGCTGAAGGTCATCTTTGAACCCGGTAGTGCCTTTGCCTGGCAGACGGGGCCGCTGGTAGCCAGTGTCGTTGATATTGTCGAGGACAAAGGCATCCGCACCGCCATTCTGGACGTGAGCTTCACCTGCCACATGCCCGACTGTCTGGAAATGCCGTACTATCCCGAAGTTCGTGGAGCCTCTTTGTCCCCTAAGTTAGGGGACGACAGGGGTCTGGAGGAGGACTATTGTTCAGACCCCCAACCCCCTAACTTAGGGGGCTTATACTGCTACCGGCTGGGCGGCAACAGCTGTCTGAGCGGTGACTTCATGGGCGATTGGTGCTTCGACCACGAGCTACAGGTTGGCGAGGAGGTGGTTTTCGAGGATATGATACACTACACGACGGTGAAAACGAATACCTTTAACGGCATCACCCATCCTGCTATTGGCATGCTGAGAAGCGACGGAAGCCTGCAGATTTTGCGCCAGTTTGGCTACGAAGACTATCGAAATAGGATGGATTGATACTTTTTTTGAAAAAAAACGCCCAAAAAATTTGGCAGTTCAAAAAAAAGTAGTACCTTTGCATCCGCAATCGAGAGAGATGCCCCTTTTAAAGGGAAGAAAATGCGGAAATAGCTCAGTTGGTAGAGCACAACCTTGCCAAGGTTGGGGTCGCGGGTCCGAGTCCCGTTTTCCGCTCAACATGTTGAACAAAAAAGAGCACTGACGAGATTGGCTTGCAGTGAACTAATGCCCAGGTGGCGGAATTGGTAGACGCGCACGTTTCAGGTGCGTGTGCCGCGAGGCGTGCAGGTTCGAGTCCTGTTCTGGGCACTCTCTTTTTTGGTCAGCGGTTATTACATGATGGAGAGGTGGCGGAATTGGTAGACGCGCTACTTTGAGGGGGTAGTGTCAATTGCGACGTGGGAGTTCGAGTCTCCTCCTCTTCACCATCATAATTAGATTTTTATTGCGGAAATAGCTCAGTTGGTAGAGCACAACCTTGCCAAGGTTGGGGTCGCGGGTCCGAGTCCCGTTTTCCGCTCTTTTTTATACAGGAAAACAAAAACCGACCAAATCTAATGAATTTATATTTACGGTACTTTGATAGAGAAGTATTGGTGACTAATGTCGATGATGCCATCGCATTTCTTGCTGATATTGATGAGATAGGAATGAATGCCATGCTGGAGCGCGACATCCGCGACTATGTTGCCAGCGATGTGGCATATCCCAAACGTTATAAGATTCGTCCTCGCGTGTACTTTATTATTATAAAGACCGAGGCAGCTACGATGGCCGACTTCAAGGACAAGAAGGCTGTGCGTACACCATCCGCCAGTTCCAAACCCATGGCTCCTGCCGTGATGCGGCTGAACGAGGAGCGTTACGGTTGGTATGAGGGCGCCTTGGACTTCAAGCGTGTATCGATCGTGCCTGGAACGGGTAAGTTCCAGTATCGTGACACCCACTTTGAGGCGTGCTGCAAGGCCGAGTCTGGTCTGGACTGCTATCAGCGCATAGTCGATCACTTGATGGAACGCGTCGATCCCCGCAGTCAGTTCCCCTCAGCCAAGGGTAAAAACTTCAAGTTCCGCTATCTGGGCGACTGCAAGTAGAAGGGAAAAGTGAAAAGTGAATAATTTGCTTCCGCAATAAAGAAGGTATGAATAAGGTCATGTTGATAGGAAATGTGGGGCAGGAGCCTGAGGTGCGCTATGTCGATCAGGGCATTGCCTGTGCCCGCTTGCGACTGGCTACCACTGAGCGTGCCTATACGCTCCAGAACGGTACGCAGGTGCCTGAACATACTGACTGGCATAACGTTATCTTATGGCGACGACTGGCAGAAATCGTCGAACAGTATGTGCACAAGGGTGACAAGCTCTACATCGAAGGGCGCATCCGCTACAGCACCTATGACGACAAGCAGGGTCAGCGCCGTAACGTAACGGAGATTTGGGCCGATAATATGGAAATGCTGACGCCTAAGTCTGCTGCCGGTGCGGAATAAATCAAGATGGAAGAATTTCTAAGCTTATGTAATGAGGTGACGCTGTTGTCGCCATCAGTAGGAGCTATTGTGGCAGGTGTTGCTGCCTGTCTGCTGCTATTGGTGTCGGGCTTCGCCTCAGGTTCCGAGATAGCCATCTTTTCTCTGTCGCCTGCCGACCTGAGTGAGTTGGACGAGGAGAAGACACAGATTGATATCGACATCAAGCGCCTGCACGAGGAATCGGAGCGTACGCTGGCCACCATCCTGATTACCAACAACTTGGTGAACGTCACCATCATCATGCTTTTCGGCTATTTCTTTGCCCATACCGTCGACTTCGGTGGTGCGTGGTGGCTGGAATTCCTGTGCATCACGGTACTGCTGACATTCCTGCTGTTGCTGTTTGGCGAAATCATGCCGAAGATGTACTGCGGACAGCATGCTTTGAGTTTCTGTCGTAAGGCCGTAGGCGGTCTGCTTTTTTTCCGAAAGCTGTTCTATTCCTTTGCCAGCATCGTCATGAGTTCCGGTAAGCTGACGGAGCGCGTGGTGCAGAAGGAGAGTCACACGCTGAGTGTCGATGACCTGGAGCAGGCGCTGGAGCTGACCGACAAGGAGGATATCAAGGAAGAGCAGCGCATGCTGGAAGGCATCGTGCGCTTTGGTGACGAGACGGCGAAGGAGATTATGACGTCGCGTCAGGATGTCGTTGACCTCGACTTCAAGTCGACATTCCAAGAGGTGATGCAGTGTGTGGTGGAGAACAACTATTCGCGCATTCCCGTATACCAGGACAATAGCGACAACATCCGCGGCATCCTGTATATCAAGGATTTGCTGCCACATCTGTCGAAGGGCAGCAACTTCCGCTGGCAGTCGCTCATCCGTCCGCCGTATTTCGTGCCGGAAACGAAGAAGATTGACGACCTGCTGCGTGAGTTCCAGGAGAACAAGGTACACATCGCCATTGTTGTCGACGAGTTTGGCGGCACCAGCGGCATCGTGACCTTAGAGGACATCCTTGAGGAAATCGTGGGTGAGATCAACGACGAGTACGACGAGGACGAGAAGTCGTACCAGCGTATCAATAACAACACCTTTGTCTTTGAGGGCAAGACCATGCTCAGCGACTTCTACAAAATACTGAAGCTCGACGACGACATCTTCGAGGATGTGGAGGGTGATGCCGATACGATTGCCGGCCTGCTGCTCGAAATCAAGGGTGACTTCCCGAAGCTTCGCGAGAAGATAGACTATAAGAACTTTACCTTCGAGATACTCGATATGGAGGAACGACGCATCTCAAAGGTAAAGGTTGTATTGCATGATGTATGATGTCAGATGGCTGAGGGCTGAAGTCAGATGGCTGAGGGCTGATGGCTGAGGGCTGATGGCTGAGGGCTGATTACCAGCCGTAGCGGCTCCAGTTCATAACGTTGTTCCATTCGAAGTTGTTGGCGTACTTGTTGTACTGGAAATCACCGTAGGTATAGCCTTTGCCTTCTTTGGGTAAATACATGCTGACACAGCCATAGGGCAGTTTGTCATCGAACGTGTCGAAGGCTGCGACGAGATTGTAGCTGCCGCTGGAACCGTCGTAGATGGTCATCCATTTCATGGACATGCGATAGTAGGGCACGGCCTGCTGGAACGAACTTTCCCACTGTTTGAAGACGTCGGCAGGAGCCAGGCGGTTGATGACGGCACGCATGTCGTACATCAGCGGTGCGTCGTAGCCCCAATAGAAGGCTATGCCCGAGAAGTCGGGTGAGTCAGGACACTGCGGATAGCCGCCGGTAGTCTGGTCGATGGCATCCCGCGTTTTGGCGCACAGATCTATGATATAGCGCGTGTCAACGACCGACAGCGGCACGCTGTAGCCATTGAGATACGACGACTTGAAGGCCTGCAGGTAGTAGTCGAAGTAGGCGTCGATGATACCCTTGTACATATTGGCATCGCTCTTGAACAGGTGCGGCATCACCTTGTCGTACGGCGCACCGTTGCCAGGAATCTCGGCAGGCGAGCCTATCAGGTATTCCGTAGCGTCGCGCAGTTCGTAGGCCACCTCGGCACACATCATGTTACAACAGTCGGCAAAGATGTACTTCATCTTCGGCAGACTCTTCAGCGCCTTGGCCATCTGTGTGATGTTCATCCACTTGTAGTCATCCAGACCGTAGGCACGTCGAGGTACTCGGCTGGCACTGCGTGTCTGAGCTATCGTGTCAGTAGATACCGCCCAGCCACAGGCATGTCCCCACAGCACCAGGGCGTATTCGTGAGCCGGAGCGAGTGATGTCATGCGCTGCAGGACAGCCGTAAACTGCTCAGGGTCAGAGGCGTAGAAGTCGCTGGTGAACTTATAGAGCGTGTCGACGGGCTGATTCTGGTTGTTGGTGATTTTGGCGATGAAGGGCTTCTCCTTGCCCGACTTGCGGTCGACGAAGACGAGCAGGTTGTTGCGATTGGGAATCTGGTTGGCAGCGGCCTTCATCTCGTTAATGTCGTCCTGGGCATACGCCGACAGGTCGTTGTCACCGGACATATAAACCATCACGGTACGCTGGGCCATGGGGTCGAGCGGTTCGTCATTCTCGCTCTTGCTACAGGCTGCGAACAGCAGCACCGTGCTAATCAAAGGCAATAAATATTTCATTCTTCTTATTATTTTTCGTGCAAAGGTACAATATTTTTTTATTTTTTTGTAACTTTGCAGGCAAAATATTTGATAACGATGAATAAACTGATTGTCTTAACGACTATATTTACGCTTTTTGTGGTATCTGTGAAAGCCCAGGATGTTGAGGACACCCTGGTTGTCAGTGAAGTGAAGGTGCCGTCGAACGTCTTATGCGAGGACACCTGTTCACACATTCACGGCATCGACCTCAGCCACTATCAGGGGCAGGTGTTCTGGGAAACCGTGGGCGACAACACCAAGATGGCCTACGTCTATCTGAAGGCCACCGAGGGTGGCGACCGCATCGATGCCACCTTCGAAAGGAATATCGAGCTGGCCCATAAGTACGGCCTGAAGGTGGGTTCCTACCATTTCTACCGTCCGCTGACCGACCAGCAGAAGCAGTTGAAGAACTTCATGTCGCAATGTCTGCCTGGCGAACAGGACCTCATTCCGATGATTGACATCGAGTCCACCGGCGGCCTGTCTACCGATGTCTTCTGCGATTCGCTGTTCTACTTTCTCGACCTCGTGGAGGAAGCCTACCACCAGAAGCCGCTGCTCTACACTTTCCGCAACTTCTACAACAAGCACCTGCAGGGGAAGATTGACGACTACAAGCTGATGGTGGCCATGTATACCGACGAGCCTCCCATACTGGCCGACGACCGCGACTACACCATGTGGCAGTATTCTGCTAAGGGTCGCATTGTGGGCATCAACGGCTATGTTGACAAGAGTCGCTTCATGGGTAACCACACCCTCCGTGAAATCCGGTTCAGGCACTGACACTTTCTTGAAAAATAATTGGCGAAATCTTTGCATTTTCGCCATTTTTTTTGTATCTTTGCATCAGGAAAGGTTGGTGAGCACTTTTCGCTTTCAAACTGAAACTACCATCCAAAATGCATGCCGACCCTTCGCTCCGCATATACCGAGTGCCCGCTCCACGATTGTGGGGTGGGCGCTCTGCATTTGTTGAGCGGTCGCCCTGCATGACTTTCCTGCCTGTAAACCCATAGTTTCCTCCGTGCAAACCTGTCGTTTCCTCCGTCCTCTCAACCCGCCCGCTCCGTCCTCTCACCACGCCTGCTCCGTGCAGACGAGGTTCCCGTCTTTGTTTTTTATCACGAATTAGAGAATTAGAGAATTTTTATTTAGAGAGTGCATCTAAAGATGCTTTGAATTTAGAGAATTGGTGACGCACAGCCTCATCTCTACATTCCAGATCGCTTGCGACCTCATTCTGACAAGCAGCACCCAATAAAAATTCTCTAATTCTCTAATTCTTGATAAATATAAGAAAAAGTGATGAAGTAAAAGGGTCGTGATAAAATTGTATTTCTTGTAATTTCTGGATCATTTCTGGCCATTTCTTTCTCCCCCCTAAAAATAGTGGCCATTATGGCCATTTCTTTCCATCACCCCCCGAGATTGGGGTATACAAGGGGTATATGTGGGGTACTTAAATTTAACATGATTACCCCTGCTAACTTATTGTTTAACAGTTGTTTATCTCGTTTGGGGCACTTGGGGTATATATTTTCTATTGTTTGACGTATATAGAGCTGTTTTTTAGGTCGACAAAAAGGTACAGAAGTATGGCGTCCCAATCGGAAATGAAAATAAATCCTAATTTATTTTGCATTTCGTTCGGTTTGCACTACCTTTGAAGCGTCAAATTAAAATGAAGGAAATGTGATAAAAGACATCAGAAAACCGACAATGCACAATATGAAGCGGCGTAGTAAAACGCACGACTACAGCCGCAGCGGCTATTATCATATCACCATTAGCGTGACTAAGGCACTTCATCAGCCGCTTGGACAGATGGCCGGACGGCTTGACAAGCAGGACGGCGATAGCGATGCACCGCATGTGCAACTCTCTGCTATTGGACACATGGTGGAGCGAGAATTGCGCGATAGCATCCATGCATGCTATCCCATGCTGGAAGTGATGGATTACGTGATCATGCCCGAACATATACATTTCCTGTTGGCAGCACATAGAAACATCGTTTCGAAGAGCGGGAAACCAACGCATTTAGGGCATGTCATTGCCGGCTTCAAATACGGATGCAATATGCGCTATTGGGAAATGACGGGAATGATAGCACCCGCTGCCGCTGCCCCCCAAGCGGCGGAAGGCGCGGCAAATGCCCTGGCGGCAAATGCCCTGGCGGCAAATATCCTGGCGACAGAATCGCCAGGCACTCGAGGCGCCTCCACAGTGCTTGGCGCTACCGTCGCCAAGCCTGCTACCGTCGCCAAGCCTGCTGCCGCCGCCAAGCCCGCTGCTCCCGCCAAGCCCGCTACCGCCGCCAAGCCTGCTGCCGCCGCCAAGCCCGCTGCTCCCGCCAAGCCCGGCCTGCCGCCCCTCTTCGATGCCGGCTATTGCGACGTGATGCCCATCGACGAAGCGCAGCTCGCCACCCAGCGGGCCTATATTCGCGCCAATCCGCGCAGCCGCCTGCTCCGAACCACCAACCGCGCATGGCTCCAGCCACAGCGCCACACCGTCAATACGGCCGTGAGCCTCCCTGCCCTAAACGGCTACCTGCAGCGCGAATGCCCCCGACAGGTGACACCTGACAGCTTCGCTGCGATAACCCGGCGTCTGCTGCAAAAGGATGGCTACGTGTTTTGCGACAGCTACGGCAATGTCGGGCTTTTGCAACGGCGGCTGCTTCCCGTCGTATGCCACCGCAAGGATGTCGCCATCTTCCACCAGCAAAAGGCCCAATGCCTTGCCGCTGCAGCATCAGGCGCAGTGCTTGTCTCTGCCCGTATTTCGAAAGGCGAACAAGAGATCATGGATGCCGCACTGCTTTCGGGTTTCCCCATCATTCGCATTGAGGATAACGGCTTTCCTGAAATCTATCATCCTTCAGCCCAGCGTATGGACGATTGTGCCGCCGGCTCTCTGCTGCTGCTGACGCCTTGGGCATATCAGTTCCGCAGCCATTAGGAGGGCGTCACCATCCCTTTCTGCAAGACCATGAACTGCGTCGCTCAGGCAGTGTGCCGGATGAAGGATGACTGGTGGAAGCAGTCATGCGTTAAATAATGTGACAAAAACGAGTTCTCCTTTGGTTCTTTCCCTTCTTATTTGTAATTTTGCATCGTCCTTGCATACTGCGAGAACGGGCGGCGCCTCAGCAAAGTTCAAGCATGCTTGGCTTTACGTTCGACTTGCACCGTCCTTGCATACTGCGAGACTGCTCACGCTCAGCCATTGATGCAAGCATCATAAATAAATAAGAATATAACAAGTTATGAGACGATTCCTGCAATGGGTGATGGCCGCAGCCCTGATATGCGGCACAAGTGTGTTTATGTCCTCATGCTCGAAGGACGACGATAATCCTGTGAATAGATATCGGCTGGTACAGCGTAAGGATGTCTACGCAGATACTGACAAGTATCACATCAACCATTACAGCTACGACGACCAGGGCCGCCTGGCATCGTTTGTCAGATATGGCTATAATACTGAGTGGGGTGACATCATAGAAGCGAATTATACCTATACCTATGGCGACCACTACATTAAAGAATATGGAAAAGAGGGTTATGACTATTATACGCTAAACGACGACGGGCTGATCGTCAAGCATGAGAGTATCAGAGTGACGGATGGCGTAGAAAGTGCTACCGCTGTTATCTATTATCAATACGACAACGGGAGAATAACATCGTACAGCGAAAATGAACCATCGGTGAAGTATCTCTTCCATTGGAAAGACGGCGACCTGATGTCCTACGGTATAGAAGAACGGGATGATGCCGTGGACGTGACAGAGTATACTTGGTCGGCACTAACGGTAGACCACGGCTACAGAGAACCTCCTTTGACAGTGATGAGGGAGCCGTTGTACATGATGGGTTACTATGGCAAGGCGTCGAAGCACCTCGAATCACATAAAAAGAAAACAGGCAATAATGCCTACATGTCCTTATTATATGATTACGATTATACTTACACCATTGACAAGGGACATATCGTAGAGATGGTGGACAACTATAAAGTAACCACCGAAATGGGAGCGTATAAATCGGAAACAATTAACTCAAAGACTTACACCTTCACCTATGAGGAGTATTAAGACGACCCTGATTAACGAATAAGATGGAGATATGTGGATGTTGATTTTCACGCTGTTGCCTTTGTCTGCACTCGCCTATATCGGCTGGCACGTATGGTGCCTGCTGCCTCTCAGTTGGGTGTGGAAGGTGCTGATAGTGGCGCTGATGACGGGAGCGTTTCTGCTGTTGTTCGCAGGCTTCATGCGTGTGACAGACAGGATGCCGATGCCATTGGCGATAGCTACCTACGAGATTGGCACGTCGAGCATCATCATACTGCTTTATCTCTTTATGCTTTTCCTGCTACTCGACCTGGGAAGACTGCTGCACCTGTTGCCACGTACCTTATTATATAATAATTGGTGGACTGCAGGAGGTATCACCGTTGGCATGTTCGCCCTCTTTTTATATGGCTATCTGCACTATCAGCACAAGCACCGTGAGGAGATACAGCTTTCCACAGAGAAACGGCTGACCAAACCCCTGAAGATTGTGGCGATGAGTGACCTGCACATCGGCTATCACAACCGTCGCAGCGAACTGCACCGTTGGGTGGAGATGATCAACGCCGAGCAACCAGACCTGATTCTCATTGCCGGTGACATCATCGACGGTAGCATGCGCCCTGTGATAGAACAGCAGATGCACGAGGAGTTCAAACTGCTGAAAGCGCCTGTCTATGCCTGCATCGGTAACCATGAATACTATAGCGGAGAGCCCAGGGCCAGACAGTTTTATCAGGAGGCCAACATCCATCTGTTGCAGGATTCCTGTGTCACCGTTGGCGATGTCTGCATCATCGGACGTGATGACCGCACCAACTTCCGTCGTGATTCGTTAGGCGTGCTGATGCAGAAGGCAGACCGTTCGAAATACTGCATTCTGCTCGACCACCAACCCTATCATCTGGATCAGGCTGAGCGTCAGCAGATTGACTTCCAGTTCAGTGGTCACACGCATCACGGACAGGTGTGGCCCATCTCGTGGATTACGGAACATGTCTACGAATGTGCTTTCGGCCCTTACCAGCGAGGCAATACACACTATTATGTTAGCAGCGGACTGGGCATCTGGGGCGGCAAGTTCCGTATCGGCACCCGCTCAGAATATGTCGTCATAACGCTGACAGCTGTTAGCCGTTAGCAGTTAGCTGTTAGCAGTTAGCTGTTAGCAGTTAGCTGTTAGCAGTTGGCAGTTAGCCAAAAGCCAAAAGCTAAAAGCCACTCAGCTAACGAGGGTGTATGGTCTGGCACAGGAAACACTGCTACATGGGTAGTGGAAGACGGTGGTACTGCCGATGCATACCTCGACCGTTTAGGCTATAAGCCTATGGGCGGCAAGAAGGCTAACGTGGCTATCAAGGGCGTATGGAGCAATACTTATAACGATGCTACGGTGGATTATGCCAATGGCGGATTCTCGGTGATGGTGATGAACCACCTGAAGGGGGCGGCAAACGACGAAAGCAATGACATCTCCATCATCCGTCTGCCCAAGGAGGATACGATGTATGACTACTATGAATTCTCGCAGACCGGTGCCAATGATGGTGGAACGGATACAAACCTGAGCGATGTGTACAGTAAGGACCGTGCCAAGAACCGCGGTCGTCTGAAGACCGACCTGCTACTACCGACATCTGCCCAGAAGACGGAGACACCTGCCAACGTATATTACGGCCAGCGAACGTACACTCGCATACCAATTAAGGAGAGTGAGTTGAACACGATGTTGTCTGGCATCAGGGACCATACAGAAACGGTGTCTGCCGGTGCCTCTAACTTAGGCTATTATTTGGTGGAAAACCCGTTCACCTGTGGACTGGATATGGATGCGTTCTTTGCAGCGAACACCGGACTGCAACCGAGATACTGGCTGCTTACCGCCACAGGACAGCACTTGGTACAGCGGGCTGCAACTGGCGACTGGATTAATCTTAGTGGCACATCCTTTGCAGCTAATAATGCCGTGGTGGCTTCCGGACAGGGATTCTTCGTACAGGCAAAAACGGCAGGTCAGGCTACCGACATTACCTTTAATAAGGATATGCAGGTACAGTCGCGCTTTGGCAAGAAGGATAACGGCACCCCCTATACTGTTGTCATTGGAACTCAATATAACGAGAGTACCGGCGAGATTGAAGATATTACAGATGTTGTTACTATCTACAACTATGTGCAGGATACTGGTGATGGCAAGGTGTTCCCGCTGAGAGCTCCTACTCGTGGCGTCCAGACCGTGAGCACTCTGATTCAGGAACAAGCAGCCACAGAAACCCATCTGCAGATCTTCGCAATGGACAGGACTGTTACAGTGTTAGCTTCTACTGACGAGCCGCTGACGAGTGTGCGCTGCTACGATACCGGTGGTCGTCTGGTACATAGCGCCAGTCCACAGACTGCAACGTACAGCTTTGGCGTGCCGAGTGCCGGCATCTATGTCATCGATGCACAGACTGGAAACGACCGCAAGACCCTGAAGGTGACAATCAGATAAATACCGCTTTTGGGGTGAGTAAAGTACAAAATGTCGGATAATTCTTAAAAACTGCAAAATAATTGGCTAAATGTTTGGTCAATTATTTTTTTCTTCGTACCTTTGCACCCGCAAACGAAAGGAAAGCGATCTTTCAAATGATGAAATGGTGCCTTAGCTCAGTTGGTAGAGCATCGGACTGAAAATCCGTGTGTCCCCGGTTCGATTCCTGGAGGTACCACATTTTTTTTCCTCCTTTCATTAGAACCCCTGTCTTGGATTTTTTTCCAACCAGGGGTTTTCCTTTTCAACAAACTTTCCTGACTTTCTCGGCTGCTCCTGACTCTTCCTACTGTTAATATTCCGTTAAATATGGCATTCTTATCGAAGAATTGACATATTATTTCTATTAACGGCTCAAAAAGTGCCGAAAATGTTTGGCAATTTCGTCGATAATCTTTACCTTTGCATCGTGGAAAAGCTTATAGTTATAATATAATAAGGTATATGAAGCAAAATGATTTCAATCAGGGAGTCAGGTGGGTCAAGACGAGCATTGTGCTTGGTCTGCTGACCCTTTTGCCTTTGTCGGCTAATGCTCAGAAACAGTGGACACTGGCCGACTGCATCAATTATGCCATTGAGAACAACATCACGCTACGCCAGGCAAGGCTGAAGCAGTATGGAGCAACGGAAACCCGCAAACAGTCGGCGGCTGCTTTGTTCCCTACACTCTCGGCCTCGACCAACCAGAGTGTGGGCTACCGTCCTTGGCAGAATGCTGGTACGGCGACTGTGTCCAATGGCACGGTGAGCACATCGGCGAACAAGAGCTATTATAATGGCAGCTATAGCGTGAGTGCCCAGTGGACGGTTTGGAACGGCTGGCAGAATGTTAACCAGTTAAAAAAGAACCGGTTGTCGGAGGAACAAGCTGGTCTGACAGCAGACGAGACGGCCAACTCCATCCAGGAGAAGATAGCCCAGCTGTACGTCAAAATATTATATATGACGGAGGCTATCGAGGTGCATCGCCAGAGTTTGGAGACCAGCAAGAAGAATGAAGAGCGTGGCCGGCAGATGGTGGACGTGGGTAAAATGTCGAAGGCCGACCTGGCTCAGTTGACTGCCCAGCGTTCCACTGACGAATATAATATTGTGGAGGCCGAGTCGAATCTGGCCGACTCAAAGTTGCAGTTGAAGCAGTTGCTGGAGATTACGAGCACGGATGCTTTCGAGATAGCTGTTCCCAATGCTACTGATGAACAGGCACTGGCTCCGATTCCATCGCTGGCTGAAGTCTATGAGACTGCCTTGGAGTTGCGTCCTGAGATTCGTAACTCAAAGCTGGGTATTGAGTCGAGCGAGCTGCAGCTGAAGATAGCCCGTGCAGGTTGGCTGCCCACTGTCAGCATGACGGGTGGATTGGGAACCTCTACCAATTCGATGTCGCAGAATGGCTGGGGCTCGCAGGTGAAGACCAACTTCGATGCTTCGGCAGGTGTCAGCGTCAGTATTCCCATCGTCGACGGACGTAAGGCCAGAACAGCTGTCAACAGTGCCCGTATTGCTATGGAGGAGGCACAGCTTGAATTGCAGGACAGGGAGAAACAGCTGTATTCTACCCTTGAGGGCTTCTGGCTTGACGCCCAGAACAACCAACAGAAGTTCCGCACGTCACTGACTACGGTGGAGAGTGAGCAAGCTTCGTATAACCTGCTGTCAGAGCAGTTCCAGCTGGGACTGAAGAACATTGTGGAGCTGATGACGGGTAAGGACAAACTGTTGCAGGCCCAGCAGAATAAGCTGCAGTCAAAGTATATAACGATTCTGGCGATGCAGCTGCTGAAGTTCTATCAGGGATATGAGATGAGTCTCTGAGAATTAAGAGTTAAGAAGTAAGAATTAAGAGGTGTCGGCTTCGCCGAGTAAGAGTTAAGAAGTAAGAATTAAGAGTTATTGCCCTTGGGCAATTTAAGAATTGAGGATTTAAGATATGATGAAGAATAAGAAAGTTTGGTGGGGCATCGGTGCCGTCGTCATCATCGCCCTGGTCATTTGGATGTGTTCAGGTGGCAAGAAAGAAGAAAAGGTAGAGTTCGAGACTGCCAAGATCGTGAAGCAGGACATCAAGACGTCCGTCACCGCAACAGGTACCATTGAGCCTGTGACCAGCGTCACCGTGGGTACGCAGGTGTCGGGCATCGTGTCGAAGCTGTATGTTGACTACAACAGTATCGTCAAGAAGGGACAGGTTATTGCCGAACTCGACAAGACCAATCTCATCAGTGAGTTGAATACGGCCAAGGCCAACCTCTCGTCGGCCCAGAGTACGCTGAATTATGAGCAGGCCAACTACAACCGATACAAGACGCTGTACGACAAAGGGCTGGTTTCTGCCGATGAGTATGAGAATGCCCGCTTGTCGTATGACAAAGCTCGCCAGCAGGTCAACACCAGTCGTGAGAGTGTACAGAAGGCTCAGACCAATCTGGGCTATGCTACCATTACCAGTCCTATTGACGGCGTTGTACTCTCGAAGAGTGTCGAGGAAGGCCAGACCGTGGCAGCATCGTTCAATACGCCTGAGCTGTTCACTATTGCCCAGGACCTCACCGATATGCGTGTCATTGCCAACATCGACGAGGCTGACATTGGTGGTGTGAAGGAAGGTCAGCACGTGACATTCACCGTTGACGCCTTCCCTGACGACAAGTTTGAGGGACAGGTGACGCAGGTGCGTCAGCAGGCCACTACCGAGAGCAATGTGGTGACTTACGAGGTGGTCATTTCAGCTCCCAACAACGACCTGAAGCTGAAGCCTGGTCTGACGGCCAATGTCACCATCTTCACACTTGAAAAGAACAATGTGCTGTCAGCTCCTGCCAAAGCCCTGCGTTTCGTACCTAACGAGGCCCTGCTGACCAAGGACCAGAAGATTGAGGACGTGGAGGCTCCCACCAAGGTGTGGACGCTGGAGGGTAACACTTTCAAGGCCCATGCCGTCGAAGTCGGTACCACCAACGGTATGCTGACTGAGATTGTCAGTGGCATTGGCGAGGGTACGGAGGTGCTTGTCGACTTCACTATCAGCGGTGGTGAGGAAATGCCGCAGGAACAGGCCTCGAATCCCTTCATGCCGCGTCCGAGACAGAACAACAGACAACAGAACGGTCAACAACCGAAAAAGTAATTAACAATGGATTACACGGATTGAACGGACTAAATAATCATCGTGTTTGAATCCGTATAATCCATGAAATCCGTTGTCGAAAGAAAGAAATATGGAAGAAAGAAAAGTAGTCATAGAGTTGCAGAACGTCAAGCGCTACTTCCAGGTGGGTTCCGAAACGGTGAAGGCTCTGCGTGGTGTCTCGTTCAAGATTTATGAGGGCGAGTTTGTTACTATTCAGGGAACATCGGGAAGTGGCAAGTCGACGCTGCTCAACCAGCTGGGCTGTCTGGACACACCCACCAGCGGTGAGTATTTCCTTGACGGCATCAGCGTGCGTTCCATGTCGAAGACCCAGCGTGCCCACTTGCGCAACCAGAAGATAGGTTTTGTGTTTCAGAACTACAACCTGCTGGCCAAGACCACCGCTGTGGAGAATGTCGAACTGCCCTTGATGTACAACTCGAAATACGATGCCAGCCAGCGTCGCGAGGCAGCCATCAAGGCTTTACAGGCCGTAGGTTTGGGCGATCGATTGCAACATAAGAGCAACGAGATGTCGGGCGGTCAGATGCAGCGTGTGGCCATTGCCCGTGCCTTGGTGAATAACCCTGCCGTGCTGTTGGCCGACGAGGCCACCGGTAACCTCGATACACGTACGTCGTTCGAGATGCTGGTACTCTTCCAAGAGCTGTACAAACAGGGTCACACCATCATCTTTGTGACCCACAACCCTGAAATTGCCGAATACAGCAGTCGTAATATCAACCTGCGTGACGGCAAGATTCGCGAGGACACTATCAATACGAATATCAAATCGGCAGCCGAGGCACTGGCCAAGCTGCCTGCCCCACAGGATGATTAAAAGGTAAAAGTGAAAAGTGAATAGTGAATAATTTGCTACCGCATGAATATATCAAATTTATTTAAGGTTAGCCTGAAGGCCGTTGCCAACAACAAGATGCGGTCGTTCCTATCGATGCTGGGTATCATCATCGGTGTGGCTGCCGTCATCATCATGATGGCCATTGGACAAGGGTCGAAGGAGAGTATCCGTAAGGAACTGTCGACGATGGGTACCAACCTGCTGACTATCCGTCCGGGTGCCGATATGCGTGGTGGTGTACGTCAGGACCCGTCAGCCATGCAGACATTGAAGATGGCCGATTATGAGCGTATTGTACGTGAGAAGAAGTTTGTGACGAAGGTGTCACCGGAGGTCACCGCCAGCGGTCAGGCCATCTACGGCAACAACAATACCAATGCCTCAATGTATGGTGAGTCCATCGACTACCTCGACATCCGCCAGTGGGTCATCGAGGAGGGTGACTGCTTCACGGAAGAGGATATCAAGAAAGCCGCCAAGGTGTGTGTCATAGGTGCTACCATCGTTAAGGAACTCTTTGGCGAACATACCGACCCCATTGGAAAGACCATTCGTTTCAAGTCGATTCCTATGCGTGTCGTCGGTGTGCTGAAATCGAAGGGCTACAACTCGTGGGGTATGGATCAGGACAACGTCATCATTGCTCCCTATACCACCGTCATGAAGCGTATCGCTGCGCAGACCTATTTCTCGAGCATTGTCTGTTCGGCCATCACTGAAGAGTTGTCGGATGCAGCCATCGAGGAACTGACACAGATTCTACGCGACAACCATAAGCTGAAAGAAGATGCAGATGACGACTTCACCATTCGTTCGCAGGCTGAGATGATGGAAACGATGTCGTCAACGATGGATACCGTCACCATCATCCTCGTCGTGGCCGCAGCCTTCTCGTTGCTCGTGGCTGGTATCGGCATCATGAATATCATGCTGGTGTCCGTGACAGAGCGAACGAAGGAAATCGGACTGCGTATGGCCGTGGGTGCAACAGGTCCAGTTATATCGCTGCAGTTCCTCATCGAGTCGGTGCTCATATCCGTCACGGGTGGTCTGATAGGGATCCTCGTAGGCTGTTCAGCCAGCGCTTTCCTCGGCTCCTTCGGCATGCCGTCCAGTGTGCCGGCATGGAGTATCTACGTTTCGTTCTTCGTATGTGTGTGCATTGGCGTACTCTTCGGCTACATCCCAGCCCAGAAAGCCGCCAATATGGATCCTATAGAAGCTATCAGGCACGAGTAGAATTGAGAAGTGTTAAGTGAGAAGTGTTAAGTTATGAATAAACGACTGAAGGTTTTCCTGCATATCGTCTTCTGGGCATATATGTTCCTGTCGCCCATGCAATACATGCGTGGTACGGGTATGTCTATGTTGCAGTACGCCATGAACTGCATGTCGCCGTTGCTGCTTATGGTAGTATTCTATGCCAACTACAAATGGTTGACACCCCAGTATTTCGTGGCTGGCAAGCATCGCTACTTCCTGCTCATCAATGCTTTTATGATATTGGCGTTCAGCATCGTGCTGTACTACTGGGGGGACTTTACTCGTGAGATGTTCCAACCTGGCTCCAGTCAGCGCAAGCCTGACGCCTTGGATTCCTTCTTCTTCTTTGTCCGCGACGGCATCAACTTCGCCATCTTTGCTACGGTGGCCACCTGCCTCAAACTGGCACAGCAGTGGATGTGGGCCGACGATGCACGTCGTGCGGCAGAGACGGCGCGAGCCGATGCTGAGTTGAGTAATCTGCGCAACCAAATCAATCCGCACTTCCTGCTCAACACGCTGAATAACATCTATGCGCTGACGGCCTTCGATACCCCCAAAGCTCAGGAATCCATTCAGGAACTCTCCAAGATGTTGCGTCACATTCTCTATGACTACCAGCAGCCCACGGTATCGTTCAAGGACGAGGTGGAATTCCTCGAGAACTATGTCAAGCTGATGCGTATCCGTTTGCCGCAGTCTGTCGACGTCACCTTCAAGTCGCGCTGTTCGACGTTCAATGTTGAGGTGGCTCCCATGATCTTCATCTCGCTTGTGGAGAACGCCTTTAAGCATGGTGTTAGCCCAACGGAACCCTCGTTTATCCATATTAGCTTGGAAGCCGACGAGCATCAGATCGTCTGTGACATCCAGAACTCGAACTTCCCCAAGGCCATTGGTGACCATAGTGGTCATGGCATCGGTTTGCAACAGGTGCAGCGTCGTCTGGAACTGGCCTACTACGAGAACCACACTTGGACGAAAGGTGTCTCTGACGACGGCAAAACCTATCATTCTCGCATCCAGATTACTGACTGGATGGAGGCGAATAGTAAGTTAAGAGTGAAGAGTGAAGAATAAATAGTAAATTATCAAATCGTAAATAAACATTATGACCATCAATTGCGCCATTATCGACGATGAGCCATTGGCAGCAGGCCTGCTGAAGAGCTACACAGAGAAAACCCCGTTTCTCAACCTGATAGGAACCTATGGCTCCGCACTGGAAGCCATGAAGGAACTGCGCGACCGTCCTGCACAGCTACTGTTCCTCGACATCCAGATGCCGGAACTGTCAGGCATCGAGTTTGCCAAGATACTGCCTGCCGACACGAAGATTATCTTTACTACGGCCTTCCAGCAGTATGCCATCGAAGGCTATAAAGTCAATGCCATCGACTACCTCATGAAGCCCATCTCCTACGACGACTTCCTGAAGGCAGCCAACAAGGCCCTCGACTGGTTCTCTGTGTCACAGCGTCAACAGGCTACCGCTCTGGATCGTTTTATGTTTGTCAAGAGTGATTATAAGCTTATCCGCGTGTCCCTCGACAACATCCTGTATATCGAGGGACTGAAGGACTACGTGCGCATCTACCTCGAGGACGGTACCAAGATTATGTCGCTCATGAATATGAAGAAACTCGAAGACTACATGCCCCGTCCCGAGTTCCTGCGTACCCATCGTTCCTACATTGTCCACATGACCAAAGTGCAACAGGTAGACCGCTTTCGTATTGTCTTCGGCACCGAGTATATACCTATTTCCGATAGCTACAAGGACGACGTGCAACAGTATTTCGAGCAGCACACACTGTCATAGTTTTCAGTTCATAGTTTATAGTTTATAGTTATGAAGGATAACGACATACTGCTGAAGAATGTGACCCTGCTGTCGAAACTCGCTGAGCAGGAAGTCCGCATGATGCCTGCAACAGAGGCACCATTGCCCTCTGTCGAGAAGGTTCGCCAGATTGTCAGTCTGGTTAAGAGCATCATCTTCCCTGACTACTTCAACAAGCGCCAGCCCGATGAGACTGTTCGCTCCTATACCATCGGCGTACACATGGTGGAACTGGTGCGACTCCTTGTCAAACAGATAGCCCACGGCCTGCAATTCTGCGAGTGCGACGCTGTCGATACCAAGCAGAAAGCCTATGCCGAGGCCGAGCGCCTGTGTAGTGAGTTCATCAACGCTTTACCCGAAATCAAGCGCATGCTCTATACCGACGTTCAGGCTATGTTTGACAATGACCCTGCCGCCCCTAACTATGGCGAAGTCATTTTCTGCTATCCTGTTGTCAATGCTATGACTCACTACCGCATCGCCCATAAACTACATGAGCTGAAGGTTCCTGTCATCCCACGCATCATCACCGAGCAGGCACACTCCAAAACCGGCATCGACATCCATCCAGGTGCCCAGATTGGCGAATACTTCGCCATCGATCACGGTACGGGCGTCGTCATTGGCGAGACGTGCATCATCGGCAATCACGTCACTCTTTATCAAGGTGTCACCCTTGGTGCTAAGAGTTTCAAGTATGACGAGCAAGGTAATATGCTCAACGTGCCACGCCACCCAGTTATCGAGGACCATGTCACTATCTACTCCAACGCCTCTATTTTGGGACGCATCACTATCGGCCATCATTCCACCATTGGTGGCAACATCTGGCTTACTCACGATGTGCCGCCTCATTCGCGTATCCTTCAGTCGAAGGCTGTCGACGTCTCATTCAATGGTGGACTGGGCATTTAATTTGTCCAGTCGAAGTAGTTTGAATTGACGGAGAATACAGAGACGGGAGTCAGCTAATGAAGTTGAGCTCGTCTTTGTCTGCGTCCTTGTCAATGTGGATGATGGCTCCGATTGGGAGGTCACTGTTGACGATGAGTTCGGAGATGCCGTCTTCGATATAGGTTTGGATGGCGCGCTTCAACGGACGGGCACCGAACTGGACATCGTAGCCCTTGGTGGCCACGAATTCCTTGGCGGCGTCGGTGAGCTCCATCTGATAGCCCATGTCGTTGATGCGCTTATAAAGTCCCTTCAGTTCGACGTCGATGATGCGCTTGATGGCGTCAAGGTCGAGTTGGTCGAAGGTGATGATTTCGTCAAGACGGTTAAGGAACTCGGGCGAGAACTGCTTCGACAGGGCCTTCTGCACAATCTGGCGGGCATGCTCCTTGTCCTTTTCGTCAAGCATGAGCGATGATGAGCCGGCGCTGTTGAAGCCGATGCCCCGTCCGAAGTCTTTCAGCTGGCGTGTGCCGGCATTGGAGGTCATGATGATAACGGTGTTGCGGAAGTCGACGAAACGTCCGTTGCCATCTGTCAGACGACCTTCGTCGAGCACTTGCAGCAGCAGGTTGAACACGTTGCCGTGGGCTTTCTCAATCTCGTCAAGCAGAACGATGGAGTAGGGGTGTCGGCGCACGCGTTCCGTGAGCTGTCCGCCCTCTTCGTAGCCGACGTAGCCCGGAGGGGCACCGATGAGTCGCGACACGTTAAACGACTCAGTATATTCTGACATGTCGATGCGGATAAGTGCGTCGGTGGTGCCGAACATGAACTCAGCGAGTTTCTTGGCGAGATAGGTCTTGCCGACACCTGTTGGACCGAGGAACATGAAGGCACCGATGGGGTGGTTCGGCTCTTTCAGTCCCACGCGATTGCGCTGGATAGCCTTAACCATCTTCTCGATGGCCTTGTCCTGGGCAATGACGGCCTGCTTGAGTTCGGTAGCCATACCTTTCAGGCGAATGCCTTCCTCCTGGGCCATGCGCTGTACGGGGACGCCTGACATCATTGACACCACGTCGGCCACCTGTTCGGCGGTCACCTCCTGACGGTCGTCGACTTCACCGCTAAGCCACTTCTGGTTAAGTTCCTGGAGTTCGCGGTTCAGAATGGTTTCGCGGTCACGGTAGCTGGCAGCCAGCTCGAAGTTCTGATTGCCGACAGCCTGCTGCTTGAGTTCCTTGATGTCCCTGATTTCTTTTTCCTTATCGGCTATCTCGGGTGGTATGCTGGCATTCTGCAGATGAACGCGTGAGCCCGTTTCGTCCATCGCGTCGATGGCTTTGTCGGGCATAAAACGGTCGTTGACATAGCGTGCTGTCAATTTGACACATGCCAGCAATGCCTCGTCGGTATAGGTGACGTGGTGGTGGTATTCGTAGCGTCCGCGGACGTTCTTCAGAATCTGCAGCGTCTCCTCGTCGGTGGTGGGTTCTACCAGCACTTTCTGGAAGCGGCGCTCAAGTGCTCCGTCCTTTTCGATGCTGTTACGGTATTCGTCGAGCGTGGTAGCTCCGATGCACTGGATGGTGCCGCGTGCCAATGCCGGTTTCAGAATGTTGGCTGCATCCATTGTACCTGCTGCCGAACCCGCCCCAATCATGGTGTGTATCTCGTCGATAAAGATGATGATATCTGGGTTCTGCTCCAGTTCTTTGACGAGCATCTTCATGCGTTCCTCGAACTGTCCGCGATATTTCGTGCCTGCCACGACACCCGTCATGTCGAGTGTCACAATGCGCTTGTTGAAGAGCATGGGCGAGCAGTGGTGAGAGGCAATCATCTGGGCGAGGCCTTCGACGATGGCGCTTTTGCCGACACCGGGTTCACCGATGAGGATGGGATTGTTCTTCTTGCGGCGACCGAGAATCTCGATGACACGCTGGATTTCGCGCTCACGACCTACGCAGGGGTCGAGTTTCGAATCCATAGCCTCTTGTGTCAGATCGGTGCCGAAATTATCGAGCACGGGTGTCTTCGACTTGGTTTGCTTGGCCTGTGCCGTAGTGGCTTTCCCGTTGGCGGAACCACCGGGCACACTATTGGCAGAGCTAGTGTTTTCTTCCTCTTCGTAGTCCTCTTCGGGCAGACCTATGCCATTTTTGACGCTGAGCATGGTCAGGGCGTCTTCGTAGTTCATGTTGTTCATTTCCAGTATTTGTTTGGCACCATTGTCGGCTGCGTCGTGCAGGATGGCCAGCAGCACGTGCTGTTCCTCCACACGTTCGGCGTGTTGGAGACGGGCTTCGAGTACGGCGAGCTTCAGAATGTTGCTTGCATGTTCGTTAAGCACTAATTGTTGTGTATATATGGGGCGTCCTATCTCATCCTCGCGGACACGTATTTCCAGTGCCGACTTGACATTGGGCATGTTGATGTCGAGTCGGTGGAAGAGGTCGATGACCGGTCCGTCCTTGGCGCGCAGCAACCCTAACAGCAGGTGTTCGGGTGCCACAGTCTGACAGGCCAGACGGGCAGCTTCCTCGCGTGAAAAAGCGAGAATCTCGGATACCTTGGATGAAAATTGGCTACTCAATGTTTCTTTGTTGTTTCGTTATCTTGATGTGTCGTTATTTCGACGTTATGCTGACAAGGCTACAAATTCCGTGCCAAAAATTTCCGGTGGGTAATGGCGGCGGGCAGTTCCGACTCGTAGTGGGTGACCATAATCATGGTTTTGTTGCGCCGCTGACAGAAGGTTTCGATGATGTCCTTCACCAGTCGGCGGTTCCATAGGTCGAGGCCGTGAAGAGGTTCGTCGAGGATGAGCAGTTGCGGGTCTTTGACGAAAGCACGGGCCAGCAGCACCAGCCGTTGTTCGCCGCTTGACAATTGCAGGAAGGGACGGTCTGCCAGCTGCCCGATGCCGAAGATATCGAGCCACCATCGGCATTTGTCATAGTCGTCGGCATTGGGTACAGCATAGAGTCCGATGCTGTCCATGAGTCCGCTGGCTACGATGCGGATGGCCGGCAGGTTACGTTTGTAGCTGCGGTGCATCTCGGGCGATACGTAGCCAATATGTCGCTTGATGTCCCAGATGCTTTCCCCTGAGCCTCTTGGACGGTCGAAGAGTGTGATGTCACAGGCATAGCTCTGCGGATTGTCGGCACAGATGAGTGACAGTAGTGTTGACTTGCCACTGCCATTTTGTCCTGACAACGCCCAGCGTTCACCGTTCATCACCGTCCAGTCGAGGTCGTTCAGAATGGTGCGCTGGCCATAGCGGATGGTGACGTGGTGCATGTCGACGACACACTGGCATTGGTAGTCGTTGTCGTGGTTTTGAAGCGACAGAATCGCCTCACGCTTTGTTTCCGGCAACACGTGGGCTGGTACTGGCTCTTGCCTCTCATAGTAAGCCTGACGCGAACAGGCGGGTAGGACAGTTCCGTCACGAAGTTCTATCACCTTGCCGACGAATTCCGGGACGTCGTCGGTTTTCGAGATGACGAGCATGATGTCCATGTCACGCTCCTGACTGAGTGTCAGCAGCAGCACCTTCAGTTGGTCGCGCGTCTCTGCGTCAAGACCGATGAAGGGGTTGTCCATGATGAGCAGACGGGGATTGGCAAAGAGTGTCTTCGTCAGTTGGAACTTGCGCAGTTCACCGCTCGACAGGGTGATGATGTACTTGTCGAGCAGCGTGTCCATGTGGAACAACCGGTATAGCTGGCTTTGCAGCTGACGCCGTTCGCTGGTGTCATCGCCAGTCTGCAGGTAGGCCCGTTGCAATAGTTCGCCGACGGTGGGTGTCTCGTGGTCGATGTCGTGCTGGTTCCATCGCAATTGCAGATAATACTGGCTGTCGACGTTCGGACCGTAGGAGTCGGAGAAGGCGATATAGCGCACACGGTCAGATGCCAGCTGGCGCCGCAGCTGTTCAATGTATTGCGTCTTACCGCTTCCGTTCAATCCTATGACTGCTGTTACCATTATTTCTTCACGCGTTCCTTGTTTTTATTGATAAAGTCCTTCCAACCCTTGTAGTGTGCCTGACTCTCCGGACGGTTCATCTGCATGAAGTGGCAGTAGGCTGCACCAAGGGCATCTGTAGCGTCCATGAACTTTGACAGGGCCTCCTCGTCGAACTTCAGCAAACGTTGCAGCATGCCGGCTACTTGTTCCTTCGAGGCTGCACCGTTGCCGGTAATGGCCATCTTGATCTTCATCGGTGCATACTCGTGAACGGGAACACCGTGATGGATGGCGGCAGCAATAGCCGTTCCCTGGGCACGTCCCAGCTTCAGCGTGGTCTGCACGTTCTTCTGCAGAAACGGTGCCTCGATAGCCATTTCATCGGGCAGATAGCCGTCGATGATGCCCGTGACTCGTTCGAAGATATGTCCCAGCTTCAGGTAGCCGTCACCAAAGCGACGGAGATCGATAACCCCCATAGTCACCATCTCAGCCTTGTTGTCCTTGACCTTGATGACACCATATCCCATGATATTCGTGCCTGGATCTATGCCTAGAATAATCTTTTCCATACGCTGCAACAATCGATTATATTACTCATGGTGATAGGGCTCACCTTTAATAATCGTACACGCGCGATAAACCTGTTCGGTAAATGTGAGGCGTATCATCTGGTGTGAAAAGGTCATCTTGGAGAGTGAAAGCTGTTCGTTGGCCCGTGCATAGACGGCAGGGGAGAAACCGTATGGGCCGCCGATGACGAAAACGAGCCTGCGGGCTGTCTGCTGCTTCTGTTCCAACCACCTGGCGAACTCTATGCTGCGGTATTCGCGGCCGTGCTCGTCCAACAGTACGACAGTATCCGAAGGCTGTAGCTGTTTGAGGATTAACTCTCCCTCGGCTTGTTTCTGTTGATCCTCGCTAAGACTTTTGGCATTCTTCAACTCAGGGATGATCACGACTTCGAAGGGCATGTAGTGGCTGATGCGCTCTACATAGTCGTCAATACCGGCTATGAAGTGCTTATTGACGGTCTTGCCCACCTGAATGAGAATGGTTTTCATGCGGAAACAAATTTTTCACTTTTCACTATTCCCTTTTACCTCGTAGTGTGGAAACCTTCAAGGTTGTCGTAGCGACGCAGCATCATGCGACGATAGATGTTGCGCATCCAGTATTGCTCAGTTACTGTGAACAGAATACCAATGATGAGGAGAATCCAATAAGCGACAGTTTCATCGAAGGCTGCTTTCAGGATGAACACCAGGATAATGGGTGCAAACATGCTGGACATGGATACGATGAACTGCCACTTGTTCTCCATCTGGTTCTTGCCGGTGATTTTCTCGTTCAGCGGCAGTGTGGTCTTGTTGAATACAGCCATCTGAAACAGCATGAAATAGATGGGACCTGTTGCCGTGAAGAGGTAGGCCAGCACCATGAGAATGGAGAATTTGCCGGCGAAGACGGGTATCAGGGTGAATAGCAGCGGCAGTATCAGAATGGCACAATAATAATAGTATTTGGCACGTAGCAGGGTGAGGATGTTTTCCTCGTGAACCATCAGCAGGTCGATGTAGTTGCCCTCAGGACACATCACCTTGGTCAGATTGACGCTACCGAAGAAAATGAAAGCGTAGAGGCACCAGAAGTTACGCTCGAATGATGAGTTGTAGGTGCTGGTGAACGCTATCATCAGCGAGAAGAAGGTGATGAAGCAGACACCTTGGATGAAACGTGAGCGGATGGCCTTGTTGCGCATGGTACTCTTGATTTCCAGTTTCAGGTATTCGCCGATTTGTCCGAAACGGTTCAGGGCCTTGAATTCTGAGACCGTCCTCAGCTTGGTCTTCTCTTTTTTGCTGATTTCATCATAGACAAAGCGCATCTGCATGTGGCGGTTGATGGCAAAGAGAACGATGAAAAGTATGGCAAAAATCAGTAGCAGCCACCCCGTAGAGACGTAGGCCTCCAAGGTGTCGGAGATGACGTCGAGGATGGGATCCAGTATGCGGTCTGGCAGGAAAATGAAGGGTAGGGTCAGCGAACCGTAGAACACGATGGGCAATGCCACCCACCAGATGCTTTGGTTGATGAGTGTGCGCACAAGCAGGTACCACTGGCTGTTGACGACCACCATCAGATGCAGCGTCAGCAACATGCCCAAGGCAGCCCATGTGGTCATGCCGCCGCACCACACGATGAATACGAAGGGCAGTACCAGCGTCATCCACATCAGGTTGCTGGTGTCGAGTACCTGACGCACCAGGAAACAGTCGATGGCGGCATATTTACTGATGGGTGTCAGCAGATATGGCTTCACCATCATCATTGGCGTCTGCTGGGAATAGAAGCGCATGCAGAAGTCCATAATGAGGACAAACGGCATGACGTAGTACATCATTTCGGGAACATCCTCTTTGGCACCAATCCATCCGAGGAAGGTACCGAGGGCAATGAACTCAATGGCCAAGATGGCAACGAAGATGTATCCGATGAGCTTACCGTACTGGTTCGACTCAAACATTGGATGGCGTTTCTCGCTCAGCTTGGTGTTCTTTCTTAATAGGAAGAATAGTTGTATCTTATTCATCGTAAGTCAATTACCTCTGCGTTGGGAAAGTCTTTTGAGTTGAAACGGAACATGCTATCCGACAGGTTGGCTTTCTTGAAGTCGCGGATATCGATGGTGTTCCAGCCTTTCTTATGGTGAATGCGGATTTGCGAGGGAATATACGTCTTCGCATTGATGACGATATACATTTCGCGCAGTCCCTTCTTCTGGGTTTGTTGCAGGTGTACCTCGTAGTTGCCACCCTTTTTTTCCATCGTGTACGAATAGCCTTTCTTGTACATATAGATGAAGTTGTAGGGATTGATGGCCTGTATCTCAGCCTCTGTAGGATTGGCAATGTTCACTTCGTCGTTCTTCTTCATGTAAGTCCACTGGGTCTTGCCGTCAAACCAGATGATGGCATCGGGTGTGGTGACCTGAAACATGCGGCCTTTGATGCTGATGGTGCCGTTGTCGCTCATCTGTCCGCCTTTCAGCGTAAACGATGCGGTGACACCCGATTTGTTTGATACGGCAGCTGCCGTCTTGTCCAACACTTCCTTGGCGCTTTGTGCGCTGATGGGTGAAAAGGCAAAAAGGGAAAACAGTAATAATGTGATTAATTTCTCCATTGTGTTAATAAGTTTTCAAGGGACATTTCGTCCATAATTAATACTTCACGGGGCTTGCTGCCGTGTGCGGCACCGACAATACCCGCCTTTTCCAGCTGGTCCATCAAGCGGCCGGCACGGTTGTAGCCGATGGCGAACTTACGCTGAATCAAACTCGTGCTGCCACTTTGCTCACGGACGATGAGACGGGCGGCATCCTCGAACATCGGGTCAAGGTGCTGCATGTCCACATCACGGCTCTCGCCGCCGTCGCCGTCGTCGGTATCAGGCTCAGGCAACTCGAAGGCTGAGATGTAGCCCTGTTGCTGGGCGATGAACTGGTTGATGCGTTCCACTTCTGGGGTATCGACGAAGGCACACTGAACACGCACTGGCTCACCACCATTCAGGTAGAGCATGTCGCCTCGGCCTACCAGCTGCTGGGCACCTGGGCGGTCGAGAATGGTACGCGAGTCAATCATGGCACCTACACGGAAAGCTATGCGGCTTGGGAAGTTGGCCTTGATAGTACCCGTGATGATGTTTGTCGTAGGACGCTGTGTGGCGATGATCATGTGGATGCCGACGGCACGGGCTAGCTGGGCAATACGTGCGATGGGTAATTCCACCTCCTTGCCGGCAGTCATGATGAGGTCGCCGAACTCGTCGATGACCACCACGATATACGGCATGAAACGGTGGCCGTGCTCAGGATTGAGCTGGCGGTCGATGAACTTCTTGTTGTATTCCTTGATGTTACGAGCTTGGGCAATCTTCAGGAGGTCGTAACGCGTATCCATCTCCTTACACAGCGACTGTAGTGTGCGAATCACCTTGCTGGTATCGGTGATGATGGGCTCTTCACCGTCATCGGGAACCTTCGCCAGGAAGTGTTTCTCTATGCTGCTATAGACGCTGAACTCCACCTTCTTCGGGTCAACGAGCACGATTTTCATCTCTGCAGGATGCTTCTTATATAATAAAGAGGTGATGATGGCGTTCAAACCGACCGACTTACCCTGACCGGTGGCACCGGCTACAAGCAGGTGGGGCGCCTTGGCGAGGTCGAACATAAAGACTTCATTGGTGATGGTCTTACCGACGGCACAAGGCAATTCCATCGTTGACTCCTGGAACTTTTTCGAGTTCAGGATGCTTTCCATCGAGACGGTAGCCGGTTTGGCATTCGGAACCTCGATACCCACAGTACCCTTGCCGGGAATGGGTGCAATGATACGGATGCCGAGGGCAGCCAGACTCAGGGCGATATCATCCTCCAGATTCTTGATGCGGGAGATGCGGACACCAGGGGCAGGTGTGATTTCATATAAGGTAATCGTTGGTCCTACGGTAGCCTTGATGCTCGAAATTTCCACACCGAAGTTACGCAGCACGTCAACGATACGGTTTTTGTTGGCCGTCTGCTCAGCCATATCGATATAGGGCTTGCCGTCGGTTTCATACTTCTTCAGCAGGTCGAGAGTGGGATAGTGGTAGTTTTCCAAGTCGCGTTTGGGGTCGTAGGGAGTGCTGATGTCCCCATAGTTGTCGGCAGCCACATCCTTACCCTTTGCCTTTTCCTCACTTTTACCCGTCTCGACCGTCATCTCCACCTCTTTGCCGGTTTTGTTGTCTGTGTTGTTACTGGTCTGCGTGACCGTCACCTTGGCCTTTTGGGGTTCATCATTATCGATGGGGAACTCTATCTGCTCTGTTTCGGGGTTGTCAAATACTGTGGGGTCTTCTAACGTATTGAAAGAACCGTTGTCCGTACTGTCGCCACCACCCACATTGATGGTCATGGGTATCTTCTTCAGGTAGTGCAGGGGATTGAACACCTTGCGAATGATGATGACGGTCTCCATGCTCAGGTACACCAGGAAGGCAATGGCAATCAGAGCCAGCAGGGCCGTGAGTCCAGGAACACCAATAATTCCTTCTATCATCTGGCAGATGGTCAGTCCGTGGTCGCCGCCAGGATTGAAGCAGGCATCTGCAAAGAACGGCGCAAGGAATTTCGAGAAGGTGACCGATGCCCATATCATGATGATTGCCAGACACATAAACCACTTCAGCAGGTTCACCTTGTAGGCGCGCATCATGTTGATGGCTAACAAGAAGATGAATACGGGAATGACGAAGGCTGCCAAACCGAAGCAGCGCTTGATGAAAAACCATGAGGTATAGGCTCCAAGGCTACCGCATGCATTTTGAAATTCGTGATTCTGATTGAGTATCTCGCCATCGCGTGGTGTCTCGATGATACTCTGGTCGGCTGCACCCGTTACGAAGAACGATACGAAGGCCCATACCAGATACCCTGCAATGAAGAGCAGGCAGAAGCCTAGAACGAAATTGAGACGCTCGTTATTGAAGATTTTCTCTATGCCGATGGCTTCACGGAACGACGATGCTGTCTTCTCTCTTGAAGTCTTTACTGTTTTCTTTTTTGCCATTGATACGTTATTTTATAATTACAAGATGCAAAATTACAAAGAATATCTCAGATTTCATCATAAAAAGGTCGTTTTTTTATTTTTTTCTTTGTATTTCGCTTGTTTTGCACTACCTTTGCACGCTGAATGAAGAAAACTATCTATAACAAATATGATAAGACTCGCATAGCCACATTGCCGCGGGTGCTCTTCGAGGGACGTATTGTCGTTGTCTGGACGGAGCGCGAGGCTGAGAAGGCTGTCCGTTTCCTGCTGTCGCAACCTGTTTTAGGTATCGATACCGAAACGCGCCCCAATTTCCGTAAGGGCCCTATGCACCAGGTGGCGCTGCTTCAGGTGGCGTGTCACGATGTCTGCTTCTTGTTCCGCATGAACCGACTGGGAATGTCGCCATCGGTCAAGCGTCTGCTGGAGGATACCACGGTGCCGAAGATAGGACTGTCGCTGACCGATGACATGAATCAGCTGCATCGCCTGGGTGACTTCGAAGCGGGCTATTTCGTTGACCTTCAGCATCATGTGAAAGAAATTGGTGTCGAGGACATGAGCCTTCAGAAACTGTACGCCAACTTCTTTGGCCAGAAGATTTCCAAGCGTCAGCAGCTGACCAATTGGGAGGCCGACGTACTGAATGACCATCAGAAAGGCTATGCAGCCACAGATGCCTGGGCGTGCATCATGCTCTACGAGGAGCTGATGCGATTGGAACAGTCTGGTGATTATTGTTTAGTGAAGAGTGAAGAAGTGAAGAGTGAATAATTTGCTACCGCTATGATAGATTATAAGCAAATAAGATTACGCAAAGGTAAGGAGGAGAGCTTACGGAGATTCCATCCGTGGGTGTTTTCTGGTGCTATCGCCAGTATTGATGAAGGCGTTACAGAGGGTGAAATAGTGCGTGTGGTGACCAATTCGGGCGATTTCATCGCTGTCGGACACTATCAACAGGGAAGCATTGCAGTCCGCGTGTTGACATTTTCTGACGTGCCTATCGATGCAGAGTTTTGGGCTTCACGCCTGCGTTCAGCCCTCCAGATGCGACAAGCCATCGGACTGGTGACGGATGATACTACTCATTCTAATTCCTACCGCTTGGTTCATGGCGAAGGTGACCACCTGCCTGGGCTTATTATTGATGTCTATGGCGAGACGGCAGTCATGCAGGCGCATTCTATCGGTATGCATCTGTGTCGTAAGGAGATAGCTTCTCAGCTTATAGTAGTTATGGAGGGTTACATCAAGCATATCTACTATAAGAGTGAGACCACGCTACCTTTCATGACGGCTGATGACATGAGCGGATTCCTTTATGGTGGCAGTAATGATAATATCGCGATGGAGAACGGCCTGAAGTTTCGTGTCGACTGGCTGAAAGGTCAGAAGACAGGTTTCTTCGTCGACCAGCGCGAGAACCGTTCGTTGCTGGAGCATTATGCCCGTGGTAAGCGTGTGCTGAACATGTTCTGCTATACGGGTGGCTTCTCGTTCTATGCCATGCGGGGTGGGGCCGAACTCGTTCATAGTGTGGACTCGTCGGCTAAGGCCATCGAGTTGACCAAGCAGAACGTAGAGCTCAATTTCCCTGGCGACCCGCGTCATGAGGCCTTCTGCGAGGATGCTTTTAAGTTCCTGGAGGGTATCGGTAATCATAATGTTCAATGGTCAATGGTCAATGTTCAATGTTCCTACGACCTTATCATCCTCGACCCGCCAGCTTTTGCCAAGCATCGTGGAGCCCTGCACAACGCCCTGAAGGGCTATACGCGCCTGAATCAGAAGGCTTTCGAGAAAATCGAACGGGGCGGCATTCTCTTTACGTTCTCTTGTTCGCAGGTAGTCACAAAGGACCACTTCCGCAATGCCGTCTTCACAGCAGCAGCATTGGCTAAGCGTAAGGTGCGCATCCTTCATCAGCTGCATCAGCCTGCTGATCATCCCATCAACATCTATCATCCGGAGGGTGAATATCTGAAGGGTTTGGTGCTCTATGTGGAGTAAAGTAGAGGCATATATCAGCAAACATAAACTGCTTGATAGTAATGAGTTGTATCTTGTTGCTTTAAGCGGTGGTGCAGATAGTGTGGCGCTGCTGTTGCTGCTGTCTGAGGCGGGCTACAAGGTGCATGCTGCACATTGCAATTTCCATCTTCGTGGAACAGAGTCGGATAGGGATGAAGCTTTTTGTGTGGAGCTGTGTGGTGCTCTTGGTATTGAGCTGCATCGGGCTCATTTCGATACCCAGACTTATGCCGAACTACACAAGGTAAGCATCGAGATGGCAGCCCGCGAACTGCGCTACAAGTGGTTTGAACAGCTCCGTGAAGACATTGGTGCAGCAGGAATCTGCGTGGCTCACCATCGCGATGACTCTGTGGAAACGGTACTTTTAAACCTTGTCAGAGGTACCGGATTGAGGGGATTGTGTGGTATTCAACCGCGAAATGGTTATATTCTGCGACCACTCTTGTGTGTTTCCAGAGCAGAAATCGAGGCATTCTTGGCTGAAAAAGGGCAAAAATACGTCACGGACAGCACGAATTTGGAGGCTGACGTGATGCGTAATAAGATTCGTTTGCAGGTCCTTCCTCTGCTTCAAACACTTAATCCGGCTGTTGCGGAGAATGTTCAGCGTACAGCAGAGAACCTGGCGGAAGCTCAGGCTGTGTTGGATGGCATCGTTTGTAAATACGCAAATTGTAAAACGCTTGATTTAAATGAGTTAAGCCAATACGGTTCAAGTGAATATATTATCTTTGAATGGCTCAAAAACTTCGGTTTCAACGGAACTCAGGTTCGTCAGATTCTGGACGCTGATACTGGTAAAATCGTCAGTTCTGTGACGGGTTATGATGTCTTGAAGGATCGTGGACGCTTGATGGTTGAACCAGCTCTTGAACCCTTCAATCCTGTGCGTATTCCTGAAGAGGGAACGTATATTTTGGGGGAAACAACCCGTTTCTCGCTGCGTAAAAAGCCTGTTTACGTGTCGAAAGAAGCCCATATTGCTACCCTTGATGCTGCCAAAGTCCACTTCCCGCTGACCGTCCGAAGGGTAGAGGAGGGTGACTGGATGCAGCCCTACGGCATGAAAGGCCGCAAGCTGTTGAGTGACCTGATGACCGACCTGAAGATGACTGCTTTCGAGAAGCGCCGCCAGTTGTTAGTCGTTGATGCTCAGGGCGTTGTCCTGTGGGCTGTGGGTTTGCGTACAGACCAGCGCGCAGCTGTTTCTGCTGAGACGAAAGAGGTGTTAGAGTTAACATCTTCCACTTCAGCGTAACCAATTCAATCAGGTAAACAATACATTTTTCCGCAATTTCTTTGTTATTTCAAAATTATTCCCTAATTTTGCAGCAAGAAAGACTAGTTCATATATGCCTAAAATACTACTACGCGAGAAGTCCTTGCTATAGCACAGGAGTATCGGGAGAAGTTGCTTCATCAGTGGCAGCTGTTCAAGGATGGTAAGAGAATAAGGATTATAACGGTAAAGAAGAAGAGATAAGATCATGTATAAGAAAGAAGGATATTGGGACGTAAAGCCAAAGATTAAGCGTTTGTCGTTCCCCAAACGCGGTAAGTTTCAGGTCGACCTGCAAGATGGTCGTTCTGTGGTGATGCCGATTTCAGCATTCCCGTCGCTGAAGAGAGTACCCATGAAGGAACGCGATAATTGGTATCTGATGGGCGGTGGAGTCACATGGGATTCCTGTCCTGAAGTCATACATATCGAGCAGATTCTGGGCAACTATCAGAACTACGCTCATGAAATTGCATAAAAACAGCGAATGTCGAACCCTCTAAAACTGATGATGCCTATGGGCTGAGAGAGAAATATAACATAGGACATATAGGATGAATATCCACTTTTAGATTCTTGTTTCCGAATATCGCCAATATAAAGAAATTGTCAAGAACTGAAGTAGGAGTTGATGTACGTGGTCTTCAGGGCGACGTGAACCGGGATGGCAAGGTGACAATTACTGATGCCGTGAGCGTAGTGAACATCATCCTGAATGGTGAGGCTTCAGCAGCTCCAGCGATAGAAACTCCAGATGCTGATAAGAATCCTGAGTAGTGAAGTAACGTAGAATCATACTGCAAATAGAGAAAGAGGGCAGGCTTCCGATTGGAGACCTGTCCTTTGCTTTAAAGCCATGAGAATGTTTGATACAACGGACAGGTGTCACTAGATGTTAGATGGAGGAGGAAGGATGGTATTAACGTAAGAGATTAAGCCTGTGAAGATGGACAACGGCTTCAGCCTGGAGCGCTATATTGCCGGAGTCGCCAACGAACTGCTATGTGCGCTGCTGGGCCTGGTAGAGGAAGAGTGAGTGAATAGAAATCTTACAATCTTACAATCTTACAATTAAAAAAAGGGGTATCGCCATCCTTATATATATTATATAACTAATTGATATATAGATATTTATATATATTATGCGAAGAATGGCACCCCTCAAAAAACAACTGTAAGACTGTAAGACTGTAAGAACGTAACAAGTTTAATTCATCTAAAAAGCTGAAATACAATGAGATACGATATTAGTAAATCCAAGGCACCCGAGATGCCTAACCTCGGAAAAGGTACAGAATGCATCAAATTACTGCTCTCACAGGCCTCAAAAGACATGTACGAAACGCTGGTTCCGATGTTTTTCCCTGTACTTGGCGCGCATATTAGTGGCGCAGAATTTCAGTATCCCGACCTCACTTGGAAGGAAATGTGTGGCCAAATGGCCCATCTTGTAGCCGATTCGGGGGGTAACAAGGGCCAATTACCGCTATTGGTTGATGCCATTCACAGGGATTCGCGCCAACATGACAAGTTCATCACCTACTCGAACCAGACGGGACTGTACACGAAAACTGAGGATTATCTGAAGACAAGGACTTCAACGACAACTACCGCTCTGTATGCAAAGGCACTTCCTGAACGCTCCGAAGGCACATCGTGAACCGAGAGAAGGCACATCCTGACGCGTTCGAAGGCACATCACGACAAAGGATGTGCCTTTTCTTTTAAACAACGGATTGAACGGATTATATTAAAAACAACGAAATAAGAGGGATTACACGTTTTCGCTGCTATAAAATTTGGTGGTTCGGAAAAAAATGATTACCTTTGCACGTCAATTGAGAAGAATCAAAATTAAAAGGTAAAAAATAAGTAAAATGAGTAAGAGATTTGCCGAGCATAACGGCTTGAATTTGACGCAGACAAACAACGATGTGCTGCAGATGTGGAAGGAGCAAGATATCTTCTGGCGCTCTGTGAAAGAACGCGAAGGTTGTCCACAGTTTGTATTCTATGAAGGTCCTCCTTCAGCCAATGGACATCCTGGAATCCATCACGTGCTGGCGCGTAGCATCAAGGATACCTTCAACCGCTATAAGACCATGCAGGGCTTCCAAGTGAAGCGTAAGGCTGGTTGGGACACTCACGGACTGCCCGTTGAGCTGGGCGTCGAGAAGGAGTTGGGCATCACCAAGGCTGATATTGACAACAAGGAGAGCGACAAGTATATTTCCACCGAGGACTACAACAAGAAGTGTCGCGAGAATGTGATGATGTACACGCAGGAGTGGCGTGACCTGACGGAGAAGATGGGTTACTTCGTGGACCTGGACAATCCCTATATCACCTACGACAACAAGTATATTGAGACGTTGTGGTGGCTGCTGAAGCAGTTCTACAAGAAGGGCCTGCTGTACAAGGGCTACACCATCCAGCCGTATTCGCCAGCCGCAGGAACGGGACTTTCAAGTCATGAATTGAACCAGCCTGGTTGCTATCGTGACGTGAAGGACACCACGTGTACGGCAATGTTCAAGATGAAGACTCCAAAGCCGGAGATGACCAAGTGGGGTACGCCATACTTCTTGGCATGGACCACGACTCCGTGGACTCTGGCTGCCAACTCAGCCCTCTGCGTAGGTCCGAAGATTGACTACGTGGCCGTAGAGACATTCAACCCCTACACAGCCGACAAGGTGACATTGGTTCTGGCCGAGGCTCGTCTGAATGCTTACCTGCCTGCAGAAGGAAACATCACCGACGGTGGTGAGATGCCTGAATATAAGAAAGGTGACAAGCTGGTTCCCTACCGCATCGTGGCCCGCTACAAGGGTACTGACCTGGTTGGTATGGAGTATGAGCAGCTGATGCCCGCCATCAAGCCCATGGGCGATGCCTTCAAGGTGATTCCCGGTGACTATGTCACGACTGAGGACGGTGCAGGTATCGTTCATATTGCTCCTAACTTTGGTGCTGACGACGCCTTCGTAGCCAAGAAAGCCGGTATCTGTCCGATTGTGCTGATTGACAAGAAGGGTGCTGAGCGTCCTGTGGTTGATTTGCAGGGTAAGTACTTTGTGATTGAGGATCTCGACAATGAATTTGTCGAGCACTATGTGAATGTGGAGGAATGGAGCAAGTTTGCAGGCCGCTATGTGAAGAACGCCTACGACGAGACGCTGACCGACAAGGACGAGACGCTGGATATCTCGATCTGTATGGACCTGAAGGCTCAGAACAAGGTGTTCAAGATTGAGAAGCACGTGCACAACTATCCTCACTGCTGGCGTACAGACAAGCCCGTGCTGTACTATCCGTTGGACAGCTGGTTTATCAAGTCGTCGGCCTGCAAGGAGCGCATGTCAGAGCTCAACAAGACCATCAACTGGCAGCCTGAGTCAACAGGTACGGGCCGCTTTGGCAACTGGCTGGAGAACCTGAACGACTGGAACCTGAGCCGTTCGCGTTTCTGGGGTACTCCGTTGCCCATCTGGCGCTCAGAGGACGGCGAGGAAATCTGCATCGGCAGCGTTGAAGAGCTGTATAATGAGATGGAGAAGAGCGTCAAGGCAGGCTTCATGAAGAGCAATCTGCTGAAGGATCAGGGCTTTGTGCCTGGCGACATGTCGAAGGAGAACTACGACAAGATTGACCTGCACCGTCCGTACGTGGATTATATCGTGCTGGTCAGCGAGAGTGGCAAGCCCATGAAGCGTGAGACCGACCTGATTGACGTTTGGTTCGACTCTGGTTCAATGCCTTATGCGCAAGTGCACTATCCGTTCGAGAATGCCGAACTCATCGACAAGAATGTTGCTTTCCCCTGTGACTTCATCAACGAGGGTGTTGACCAAACGCGTGGTTGGTTCTTTACTTTGCATGCCATTGCTACGATGATCTTTGACTCAGTAGCCTTCAAGAACGTTATCTCCAGCGGTCTTGTGCTCGATGCCAAGGGCAACAAGATGTCGAAGCATGTGGGTAACGTGGTGAATCCGTTTGAAATGATTGACAAGTACGGTTCTGATGCCGTGCGCCTGTATATGATGACGAATAGCGAGCCCTGGGACAACCTGAAGTTCGACCCAGAGGGCGTTGCTGAAATCAGCCGCAAGTTCTTTGGTACCTTATATAATACATATTCGCTCTTTGCGATGTATGCCAACGTGGATGGCTTCGACCCGCAGACACCACAGATTCCCGTCAGCGAGCGTCCTGAGTTTGACCGTTGGATTCTCTCTTGTCTGAACTCGCTGGTTCAGGGTGTTCAGCAGGAGATGGACGGCTATGACCCCACACGTGCCGGACGACTCATCGATGCCTTTGTCGATGAAGACCTGTCTAACTGGTATGTCCGTCTGAACAAGAAGCGCTTCTGGGGCAAGGAGATGGATAACGACAAGTTGGCTGCCTATCAGACCTTGTACGAGTGCCTGATGACCGTTGCCAAGCTGTTGGCACCATTCGCTCCGTTCTTTGCCGACCAGCTGTATAAGGACCTTGGTGGCGCCCTGGATAGCGTGCATCTGGACAAATTCCCTGTGGTCGATGGTTCTGCCATCGACAGAGAACTGGAAGGCCGCATGAGTATTGCCCAGCGCATCACCACCATTGTGCTGTCGCTGCGTAAGAAGGAGGGCATTGCCGTGAAGCAGCCTCTGCAGACGCTGATGATTCCTCCCGTTGACCAGGCTCAGCGCGAAGCTATTGACACCGTGAAGCAGATTATCCTGCAGGAGGTGAACGTCAAGGACGTGAAGTTCGTTGAGGGTGCCGGCATCCTGGTGAAGAAGGTGAAGTGTAACTTCCGCACGATGGGTAAGAAGTTCGGCAAGGACATGAAGGCCGTTGCTGCTGCTGTTGCTGAGATGTCGCAGGAGCAGATTGCTGAACTGGAGACCAACGGCAAGGTGCTGCTGGGCAGCTATGAGATTCTGGCTGAGGACGTGGAGATCATCAGCGAGGATATTCCAGGCTGGCTGGTTGGCAACGACGGCAACTTGACTGTAGCCCTCGATATCACCCTGACCGACGAGCTGCGTGCTGAGGGTATGGCCCGCACACTGGTGAACCGCATCCAGAATATGCGTAAGAAGAACGGACTGGAAATAACAGACCACATCCGCGTGAGCATCGAGCCCAACGAGGCATCAACGAAGGCTGTCGAGGCCTTTGGCGACTATATTGCCCGTCAGGTGCTGGCCGACGACTTGAAGCTGGAGGCTAACGATGGTCAGGCTGTGGAATTCGACGACTTTAAACTGAATATTCAAATAACTAAAATCTAATAATTATGGCAGAAAAGACTCGTTATACGGACGAAGAATTAGAAGAGTTCCGTGAGATTATCAATGAAAAGTTATCTTTGGCTAAGCGCGACTATGATCAGATGATGAACGCTTTGATGAACAAAGATTCAAATGATGTTGACGATACATCCCCCACGTACAAGGCTTTGGAAGAGGGTAGTGTTACACAGTCTAAAGAGGAGATTATCTCGCTGGCAGCCCGTCAGCAGAAGTTCATTCAGGGACTGAAGGCAGCGTTGACACGTATTGAAAACAAGACCTACGGCATAGACCGTATTACGGGAAAGCTGATTCCGAAGGAGCGTCTGAAGGCAGTACCTCATGCCACGCTCAGCGTTGAATCGAAGATGGCTGGCAACAAGTGAGCATACAACGCAATATAGTGCAGCGCGGGTGGCTCGCCATAGCTATTGTGGTGGGCGTCCTCGTCATTGACCAGATTCTCAAAATCTGGGTCAAGACACACATGACACTTCACGAACAGATTGAAATACTGTCGTGGTTCAAGATCGTTTTCATTGAAAACAACGGTATGGCCTACGGCATGGAAATAGGTTCGAAGCTTGTCTTGAGCATCTTTCGCGTTATTGCTATCGGCGTGCTGACGTATTACATGATCCAACAGGTTAAGAAAAAAGCCCGTTGGGGATATATAGCGTGTCTGGCAATGGTTACTTCCGGAGCTGCCGGCAACATCATCGACTCGATGCTGTATGGACTTATTTTCAACGGTAGTTCAGAGCATTACGTCAGTTACTTCGTGCCCTTCGGAACCGGTTATGCGCCCTTCCTGATGGGTAAGGTTGTCGACATGTTCTACTTTCCACTCATTGTGACCACTTGGCCTGAATGGGTTCCAATTGTTGGTGGCAATGAGTTCGTCTTTTTCAGTCCAATATTCAACTTCGCCGACTCAGCCATTTCGGTAGGCGTCGTACTGCTGCTGTTGTTCTATCGCCGTGAAATCGGTGAGATGTCCTTCAGTAAAAAGAAAACTGATGAGGAAACTTAGTCTGTTACCCGTGCTGTTGCTGCTGCTTATTGCATGTAAGCCAACTGTGCCTTCGAAATATATCCAGCCAGGAGATATGGAGGATGTACTCTACGACTATCATGTGGCAATGGCTATGGCAAAGGCAGAAAGAAGTGATGGAACGAGCAGTTTTGACCAATCGAAATATTTTTATGCCGTGCTGAAGAAACATGGACTGACTAAGGCCGAATTCGATACCTCGATGGTGTACTACTATACCCATGTGGATTATCTGAAGGAGATATACAAAGAAGTCAACGAGAAATTGTCGGATGAAGCCAAGTCGTTGGGAACCAGTGTCGGCGACATCAACCGTTATTCGCAGTTCAGCGCTTCGGGTGACACAGCAAGTATCTGGACTGGAGCCACCGACTTGTTGCTGATGCCGTATCCAACGATGAATCGCTATGACTTCACGATTAACGTGGACACGTCGTTCTATATGGGCGACTCGTTTATGTTCCAGTTTATGTCAGAATATCTCTATCAAAGTGGTTCGCGTGATGCGGTGGTATGTATTGCCTCCAAGTATGACGGCGACAGCATTATCCAGACCAGCAGCCACATATCGGTTGCTGGACTTGCTCAGGTTCGCATACCTGCCGTGAAAGACAAGAAGTTAAAGGAAATGAACGGTTTCATCTATCTGAGTGGTGGCAATGACGATGAATCGACGCGAAAGATGATGTTCCTCAGTCAGATACAGTTCATCAGATTCCATAACAGGGAGAAAAGCAATGAAACAACAGGACAAGTTAAGACGGATAGCGTGCAACGAGTTAGTGATGCCCGACGGTCAGAAGTTGACTCTATGCGTCGTGGAAATTTCGAACGGTTGCATGGTAAACCACTACCCGCTCCGCCAAGAAAGCGCTGACACCGAATGGTGGCGAGGAGAAATTGTGCTGAAGGACCAAGGTGACGGCACCGTCAGCGCATATTATAAAGGAAAGCTAATTATTTAAATTATTACTACTATGAATACGAAATTACGTTTAGCGGTTATGAACTTCTTGGAGTTCGCCGTTTGGGGTGCATACCTCACGTGTATGGGAAACTATCTGGGAATAGCCGGATTAGGTGACAAAATCTCATGGTTCTATGCCATTCAGGGCATTGTCAGCATCTTTATGCCCACTCTGATGGGTATTGTGGCCGACAAGTACATCCAGCCACAGCGCCTGCTGGGTCTTTGCCATTTGCTGGCCGGTGCCTTCATGATCAGCTGTTGGTGGATGGGCGAACAGGCTGGCTTCGGTAATGAACTGACCGACAAATCGTTATTCATCGCTCTATACACCATGAGTGTGGCATTCTATATGCCGACTATCGCGCTGACCAATACGGCAGCATTCACCATCCTGAAGAACAACGGTCTGGATACCGTCAGGGACTTCCCGCCCATCCGTGTGCTCGGAACAGTTGGTTTCATCGCTACCATGTGGTTTGTCAACTGCGCCTTCCTCGACGATACGGGCTTTGGCTTCACGCTCGGCGAGAACGCCCATAAGTTCCAGTACACCTACCTGCAGTTCCTCGTATCAGGTGTACTCAGTCTGGTACTCTTCGTCTATTGTTTCACGCTGCCCGAGTGCAAGCTGACCAAGAAGGAAGGCAAGGTGTCGCTCACAGAGAGTCTCGGACTCAACGCCTTCAAGCTCTTCAAGCGCCGTCAGATGGCTTTGTTCTTCATCTTCTCGGCGTTGCTGGGCATGTGTCTGCAGGTCACCAACGGCTTTGCCGGTCCTTTCCTCACCAGTTTCAAGGGCGTACCGGAGTATGCCGACTCCTTCGCTGCCAACAATGCCACCATGCTGACCTCCATCTCCCAGATTAGTGAGGCCTGCTGCATTCTGATGATTCCTTTCTTCCTGAAGCGTTTTGGCATCAAGGTGGTGATGCTCATGTCGTTGTTTGCATGGGTATTCCGCTTCGGATTCTTCGGCATCGGTAATCCTGCTATGCCTGGTGTTATCTTCTTTATCCTGTCATGCGTCGTTTATGGCGTAGCCTTCGACTTCTTCAATGTGTCTGGTGGTATCTTTGTTGACCAAGAGTGTGCCCCCGATATCAAGGCTTCTGCACAGGGACTGTTCATGATGATGACCAATGGAATCGGTGCCACCATCGGAACATTGGCTGCCGGCGAAATCGTCAACAGCTTCTGCCATTGGGAAGGCGGATACCTCGTTGGCGAGTGGCAGACGTGTTGGTTCGTCTTTGCTAGTTTTGCCTTTGTGGTAGGTGTATTGTTCGCTATCGTATTTAAGCCGGAAAAGAAACCCATTGGGGAAATAAGACATTAAAAAATAAAAAAATAAAAAATTAAAAAAATAAAAGAATAAAAAAGCTACAGTAGACTGATGAAAGAAGTCAGATTCTTTTATGTCCCCGATGCGTTAAACAACAGCGAGCTGCCCAACGACGAGGCCATGCACGCCCTGCGCGTGCTGCGGCTGAAAATGGGCGACGAAATGATGCTGATGGACGGCGAGGGCAACTACTATCGTGCAGAGGTGACATTGGCTCATACAAAGCATTGCATGTATGAAATCAAGGAAACAATACCACAGGAGCGTCAATGGCAAGGGCATGTGCACCTTGCCATAGCACCAACCAAAATGATGGACCGCATCGAATGGATGGTGGAAAAGATCGTTGAGATTGGTGTTGACGAAATCACGTTCCTGACATGTCAGTTCTCTGAACGCCGCCTCATCAAGGTGCCACGTATCGATAAGATAGTAGTGTCAGCTGTCAAGCAGAGTAGAAAAGCCTGGAAAGCCCAAGTTAACGAGGTCGAGGCATTTCAAGAGTTTATACGTCAGCCCCGTAGTGGCAGGAAGTATATTGCTCATTGTTACGATGAAATACCACGTACCTATCTGTACGACGAGCTTCGGAAACCTTCCGACACGCTTGATGCCACCGTGTTGATTGGGCCAGAAGGTGACTTCTCGATAGATGAGGTGAAGGAGGCAATTGCCAATGGCTACCTTTCAGTACATCTCGGACAAAGTCGACTGCGTACTGAAACGGCCGGCTTGGCTGCGGTTATGATGACACAGCTGAGTAAGACGTGAGTGTTAAGAAGTTAAGACGTTAAGAAGATCATGAGAAAAATTGTAATTCTGTGCTGCTTTTTTTGTTCGTTGACACTTTCTGCAGTGACCATGCGTGACGTGCTGAAGTCAATGCCAGATAGCATCATGCCCTTGCTAACTGAGAATAACATGTTGGATATGATTGACTTCATGGATTCAAACATGACCGCAGAGGTTACGAATGTATTGCAGGGTAAAAGCCGGATGCTGATACTGTCTGAGCAATTTGCCAAAATTGCGCTGACACAGTCTTCTGAAGTAGAACTGCGACTGCTTGATACACAGGAACCAGTGGACAGCATCTCACAGATTATCTGTCTTGTAAAAACCTATGGGACAGACGTGAAAGAGAGTAGGGTGGCGTTCTATTCTGCGAAATGGCGACAATTGAATACTGCAGACTATCTGGTTATGCCTCATCATGAACCGTATGAAGACACTATGTGGTTGGCAAACTGGAATGATGAGGAACCCGCAATGACCGTCATGTCAGTACGTAGACTTAATCTGCCGGCAAATGAAGAACAAGAAAAACTTGAGGATGTGTCAATAATTCTTAATTGGGATGGCAGAATTCTTAAATAGAACTAATTTTTGATACTTTCCTATCAAATTACTTGCAATAAACGTAAAAAAGTTCGTATATTTGCAAGTGTGTTTTTCATGGTATTAGATTATTAAGGTTAATTTAAAGATTGGTTGTCGTGAGACAATCAATCTTTTTTTTGTACGCTCAACACGGGGGTATGTTGGGGGCTATTATGATTCAGACGAAAAAAAACTTTCTGAATTTTTGTGAACTTCAGAAATAATTCGTACCTTTGCATTATCATGCAAGTAGTCTACGAAGATAACCATATCATTATCGTTTCGAAGCAGAGCGGCGAGATAGTGCAGGGCGACAAGACCGGCGACACGCCTCTGAGCGAAACGGTGAAGGCATATATCAAGGAGAAGTACCAGAAACCGGGTGCCGTGTTCCTGGGCGTCGTACACCGGCTGGACCGTCCTGTGTCCGGTTTGGTGGTGTTTGCCCGGACGTCGAAGGCATTGACCCGTCTGAACAATATGTTCCGCGACGGAGAAGTACATAAAACGTATTGGGCACTGGTAGGTAAGATGGAAGATGTCAGATGTCAGATGTCAGATGATGGTGAATGGCATACTGTGACGCATTGGCTGACGCGCAATGAGAAGCAGAACAAGAGCTACGCTTATGATCATGAGGTGCCGGGGGCGAAGAAGGCCGTGCTGCGATACAGGGTGATAGGCCATAGCGAGCGCTATACGCTGGTGGAGGTGCAGCTGCTGACGGGCCGTCACCACCAGATACGCTGTCAGCTGGCGGCAATAGGCTGTCCAATCAAGGGCGACTTGAAGTATGGCGCACGGCGCAGCAATCCCGACGGCAGCATCTCGTTGCTGGCGCGTCGCATAGAATTCGTGCATCCTGTGTCGAAGGAACCGATAGCCGTCGAGGCTCCGTTGCCAGACGATAAACTTTGGAGAGAGTTAAGAGTTAAGAATTAAGAGATAAGAGCTAAAAGCTAAGTGCTAAAAGCTAAAAGATGAAGAAGGCGTTGTGGTGGATAATAGGCATTCTGCTGAGTCCGGTGCTGCTGTTTGCGGTACTGGTCTTACTGCTTTATCTGCCACCCGTCCAGAACTGGGCCGTTGACAAAGTGGCGGAGATAGCCTCTGAAAAAACGGGCATGGAAATCTCGGTAGGCCATGTGCAGCTGAAGTTCCCATTGGACTTGTCCATCGACGACTTCAAGATGATAAACGGCACGGACACTATTGCTGATATGTCACACATGGTGGTTGATGTAAAGCTGCGGCCTTTGTTAGACAAACGTGTAGTTATCAAACAGTTAGAGATAAACGACACAAAACTGAATACCAACGGTTTCATAGATGCCGTGCGAGTGAAGGGCGACTTCCGCCATCTGTCGCTGAAGAGTCGTGGTATCGACTTGGACAAGCAGACGGTAGAGGTGAACGGAGCCCGTTTGGAGGGTGCCGACCTCGACGTGCTGCTGCGCGACTCCGTACCCGAGGACACAACGACTACCAAGACGCTGTGGATCATCAATGCCGACAGCATCAGCATACGGCAGTCGGCTGTGGCCGTACACTTGAACGATAGTACCGACGCTGCTGTCCGCTTTGGCTCGTTGACGGTTCGCGAGGTGCTGGCCGACTTGGGCAAGCCCGAATACCGAGTGGGCAGCATTGACTGGTTGGACGGCGGTGTGCGCTATGGCGACATCGACATGCCACAGCTGGCTCTGCATACTGGAGAGCTGAGCATGCACGGCGATAGCATCAGCATACCGTCGCTGCATGTGAAGACGCCCGACAGCGAACTGTCGCTGGCTTTCGACATGCCGCTATCGTTCACCGACAGCATCAGTCCCGGGAACATACAGCTGAACCTTGATGCGCAGCTTGGCTATCAGGACATCAAAACTTTTACGGCTAGTCTGCCTGAAGCCATGATGGAACGGTGGCCCCGCTATCCGCTGCATGTGAAAGGGCAGGTGAACGGCAACATGCAGTACATGGAGTTTACTGGCCTCGATGTGGAGCTGCCTACCGCCTTTGCCGCCAAGGCTGACGGCTTTGTGGCTAACCTGACGGACATGGACCGTCTGCGGGCCGATGTTCGCTTCAAGGCCGAGACGCAGAACCTGAACTTCATCATGGCTTCGCTACCGCGCGATGTCCAGCGTAACTACCGCATTCCGGCCGGTCTGCAGGCAGAGGGTAGGATGAAGGCCGACGGTGCCAACTACTTGGCCGACGTGAAATTGCGTGAGGGTCAGGGTATGGTGGCGCTGAACGGCAGCGTCAATACTGCTGTTATGCGCTACGACGCACAGGTGACGGTGAAGAACCTGAACGTGCATCACTTCATGCCGCATGATTCCATCTATACCGTTACCGCCGACATCAACGCCCAAGGTCAGGGTACGGACATCTTTTCGCGCAGCACCACGCTAACTGCCGATGCCAGAATAGCCCACATCGGTTACGGCCACTGGAACCTGGACAACATGACTGTAGAGGGCGACATCAGGAACGGTCGCGGACATGCCGTCGTGCACAGCCGTAATGAGCTGTTGAACGGTACGGTGGGTTTCGACGCGCTGATGGACAAACGCAAGATTGACGGTACGTTGACTGCCGACATCAATTGCCTGGACTTCTATCGTATGGGACTGTTGCCCGAGCCGACGTCGATAAGCCTCTGCGGACATCTGGACCTCAGTTCAGACCTGAAGCAGACATACATACTGAGCGGACTGATTAACGACCTGAGCATTCGCGACTCTATTCAAACCTTCCGACCAGGCGACATCGGCATCCTGCTGAAGGCACGTCCGGACACCACTTACCTGCGGGCACAGAGCGGCGACTTCATCGTGAAGTTTGATGCCAGCGGCAACTACGAACGGCTGCTGAAGCAACTGACCATACTCGGCGATACTGTTGCCAGTAAATTCTCGCACCGTATCATCGACGAACCCGCTATGCGCCGTCTGCTGCCCACAATGAAACTGCACGTGGAGAGCAAACGCGAGAATCCGGTGGCGACATTCCTGAAAGCCACGCAGAACATAGAATTCAAGGAACTGCTGTTCGACATCGATGCCTCACCAGTCACGGGTTTGAACGGTAAAGGACACGTCCACTCGCTGACGTTGGACGACACGCGGCTCGATACCATCAATTTCCGCATTACCCAGCGTGAAAAACACCTGTCGTTCGGCGGACAGGTGCGCAACAACAAGAAGAATCCGCAGTTTGTGTTCAATGCCCTGTTTGACGGCGTTCTGCAACAGCGTGGCCTGACCTTAGGCTTGCGCTACTTCGATGCTGACGACAAGATGGGTGTCCGTTTGGGTGCACAGGCCGAAATGGTGGACAGCGGCATCAGAGTCCATCTGGTACCAGAACGTCCAACGCTGGGTTACAAGGAGTTCAGCCTGAATAAGGACAACTATATCCTGATGGCATATAAGAAGAAAATGGAGGCTAATATAAACCTGTTAGCCGACGACGGCACCAGTGTGCAGATATACTCCGAGGAGAGCGACCCCACAGCCCTTCAGGACCTGACGGTGAGCCTGAACAAGTTCAACCTGGCTGAAATCACCTCCGTGATACCTTATGTGCCGCGCATGACAGGACTGCTGAACGGCGACTATCATGTGGTGCAGCATGAAGACGGCAATTTGTCGGTAGTTGGCGATATGGCCGTGCGCAACATGACCTACGAGCTGAGTCCCATCGGCAATATTAGTGCGGAGCTGGCCTATCTGCAGAAGGAGGGTGACGCCCACGCCATCGAGGCGCGACTGATGAAGGACTATCAGGAATTCGGCATCCTGTCGGGTACCTATTATAATAGCGTTAAGGGGAGTGAGGATGGCAACGCCATTGATGCCAAGTTCGTGATGGAGCGACTGCCGCTGTCCATCATCAACGGCTTCATTCCCGACCAGTTGTTTGGTTTACAAGGCTACGGCGAGGGTGAGCTGGCCATCAAGGGAAGCTTGTCAAAACCCAAGGTCGACGGTGAGGTGTACCTTGACTCGTCGTATGTGGAGAGCATTCCCTACGGCGTGACGCTGCGCTTCGACAACGACCCTGTACGTATCGTTAATTCGAAGCTGCTGTTCGACAACTTCACCGTCTATGCCCACAACAATAATCCGCTGAATATTCAGGGCGACATTGACTTCGGTGACATGGAGCGCATAATGGTGAATATGCGTATGAGGGCCAAAGACTATCAGATTATCAGCGCCAAGGAGAATCCGAACAGCATAGCCTATGGTAAGGCCTTCGTAAACGTCTTGGCACGCATGAGCGGACCGCTCGACAGACTTTCGATGCGTGGCCGTGTGGAAGTGCTGGGCTCAACCGATATGTTCTATGTGCTGCGTGACTCGCCGCTGACCACCGACAACCAGTTGCAGAACCTGGTGAAGTTTACGGACTTCAGCGATACGACGCAGATTGTCGTAGAGCGTCCCGTACTGAACGGTTTCCAGATGGACCTGACCGTCGACGTGTCGAATGGAGCACATATCACGGCATTCCTCAATACAGACCATTCAAACTATGTCGACATCATGGGTGGTGGCTCGCTGCGCATGCGCTATAACCCGCTTGATGACCTACAACTGCACGGCCGCTATACACTGACGAATGGTGAGATGAAATACTCGCTGCCGGTCATTCCGCTGAAGACTTGTACTATTCGCGACGGCAGCTACATTGAGTTTACCGGCGAGCCGATGAATCCAACGCTGAACATTACCGCCACAGAACGCACGCGGGCTGCCGTAAATAGCAACGGCGCCAATCGCAGCGTGGCATTCGACTGTGGCGTCAAGATTACCCAGACACTGGATCACATGGGCGTGGAGTTTACGCTCGATGCTCCTGAGGACATGCAACTGCATAGCGAGCTGCAGGCGATGAGCGTCGAACAGCGTGGCAAGCTGGCCGTAACGATGCTGACAACAGGCATGTACCTGGCCGACGGCAATACGGGGTCGTTCAGCATGAACTCGGCACTCAGCTCGTTCCTGAACTCTGAAATCAATAATATTACCGGCAATGCCTTGCGCACGCTGGACCTCTCATTCGGTATGGACAATTCGACAGACGCTACGGGAAATTCCCATACTGACTATTCCTTCAAGTTTGCCAAGCGCTTCATGAACAATCGCCTGAAGGTGACAGTTGGAGGTCTGGTGTCGTCGGGTGCAGAACTGCAGCAACGCAACAACTCGTTCTTCGACAATGTCTCGCTGGAATACCGTCTGGACGATAGTGCCAACAAGTTTGTCACGCTGTTCTACCAGAACAATAGTTACGACTGGCTCGACGGCTATACGCAGAAGTACGGCGGCGGCTTCACGTGGCGGCGCAAGCTGCAAAGCTTCTGGGACATTTTCCGTTTCAAGGACCCACAGCCCGTCAGGCCGTCGACGCCGATGAGGAATGCCCTTCCTGTTGATACCCTAAAAACTGCCAACGATGAAAGAAGATAAAAGAAGATATATGAAGATGATGGAAGTGTGGCTGCTTCTGGCATTCTCCGTCTTCCTGATAACGTCCTGCTCGATGACCAAGGATATTCCTGACGATGAACAGTTGTTCACCGGATTGACCAAGATTAAATGGCAGGACTACGAACCCAACGATAACTTCACGCAGGCACAGCTGGAAGTAGAGACGGCGCTGGCCACGGCCCCCAATGGTGCCATTTTCGGTAGTTCCTACCGCCGCATGCCATTCTCGTGGGGCGTTACCGTCTGGAATAAATACCACGATAAGGACACACCCTTTGCCCGCTGGATGACGAAATCGTTTGGCAAGCAGCCTGTGCTGATGTCGTGGGTCAATCCTGCCCTGCGTTCGTCGGTAGCTCAGTCTGTATTGCACAATCACGGCTATTTCAGCGGCAATGTCACCTACGAGACCGTGCCGCAGAAGAATCCCAAGACGGCCAAAATAGCATATACAGTGAACTTCGGACCGCTGCACACTTTAGATAGCGTAGGCTATTTCGGTTTTCCCTCAGAAGCAGACAGCCTGATGCAGGCATCGCTGCCCGAGGCATACATCCATCGTGGTGACCCCTTTGTGGTGAGTAATCTTGAAGCCGAGCGACAGCGCATCAGCATGTTGCTGCGTAACAACGGATATTACTACTATCAGCCAAGCTTTGCCACGTATCTGGCTGACACCTTCGCCGTTGACCGCAAAGCTCAGTTACGATTACAGGTGGCCGATAGCATTCCCGACGTTGCCAAACGCAAGTGGTATATCGGACGCATCAATATCAACTTGAAAAAGAGCTTCATGGAACAGCTCAAGGACTCCGTTCGCCGCCGTTCCTTAACCGTTCACTTTAACGGCAAGAAACCGCCTGTCCGTACCCGTGTGCTGATGGCTGACATGAAGTTGCGCTCCCGTCAGCCATACAGCTACGATAACTACATGCAGACCATTTCCAAGATTAATGCCTTGGGGCTGTTCTCGATGACCGACTTTAGCTTCACACCACGTAGCACGATGGTTAATGGTGCCTACGCCGACACCCTCGACCTGACGCTGAACTGTGTGTTCGATAAGCCATGGGACTACTACGTCGAAACCAACATCAATGCTCGTACTATCGGCCGAGTAGGCCCAGAGGTGCGTATGGGTGTTGTTCGTCGTAATGCCTTCAGGGGCGGTGAGAAGATTGACGTCAACATTCATGGCTCATACGAATGGGCAACCAGTGGCGGCTCGTCGATGAATAATTACGAATATGGTGCCGACGCCTCTATCGAGTTCCCGCGTATTATTGCACCGTTCTTTGGCGGCAACCGTACACCTCGTCGTACTGAGAACGGACAGCGCCGTCGTCGTCGCCGTTTCTATGTCACACCTACTACCCTGGCCAAGGCGTCTGCCGATGTCATCTATCGCCCCAACTACTACAAGATGCATGTTGTTTCTGGTGAGTGGACCTATCGTTGGCAGTCGTCAGCACAGAGTAGCCATGAGTTTTCGCCGCTGACGGTGAAGTATCAGTTTATGAACAGTCATACTGAAGCCTACGACTCTATCGTGCGCATCAATCCCTATCTGGCTGCTACCATGCAAGACTATTTCATTCCTGAGATGCGATATACTTATACCTACAACAGCCCCGCCTCGCTGATGAATCCCATTCGCTGGGAGGTGACGCTGGCAGAGTCGGCCAATCTGGTGTCGCTGGGCTATCTGGCGGCAGGCCGGAGTTGGAATGAGAAAGACAAGAAGTTGTTCAAGAATCCCTACTCACAGTTTGTCAAACTGGAGACCGATTTCACCAAGACGTGGACCATCAATGATGCTTCACGGCTGGTAGGTCATGTCAATGCAGGCTTAATTTATGCCTACGGCAACAGCGACTGGCTGCCAAACAGCGAGATGTTTTATGTCGGTGGTGCCAATAGCATTCGAGCCTTCCATGTGCGCGGCATCGGTCCCGGAGAGTTCCCAGGAGTCGATGATAAAGCCATATCGTATCTGATGCAGAACGGCGACATCAAGCTGGTTATGAACTTGGAATATCGTCGTCAGCTGTTTGGCAAGCTGCATGGTGCCTTCTTCATCGATTCCGGTAATATATGGAACTTCGATGAAGACTACGAAGACGAATACTATAGAAAGTTATTTGCCAATACCAAATTCCGCTGGAGCCACTTCCTAAAAGACTTGGCTTTGGGAACGGGTATCGGCATCCGCTACGACCTAGACTTCCTCATCCTTCGTCTGGACTGGGGCTTTGCGCTCCACGTTCCTTATGAAACGGGAAAGTCTGGCTACTTCAATATCAATAGTTTCAAGGACTGCCAAACGTTGCATTTTGCCATTGGCTATCCATTCTGATAAAAAGGGTAAGAAGATTAGAAAGTAAAGAGTAATAGATAAGGGAATAACTATGAAGACAGTATTTCTTGGCACATTGACATTGTTGCTGCTGTTAGCCTCATGTGGTGGACGTAAACACGATGCCGACTACTACATGGCGATGGTCGACAGCATCCGCAAGGCTGAACAAGTAAAGGATATCCAGCAGAAAGCCGGTATTTACAACGACCCTGTAGAAGCTTGGTTTGACACACTTCAGCTACGCACTCTACCCATTCAGTCGGCAGGTACGAACTTGGCACTACTGGGCGAGTTCAAAACTGTGCCAATGAATGTCAACGAGTATTTTGGCTACAACCCCAGTGCCAAACTCAAGGCTATCGCACTTCCCTCTGCTTACCGTCGTCAGGTTATACTGTTGGCTGAGATGGTTGATTCCATAACGCCCCGTATGCAGCTCTATGTTATGGATAAGAAGCACATGCCCATCGACCAGTTGTGCATTTACGAACAGGCTAATGAAAGGTTCGATGGTGACTACGGTAAAACGTTCATGGAATACTTTATTACTACAAAATATGAAATTACGCTCATGCTATACTTTCAGTCACACAACCGTGAGCGTAAACCCGAACTATTGAACTCACGTCGTTTCCTCATTAACAAAGACGGAATGTTTGAGGAAACGGTCATTGAGTTGGAGTGATGAACTCGACGTTATATTGATATGTCGTTATCACGAAGTTAAAGGAGTTTTGCCAGACGGGAGCGCAGTTGTTCGGCTTCACTCTTTCGGATACTGAGCACTATCTCACATGTATTGTCATATGTCTGGCTGATGATGCGTGGATTCATGTCCTTGACGATACGCATCACGTCGTTCATTTGAGGATAGGCAAAGGAATACTTCACCAGTTCTTCCACTTGACGGGTTATGATAGTGGCGTGGGCAATGGCGTCGGCGGCTGCCTCACGATAGGCCACAATGAGTCCGCTGGTACCTAAGTTGACGCCGCCGTAGTAGCGTACTACGACAATCAGGATGTTGGTCAGATCGTTGCTGTTGATTTGGCCGAGAATGGGCTTGCCGGCAGTACTTGATGGCTCACCGTCGTCATTGATGCGAAAGTCGGTACGGTCGGCCCCAAGCATGTAGGCAAAACAGACGTGACGAGCATCGTAGTATTTCTTGCGATACTGGGCAATGATGTCTTTCACCTCGTTGACAGTCTCAACGGGGTGGGCAAAAGCGAGGAACTTACTCCGTTTCTCGGTGTAATATCCCTCGCTTGTTGTTGCTATGGTGCGGTATTCGTCAGTCATAGATTGATGATAGTAACTATATTAACTATAGGTACTATAGTAACTATACCAATTTATGAATCACTAGGCCAGAACGTAGTTTCGGCTCAAACCAGGTCGCCTTTGGCGGCATAATCTTACCGCTGTCGGCAATGTCCATAATTTGCTGCATCGTGACAGGGTAGAGGGCCAATGCGGCACGCATCTCACCAGAGTCGACGCGACGTTTCAACTCACCCAGACCACGCAGACCGCCAACGAAGTCGATGCGCTTCGACGAACGCAGGTCGCCAATATTCAGAATCTCGTCAAGAATCAGACGGCTTGAAATATCTACATCAAGCACACCGATGGGGTCGTTATTGTCATAAGTGCCGTCTTTGGCTACCAGACTGTACCAATGACCGTCGAGATACAATGAGAATTCGTGTAACTGGGCTGGCTTGTAAGTGTCCGTACCCTTGTCCTTCACGTCAAAGTTCTTCTGAAGTGCGGCGAGGAACTCTTCCGAGGTCAGTCCGTTCAGGTCCTTTACTACGCGGTTGTAATCGAGAATGGTCAACTGTGAAGCCTGGAAGCATACGGCCATGAAGAAGTTATACTCCTCGTCACCACGATGGTTGGGGTTCTGCTTCTGCTTCTCAGCACCCACAAGTGCGGCTGCTGCTGAGCGGTGGTGGCCGTCGGCAATGTAGAGGCTCGGCATCTTAGCAAACTCAGCAGTAATGGTCTGCATGTCCTGTTCGTCATCAATCACCCAGAACTGATGACGGAATCCGTCAATTGGAGCTATGAAGTCGTACACTGGTTCCGTTTTGGCATAGCGCATGATGATGGCGTCGAGTACCTTATTGTCAGGATAGGCGAAGAATACCGGCTCGATATTGGCATTGTTTACGCGAACATGCTTCATGCGGTCTTCTTCCTTGTCACGGCGCGTCAGCTCGTGTTTCTTGATGTGCCCCTTCTGGTAGTCGTCAGTATGGGCGCATACTACCAAACCATATTGTGTCTTTCCATTCATGGTCTGTGCATATATATAATAATGTTCGTGCGAGTCCTGTACCAGCCAGCCTTTATCCTGAAACTTCTGGAAGTTCTCGGCAGCCTTCTCATACACCCTCGGGTCGTATTCCGATGTACCTTCTGGGAAATCAATCTCAGGTTTGATGATGTGGTACAAACTCTTCTCGTTGTCGCCAGCCTCGGCGCGAGCCTCTTCACTGTCAAGCACGTCGTAGGGACGGCTTTCTACTTGCTCCACCAATTCCTTTGGTGGGCGTATTCCCTTAAATGGTTTAATGATTGCCATTATTTATTTAAATAAAGATTCTCCTTGATTTTCTCAATCATTTCGGCATATTCAGCATCGCTCAGATAGACTTTGCCAGGATTCATTTGGAATGTACCACCATAGTCTGGACCATCGACATACTTCGGAGCCAAATGGAAATGCAGGTGCGACAACTTATCGCTGTAGGCACCATAGTTGATTTTTTCGGGATTGAAAGCACGCTGCATAGCACGGGTTACACGAGCAACGTCGGCCATAAAGGCATTACGCTCTTCGTCAGTCAGTTCATTCAGGTCGTTGACATGATCTTTGTAGGCCACCAGACAACGGCCATGATAGGTCTGCTCCTTGAATAAAAACGCGCGAGACACTTGAAGCTCGCAAATCTCAATCATTAAATCGTGTAACGTTTGATTGTTTGTGCAGTACAGACACTGCTTGGGGTCACTTTGCATATTGTTTTATTTGTTTTGATTTGTTATTTTCCCTGCAAAGGTACAATATTTTCAGTTCATAGTTCATAGTCCATAGTCCATAGTTGCAGTCGTTTAACATCTTTTATTACAAACAATTCAAAAAAACTATGAACTGTGAACTATGAACTATGAACTTTTTGTACCTTTGTCGCCAAATTATAGTGTTTTGATATGCCGATGAATGGACCATTGATGGAGTGTGTGCCCAACTTCAGTGAGGGGCGCGATATGCGAGTGATTCAGCAGATTACAGATGCTATTGCGTCAGTTTCTGGTGTTAGGGTGTTGCATGTTGATCCAGGCTATGCCACCAACCGTACTGTGGTTACCTTTGCGGGTAATCCGAATGATGTCGTTGAGGCTGCTTTTCGCGGTGTTGCCAAGGCTGCTGAACTGATAGATATGCGCTATCATCACGGCACGCATCCTCGCCAGGGTGCCACTGATGTGTTGCCACTCGTACCAATCAGCGGTATTACACTCAAAGAGTGTGCTGAACTGGCCCGTCAGTTGGCTGACCGCATGGCTCGGGAGTTGGGTATACCTTGTTATTGCTATGAGGCTGCGGCCTACCGTCCGGCTTTCCGAAATCTGGCTGTGTGTAGGGCAGGAGAATACGAGGCCCTTCACGACAAGCTAACCGATCCAGCCCGTCAGCCAGACAAGATGCCCGCCGACCTCTCCAAAGTCGAACGAACAGGCTGTTCCGTCGTCGGAGCTCGTAACTATCTTATTGCTGTCAACTTCAATCTCAACACCACCGACAAGCAGATTGCTCACGCTATTGCCTGTGATATTCGTGAGTCAGGTCGTAAAGTAACTGATGCCAATGGTAACATCGTCCATCAGTCTGGCACGTTGAAGTGTGTCAAGGCCATTGGCTGGTATATCGAGGAATACGGTATAGCCCAGGTGTCTGTGAATCTGACTGATATCAGCATCACCTCCCTGCATGTCGCTTACGACGAAGTATGCCGCTGTGCCGCCTTACGGGGTGTTAAGGTTACTGGTACTGAAATTATCGGCATGCTACCCGAAAGTGTCCTTCTCGATGCCGGTCGACACTATCTGAAGCCCGTTACTACCAATGTCTCACCCTCTAAACTCATCGATGCTGCCATCCATAACATGCATCTTGATGACCTCAAGCCTTTTATCCCTCAGGAGAAAATTATTGAGTTTGCCTTGTAACGGTCTTGTATTGTTACCCATTATTTACTCCTTGCCGGCCAAAAGGCTTGATGGTTGCTTTTAATATTTCTATGGGGTTGTAGTCATTTAGTTGAATGCGAAGAAGTGTATCCTGGTGTAATCCAAGTTCTTCACATGCCTCGTTCCACAGTTGACGAGTAGAAGGCCGGCAGGTCATTTGTTCGACGACAGGTGATGTAACGCTATTCATGACGATGACACCATCAGGAGCGATAACATCTTTTACCTTTGACATGATTTCCTTGAGGTGACCACCGTGGCCGCCGATAAAGACGGCATCGGGGGTTGAGCTTGTGGCGATGACATCGCAACAACCAAGGAAGTCGCCCATGTGGACGTTGATACCAGGGGCACCGAAGCGACGGACATTTTCGTGGATGATGGCCTTGCACTCTGGACGAATCTCGAAGGCTTCTATTTGAAGATGTGGAAACTGCAGACGCGCCTCAATACTGACGCTACCCGTACAGAAGCCAATGTCCCAAAGAACGTGACGCTTGTGTAAATCAAGAGCCTGAAGTGTGAGCAGGCGGATGGGCATCTTGGTAATCATCTTCTCGCGACCATCTAATAATTCAAATTGATTATCTGGAATTCCAAACCATGAATTAGGCAAATTGCACGAATCGATTATTATGCAATTGGGCATTTCAAACTCCCGCTGAGTGGCTTCTTCAAGGGTGAGTGAACTGATTTTTTCGAGTAAGGGATTCCCGAGATGTTCGCCAATATGAATGGTATAGTTGGTGTAGCCATAGTCGAGCATTCGTCGGGCTATGGCAGAGGGGGTGTGTTCTTTGTCGGTCAGCACACCAATCTTCTCTGCACGTTCAATGAGTGTACGGTCAAATTCATGCCAAGGGCGGCCGGTGAGTGATACGATACGCATATCGTGGTAAGGCATCACGAGACGGTGTGCCAGCATTTGCAAGGAGTTAAACGTTGGGTAGACCACGATATCGGCCTCAGGCAACTTCCGCTTGATGGTATTGGCAAATCCGAAGAAGAGAGGGTCGCCACTGGCGAAGACAATAATTGAGTGCTCAGCGGTTTTCCCGCTGAGACTTTCGTAGCGCTCAAACACGGCATCGAGGGGAACGGTGATGTCAATCCATTGTGCGTCAGTGGGCAGTAATGGAGCCATTATCTCATGATGGCGCTTACCACCCGAGAATACCTTTCCATTTTTGATAATCTCCAGCACCTCTGGCGGAAAGAACGGCTGTGGATTGTCCGTAATACCTATGACAATGAATCTAATCATAATTATCAATTCTCAATTCTCAATTCTCAATTGTCAATTGTCAATTAATCACAGGTCGCGACCAGGTTTTAGTTGTGCTGCATCGTCAAAGGTCAGAATGGCATTACAAAGTGTTGCTGCGAGATTGCTGCCACCTTTTCTGCCCTCAACGATGATCTTGGGAATCTGCTTCAACGTCTTGACGGCATGTTTACTTTCGCAAACATGTACAAAGCCGACTGGAGCGGCAATAATACCCACAGGCTGCATTTTGCCTTTACGCACCAAGTCGCAAATCTCGAAGAGCGCCGTTGGGGCGTTGCCCACCACATAGAACGCCTCGGGATATTCCTCTGCCGCCAGTTGCATACAAGCCTGACTGCGGGTGATGCCTTTCTCGTCGGCTATCTGTTTGGAACGTGGGTCGTTGATGTAGCAATGCACCTCGATGCCCAGTCGTTCCAAAGCTCCCTTACGGATACCGCTGGCAGCCATTGTGACGTCGGTGACAATATGTTTCATGCTGCCGTCAACCACTTTTCCGTATAGTATCTCTGTAGCACGATCGTCCATCCAGAGACACTCTTCCATACCAAAGTCAACCGTTGTATGAATGGCGTACAACAAGGGCCATAGACGCCACGTCGGCACATCGGGGTGCTGCATCTCGGAGCGTATCGTGCGGAAACTTTCCATCATAATAGACTGACCGGGTTTCACGCTTTCCTGCTTTTCTTCACGATAGTAGCCGCGTGGCGTAATCATCTTTCCTTCAACTACATATGACTGAGAGTTGCCAATGAGAATGACAGTAAACATATCCACGTCTTCAGGGTCGAAGTCACCAAGGGTGGTTATCTTCACCTCTTGCTCCTCGCGACCAGCCTGGCGTACATAGCCTACAGGGGTGTTGGCAGCACGTTCCTGAAGGAAGAGTTCCTGTAATCGATATAATTGCCAATAGCGGCCGTGCGACTTGGGATTATAGACGGCTGTGACGAAATCGCCTACGGCAGCTGCCTTGATGCGTCGTTCTATGACAGCCCAAGGTGTCATCAGGTCCGACAAAGAGATGATACACATATCGTGACCAATGGGAGCACCCAAGAGTGAAGCTGCTTTCTGAAAGGCAGAGATGCCAGGAAGCGATATGACCTCAATGTTAGCGGGGGAACCGCTGACCACACGTTC
>JAEEVA010000071.1 GCA_016286995.1 Prevotella sp.
CGCTCCAGATAGCCGATGGCCACAGCGGGCTCATTCATCTTCAGGTGGATACACTTGCTCTCACACTGCTTCTCCTGCGGACAGACACGACCGCAGACAGCGGGTAGGGCAGAGGTATTCTTCAGCACCTTGGCAGCAGCCAGAAACTGACCGCGCTCAATGTTCTTGACGAACGAGGGAATATTGATATTGACGGGACAGCCCTCTACGCAGCTGGGCTTGGCGCAGTCGAGACAGCGCTTGGCCTCAGTCATAGCCATCTCCTTGGTCAGGCCGATGTTGACCTCCTCCGTACGAGTGGTTGCACGATAGACAGGGTCGAGTTCAGGCATGACGACGCGCTCGATAGCCGTGCGCTCTTTGGGTTTCATGCTCTTTCTAAGCTCTTCGCGCCAAGCAGCGTTGCGGTCGGTCAGCACCTCGATGGGGTCGTTGGTGGGGTCGCTGTCCATGACGACGTTGGTGCTATTCTCGGCGGTAGAACCGTCGAGTACACTGTCTTTGCCGACGAGGTGCTCCTCGTAGTGCTCCAGCTCTTCTTGCTCAGCACGCTTGAAGGTGCCCATGCGCTTGAACATCTCGTCCCAGTCGACCAAGGCACCGTCGAACTCAGGACCGTCGATGCAGACGAACTTCGTCTTGCCGCCAATGGTCAGTCGGCAGGCTCCGCACATACCCGTACCATCCACCATGATGGTGTTCAGCGATACTTCGCAGGGAATATTGTGCTTCTGAGCCGTGAGGTTCGAGAACTTCATCATGATGGGAGGACCGATGGCGAATACCTTGTCAACGTGCTCCTGTTCGAAGAATTTCTCCATACCCACGGTCACCACACCTTTCTCACCGTAAGAGCCGTCGTCAGTCATGATGATGACCTCGTCGGAACTCTCGCGCACCTTGTCTTCTAATATAATAAGGTCCTTAGAACGGCCAGCCATAACGCTGAGCACGCGGTTGCCGGCAGCTTTCAGTGCCTGGATGATGGGGAGCATGGGAGCTACGCCCAAACCACCACCAGCACATACCACAGTGCCGTATTTCTCAATGCGGGTGGGATTGCCCAACGGACCCACGATGTCGGCGACATAGTCACCCACGTTGAGGGCACAGAGTTTCTTTGAGGAGAGACCCACCATCTGGACAACCAGTGTGATGGTGCCACGTTCGATGTCGGCACCAGCAATGGTCAGCGGCATGCGCTCACCCTTCTTGTCGACACGTACGATGACGAAGTTGCCTGCCTTGCGGCTCTTGGCAATCAGTGGAGCTTCCATCTCGAAAAGGAAAACCTTCTCAGAGAACTGCTCTTTCTTGATGATTTTATTCATAATAGTTATTTGGTTTAGTTCTCGTTATCGATGATGTCGAAGCCGCAATAGGGAACGAGGGCAGCAGGAATCTTAATGCCATTCTCTGTCTGGTTGTTCTCTAACAGGGCGGCAACGATACGCGGCAAAGCCAAAGCCGAACCGTTTAACGTGTGGCAGAGCTCAGTCTTCTTGTTGTCAGCACGACGGTAGCGACACTTCAGACGATTGGCCTGATAGGTGTCGAAGTTGCTGACCGACGAGACCTCGAGCCAGCGGCCCTGAGCCTCTGAATAGACTTCGAAATCGTAGCATATAGAACTTGTAAAGCTCTGGTCTCCACCGCATAACAGCAGGATACGGTAGGGAAGTTCTAACTTCTTCAGCAGTCCCTCTACGTGCTCCAGCATTTCCTTATGGCTCTCCTTCGAGTGCTCAGGTTTGTCGATGCGCACAATCTCAATCTTCGAGAATTCGTGCAGACGGTTCAGACCGCGAACGTCCTTGCCGTACGAGCCTGCTTCACGGCGGAAACACTCCGTATAGGCGCAATTCTTGATGGGCAGCTGTGCCTCGTCAAGGATGACATCGCGGTAGATGTTGGTTACGGGCACTTCAGCAGTAGGAATCAGATAGAAGTCGTCCACCTCGCAATGGTACATCTGACCCTCCTTGTCGGGCAACTGGCCAGTGCCATAGCCTGAGGCTGCGTTGACTACCGTTGGCGGCATGATTTCTGTGTAGCCGCTCTTGCGGGCCTCGTCGAGGAAGAAGTTGATGAGTGCACGCTGCAGACGGGCTCCCTTGCCGATATAGACGGGGAATCCGGCACCAGTAATCTTCACGCCCAAGTCGAAGTCGATGAGGTTGTATTTCTTAGCCAGTTCCCAGTGGGGCAGGGGATTGGCCAAACCCAACGACGGGTTGACGTCCCAATTTCCAACGGTATCTGTCTCCGTACACTCCTTCAGGTTCGATTTCACCACGTGGTTGTCCTCTGCGGCAGCACCCTCGGGCACCTCGTCGTAGGGGATGTTGGGAATCTGACACAGCAGACGAGTCATCTCCTCTTGCGACTGGTTCATGGTTTCTTCCAGTTGCTTGTTGGTTTCCTTCATTTGTGCCACTTCGGCCTTGATGGCTTCTGCCTCATCGCGCTTGCCTTCTTTCATTAGACCGCCTATCTGGGCTGCCATTTTCTTGGCCTCAGACAGGTTCTTGTCCAACTGCTGCTGGGCCTCACGACGGCGTTTGTCGACGGCCAGCACCTCGTCGATTGCCTCGCGGGCACCTTTGAAATGTTTCTTCTCCAATCCGCGAATCACGCGGTCGGTCTCCTCGGTAATGAGTTTTAGTGTAAGCATAATCTTATTGTATTTTTGAATTCTGCCTGCAAAAGTACAAAAAAAAAATAAGAAAGGTGCGACTCTCAGAAGAAAATCGCACCAACTGTTATAAATTAAAGATTTTGTGCTGCTTATACGATGTTGCCATCATTATGTGACAAGCTTACACAATGCCTTGAGCCATCATTATGTAACCTTGACTTCGTCGAGCTTACACAATGCCTTGAGCCATCATGGCATTGGCAACCTTCATGAAGCCGGCAACGTTAGCACCCTTCACGTAGTTGATGTAACCATCAGCCTGAGTACCGTACTTCACGCAGTTCTCGTGAATGTCGTTCATGATGCGCTTCAGGTAGTCGTCAACCTCCTTAGCAGTCCAGCTCAGACGCTCAGAGTTCTGCGACATCTCAAGACCAGAAACTGATACACCACCAGCGTTGGAAGCCTTACCAGGAGCATAGAGAATCTTGGCATCCTGGAAGATCTTGATAGCCTCAGGCAGCGAAGGCATGTTGGCACCCTCAGCAACAGCAATCACACCGTTGTCAATCAGAGCCTGAGCCTGCTCACCGTTGATCTCGTTCTGGGTAGCGCAAGGCAGGGCGATGTCGGCCTTCTCATGCCAGGGACGCTCGCCAGCGTGGTAAACGGCATTGGGATATTCCTCAGCATACTCCTTGATACGGCCGCGCTCAACATTCTTCAGTTCCTTCACATATTCGAGTTTCTCGAATGTAATACCGTCTGGATCGTAGATGTAACCGTCTGAGTCAGAGAGAGTCAAGGGGATAGCACCCAACTGCAGGCACTTCTCTGTAGCATACTGAGCCACGTTACCAGAACCTGAGATCAGCACCTTCTTACCCTTCAGCTCGATGCCGCGGGTAGCGAGCATAGAAGTCAGGAAGTAAACGCAACCGTAACCGGTAGCCTCAGGACGGATAAGCGAACCGCCGAAGCTCAGGCCCTTACCTGTCAGCACGCCCTGGAACTGATGGGTCAGCTTCTTATACTGTCCGAAGAGGTAACCAACCTCACGGCCGCCAACACCGATATCACCAGCGGGAACGTCCTCGTCCGGACCAATCACGCGATAGAGTTCATTCATGAATGCCTGGCAGAAGCGCATCACCTCAGCATCGCTCTTGCCACGGGGTGAGAAGTCTGAACCACCCTTTGCACCACCCATAGGCAGGGTTGTCAGCGAGTTCTTGAAAGTCTGCTCGAAAGCAAGGAACTTCAGGATACCCAGGTTCACACTCTTGTGGTAACGCAGACCGCCTTTGTACGGGCCAATGGCGTTGTTGTGCTGGATACGGTAACCCATGTTGGTCTGAACCTTACCCTGGTCGTCAACCCACGTGATGCGGAACTCACAAACACGATCGGGGATGCAAAGGCGCTCGATGA
>JAEEVA010000017.1 GCA_016286995.1 Prevotella sp.
CAGTAGGTTAGAATGCCTGCCTGTCACGCAGGAGGTCACGAGTTCGAGTCTCGTACGCACCGCCAACCACCAGCAGCAAAAAATGATTTTGGTGCGTTAGTTCAGTAGGTTAGAATGCCTGCCTGTCACGCAGGAGGTCACGAGTTCGAGTCTCGTACGCACCGCTAAGACATAGGAAGCTCATTGAATCAGGACGGTTCAGTGAGCTTTTTCAATAACCGAATGACGAAACAATTAAATAAGAATAATAATGAAACAGACAATTCTTGTTACTGGTGGTACAGGCTTCATCGGTAGCCATACCACCGTAGAACTGCAGAATGCAGGCTACAACGTCGTTATCGTCGACAATCTCTCGAACTCTAATGCACAGGTTGTTGACGGCATTGAGAAGATTACGGGCATACGTCCTGCTTTTGAAAAGGCTGACTGTTGCGATTTCGAGGCTATGGAGCGTATCTTCCAGAAGTATCCTGACATTGAGGGTATTATCCATTTTGCTGCCTCGAAGGCTGTCGGCGAGAGTGTGGAGAAGCCTCTGAAATACTATCGCAATAATATTGTTTCGCTGGTGAACCTGCTCGAGCTGATGCCGAAGTACAATGTCAAGGGCATCATCTTCAGCAGTTCGTGTACTGTTTATGGTCAGCCCGATCCTGAGAATCTGCCTGTTACTGAAGATGCTCCCGTCAAACCCGCTGAGAGTCCTTACGGCAATACGAAGCAGATTAACGAGGAGATTATCCGCGACACCATCAACAGCGGAGCGCCCATCAAGGCTATTCTCCTGCGCTACTTCAACCCCATTGGTTCACACCCCACAGCCATCATCGGTGAGCTGCCTAACGGTGTGCCTATGAACCTGATTCCCTTTGTTACCCAGACGGCCATCGGCATTCGTGAACAGCTGAAGGTCTTTGGTAACGACTATAATACCCCTGACGGCACTTGTATCCGCGACTATATCTATGTCGTAGATCTTGCCAAGGCCCATGTGAAGGCTATGACGCGCGTGCTCGATACGGATTCTGAGCAGCTGGAGGTGTTTAACGTTGGAACGGGCAAGGGCTGTTCTACCAAAGAGATTGTCGATGCCTTCGAGAAGGCTACGGGTGTCAAGCTCAACTGGACCTATGCTCCCCGTCGTGCCGGTGATATCGAGCAGGTGTGGGCCAATCCTGACAAAGCCAACAAGGTGCTGGGTTGGAAGGCCGAGACGTCGCTTGAAGATACTTTGAAGTCTGCCTGGAAGTGGCAGCAGAAACTTCGCGAAGAAGGAATACAGTAAAGAACATATACGACAAAGAAATGGGGGCTTAACAGTCCCCATTTCTTATATCTATTTATCTATAGTTCGATACTGTCAATCCTGAGTGTCACCAAGCCTACTGGCACGCGCACTTCCACCAAGTCGCCTACCTTCTTGTTCAGCAAAGCCTGGGCGATGGGCGACTTGATTGATATTTTCCCCTCTCGGATATTTGCCTCATGTGGACTGACGATGGTATAGGTCATGTGGTTGTTGTTACCCACATTCGTCATGCCCACCTTGCTCAGCAGTCCTACGCTGTCGCTGGCAAGCACCTTTGTGTCTATGACGCGGGCATGTTCCAGCACCCGTTGCTTGAAACGTATTCTGCCAAGCAGTCGTGACTGTTCTCGTTTAGCGGCATGATATTCAAAGTTTTCGCTGAGGTCCCCCTTGTCGCGAGCCTCAGCGATGGCCTCTCTCACCTGTGGCAGCTCTACACTTTCAAGCTGACGTAGTTCGGCTACGAGTTTGTCGTAGCCCTCCTGTGACATATATTCCATATCGTTCTTTTATGTTTTGGGTTGCAAAGGTAATCATTTTTAATTAAAAATTAGGAATTAGAAATTAGAAATTATGATTTCCATGCCATTAAATGATTAAATTGTGTTAAATATCGATGTTTTCGCCCCCAATCATATCATAATTTCTAATTTCTAATTTTTATTTTTTAATTTATTTCGTACCTTCGCGGCCAAAATGAATTAAAACAACTGAAAAATGGGAAAGATTATACTGACTGGCGACCGTCCTACTGGCAAGTTGCATCTGGGACACTATGTGGGTTCGCTGCGCCGCCGTGTGGAATTACAGAATGCCGGTGACTATGATAAGATGTTTGTATTTATGGCCGACGTACAGGCCCTGACGGATAATGCCGACAATCCAGAAAAGATTCGTCAGAACATTATTGAGGTGGCTCTTGACTATCTGGCCGCAGGACTGGACCCTGAGAAGTGTACGCTGTTCATCCAGAGTCAGATTACGGAACTGGCAGAGTTGACAACCTATCTGATGAACCTTGTTAGTGTGAGTCGCGTCCAGCGCAATCCGACAGTGAAGACTGAGGTGAAGATGCGTGGTTTCGAGGGAGAGAGCATTCCCTTGGGTTTCTTTTGCTATCCTGTGTCGCAGGCTGCCGACATCACGCTGTTCAAGGCTACTACGGTGCCTGCTGGCGAAGATCAGGAACCCATGCTGGAGGTAACCCGTGAACTGGTGCGCCGTTTCAATCAGATTTATGCCCCTGTGTTGGTTGAACCGAATATCATGTTGCCTGAGAATGCCACTGCCCGTCGCCTGCCTGGTACTGATGGTAAGGAGAAGATGTCAAAGTCTTTGGGCAATTGTATCTATCTGAGCGACGATGCCGACACCGTTTGGCAGAAGGTACGCTCGATGTATACCGATCCTGAGCACATCAACCTGAACGACCCTGGCCATGTGGAGGGTAATGCCGTGTTCACCTATCTCGATGCTTTCTCAAAGCCTGAGCATTTTGCCCAGTATTGGCCTGAGTACCAGAATCTGGACGAGTTGAAGGACCATTACCGTCGTGGTGGTCTGGGTGACATGAAGTGCAAGAAGTTCCTGAACCAGATTCTGAACGAGTTCTTAGAGCCTATGCGCCAGCGTCGTCATGAGTTCGAACAGGATATTCCTGAGATCTATAACATCCTGAAGAAGGGTACTGAGAAGGCCCATGAGACGGCTGCTCAGACCATGAGCGAGGTTCGTCAGGCCATGCAAATCAATTACTTCGACGACGAAGAACTGATTCGTAGTCAGGCGGAGAAGTATAAGAAGTAGGTGGTCTAAGGTCTGAGGTTTGAGGGCTGAGGTCTGAGATGAAGGGTTACCTCTTGATGATGAAATAGCCGAGGCGATGGGTAATGCCTTTGCGGTTCAGCGAGCGTAACTCATACATACCATTGGGCAGGGGACGCAAGTCTACCTGCCCTTTGTTTTGGCAGGTATGGACGATGTTGCCCTGCATAGTCTGCACAACCAGAAACTCTGCGTCAAGGATTTTGTTGGTGTTTAACGCCAGCGTCTTGCCGTTGTGTGATAAGAGTGAAGATTGAAGTGATAAGAGTGAAGAGTTTAGTGATCCGTCGCTGTAGTCAACCTCCTGACGGGCAGCGCTCTCGTTGCCATAGCGGTCAAGAGCCGTGACGGCATAGTAGAGCGGCGCCTTGCCACTTTTGCGGCGTACTGACAACTGCTGCCACAGGTGACGCGTAGCCACAAGATTGGCAGGATTGCTGATGTCGACAGGTGCCGACGTCGAGGCGTAGACATTATATAATAGATAAGGACCGTCGCTGCGGTCTATGGCACCGTCCCACGACAGCATGTCGCCCTGCGAGGTACGTGTCACACTCAGCGAAGCTGGTGAAACGGGAGTCGTATGCCGTTCCCACGTCATGGGAGGAATGAGTGCCGGATGGCGGTCGAAGCCCTTCACGCAGCGGTACACACCTTTCACGTCGTCCAACAGGAACTTGGCACGGAAGTAGCAGTGTCCCATGCCTATCTGACGGGTGACGTTGAGCTGTCGCTGGATTTCTGTCAGGGGCCAGTTGCGCTCCTTGGGGTGCAGCATGTAGACGCCAAGACCTGAGACGACGGTGCGTCCGTAGTCATATTCCTGCCAGTCGATGGCAAAGGGATAGAAGTTGTTGCCCTGGAAATACATCATGGGATAGAGCTGGTCCATGAGTCCGTCGCGCAGCCATCCCTGGGCATCCTGCGCCACTTGTCGGCGGGCATTCCACCCACGCGAAGAGTAGCGCGCGAGGTCGTCATATTTACCTATGGGCGAGCAACTTAACTTTACCCACGGCTTGTAAAGCTTTACCTTCTGATTGATGGCTCTGACGATACGGGTGATGTTGCTGGCCGACTTTGTTCCACGCCATGTCTCAGGATAGCGAATGTAGTCGAGGTGGATGCCGTCCACGTCGTAGCGGCGTGTGATGTCGGCACAGATGTCTGCCAGATAGTCGGCGGTACCCTGCAGTTCAGGGTTCATGTAGCCTTCTTCGCCAATTTTCTTGACGAGCGACGGGTAACGCTTACGCAGCTGCTGGCAGCCGTAGGTGTTCCATTTGCCGATAGGAATGGTGACTACCCAGGCGTGCAGTTCCATGCCGCGGCGGTGGCACTCGTCGATGGCAAACTGCAGAGCGTCGTAGCCTGGCGATCGTCCTGGCTTGCCAGACAGACAGCCGTCCCACGGTTCACGGTCGGAGGGGTAGATGGTAGTGGCACGGACGCGAGTCTGCAACAGTACCGTATTGACGCCAGCCTCCTTCAGCCGGTCGAGCATATCGGTGAGTTGTCGTTTCTGTTCGCCGATGCCCATGCCGTCGTGGGCGTAGGTGCGTGGCCAGTCAATGCCGCCGATGGTGGTGAGCCAAACGGCTCTGACTTCATACTTGGGTTGGGCAGTCATCAGGGTGATGCTGCAAAGCAGATATATATATAATAATGTCAGTCGTTTCATTTCGGCTACAAAGGTACAAAAAAAATGATAATTGAGAATTGGTAATTGAAAATTATTTCGTACCTTTGCAGAAGAATTTATAAAAACATCAAAAAAAATGATTTCATTTACTGTGAGCCTGGTGGCTCTGATTCTGGGTTATTTCCTGTATGGCCGCTTCGTTGAGCGACTCTTTGGTCCTGACGACCGCGAGACGCCTGCCGTTGCCAAGGCTGACGGATTAGACTTTGTGGTACTTCCCAATTGGAAGGTTTTCATGATTCAGTTCCTCAACATCGCTGGTACGGGTCCCATCTTCGGTGCCATTATGGGTGCCAAGTTCGGACCTGCCGCCTATCTGTGGATTGTCTTCGGCTGCATCTTTGCCGGAGCCGTACACGACTACTTCAGTGGTATGCTGTCCATGCGCCATGGAGGAGCCAACCAGCCCGAGATAGTCGGTAGCTATCTGGGAGATACGACTCGTCGCGTGATGCTGATATTCTCAGTATTCCTGTTGGTGATGGTGGGTGTGGTATTCGTCTATAGCCCTGCCAAGATTCTGGGCGATATGACAGGTGCCGATGCCTTGGCTGCTCAGCAGGGACAGATGCAGATGGAGTATGTCTACTGGTCGGTAGCCATTTTCTTCTATTACATTATCGCTACCATGTTGCCTGTCGACAAGATTATCGGTAAGATTTATCCGCTCTTCGCCTTCTCGCTGCTTTTTATGGCTGCAGCGCTGATGGTGATGCTGTTCATAAAGATGCCCGACCTGCCAGAGATTTGGGAAGGACTGCCTGTGGAGCCGTTGACATCGGCAAGCATATTCCCCGCCTTGTTCATCACTATTGCCTGTGGTGCCATTAGCGGTTTCCATGCCACGCAAAGCCCTCTGATGGCGCGTTGCCTGAAGAGTGAGCACATGGGACGCCCCATTTTCTATGGTGCGATGATTACCGAGGGCTTGGTAGCACTCATTTGGGCTACGGTGGCTATGTATTTCTTCTACGACCAGCCCACGCCGGGTTACGAGCAGATTGCGGGTGGTGCTGCCGCTGTAGCTGATGCACCGTCTATCGTCAACAAGATGTGTAACGAGTGGCTGGGTATCGTTGGCGGCATATTGGCTTTGTTGGGTGTCGTAGCAGCGCCCATCACCAGTGGCGATACCGCATTCCGTTCTGCCCGACTGATTATCGCTGACTTCATTCATTTGGAGCAGCGCCCCATCCGCAACCGCTTGGCGGTGTGCATCCCTATGTTTGTCGGTGCTATAGCATTGTTAGCATGGCAGATGTCCGATGCCAAGGGCTTTGAAACCATCTGGGGCTGGTTCGGCTGGTCTAATCAGACGCTGGCAGTCTTTATGTTATGGGCTATAACGGTCTATCTTGTACGGCAGAAAAAGCTATTTGTTATCACTCTTATACCGGCTTTGTTCATGACGGCTGTCTGTACGTCCTATCTGTTCTGCGTGAAGCTCTTCAAGCTGGATGATACGGCTATATGGACTATCGCTGCCGCTGCTGTCATTGTATCGTTGCTATGGTTTGCCGCTTGGCTAAAAAAAGAATACAATAAAACAATAGAAAAATAAAAGAATAAAAAAATAAAAGAATAAAAAATTAAAAAATTAAGATTATGAAGAAAATTGCTTTATTCGTGATGGCACTGATGATGTCAGTAGCCGCCAACGCACAGTTTGAACAGGGTAAACAGTACATTGGAGCGTCATTCTCGGGCTTCGACCTCGGCTACAGTGGTCTGACGAAGGGTCGTGTGAATGTGCAGGGCAAGGTGGGTTACCTGCTTTGGGACAACATTATGGCTACTGCTCAGCTTTCGTACGAGAAGGCCAAGGACACACCAGCTGCATTCTCTTGCGGCATCGGTGGCCGTTACTACATTGTGCAGAACGGTCTCTACCTTGGTGCTTCATTGGCTTATAAGTATATGGGTGGTCAGTCCTATACAACTTATGATGTAGATCCTGTGTCGTTACAGGCTAGGGAAGTCACAATTGACGGTGACAGCTACAACGACTTCATGCCCAGCATACAGGTGGGCTATGCCTTCTTCGTGAGCCGTACGGTGACCATCGAGCCTGAGCTCTACTACGAGCAGTCGTTCAAGAACCACAAGGACTACAGCAACTTCGGTCTGCGCATCGGCATTGGTGTCTATCTGTTCAGCGACCAGAGGAAGAACTGAGGAAGAATAAAAAAATAAAACAATAAAAACAATCAACTTTTGCATTTATGTTAAGTGTAGAGGAACTGGTTGACAGGCTCATTGACCTGTCGTTTGCCGAGGACATCGGCGACGGCGACCATACCACCCTGTGCTGCATTCCAGAGGATGCCATGGGTAAGTCGCACCTGCTCATCAAAGAAGACGGCATTTTGGCTGGTGTGGAGATTGCCAAGGAAGTGTTCCACCGCTTCGATCCTGACATGCAGGTCGAGGTGTTGATGGGTGACGGCTCACGTGTGAAGAAGGGCGACATCGCCATGATTGTCACGGGTCGTGTGCGCTCGCTGCTGCAGACAGAGCGTTTGATGCTGAACATCATGCAACGCATGAGTGGCATTGCCACCATGACCGACCGCTACGTGCAGCGTCTGAAAGGCACCAACACCCGTGTGCTGGATACCCGCAAGACCACCCCAGGCATGCGTATGCTCGAGAAGCAGGCTGTGAAGATTGGCGGCGGCTGCAATCACCGCATCGGACTCTTCGACATGATTCTGCTCAAGGACAACCATGTCGACTTTGCCGGCGGTATTGTCAACGCTATCGACCGTTGCCACAAGTACCTCGAGGAAAAGGGTCTCGACCTGAAGATTGAGATTGAGGTGCGCTCGTTCGACGAGTTGCAGCAGGTACTCGACCACGGCGGTGTCGACCGTATCATGCTTGACAACTTCTCTGTGCCCGACACAAAGAAGGCCGTCGACATCATTGCCCACCGCTATGAGACCGAGTCCAGTGGCGGCATCACGTTCGACACCATCCGCGACTATGCCGAGCAGGGCGTCGACTTCATTTCCGTGGGTGCTTTGACCCACTCAGTGAAGGGACTTGACATGTCATTTAAAGCATGCTAGGATAATTGAGAATTGATAATTGAGAATTGAAAATTATGATTACTGCTGAGCGCGCACTATTGGTGCTATGTAGTATAATTCTGTTTGTATTCACGGCTTGTAAAGGTAATCATAATTCTCAATTCTCAAATCTCAATTTGGAATACCACTCGCCTGTCGACTACGACATTGTGCTGGCAGGTAACTTCGGCGAGCCACGCCCCTGGCATTTTCATGGCGGAATAGACATCAAGACCGACAACCAGGAGGGCAAGCAGATATTCTCCATTGCCGACGGCTATGTGTCGAGGCTGACTGTCAACAAATATGGCTTCGGCAACGCTGTCTATGTCAGTCATCCTGACGGACTGACCAGCGTCTACTGTCACCTGAAGCGCTTTGCCGAACCCTACGAAAAGCTTTTTGAACGTACAGGCTGGCGCGATACCCTCGATTTCCGATTTCCTGAAGGCAAACTGCCCGTGAAAGCCGGTGATATGATTGCCCTCAGCGGCAACACCGGTCACAGCACTGGGCCTCACCTGCATCTAGAGTTGCACGATACTGAGACGTGGGTGATGGTTGACCCGATGGAGAAGCTGGCACCGTTCATTGCTGACACCGTTGCGCCGCAAGCCCACTCCTTCATGGCCATCCCGCAGGCTGGCGAGGGTGTGTTCAACGGGGGCATGAGCAAGCAGACCGTCGGCTTTGGACAGCCCGATACCAAGAAGCAGCACACCGTGTGGACGCTGTCGCGTGACTTTACCGCATGGGGCAGGGTAGGCTTTGCCCTGTGGGCCGACGACTACAGCGAGGCCACCTACAACCACTACGGCGTTCGTGAAACACGCCTGTTGGTGGACGGACGCTGCGTGTTCCGATCTGACGTTAGCGGCATCCCCGTCAGCTGCCAGCCCGAAGTCAACCAATGGGGCGACTACGACCACTGGCGACGCACCCGCATCTGGTATATGAAGTCGTACCGCGAACCTGGCATGCGCCTGCCCATCCTGCATACCGACTTCTCTGGCGGCATCGTCAACTTCGACCAGGAGCGTCCCTATCGCCTTTCCTATATTCTTCGCGACTATCAGGGCAACCAGTCCGAGTACCACTTTACTGTCCGTGGCGTACGCGACACCCGTGTCCACGCCCGCAGCCATTTCCCCTTTCACCTTCTTAACGCCTATCAGCTCTACGGTCAGTGTCTGTGGCCTTTGAAAACAATAAAACAATAAAGACAGCTTAGAATTTATATTCCACGAAGGCCTCCATGGCTTCGTAGCACGCCAGTCCCAGGTCGTCATACGCTTGCGCGGTAGCGCGGTTGCGGTCTTCGGCGCGCTGCCAGAACAGCCTGTCGTCGTTGCCGAGGAACGGTGCACCCTCCATCTGACTCTGGTGGCGCAGAATGGCGTTACGCTTCTCGTGCAGCTCCTCAGGACTCATCGGCACGCACATTTCGATATTCTCTATCTCCCATTCCGCCCATGCCCCGCGGTACATCCAAACGCGGCAGTCGGCGAGCCATTCCGCTCCCGTCTTCTTCTCCTCGTCGATGGCCGCCAGCACGGCGTCGGTACACGTGCGGTGCGTGCCATGTGGGTCTGCCAGGTCGGCAGCCACGTAAATCTGGTGCGGCTGTATCTGTTGCAGCAGTTCCTCGATAATCCTTACGTCACGCTCCGACAGGGGCAGCTTCTCTATCTTGCCACTCTCGTAGAACGGCAGATTCAGGAAGTGTATGTGGTCTTGCTTTATACCGTTGTACCCACAGGCATTGCGCGCCTCGCCACGACGGATAAGCCCCTTGATAGCCAGCACGTCGCGATTGTCCAAGTCGCCCTCCTGCTTCCGCTTCAGGAATTCCAACACACTCTTGCTGTAGTGCTTCACGATTTCGTCACTGCCGTTGGCAAATAGCTCATTGAAGGCACGGATGAAATGCATATAAAGCCTCACCTCCTCGTCGGCCACGGCAATATTTCCCGACGTCTCGTAGGCTATGTGTACGTCGTGCTGCTGTTGCATCAGCCGACGGATGGTGCCCCCCATCGATATGACGTCGTCGTCTGGATGAGGCGAGAACACGATGACGCGCTTGGGGTAGGGCAGTGCCCGTTCCGGCCGTGTCGAGTCGTCAGCGTCGGGCTTGCCTCCCGGCCATCCGGTGATGGTATGCTGCAGGATGTTAAACACCGCAATGTTCACCAGTCCTGCAGAGCCGTACTCCTCCACGTAGTGCTTCAGGCCGTTGTCCACATAGTCCTTTGTCGATAGTTTTAGCACGGGCTTGCCCGTCTTGCGGCACAGACCAATCACGTCGCGTCGCAATTCGCGGTCCACGATGTGGTCGAAAGAAATCGTCGATGTCAGATTCAAGTTCATCATGCAATCTCTTGTTTTCATAATAGCTCTTATTGTTTATTCGTCTCTATATTCGAGGATGTCGCCAGGTTGGCAACCCAGTTCGCGGCAGATGGCTTCGAGGGTGGTGAATCGTACAGCCTTGGCTTTGCCCGTCTTTAGGATTGAGAGGTTGGCGAGGGTCAGACCTACGCGATCTGCCAGTTCGCTCAGCGACATTTTGCGCTTCGCCATCTCAACATCGAGATTTACAATAATTTTTCCCATAGACATTATATCGTTAATTCCTGTTCTTCTTTCAGTTTCATGGTGTCTTTGATGAACTTGGGCACGAGGAAGAAGACGATGGTAAACCAATAGATGCCTCCAGAGAAGGCTCTCTTAGCTAACGAGGGCAGATGGTCCATGTACGCGCTTTCAACATGATGGTAGATATAGCTGTAGAGAAGGCCTGCTATGAAGAATTTCACGAATACCGATACTCCAAGCACATAAAATAGCCAGATACTCCACTTGGAATACTGCTTATTAATATAAGTAAGGTAACCCATAATGAAATAGATGGCCATGAAATAACAGACGCTGATGTTCTCAGACAGATAGCAGAGAGCATCGCAATATTCGTAGCCTGTCGTGGCGGTGCGCATGTCCTGAATGTCGCCATAGATGACAACTGCCATTACAATGGTTATAACTACAAGGAGAATCGTGACGAGCGGATTCTTTGCTGCATTGCGAAACAAATTGATTGTACCCATAATTTTATTGTTTTAATGACGTTATTTATTGATTTCATTTATATGTTTATCGAATATCGATATGCAAAAGTAGGGACTATTTTTTAATCCACCAAACAAAATCGATAAAACTTTATCGTTTTTCGATATATTTAACATTTCTATTAATAACTCGTAAGACAAAGTAACATAATAACATTTTTCCGCAATTCCTTTGGGAGTTGCGGATTATTTCGTATCTTTCTCCTTTGGAGAAGATACTTTCGTTCGAAAGACCAAAGAAAAACGCGTTTTCCTTTGGTTCTTTGCTCACTTATTCGTATCTTTGCCGTCGGAATATTACTTTAGACATGCCTGAACTATTTTATGAAGTACACTAATAAAAACCTACTATTAAGCATTGCTTTAGGCCTAATTGCAATGACCAGTTGCACTAACCGTCAACAGCATTTGACTGTCGATGGCGTCGGCTTTAACGATGCCGAAGGCTTCAACCATGCCGACTCTGTTATGTCGGTCATTGGTGACGAGCGCGACAATCCGCGCTTGCTGGCTGTTATCGATAGTTTCGAGCAGGCAGGCGAGCTGTCATTGGCAAAGGCCATCTTCTATCGCACGATAACCTATAACATGATGGGCCAGAACCGCACCTCGCTGCGGCTCTATTCTAAGCTAAGCCACATCAACGTGAAGGACCTTGCCACTCAGTCCGACCTCCTGGCCTATCTCTATTCATATAATAATTATGTGCGCGTGCTATGCGAGATGAAACGCTACGATCGTGCCCTGCGCGAGGCCAATGCTGCCGACCGGAAGCTCAAGACCATCGGCTACGATTCGTTTACTGCCCATCATGACATCGCTCAGATTATCGGCGAGTGCCAGCTCTATTTGGGACAGTCCGAGTTGGCTGCCAAGAGTTTCCGACAGTCGCAGAATGGGGTACACACGCGTCTGGCTAAACGCCATGACCCGCTGGATTACCGCGAGTGCCAGAAGACCATGAATGCCATTGTCAGGGCCTATATCCAAACCGGTCGCTATGCCGAGGCCGTTCCCTATGTGGCTGTGCAGGACTCACTCTTTGCGGCAGCCGATGCACACCCTCAGCGCGACAGCGTGTTCATCGACGAGATGAAGGCTGACATCAATTACAGCAAAGCCGTGCTGGCCCAGGCTCAGGGCCGTACCGAGGATGCCCAGCGCGCCTTCAGCGCCTACCAGTCGACGAAGACAGCCCAGCAGTTAGGCAGCATCATTGCCAGCAGCGAATATCTGTTGCTGACACACCGTTATGACGAGGCTGCCCGCAACTACGAACAGTTGGACCATTTCCTGAAAGAGGGAGGCTACAAGGCTGATTTCGAGAATTTCGCCCTCTTTATGATACCCAAGTTCCGTGCCAACCTGTTGGCCGGCCGCCGTGACTCTGCTCTCCGGGTGGCTATGGTGGTGGCCCAGTATTACGATTCGGCTCACGTCCGTCAGCGAAGGATTGACTCCGACCTGCTGACCACGTTTTATGATACTGAGGGCAAGGAACGCCAGATTGCTGAGCAGCGTGCCGAACTGTCGCAACAGCGGCTGTTAACGGTGGCTATCGTCTTGGTCATTTTCGTCCTCTTCTTCATCATCTATACCATGCAGCGCCGAAAGGCCTACCGCAAGCTGAACGCCACCAACCGCCAGCTGATGCTGGCCAACGAGCGTGCTGAAGAGTCGTCGCGCATGAAGACCAAGTTCATCCAGCAGATATCCCATGAGGTGCGCACGCCGCTCAACGTGCTTTCGGGATTTTCCCAGGTGCTGGCCGACTCCGCTTATGACATAGACCACGAAGAAGTACAGACCATCAGCCACAAGATTGTTGAGAGCAGCGACCGTATCACCAAGTTGATTGGCAAGATGCTTGACCTGAGCGTCGTGTACAGCAATAGCGACTTGGAGTGTAAGGATTTGGTAACTCCCGCTGATGTGGCACAACAGGCCGTCAAAGATAGCGGCATCCGCCAGGCTGAACACCTTGAATTCCTGCTGCAGCTGTCGCCAGAAACCGAGGGGCAGTCGATTATCACGCATCGGAGGTCGGCGGTCAAGGTCCTGTCGCTGTTGCTCGACAATGCCATCAAGTTCACCCACCCGTTGGTGTTCAAGAATCGGAAGCCCGACAACCAGCTGGCGCATGTCGTTCTGAACGTCAATGTGACTGGAGAACAGGTGGCCTTTGTGGTCGAGGATACAGGCATCGGTGTGCCTCCTGAGCAAGCCGAGAATATCTTTGCCGAGTTCGTGCAACTCGATGAATACTACGATGGTACGGGCATCGGACTCCCCATCGCTCGTTCGTTAGCGCGAAAGATGGGTGGCGACGTCACTCTCGATACCGCTTACACAGGCGGTGCTCGTTTCGTGATGTGGCTTCCCATGCAAAGTGTACAGCGGGTCGGTTCCGTTGTGCACTCGTCACTTAGATAGTTAGAATGCTTCTGATGCTCCAGCATCGACAGGGAGGAAGGCACCGTTCACGTAGCTGCCGGCAGGAGATGATAAATAGAGGGCGGCATAGCCGATATCCTCTGGTTTTCCGAAGGTCTTCATCGGTATACGGCGCAGAATATTAGCCTTGCGCTGAGGGTCGGTGTCAGTGGCCTTGTGGAACATGGGGGTATCAATCCATCCAGGTGCTATGGTGTTTATACGGATACCTTTGGGCGAAAGTTCTGCCACGAGACTACGCTGCAGGCCGAGGACTGCTGTCTTGGCGGTGGTATAAGCCACTATTTGCTCCAACCCCATGAGGGCAGCCATCGAACTGATGAGGATAATAGAGCCCTTGCCACGCTCGACCATCAGCCGTGCGAACTCACGGCTCAGTGCAAAGACACTCGTTACGTGGACGTTCATCACATCGAGAAATTCGGCATCGCTGACATCCAGCGCCCATTTCTTGAGGTGTGTTCCAGCGCAGTTCACAAGGATGTCTACAGGTCCAATTTCCTGAACGAGGGCAGGAATCTTGTCTAACTGTGTGACATCGAAGGCACGATACGAGCACTGCTCACCCAGTTGCTGCTGGGCCGTACACAATTTCTCCTCGTTACGTCCTATAATGATTACTTCAGCACCTGCCTCAATAAACACTTTGGCAATGCCGAAACCAAGTCCGCTGCCTCCTCCTGTAATCACGGCACGCTGGCCGTCTATTCTAAATGCACTCATCATATTCAAATTGTTCTGCGTTGCAAAGTTACGAATAAACGAGCGAAAAGCCAAATAATTTTGAGCTTTTTCCAATCTCTATTAGCCATCTCCTTCATCTTTATATAAAAGAAAGACATAGCCACCAATGGCGTGACTCTTCAATGAGTGTGTTGCAATTTCACTGAATTTACTGACCAAATTCAGTGAAATTGCTAACCAAATTCAGTGAATTTGCTGAGTACAAGCAGCCAAATGACATTGTAAATCCCTAATAACCGATTGGATAAATATGCCTCATGGTGCTCTAAATTCTAACTTAATGGGTTGTGGTAGCTGCTCACTTGCAGCCTCTACGCATGACTATATCATACGACAAAAGAATCAAAATGATATGCATGAGCCTCCAAATCCATGCCTTCTTTTGATGAGTTGTGACAACCGATGGAGCAGCAAAAGCCATCATGCTTGCATGTTTGGCCGCGTCGTGACAGAGGTCAATGCAGTTAAAATTCGCCTAAGGGGCAAACTTTTGGGCAGATATTTCATGCCTACTTATTAGCGAATGATGATTTTCTTTCTGTCTTTGATGTAAATGCCACGCCAGGGATTCTCTACCTGTCGACCATCAAGCGTGAAGATGCCTTTATCTCCAACGGATTTTGGCGTAAATGTGGGTGTTGAGATATCGCTGGTCATCAGCTCTTTTACATCATCGCGTGTGAGTACATATTCGTGGCTGAAGGCCTCGTTCCACCAGGCGATATTGGCATTGCAGTGGGATGTTTGGTTGAAAGCACTGGCATTGATATTGTTGCTGACAGCGTAGTCATACCAAGGCATGAAGTATAGCCACTTGGCTCCTGCAGTCCACTGTTGCCCCATCGTAGCCACACTGCCACATTCGGTAAGTGCCGTGAGTTTTGTGGGTGAATACTCTCTTAGGAAGTCATAGCACTTGGTGCGAATGGTGTTGGCATTTGGTTCATTATAGATGTCCATGCTCACAATATCGACATAGGCGTCGCCAGGATACCATCGATAGCCGTCGCTATATGGTTTGTTCCACGATGAACTCTGCGTCCATACCCAGATGAGATTATCGACGCCCAGCTCCTGGAAACGGTCATACATCTTACGCCACAACTCATTGCAGCCGTCTGGATCGCGTCCCCACCAGAACCACATGCCGCCTGCCTCATGCAACGGGCGCCATAGCACGGGGATGCCTGCTTCCTTGATTTTCAGCAGAATACCGGCTACGCGGTCGATGTCCTGCATCATGATCTGATATTCATTGGATGTGGGTTCAAAAATTTTCTTTACGTCGAAAGTGGTCTGCTCGTCCTCCTTGCCAGCATCTGTACCCCAATAGAAGGCGTATTTGCCGCTCTTGCCACTGCGGGCTGGTACATTCCAATGCCAGCAGATGCTGACTATACCACCCTCATTGGCCCAGTCTTTTACCACGCTGATGTCGTCGTAGTCTATCCATCCGCCGGTTGATGACCAGGGCAGGTGGATGAAGTCGAAAGCGGCAATGGCAGGCCACTTGCCCGTATGCTTATGCACCCACAGTGCTTCGCTGATGTTCCAGTTCACACAGGCCATTGTTCCCGACAGTGTCTTCTGACCATGAATTTCTTTTAGCAGCGTTATCAGTTTTTGTGCTTCAGCCGATTTTGCTGGCTCTTCGGCACGCACGTCCTGCACCATTAGTAGGCTGATAAATAGGAAAAGTAATTTGACCATATTTCTATTTTTTCGTTTGCAAATATAATCAATAATATCGAGAATGTGTCGATTTGTGAACAATAATTAACAGAGCCTGCTTTTTGTGGGCTCAAGAACTAATAAAAAAAGTTATTTATGAAGGAAATAAGGTCGCTTTTCATTTGCTTATTCGTAATTTTGCAGCCGTGAAAGCAACGAGGAGACAAATATCGGCATTTGTTTTGTTGGCAGTATTTCTGCCAATGCTGGTGCTGTCGTCGCTTCATATCCACGAAGATTCACAGATAATTGACACTGAATGTAGCGACTGCGTGCATCATCATTGCCACGGTCACGTAACGGCCACGGCAACATGGACGCACGACTGCGTGCTGTGTCAGTTCCTCACGCTGCCTATGCTGACAGCCGTTATGGTGGCTGTCACGGTATATATTCATGTATGTAAGAAATATCATGCCCAGCCTTTGTGCAACTGTCATGCTGTCTGCTGTGGCACCTCCTTCAAGCGCGGTCCTCCGTCTGTCTGATTCCTGAAGAAGTTTTTTTACACGAATTATCATATATACCATTTATCAATCATAGAATGAAAACAAGATATACCATTCTGCCTTTGCTGTGTATTTGCACGGCAGTGGCAGCGCAAACAACTGAACATCATCATGCAGAGGACTCGACGGACGTTTTTTTTCGCCATCTGCAACTGAACGAACTAACGGTGACGGGCGTGACAGGCGACATAAAGCTGAAACATGCAACGGCTCCTGTGAGCATCGTTACGCCCCAGATGCTGAGGGCTACGGCTTCTACCAATATCATTGATGCGATAGCCCGCCAGCCTGGTGTCAGCCAGCTGACTACGGGCGGCAGCATTTCAAAACCCATCATTCGCGGACTGGGCTACAACCGCGTGGTGGTGATGAGCGAGGGCGTCAGACAGGAAGGCCAGCAATGGGGCGACGAACACGGCGTGGAGGTCGATGGCGGTAGTGTGAACAGCGTTGAGATTCTGAAAGGTCCAGCCTCGTTGATGTATGGGTCGGATGCAATGGCGGGTGTGGTCATCCTGCATCCGCAGCCAACAATGGCCGAGGGTGAGATGAAAGCTAATGTCAGCACGGAATATCAGACCAATAACGGCCTTTTTCACTACTCGTTACAGATGGCTGGCAATCAAAAAGGTTTCGTGTGGGATGCCCGCTTTAGCGACAAGATGGCGCATGCCTATAAGAACAAGTATGACGGCTATGTGCCTGGATCGCAATTCCGTGAACGTGCTGGGCGCCTGATGCTGGGCATGAATAAGGCATGGGGTCACTCGCGGCTTACGTGGACGGCTTATCACCTGACACCAAGCATCATTGAAGGAGAGCGTGACCCAGAAACGGGTGAGCTGGTTCATGGTGAGGGGTTTACGGATCATGGTTACGGAAAGTCGCTGCCCTTCCAGCAGGTGAAGCACTACAAACTGGTATGGGACAACTCGTTGAATCTTGCGTCGGGCTACCTCAAGGCCATCATCGGCTATCAGCAGAATCGGCGTCAGGAGTTTGAAGAGAGTGCTGATGATTACGAGCTGTTTTTCAAACTGCACACCTTGACCTACGATCTGCGTTATATCACCAACGAGTGGAATGGCTGGAAGCTATCTACAGGCATCGGTGGCATGTATCAGAAGTCTGGCAACGAGGGAGAGGAATACTTAATCCCTGACTACCGGCTCTTCGACTTCGGCCTCTATGCTACAGCCACAAAGGCTCTCGGAGAACGATGGACACTCAATGGAGGCCTGCGCTATGACCACCGACGACTGCATGGCTATGAATTGATGGAGGATGGTGAACAGCGCTTCACGGATTTTTCGCGTCACTTCAACGGACTGACGGGCAGCATCGGTGTTGTATGCAACATCAACGACCACTTCAACCTGCGTGTGAACCTTGCCAGAGGCTTCCGCACACCCAATATGAGTGAATTGGCCTCGAACGGTGTTCACGAGGGTTCTATCCGCTACGAGATTGGCGACCAGCGACTCAAAGCAGAATACAGTCTGCAGGCCGACCTCGGACTCGACTTTACCTCGCGCTATGTCTCTGCACAATTGGCTCTTTTTGCCAACCGCATCGACAACTACATCTTCACCCATCGTGTGGCAGAGGAAATAGAGGAAGGCTATCTTACTTACGCTTATACTCAAGGCGATGCCCGTCTGCTGGGCTTCGAGGTCGGCGTAGATTTCCACCCTGTTCACTCTGTTCATTTTTCTAATACCTTCTCGTATGTCGATGCCCAGCTGCTTAATGGTCAATGGTCAATGGACAATGGTCAATGTTCGAAGTACCTTCCTTTCACGCCTGCTCCACACTGGTCGTCGGAACTGAAGTGGGAGCTTTTTCACCATGCGCATAGTACGGTTAGTCCACACGCCATGCATGAGTACCGCCATACTCATCCAAAAAGTGGAATTGCACTTAACAACCTCTACATTGCTGCTGGTCTTGACTGCTATCTGAAGCAGACTCACATCTACCGTGCCGACGATACAGAAACGAAAACGCCTGGCTACGCCTTGCTTAGCCTCTCAGCCGGTACTGATGTGCAGATAAAAGGAAAGAAGATTGCCGAAGTCTACATGACTGCCGACAATCTTCTGAATAAGGCTTACCAAAACCACCTGAGCCGACTGAAGTATGCTGACGAAAACGTTATCACTGGTCGTCGCGGCGTCTACAACATGGGGCGTAACATAACGTTTAAACTCGTTGTGCCAATCAGGTTATGATGGTTTGGCCGTCTGGGATTCCGTCATACTTAGTCTGAGAATTTGACGAGTATGCGGAAGACCTTGGCAGGCGCCTGCATCCACTGCTGCATGGCTTCCTCAGCATGCTCGGGTGTGACCTCGTTGGAGATGAGGATGTCATAAGGCGGATTGTTACGCTCCAGATAGCGGATGACGCCTTCGAAGTCTTCGGGCTGGGCATTGCGCGAACCGCGGATGTCCAGCTCTTTCTGTACGAAGAGCTTCGTGGTGAACTGCACGTCCTGCTTGGCATAGCCGATGCAGACGACACGACCGGTGAAGGCTACCTCGTTGACAGCCATCTGATAGGTGACGGGAGCTCCGACGGCCTCAATGACGACGTCTGGACCAGCACCATTGGTGATTTCCTGCAGACGTTCGTGGACGTCCTCCTTTGCAGAGTTGATGGTGTACTCAGCACCCAGGCCGCGAACAATGGCGAGCTTTTCATCATCCATATCGCAAGCAATGACCTTAGCACCACGCATAATGGCACGTACCACAGCACCAACACCCACCATGCCACAGCCAATGACCATGACGGTATCGGTATCGACAACCTGTGCACGGCTGACGGCGTGGAAACCGACGGACATCGGTTCGATGAGGGCGGCATGCTCGACGGTGATAGAGCCGATGGGAATGACCTTCTGCCAGGGGACGGCAATGTACTCTCGCATGGCACCGTCACGCTGAACGCCTAAGGTCTCGTTATGCTGGCAGGCGTTATAGCGGCGGTTCTTGCACGACGGACAGTGGCCGCAGTTGGTGTAAGGATTGACGGTAACGGGCATACCTACGCGTAAATGCGTGGGAGCAGTGGCGCCGACAGCGGCGATGGTGGCGCCGATTTCGTGGCCAGGTATGACGGGCATCTTCACCATTGGGTTCAGACCGCGATAGGTGTTGAGGTCGCTGCCACAGAAGCCGACGTAGTGTATCTTGAGCAGCACCTCGTCTGCTCCGTATTGGGGGTTCTCAATGTCTACAACCTTCATCACGGAAGGTTCTGTAATCTGTAATGCTTTCATTCGCTCATATTCTTTATATACGGTAATTCTTTCAGTTCGCCGAAGCCGAAGAAACGGCGGGCGTTGTCGCAAAGGAACATCTGCTTCTCGTCGTCAGTCAGTTCCTGGCTCTTTGTCACGAAGTCGTACGACATCTTGTACGTGATGGCGGTAATGGTGCGCGGATAGTCCGAACCCCACATCAGCTTCTGCATACCCACGGCATCAGCAGCCTCGCGGATAGCACGGACGGCAGAGGGGAACGGGTAGAACTCATCGTTGAAGAGCCACGTGATGCCACCGCTCTCAACATAGACATTCTCATGACGTGCCAGACGTATCTGCGACATCCAGCCAGGACGTGTCACCATGCCGAAATGGCCGATGGCAATCTTCAGCTGGGGATACTCCTGAATGACCTCTTCCATCTGACCAACCTGAGCGTCGCCGTCGGCCAGTTCGATGCCTAAGATGATGCCGCGCTGCGACATCATGCGGAACATCTGCAGCATCTCGTCGTTGAGGAATTGCTGAGGCAGACGGGCAGCAGGAATCTTCAGACCGCGGAAGCCCTGCGCAATCAGCATTTCGGCCTGCGCGAGGAATCCCAGCTGGCGCGTCTCTGGCATGCCGAAGCAGAAGAAACGGTCAGGGTAGCGCTGTTGAACGTCAAACAGATAGTCGTTCTGCAGACCGTCAATGAACTCCTGCGTGATGACGGCTGCCGACACCTGGGCATAGTCCATGTTCGACAGGAAACGCTCAGCGGTGTTCTGGCCATCGGTCATGTAGGGCGGCAGCATCTGGCGCTCCTCGCCGAAGAAGAGTGAGCGGCTGCGGTTGGGTTCGAGGGCGTGAATGGGTGAACCATTCACCACCGTATCCACATTCAGCCACAAATGGGCGTGTGCATCTATAATGGGAATCATCTTTTTTATCCCTTAACTCTTAATTCTTAATTCTTACTTCTTAATTCTTAATCGGCAAAGCCGACACCTCTTAATTCTTACTTCTTAATTCTTAACTCATTAAGTGTTCGCCCAGCTGACTCGCTGTTGGTCGCCAATGATGGCGCGGACCTCAGCCACAAGAGTGTCGTCCATTGGTTCCTCGATATACGAGAGGTTGGTCTTGATGGCCTCAGGACGCGTGGTGCTGAATACCGTCGATGCGATGCGCGGATTGCTGCACGAAAACTGCATGGCGAGTTTTTCTATGGGGTAGCCCTTCTGCTTGCAATGCTCAGCGGCCTTCTTGCAAGCCTCCACGAGTGGCTTGGGTGCCGGATGCCAGTCGGGTACACCACGTTCTGTGAGCAGTCCCATGGAGAAAGGTGATGCTGAGAGCACGCCGATGCCGTGAGCCTCGAAGAAATCAAGGAAGTCCACGAGCTTGTCATCGCACAAACAATAGTGGCAGAAGTTCATGACACTTTCCACAGTGCCGTCCTCCACATGTTCTATGACCCAGCGCAGATTCTCCAGTTGCAGGTCGGTGATGCCCACATGGCGCACCACACCTTCTTTCTTTAGCTCGTGCAGGGCTGGCAGGGTCTCGTCAACCACCTTTTGTAAGCCACCCTCCATGCGTCCCTGGAATTCAATATCGTGGACGTTGATGATGTCGATATAGTCGATGTGAAGGCGTTCCAGACTCTCGTAAACGCTCTCTTTGGCGCGCTTAGCAGAATAGTCCCACGTGTTGTGACCGTCCTCGCCGTAACGCCCTACCTTCGTCGACAGATAAAACTTGTCGCGGGGGATGTCTTTCAGCGCTTTTCCCAGCACGATTTCGGCCTTGTAGTAGCCGTAGTAGGGAGACACGTCGATGATGTTAATGCCGGCGTCGACAGCAGCGAACACAGCATCGATGCCTCTGTTCTCATTGAAAGAATGGAATACCCCACCCAAAGAAGAAGCGCCGAAGCCCAGCTCCGACACCTCCATTCCTGTGTTTCCTAATTTTCTATACTTCATTGCGGAAGCAAATTTTGCACTATTTACTCTTCACTTTCACTTCCTTACCACGGCATCATGTCGCGCTCGTCAGGACGGTGGGCCTTGTTATCCTCACCCAGCACGTAGACCTGCAGGTCCTGGAAATATCCTGTCTCGTCCTGCAATGCCTTCAGTTCAGCTTTGGTGTCTTCAAAACCACGGAACTCTTTGGCAGAAGCCAGATGATTTGTAAACTCCAGTTTTTTGTTCGCTCTGTCTAATACGGAGATGTACTCATCCTTGGTACGGTCTCCAATTACAAATTTCTTGCTCATAGTTTTATGATGATAGTTTTGTTGTTTGTTTTCATGTGCAAAGATACGATATAATTATGAATAACGTACAACTAATTATGATTTTTTAAGCGTAAACGTTTATTGTGTATCTTTTTTTTTCGTACCTTTGCGGCTGCAATTATACAATATGAAGAAATTAATCCCTATCATAGTCTGCCTGCTGCTATTGGCTGCGTGTGGACAAAGCTACGAGGAAACGAAACGGCTGACGCGACAGCAGCGTCTGGAAGCACAGCGCAAAGACTCGGCGGCACTGAAGATTGCAGTATTGCCGACGCTGGACTGTCTGCCTATGTATGTGGCTGAATACTACCAGCTGTTCGACACGTTGCATGGTGGCGTGCGGCTGAAACACTTTATGGCCCAGATGGACTGCGATACGGCGCTGGAACGGGGCAGGGTAGAGGGGACCATCTCGGACATGGTGCGTGCCAAGCGCATGGAACGGCAGGGCATGAAGATACGTTATGTGGCTACAACCAATGCCTACTGGCAGTTGGTGACCAACCGTAACTCGCGTATCCGACAACTCAAGCAGTTGGATGATAAGATGGTGGCGATGACACGCTTTTCGGCTACCGATCTGTTGACAGATTGTGTGGTAGATTCGGTGAAGTTAGACCGTGACCATGTATTCAAGGTACAGCTGAACGACCTCTCAGTACGTCTATTGATGTTGCAGAACAACGAGATGGATGCTCTATGGATGCCGGAGCCGCAAGCTACTGCAGCCCGTCAGATGAAGCATAGCATCGTCTATGACACTCGGAAGGAAGACTTGCAGTTGGGTGTGTTGGTGTTCAACGAGAAGGAAATGAGGCGCCAGGCACGTGCAGAACAGCTGCGTCTGTTTGTGCAGGCCTATAATCAGGCGTGCGACTCCATCAATAAGCATGGTGTGCGTTACTATCGCGAACAGATTATCACACAATGTAAGATGAAGAAACAGGTGGCTGACTCTGTACCCGACACCTTAGAATATATACACGCACGAGGCCCACGTGAGAAAGATATCGCCATTGTCGACAAGTGGCTTGGCATCAAGAAGGCAGATGGAAAGGGTGAAAAGAAAATAGTGAGAAAGGGTAAAGTGAAGAAGAAATGATTTATCAAGATAAGGCAACGGAACGAATCAGCAATGCACTGATATTGGGGGATGTCGGTAAGGCACTGACAGAGATGTCTGCCTACCTCATGGCTTGGCCACAGATGCAGACCCAGGAGCGTCTACAGGCCATCAAAAAAGACTACGACCTGATGGTTGACTATTGGTGTAGGGGCATGGAAGACCCTCAACAGGAGCAGCAGTATCAGTTGCTTTTACAACGTATCTATGTTCTGTATGCTAATGTGTCAATCTATCATCGAATGAAGGCATCTGCCTATCTGACAGGACTTTACAATACGGTCAGGCAATCACGTAAGAATTGGTCGGTCCTCGATATCCGTCATGAGATGGAAAACTATGTGAGCGACGTGGCCATGATTGAACTGGAGCCGGAACATCAGCGTGAAGAACGTAGCGACGCTATCTACAAGGCGCACCGTCAAGAGATGAATCACCTGTTTAACTTTGTGCTGACATCGCGCATGTGGACGGATGGCGTAGGACGAAGCTTCACTGATTTGCTATTGTCGCCCACTGTTGACAGCATTGACCAGCAACTGCTTGTGTCGGCCATATCATTGTCGCAGTGGATGCAGTTCGATATTGTGAAGTTCCGTTTGCTGACGGAGGTCTACCGCCGTTCACATGACGAGCATGTACGGCAGCGTGCTTTAGTAGGATGGGTGTTCGGCATAGAGGATGACTGGATGCGAGTCTATCCTGAACAAAAGGAGACCCTCGACGCTTTGATGTCATCGGATGCTGTTTGCAAGGAACTGACAGAACTACAGATACAGTTGATTTTTACGGCCAATGCTGATCGGGACTCAGACACGTTGAAGAATGAAATCCTGCCAGAGATGTTGAAGAACAATCATTTCAAGGTTACCAAGCAGGGCATTCAGGAAGTGGAGGATGACCCTTTGGAGGACGTACTGCATCCTGAAGCTGAAGAAGAGCGCATGGAGAAGACGGAGGCTGTCTTCCAGCGTATGATGGACATGCAGCGGCAGGGCTCTGATATCTATTTCGGTGGCTTCTCGCAGATGAAGCGCTACCCATTCTTCTATGATACCAGCAACTGGTTAGTGCCTTTCTATCTGCGTCATCCAGACTTGGCCCAGTTCAGGAAGAAGATAGGTGATAATAGGTATGTGGAGAGCATGATGGAACACGGACCATTGTGCAATAGTGACAAATATTCGTTCTATATCGTATTCCTGGAGATGTTCGAAAGGCTGCCCAAGAGTATGCGTGAATTGTTGGTCAACGGAGAAGCGCGCCTTGACAAAATCGAGACGGCATCAGATGAAGAGCAACGCTCACCGGCTTATATTCGTCGCATCTACCTGATGGACCTTTATCGTCTTTTCCGGCTGTTCCCCAATCGCTCATCGCTGAACAATACGTTGGAGAGTATCGGTACGATGGACTTTTTCAAGAATCCGTTGTTCAGTGATACACCACTCGACCCATATAAGCGTGACATCGTGAAAGTGTTGCGGAAATACCATTATAACGAGGAATCACAACGCCTGATGGACTTCTTCCCTGAGAGCATGAGGGATGTGCAATATTACATGTGGCGCGGCATGTACAGCATAGCATTGTCTATGGAGCCTGACAACGAGCGCGTGATGGCCGCCCATGCCCGAGAACTCTTTGAACTGGGCAATTATGATGAGGCTGCCGACGAGTATGATAAACTCATGCTCTTGAATCCTGGCAAGGAGAAGTACATACTGAACAAGGCCGTCTGTCTGGTGAATATGTACGAATATGAAGATGCCTTGAAATTGCTTTATCAGCTGAACTACGAACATCCTGACGATGACTTCATTAACCGTGTGATGGCGTGGGCGCTTACTAGTGACGGCAAAATGGAACAAGGTGAGCAGAAGTACCGTCAGCTGATAGCAGGTGACACGACTATAGCCGATGATTACCAGGGACTGGGCTGTTGCCTGTGGTTGCAAAACCGCATCAACGAAGCTGCTGACAGTCTGCGTAAGTTTGTAGAGTTGTCAGGACATAATATGAATGAAGATGATGACTTCTTTGAGCTCTTCGACCAGCAGTGGGCCATGAGACACGGCATCACCCCCATTCAAATCAAGATGATGGAAAGTTTGGTGCGAAGCTAAATAGCGTAGTTCACAGCTACTGGTTCATGGTTCATGATTGGTTACTGCTATAGCCAGATTTGCAGCAGATGACCGAACCAGCCGCAGAACTTCTGCCATCCTGTACGGAATTCATCCCAGGACTCTTCAGTAAGCAGGAAACTCTTCTGCTTGTCGCGTGCAAACATGTCGTCGAGCTCACGAGTGGTCTGTGGGTCGATGATGACGGCATTCTCTTCGAAGTCACATCTGAGGCTGCGCGCATCGAGATTGGTGCTGCCAACGGTACAATAGCGTCCGTCGACCATCATAATCTTCGAGTGATGGAAGCCCGGCTTGTAAATCCAGATGGTTGCTCCGCGTTTCATCAGCTTATGAGCCTGATAGAGGGCGCAGTCAGGAGTCAAAGGAATGTCGCTCTTGGCCGATAACATGATTTCAACCTTCACGCCGCGGCGAATGGCATTGGTCAGGGCACGGGTAACACTGGGTACAAGGGTGAAGTAGGGATTAATGATATGAATGGAGTCACGTGCCTGGTCAATGGCATTGACGTAGAAGATGCGCATGATTTTTGGAGTGACGTAGGGCTCGCGGTTGATGATGCCTATCATCTTGTGTCCCTTGGTCGATGTCGTGTCAGGCTTCAAGTCGTGGAAAACAGTTGGTGTGCCACCCCGATAGTATTTTGTTCCGTGGATGTTCTGCCCTGTACTGCGGTTCCAGATGTGCAGGAAGATGCGCTGCAACTCGTTAACGGCATCGCCCTCAATGCGGCAGTGCATGTCGCGCCATTCACCCACCTGTTCAGTTCCCTTGATGTAATAGTCTGCGACGTTCATGCCACCTGTATAACCTATCTTACCGTCTATGACAACTATCTTGCGGTGGTCACGTCCAAAGATATGGTTCACCCATGGGAAGCGGATAGGGGAGTATTCGATGATTTCCAGACTGTCGTCGCGCAGTGCCTTGAGGTGATACTTCTTCAACGGCTGGTTGTTGGAGTCGTTGCCGAAGCCGTCGAACATCGCCCTGACCTCGACGCCCTCCTTACGCTTCTCGCGTAGAATGTCGAAAAGCAGTGAGGCGATGCTGTCGTTACGGAAGTTGAAATACTCCAGATGGATGCTGCTCTTGGCCTGACGTATAGCACGGAACATGTCGTCGAACTTCTGCTGGCCCGACATAAGCAGCGTTACGCTGTTGTCATCGCTAAAACGTATACCCTCATTGCGCAATGTCTGCACAATGAGGGAGTCGCTCGTTTGAGCACTAACATACAGAGGTATAAAGGTGAAAAGGTAAAACAGTATAGCCTTCATCCTTTTTACTTCTTATTTTTTAAACGATACTCCAACGGGGTCATGCCAAACTTATCCTTGAAGATGTTGGCAAAATTCTCAGCCGTCATGAAACCGATGTTGATGGCCAGCTCGCTCATGTTGATGTTGGTGGTTACCAACAGCGTGCAGGCATGCTTCAGGCGCAGCTCTCGAACCAGTTCGGCGGGCGTCTTGGTGGTGATGCTGCGCACCTTGTGGTAGAAGGGTACACGACCCATGCCCATTGCAGTAGCCATCTCTTCGAGACTGATTTGTCCGCGGCTCATGTTCTGCAGCACGAACTGCTCGATGTTCTTCATCAGTTGCTGGTCCATGGCGTTGCTCATCGAATAGTCGCCGATGGTGTTGTCGCCATAGAATTGCTGCTGGATGCTGACAAGAGCGTTCTCCGGCTGTTTCGGCTCCTCTGGCTTCTCAGTCGGCTGAGGCTCCTGCTCGGATTCTGATGTCTCTTCAGGACGGGCTTTGGCATTGATGCCCTCGATATCGTCGTAGGTCATAGTAGCCGTAGTCATGCTGGCATTCTGACCTTCCAGCATACGGGTTTCGCGTCCTTCAATGGTGGTTGCCTCCATCTCTATGGGACCAAGACCCATCAGCTTGTTGAAGCGCATGACGGCCTCCTGCACGTTGAACGGCTTGGCCAGATAGTCGTCAGCAGCCAGTGTGATGTTTTGGTCGGTCATGTCCTGCTGCGACAGCACGCCGTCGGTCAGAAGCACGAACTTCGTCTTGCTGCGGCGCGGGTCCATCTTGAACTGGTTACACAGCTCACTACCCGTCATAACGTCCATATCTTGTTTACAGACTACAAGGTCAGCATTAAGCATCTCGATGTCGGGCAGAGCATCCTTGATGTTGTCGTATGTATGGAAGTCGTACACATCGCGAAGATGAGCATTGATAAAGTACAGGAAATCGCGGTTCGAGTCGATGAATACCACGCTGAACTTCTTGGCCTGAGTGTCGAACTTCATCGGTTTGATTTCTGCCGTCAGCTCCTTGGTGGCTGTTGATACCAGTGATACTTCGCCGCGGTCGTTGAGTTCCAGTTTATCCTTGGCCGACGATTCAGCCTTCTTCTCCGGATGCTCCAGTGTCGACTGCATTTCTGAGATGCGAGTGATGACCTGCAACAACTGGAAGTGTAGTGAGTTCAATTGTTCGCGGCCTTCCATCGTATCTTCCCTCATGGCTAGATTACCTATGATGGTTGTCATGCGGGCCATTGGCTGGCGCAGCTCGTCGCTGGCTACCTTGATTTCCTCGCGCTGACGTTTCAGTTCGTCAATGACGGTACGCTTGCCCCTCCACACTTTCTTTAACTTCTTGTAGCCGAAGCGCCATGTCAACAGGCATAAGATGGCAAAGATGACGTAAGCAGTAAGCATCCACCACGACAGCCACCAGGGCCGATCAATGGTAATGTCTAACGTACGCTCCTGGTTACTGACGGCACCGTCGGCACTGACGGCCTTGACGTGCAGTGTATAGTTGCCGCTGCTCAGATTCTGGAATTTCACGCCATGCAACAATGCGTCGCCGTTGCGCCAGTCGTTCTCCAGACCTTCCATCCAGTACATGAACTGCAGACGCTCGCCCTTGTTGTAGTTACCGGCTGCAAACTTGATGGTAAACGTGTTCTGGTCGTTCGATAATTCAAGGCGGCTGCTTTCGTTCAGCGCCTGTGGTAACACCACTTTGCCGTTGTACTTGTGGCCGGTCAGAATTTCTTCCTCACCAATAAGCAACTGTGTCAGCATGACGCGAGGCAGCGACTCTTGGTCGTCCTTACTAATCTTACGAATCCAGTTGATACCGTACAGTCCTCCGAAGACCACCATGCCGTCCTGTTTCTTGATAATGGAACCCATATTGAACTCGTTGCTCTGCAGTCCGTCGTAGACACTGTAGTTGTAGAGTCCGTAGTTGAATGTTCCGTCTTCATGGTTACGCTGTACGACGATACGGCAGACACCATTGCTCGTCGTCACCCACAGATTGCTGTTGATGTCTTCAACGATACCGCAGATGGAGTTGTTGCAGAGTCCGTCGTCCTCAGTGACATAGCTCAGCTGGTCATTGACTAGATTCAGAATGTTCAGACCTTCACGCGTACCAATCCAAATCAGTCCGCGTGAGTCCTCGAATACTTGAGTGATATAGTTGTTGGTGAAGGTGTTGATGTTCGTTGAGTTGCCGTGCAGCACAGTCTTCTCACGTGTCGACAGGTTCAAAATAATCAGTCCTTCCGACGTTCCTATGAGCATGTTGTTGTTCTTGCCATAGAAGAGCGACGTAATGTTGTTAGTCGTCAGCATGCCATTCTCACGGGTGTACGACGAGAAAGTGTTCATCTTGGGGTTATATACCTGCAAACCGCCGTTAGTGGCTATCCACAGATTGCCCGACTTATCACTGCACAGGGCATTGATATGGTCATCGATAAGCGTCTTAGAACTATCACGGGCTACAGAATAGAACTTGCTGGTACCGTTCTGGATGCGCGTCAGACCATTTTGCTTCGAACCTACCCATAGACTTCCGTCGGGCGTCGTTGCCATACATGATACCTTGTTACTGGCCAGAGGACCATCGTAGCCTATGACGCCCTTGCTGCCCGTACCATACCACATCTTGGCATCGTCCGTCTGGGCAATGGCGGTGATATCGCCGAGCAAATCAGCTGAGAATTTATAGATGTTATTGCCGTAGAAGGCTACGCCCGACTTCTCCGTACCTACCCATAGCAGGTCGGTATCGTCGACGTAGACGCTTTGGATGGCAATGATGCCTGTCTTTTCCTGATTGTCGTTCATGTCTCGTGGCTGGACGCTTTCCATCTCGTGGGTGTTGACGTTGCAGCGTATCAGTCCTGAACGGTCAGTAGCAATCCATATATTACCGCTGCGGTCGCCAGCCATGCCGTTCACGCTGTGGTCAACGGCCACACTGGTCATGCCCAACTGATCACCGATAGTGGTATTCCAAGTGTTGGCATTCTTGTTATAAAGCATCAGTGTGCCTTGGCCGTACAACCATACATTATCCATCTGGTCAGCAAAGACGCGCAACGACTTGCTCTTTCTTAGGTGGTTGGCTGCGATATGGTCAGTCTGCCAAACGGTATGCTGTTGGTGCATAATGTCGCAGCACACCATTCTGCCGTCTTCGTAGACGATGATGGCACCGTCACGACATTCGCCGATGGCAACAATGTTACCCTGAGGGATGCCGTGGGCATCGTTGGTATAACCAAACTCGTAGTCAGTCTGCTGCTGCATGTTGTAGGCCACCACGCCCTTGTTGGGAATGGATGCCCAGAAGTTCTTGTGACGGTCGATATAGACGACATTGGGTTTCCCTTCAATGCCCATGCTGGCATATATCTGCTTCATGTCGCGTTCGAAGGTCTCCGTCTGGGGATGGTAGACACAGAAGCCTGCCGACGTTTCAATCCAAAGGTTGCCGTCCAGCATCTCCTGTATGCTGATGATGTAGCTGTCTGGCAGTGACGAACCGTCCTGCGAATTACACTGGAAGTTCTTGAACGTGTAACCGTCAAACCTGTATAGTCCGGCAGGTGTGCCAAACCACATGTAGCCGCGCACGTCTTTCATCACGCAGTTAATCTGGCTGCTAATCAGACCGCTGCGGGCATCCAGAGTCTTAAATAGATAGACTGCTGTTGCTGCCATTGGCAGTGCCAGCATGAGTACTAACAGTATTTTCTTGATTCTATTCATAGTCTATATCTTCTTCTAACTTCTTCTAACTTCCTCTAACTACTTTATAATACACATGCATAGCGGTCAACGATACCTAACAGGCGGTTGTCACTGTCGGCCACCAGCACGTTGTGGATTTTATATTTGTTCATCATCTTCTGAATCTCAGAAATCTTCGTCTGTGGACCTACCGTCTTCGGCGTCTTCGTCATGATGTCGCCTACGGTACGGTTGAAGAACTCGGCCTGCCATTTTTCCATCGCACGGCGGATGTCGCCGTCGGTAATAAGACCGGCAATCACTTCGCCCTCCATTGCGACGCCCAGTCCCAGCTTGCCTTTGCTCACTTGGATGATGGCCTCGCCCAAATGCATATCTGCTGTCAGCAGTGGCAGACTTTCTGTCAGCATCACGTCCTGTGCCGTCGTCAGCAGTCGCTTGCCCAACTCTCCGCCAGGATGGAACTGTGCGAAGTCCTGTGGCTGGAAGTTGCGGCGTTCCATGAGTGCTACGGCCAGTGCGTCACCCATCACGAGGGCTGCCGTTGTGCTGCTGGTTGGTGCCAGGTTCAGCGGACAGGCTTCTTTCTTGACGCTGACGTTCAGGTGGCAGATGGCATACTTGGCCAAAAGCGACGTCGGATTGCCTGTCATCGCAATGATGGGAATCTCCATGTGGAGCACCATGGGTATGAAGCGTAACAATTCGTCTGTTTGTCCCGAGTTCGATATGGCCACCACCACGTCGCCTTTCGACATCACGCCTAGGTCGCCGTGGAATACGTCTAACGGATTGACAAAGAACGACGGCGTACCTGTCGATGCCAGTGTTGCCGCAATCTTCGCGCCGATATGTCCACTCTTTCCTACGCCTGTCACAATGACTTTTCCGCGACACTGAAGCATCAGCTCCACCGCGCGGTCGAAATCGTCATCCATCTGCGGTATCATGTCCAGCACCGCCTGTGCCTCGTCCTTGATACATTGTATAGCGTAGTCTCTTGTTGTCATGTTCCTTTTTTCTAGTTTCTATAGTTCCTATAGTTACTATAGTAGTCTCTCAATCACTCCTTCGAGTTTGTCCAGCTCCAGCATGTTGGCGGCATCGCTCAAGCCCTTGTCAGGGTGGGGGTGTACCTCGAAGAACCAGCCCGTGGCTCCAAAAGCCTTAGCGGCCATGGCCATCATCGGCACGTACTTGCGGTCGCCGCCTGTCTTGCCGTCGGCACCGCCAGGACGTTGCACGCTATGGGTACAATCCATGATGACCGTCGACACTATCTCGAGCATATCGGGAATGTTGCGGAAGTCCACCACCAAGTTGTTGTATCCCAGCATGTTGCCGCGCTCAGTAAGCCACACGTCCTTAGCACCGCTTTGACGAGCTTTCTCGACAGGGTACTGCATGTCGTGACCACTCAGGAACTGTGCCTTCTTGATGTTCACCACGCACCCCGTTCGGGCAGCGGCTACCAGCAGGTCGGTCTGGCGGCACAGGAATGCAGGTATCTGCAACACGTCCACCACTTGTCCGGCAGGTTCAGCCTGCCAGGCTTCGTGAATGTCCGTCAGCAGGCGCAGTCCGTATTTCTCCTTCACGTCGCTGAGCATCTGCAGTCCTTTGTCGATGCCTGGTCCGCGGAACGAACTTACTGACGTGCGGTTAGCCTTATCGAACGAGGCCTTGAATATGATGTCAGTTCCCTGTTTCCTGTTGATTTCCACCAGCTTGGTTGCCACTGTGTCGAGCAATTCCGCCGACTCTATCACGCAGGGTCCTGCAATTAACGTTGCGTTCATTATCCTATTACGTATGCTTACGCTATTAATTCATGCAAAGATACGCATTTTTTTATAAGTAAGAAAGTAAAAAGGTAAAATATATGCCCTTTACCCTTCTTTTTTGCTTTTTTTTACTTTTTGTCGTAAATAAATCCCGTTAATTATTTGCTTGATTTGTTTTTTATCCGTATCTTTGCAAAAATTACTGTTTTACTAACTAAACAATACTACAAACTATGAAGAAAAAGTTTATCTGCGCCGTTTGTGGATATATCTACGAAGGCGATGCTGCTCCTGAGAAGTGTCCAATCTGTAAGGCTCCCGCTTCTAAGTTCTCTGAACTGAAGGACGATGGCGATGTAACTTATGCCACCGTTCATCGTATTGGCGACGGCAAGCCCGAGGGTGTATCAGAAGAGATGATTAACGACCTGCGTGCACACTATAACGGTGAGTGCAGCGAGGTGGGTCAGTATCTTGCTATGGCTCGTCAGGCTGATCGCGAGGGTTATCCCGAGATTGCCGAGGCCTTCAAGCGTTATGCATTTGAGGAGGCCGACCACGCTTCACGCTTTGCTGAGCTGCTGGGCGAGAACGTATGGGACACTAAGACCAATCTTGAGAAGCGTGCTGCTGCCGAGGCTGGTGCATGCGAGGACAAGTTCCGCATTGCCAAGAACGCCAAGGCTGCTGGTTTCGATGCCATCCACGACACCGTTCACGAGATGGCCAAGGACGAGGCCCGTCATGGTGCTGGCTTTGCTGGGTTGCTGAAGCGCTACTTCAAGTAATTGTAGCATCTGTATTATCAAGAGCTTCTTGATAATCTCTCGTATCCAGACAATAAATTAACGAAAAAGTCGTTTTATCAATGGTATGATAAGACGACTTTTCTTTTTTCTGTTCCTGATAGCTGCCGTGTTGACGGCATGCACTGATAACGACTCGTTTAGCAGTAGTTCTGGTAACCGCTTGTCGATGGAGGAGGATACTATTTCCTTCGACACGCTGTTTAGTACCGTGCCTTCGTCCACTAGGACGTTCTGGATTCATAATCATTCGTCGGATGGTATACGAATCCGCACGGCTCGTCTGGAGCGTGGCACGCAGTCGGGCTACCGAGTCAATGTTGACGGCACGTATCTTGATCCTGTCGGCACCGACTTTGAAGTGCGCAAAGGCGACAGCTTGCTGGTGTTTGTGGAGGTAACTACCCACGAAACATATTCCGACAGTCCACAGTTGATAGAGGATAACCTTCTGTTGACGCTGGAGAGTGGCGTGGAGCAGCGTGTTAATCTGCGTGCTTTCAGTTGGGATGCGCTGAAGTTTGAGAAGCTGACTATCAGCCGTGACACACTGATTGAATCGCGCGTACCTATTATTATATATAAAAGTATTGAGGTAGACAGTGACGTGACGCTGACCATAAGGAATACCACATTCTACTTCCACGACGGTGCTGGCATCGACGTTTGTGGACAGCTTGTGGCCGATAGCTGCTTGTTCCGTGGCGACCGTTTGGACCGCATGTTCGACTATCTGCCTTACGACCGTATAAGTGGTCAGTGGGAGGGTATTTATATTGCATCTTCGTCGAAGGGTAATATTCTGAATAACTGTGAGATACGTAATGCCGTTGACGCGCTAGTCTGCGACAGTACGACGTTACAGCTTACACAAACCGTCATCCATAACAGTAGTGGTGCAGGACTGTCGGCGCGCCATTCGAAGGTGACGCTCAGTTATTGTCAGCTGACCAATACTTACGGTGACTGTCTGCTGCTGGAGGGTTGCGACGCTGTTGTCGACCATTGTACGCTGGGGCAGTTCTATCCCTTCTCGGCCAACCGTGGCTATGCGCTGCATTTCTTCAATACCACCCAGCCGTTGAAGCTGCGTTGCACCAATACGCTGGCTACGGGTTATGCTGACGATGTGGTTTTGGGTGAGGCCAAGGATACTACCGTGGTCTATGACTTATATTTTGCCAATTGTCTGCTGCGTACCGATTCCGTGGCTGCGTCAGAACGCTTTGAACGGAACCTCTGGGAAACTCCCAAAGATTCCGTTCAAGGAAAGCAACACTTTCGTGTGATTGATGAGGAGAATCTCTATTACGATTTCACCATCGACAGCATCTCACCAGCTTACTCCCGTTCTATAGGTCGTATCTTCCAGCCTGAATAACCTTTTTAGATGTTTGGCGTGTCCCAGACCTTTGTCTGCGTGCAGTTGATAGTTTGTGACAGACGGGCTACACGCAGTACGAAGTCGCCTTCCTCCAGTGTCCAGCGACAGTCAGCACCGACGAATGCCAGTGCCTTTGCTGGTAGGCTGAAGGTGACAGTCTTCGTTTCACCTGGCTCTAACGACATCTTCGTGAAGTCGCGCAGGCGCTTGTTGTCAGGCACTACGCTGGCTACGAGATCGCTCGAGTACAGCAATACTGCTTCCTTACCAGCACGGCTTCCTGTATTCTTCACATCAACGCTGACGGTGAGGATGTCGTCAGCAGTAAACTGCGCCTTGTCGACCTTTAGGTTCGAGTATTCGAAGGTGGTATAGCTCATGCCATAGCCGAAGGGCCACTGGAGTGAAACCTTGGCGTCGTAGTTATAGGCACCAGCCATCGTGCCCACCTCCTCAGATACCTTATAATCATAGGTATTCAGCGAGTTAATCTCCTTTGGATAGGTGATAGGCAGTTTGCCTGAGAAGTTGGCATCGCCAGCCAACAGGTTAGCCAGTGCATCACCACCATAGTTGCCAGGAATCAGGATATCCACCACAGCCTTAGCCAACGGCTCGATATCAGCAATGAGGCGCGGACGGCCTTCGTTGAGTACGAGGATGATGGGCTTGCCAGTCTTGGCCAGAGCCTTCACCAGATTGCGCTGGTTTTCCGACAGCCACAGGTTTGTCAAGTTACCAGGTGTCTCAGTATAGGTATTCTCGCCGATGGCAGCAATGATGACGTCGGCCTGTGCTGCAGCAGCAACAGCCTTGTCTATCTGCGGTTCGTTCTCATCATAGTAGGCGCCATTCTCGTTGTAGGTCACGCCTTGTTCGAGGATGATATTCTCCTTGCCATACTTGTTGCAGAGCGCCTCATAGATGGTATTGTACTGTTCCGTCAGGTCTTCAGCCTTCGAGCCCTGCCACGTGTAGCTCCAGCCACCATGCAAGCAACGCATTTGGTTGGCGTTAGGACCAGTCAGGAGAATCTTCTTGAATTGAGAATTAGGAATTGAGAATGGAGAATTATGATTACCATTGAGCGGGAGTATACCATCTTCGTTCTTGAGAAGAACCATTGACTCTTCGGCAGCTTTCAAAGAGGCCTGGGCAAACTCTTCGCAACCAAACTTCTCGAAGCCCTTACCACCTGTGTTAGGCTCATCGAAGAGTCCCAGGCGATACTTTGCACGGAGGATACGACGCACAGCATCGTCTATACGCTCCATCTTCACCTTGCCTTCGTTGACGAGCTCCTTCAGCAGGATGCAGAACTCCACGCTATAGGGATCCATCGACATATCGATACCTGCATTGATGGCAATGCGGATAGCGTCCTTCTTATCCTTGGCCACCTTCTCGCGCGAGTACAGATTATTAATATCAGCCCAGTCAGTCACAAGGAAGCCGTCCCACTGCAGATCCTCCTTGAGCCACTTCGTCAGATACTCGTAGCTGGCATGGAGGGGTACACCGTTGACAGAAGCCGAGTTCACCATCATGGTCAGCGTACCAGCGAGAGCAGCAGCCTTGAAAGGCTCGAAATACTTCTCGCGAATCATCTGCGGCGCGAGGTAGGCAGGGGTACGATCCTTACCAGTCCAGGGGGCACCATAGGCAAAGTAGTGCTTCGTGCTGGTACCAACGTGGAAGCGGTCTATGTGGTTATTGTCCTCACCCTGATAGCCCTTGATCTCTGCCACTACCATCTTCGAGTTCACGATGGCATCCTCGCCAAAGCTCTCCCACATGCGTGGCCAACGGGGATCACGGCTCAGGTCTACCACAGGATTATACACCCAGGGACAGTTCGCTGCACGACTCTCGTAGGCTGTAATCTCAGCGCCTCTGAAGGCCAGATCAGTATTGAACGAGGCACCCAAGTTGATAGGCTGGGGGAACAGCGTGCCGCCTTTGGTATAGGTCACACCATGATTGTGGTCGAGACCATAGATATCAGGGATGCCCAGGTGCTTCATCGACTTCTCTTGAATCAGACGAATCCACTTCTGCCAGTCTTCCAGCGAGGCAGCGCTGGAACCAGGAGCGTTGAGGATGGAGCCCACCTTCCACTTCGAGATGAGTGTGTCGAGCATCACCTCGTTGATTTTCCAAATGCGCTTGGTCTCGCCCTGATAGATATCTACTGGGAAACTGCCAAGTTTGTCGATGATTTCCTGATCGCCCAGCTTCACCATCGCATCGATTTCTGAATCGGGCCTGCCATACTGCTGAAGCACAGAGCGCACCTTCTCACGGTCTACTTTAGCATTCTCGACCGTCATTTTGCCCATCACGTCAAGATTCAGCTCGAGCATCTGACCGATTTTCTCGTCAAGCGTCATCTTGGCGAGGGTTTTCTCAATCTTGGCTTCCAGTTGTGCATCACGAGGGATTGCCGGTTTCTGCGCATAGAGACCTGTTCCTGCCATCATCCAGATGGCCAATAATACAATTCGTTTCATTGTTAGTAATACTATTAATTATAATGTGGCTACAAAGATACGAAAAAGCAGGGAGAATACAAATTAATTGGCGATTTTCTTGCATTTTTGCTCATTTTTTTGTATCTTTGCATCTGGAAAGGATTGTGATTCCTTTTTGCTTTCCATCACATTACACAATCCAGAATCCATGCAGACCCTTCGCTCCGCATATGTCGACCGCCCGCACAGCCAATGAGGGACGGGAGCTCTGCATTTGTGGGGCGCCCGCTCTGCATGAGTTTACTCCGTGTAAACATGTAGTTTACTACGTCCTTTCTTGCCGTTTGCTCCGAGTACCTGAGTCGTCTGAAGGCACTTTCTGAACCGACTGCTGGTAATAGGCCCTTTACGTTCATTATTCTTCTGTTGGGTAGAAGTAAAGCAGCACGTGTTTTTCTCACTAAAAGTTTGGAAGTTTCACTTTTAATGCGTATCTTTGCAGTCTGTAGCCGAACATCATCAGTGAACGGTAAAGATAATAATGACAATAACTAAATGAGTGAAACAATGAAACGAGTCAACATCTACGAAGAGGCCAGCAGATGCCTGATGTGCCAGGAGGCACCGTGTACAAAGGCTTGCAAGACGGGTGACCCCGCCAGAGCTATGCGTGCTATACGTTTTGATAATCACAAGCTGGCCACGCGCTGGGTGGCTGACTGTAGCGATGCCGATCTGGAGCGGGCCGAAGAAGCTTGTATCCACTACAATTGGCCTATCCGACTGAAGGAGGTGCTGCGCAGCATTCATCCCGATGACGTGACGGGAGACTATCCCAGTCTGGAGATAGATTTCTGTGGCATACATTGTGAGAATCCGTTCTTCCTGGCATCGTCGGCTGTGTGTACCAACTACGAGATGGTGGCGCGTGCTTTCGAGATGGGCTGGGGTGGCGTATTCTACAAGACCATCTGTCTGCAGGAAATCAAGGAGGTGTCGCCCCGTTTCGATGCCCTTCATAATAGCGGTATTCATGGCGACTTCTACGGTTTCCGCAATATGGAACAGTTGAGCGAGAATCCTGTGGACATGGACTTTGACATTCTGCACCGTCTGAAGCAGAACTATCCTACGAAGATTGTCGTGGCGAGCATTATGGGCCAGACCAATGAACAGTGGGTTGAGTTAGCCCAGATGGCTGAGAGTGCCGGCGTCGATGCGATTGAACTCAACTTCTCTTGTCCTCAGATGCGACTGGAAGGCATGGGCAGTGACGTAGGGCAGAACCCGGAGTTGGTGGCTATCTATACCAAATGCGTCAAGAAGGCTGTGAAGATACCCGTCATTCCGAAGATGACACCCAATATCACCCATATCTTCCATCCTGGACTGGCAGCTTGCTTAGCTGGTGCCGATGCCCTTTCGGCTATCAATACCATCAAGTCTGTCACTATGGACAACGAGGCCGAAGTGTCTGGACGTCGCACCATCTCCGGCTATTCCGGACGTGCCGTGAAGCCCATCGCTCTGCGCTATGTGCTGGAACTGTCAAGTAACGATGCGACAAAAGATGTGACACTCAGTGGTATCGGAGGCATCGAAACGTGGCGTGACGCCTTGGAATTCATACAGTTAGGATGCAGCAATGTACAGGTGTGTACGGCCGTCATGCAGTATGGCTACCGCATCATCGACGATCTGGTGCTGGGATTGCAGCGCTATATGGCCAAAGTGGGCGTTACGCAGCTGAAGGACCTTGTAGGCAGCAAGATTGGCTGCTTTGTCACACCCAGCAAACTTGACCGTACGACGGTCATCTATCCGCTGATAGATCGCGAACGCTGTGTGGGTTGCGGCCGTTGTGAGGTGTCATGTAGCGACGGCGGTCACCAGGCCATTGTCTTCGACCACGAAACGCGTCAGCCGCGCATCGTCGGTACGAAGTGTGTAGGCTGTCACCTCTGTCGTCTGGTATGTCCTGCTGGTGCCATTCACCTCAGCAAGCGCGTCGTGAAGAAAGAAAAAGCGGAATGAAAGAATGGCTATTGAACGAGCTGAACGAGGGTCAGCGACAGGCGGTAGAATACTGTGACGGTCCGCAGTTGGTGATTGCCGGAGCCGGCTCTGGCAAGACGCGCGTGCTGACCTATAAGATAGCGTACCTGCTGGAAGAGTATCCCTATATGCCGTGGAACATCCTCGCGTTGACCTTTACCAATAAGGCTGCCCGTGAGATGAAGGAACGCATAGGCCGCCTGGTAGGGCAGGAGCGCGCGCAGCAGTTGCAGATGGGAACGTTCCACTCCGTCTTTGCCCGTATACTCAGAGCGGAAGCGGAAGCTATTGGCTTCGCTCCTAACTATACTATCTACGACCAAGCTGACTCGCGTTCGCTGGTGAAGAGCATCATCAAGGAAATGCAGCTTGACGATAAGACGTACAAGCCCAACAGCGTGGCCGACCGTATATCGATGGCAAAGAACCATCTGCTGTTGCCCTCGCAATACGAAGTCAGCGCGTGGGCCAAGGACGACGCACAGTATAAGCGACCGTTGGTTTCACAGATTTACCAGCGCTATACGGAGCGTTGTCGCCAGGCCAATGCGATGGATTTCGACGACTTGCTGGTGCAGACATGGGTGCTGTTCCGCAACCATGAGGACATCCGGCAGAAATATGCTAACCGTTTCCAGTATGTTCTGGTCGATGAGTATCAGGATACGAACTTTGCACAGCAGGAAATCGTGCTGCAACTGACCCGTGAACACCAGCGTGTCTGTGTTGTTGGCGACGACGCCCAGAGCATCTATAGCTTTCGGGGAGCGAACATCGATAACATCTTGGATTTCCAGAAGAAATACGATGGTGCGCGCCTTTTCAAACTGGAACAGAACTATCGCTCGACACAACTCATCGTACAGGCTGCCAACAGCTTGATACGCAAGAATGCCCGACAGATTCATAAGGACGTTTTTAGTGAGAACGAGGAGGGTGAACGACTGATGCTGAAGCCTGCCTATAGTGATAAGGAAGAGGCGATGATTGTGTGCAACGATATCAGGCGCATCCGTCGTCAGGAGGGCTGCCAGTATTCAGACTTTGCTATCCTCTACCGTACCAATGCCCAGAGCCGTTCGTTTGAGGAACAGATGCGCAAAGACGGTATACCTTATAGAATATATGGTGGCCTGAGCTTCTACCAGCGTAAGGAAATCAAAGACGTCATCGCCTACTTCCGTGTGGTGGCCAATCCAAACGACGAGGAAGCTCTACGACGCATCATCAATTATCCGGCACGCGGCATCGGCGATACGACGATTGGCAAGATTGTCAGTACCGCCAGTATGCACAACGTCAGTCTGTGGCAGGTCATCCAGCAGCCTATCGTGTTCGACCTGCAACTGTCGAAAGGAACCCTTACCAAGCTGGACGCCTTTAAGACACTGGTAGAAGGGTGGGCGGCCCGAATGGATAAGGAGGACGCCTACGAACTGGGACATAGCATCATCATGGAGAGTGGGGTCAGCAAGGAAATCTATGGCGGTACCAATCCCGAGGACCTGTCACGACAGGAGAACCTGGAGGAATTCCTGGGCGGTATGCAGGACTTCGTGGAGAGTCGCAGGGAAGAAGGCCGTGAAGATGAGACCGGATTGAGTGATTTCCTGCAGGAGGTAGCTCTGCTGACCGATTTGGACAGTGATGACGGGAAGGCTAACCAAAACGAAAGCGATAACCAAAATGACAAGGTGACGCTGATGACCATCCATGCTGCCAAAGGTCTGGAATTTCCGACGGTTTTCATTGTCGGACTGGAAGAAAACATCTTCCCGTCACCCATGTGTGTTAATAGCATGCGCGAGCTGGAAGAAGAGCGGCGACTGCTCTATGTGGCCATCACACGTGCCGAAAGACACTGCATCCTGACTTGTGCCCAGAACCGGTTCCGCTATGGGCGGATGGAGTTTGATACACCGTCGCGCTTTATCAAGGATATTGATCCCAGACTTCTCAGGGTCGATGGCGGAAGTGGGGGAGTCTCTGGTTACTCGGGTGCTTCTATGGCCTCTGGTTTCTCTAGGGATTCAAGGGCCTCTGGTTTCTCTAGGGATTCAAGAGCCTCTGGCTTCTCTAGGGATTCAAGAGTCTCTGGTTATTCCAAAGCTTCTGTCCAGAATCCCCGTCCTGTGGCTACGCAGTTCGTGGCCGATGTGAAACCAAGGATGGTGCCTCTTCGACATGAGACGCCACGCCCGCAGTCAGCTATAGGAAATATTGGCCTAAAGGAGGGTAATGTTATTGAACATCAGCGTTTTGGTATAGGAACGGTCATCAAAATTGAGGGCGTTGGTGAGAATACCAAAGCTACCGTAACCTTCAAAAATGCTGGCACTAAACAGCTACTGCTGAAGTTCGCGAAATATACGATAATTGGGTGATAAAACTATAGCGCTTCGTCCTCCGGACGTTCCGGAAGGCGAAGCGTTGTATGTGGGAGATGCTTTTTCTTGCGAAGGAAGGCCGCCTTGCGAGCCTCATACTCCTCGTAGTGCTTTTCCAGGAAGTTGTCTGCCATATCTGCGCTACTTCTTGTTCTTGTTGTAAACAACACTGATGCGTATGGGTTCATGCGGGTTGTTACTGCCTCCTACCAGTCGGGTACTGGTGATCTGTAGCTCATTGTTAATGGAAGCGACCACTGTTGTTATCTGGCTGTACGACGACTGTTTAGTCGTTGTTGTAACCTCGACGGGTATGAGAACCACCTTGTTCCAGTCAGGCGTTTTGTTACGATTCTTGTACATGTGGTTGATGAGACCAGAGATGTTGTTGAATGTATAGGTATGTTTGCTACTGTCGTAGGTGGCGAGGTACGACGTAATGTTGTTGGCCAGATTGCGCTGTTCGAAGAAAGAGTACATGCTGTCGCGTTCTACCATCAGCAGGTATTTGGTGTCCTTCAGAATTTCCTCGCTGTTGTCGTTGAAATCGTTCAGGCGACGGAATACTATCTTGGCCGAAGCGATAGTGTCGTTTTCATGATTGTGCTTGATTTCATCAACGGGTAAGGTTACCTCGGTAAAGATACCGTCAGGCGACTTCAGATACGTAAAATCGTTGATGCTTGCCAAATACTTGACGTATTCACGGTTGTTGGTGAAGTGCGTAGTCTGCAGCACCTCTTCAGTACCGTTGAACGACTTCATGGATGAAATGATTCTATCACCGGATATGTAACGGAAGTAAATCAGAATCTGGGTATGAGATATCTGTGATATTGTACCCAATCCGTCGGTAGACTGGAAATAAAAGCCCGGACAGACGTTCTGAGTAAACATCGACGAATTCTTGAAGTATTCAGGATGCTCGTAGTAGGTACGCATCAGATAGGTGCCATAGTTGTTGTACGTCTTGCCCTGACGGTCTTTATAAGGCTCATTGAGGGGAATCTTGATGTACTCGTAATAGTTACTTGAGCGACGTTTACCGCGGACACTGTCATTCTCGTGCAAGTCACTGATGGAATAAAGCTTACTTTTGTTAATGCCGTCAGAACGAAGGTATCCCTCAGCCTGTGGGTCGAAGTTGGTGTAATACGTCCTGTTCTCTTCCAAAGGTTTGGCCAGCTCAGTAATCTTTACCTTCATGGCAGCCAGCGAGTCGCCCATGTATGTGTTGACAACAATGTTGACAATACATGAGTCGGCTATAGGCAGGTTGTCGGCATCACGACTGATGACACTATCACTTTTAACGAACACATCATTGGCATCTTTCTCCAGCATGGCAAACTGTGTCGAGAAGTCGCTGGTAATGTAGGAACCCGTCTCTGGATCCTTGAGCTTCCCCAGATAAGCATACTGGCTGCGAGATAGGATAGAGTCGGCAACGATGGAACGCGTCGATACGTTGAAGGTGTCGGAAGTGACCGTAAACTGATCGCTAATATTGGTCAGCGAAGTACCCAGGCTAACCGTATCCTCATCACATGAAGAGATTGCAAGCGTCAGCATTGCAATCCCTGCTAATAATAGTTTTCTTGTCATTATTGTCTTTGTATACAAATGCTATAATTCATTGTAAAATTCAACATACGCATCGCCAAAGTCTTCGCCAGGATATTTCAGCGTGGGAACGTTGTTCTCCTTGGCATAGGTCATTAGCTCGCGTTTAATGTTCTTCTGAGCCATGATAATGCCGTCGCTGTAGTCGATGGCCAGCTTGCACAGCTCCATGAAGTCGAAGTTGTCGTTGTATTTTTTCAGCAGATCAGACTTGGCCTCACGGAAGGGAATGCATTTCTTGAACTCTTCACCAAGTCCTAATTTTAAGGTGTCGGCAAACAAGGAAGTGACAACTTTAGTGTTGGCAAAGGATGGCTCCTCGTTGTAGGCGGTCTTGATATAGAGTGGAATAACCGCTCCCATCCAACCCTGAACGTGGATGATGTCAGGAATCCAACGTAACTTCTTGACCGTTTCCAGTACACCGCGAGCAAAGAAGATGGCACGTTCACCGTTGTCTGGATAGTCCACACCAGCCTCGTCCTTGACCATTTGGCGCTTAGAGAAATAATCGTCGTTGTCGATGAAATATACCTGTATACGCGTTTGGGCAATCGTGGCGACTTTGATAATCAGCGGATGGTCAGTATCATTGATAATCAGGTTCATGCCAGAGAGTCGCTGCACCTCGTGCAACTGTCCGCGGCGCTCGTTAATGTTACCCCACTTAGGCATAAAGGTACGGATTTCGTAGTCTTTGTCCTGCATAACCTGGGGGACGGCTTTTCCCATCAGCGCCAAATCGTTGTCGGGTACATAAGGAACAATCTCCTGATTGATGAATAAGATCTTCTTTGCCATATTATCTGCTTTAAACTAAGTGCAAAGTTACGAAAAAATACTCACAAAACCGCATGAATGTGCGTATTTAAGGATTTTTAGCCCCTTTTTTCGCATATTTTTATGATATTTTTTCCTTATTTGATAAAAATGTTGTTATTTTGCACCCCGAAATGAAAGTATTTAATAAGATTGTGGACCTTCAGAACCAGTTGTTTGAAGACCGCAAGCAAGGTAAAGAGATAGGCCTCGTGCCTACAATGGGTGCACTCCATGAGGGTCATGCCTCGTTGGTGCGCCGTAGTATTGTGGAGAATGATGTCACGGTCGTGTCAGTATTCGTCAATCCCACACAGTTTAACGACAAGAACGACCTGAAAAACTATCCGCGTACGCTAGAGGCAGACTGCAAGCTGTTGGAGGCGACTTTTAATAAAGAAATCGCTAAGAGTAAATCGTCAGATAGTAAATCAATTTACGTGCTGGCTCCTAGTGTCGAGGAGATGTATCCAACGCCTGACACCCGACAGTTTGAGTATCCGCCAGTATCGACAGTTATGGAGGGTGCACACCGTCCGGGCCATTTCAACGGTGTCTGTCAGGTGGTGAGCCGCCTTTTCTATATTGTGAAACCCCTGCGTGCTTATTTTGGCGAGAAGGACTGGCAGCAGATTGCTGTGGTGAAGGCGATGGTACATCATTTGGGTATTCCTGTGAACATTGTGGAGTGTGATATTGTACGTGATGCTGACGGCTTGGCAAAGAGTTCGCGTAACACGTTGCTGACAAAGGACGAGCGCGCTATAGCTCCCGCTATTTATAAGGCACTTGTTGACAGTGTGACGTATGCCAAGAAACATACTGTACAGGAAACACATGACAAGGTTGTCAGCGACATTAACAGTGTTGATGGCCTGGACGTTGAGTATTTCTCCATTGTTGACGGCAATACACTGCAGGATATCAACTCGTGGGACGATACTCCCTATGTTGTCGGTTGTATCACCGTCTATTGCGGCAAAACTCCTATCCGTCTTATCGATCATATCAAATATAGTTCATAGTTCACAGTTATGATGATAGAAATAATGAAGTCGAAGCTGCACTGCGTGACAGTGACAGAAGCAAACCTCAACTATATGGGCAGCATCACCATCGACGAGGACCTGATGGACGCTGCCAACTTGATTGCTGGCGAGAAGGTGCAGGTGCTTGACAACAACAATGGTGAGCGTTTCGAAACCTACATCATCAAGGGGAAGCGTGGCAGCGGGTGTATCTGTCTGAATGGTGCCGCTGCTCGCCGTGTACAGGTGGGCGATGTCGTCATCATCATATCATACGCCTTGATGGATTTTGAAGAAGCAAAATCGTTCAAGCCTACGGTGGTTTTCCCTAACGAAGGCAACAAGATTTAGAGACAAATAATGAGAAAAAAACTGCTACCGCTCACCTGAATATTTGATAATCAGAGATGCGGTAGCAGTTTTTTACTCTTTATTCTTGCCCTTTTGCTTTATTCGATGACAACAAGCGCGTCGTCTTCCATAACGCTTTGTCCGGGTTGGACACAGATGGCAGTGACCTTGCCGTCTTTCTCGGCTTCGATATTATTGGCCATCTTCATGGCTTCCAATACCAGCAATGTGTCGCCAGCCTTGACCTCGTCGCCGACAGCGACCTCAATCGAGGTGATGACGCCTGGTAGAGGAGCCTTGACAGCATTATTGGTGTTGACAGCAGTTGTGTCAGCAGAGACTGAGCCACTGTCCACACTCTCAGCCTTCGGCTTGCCGAGTACGGGCTTCTTCTTCTCTTCTTCAGGTTCGGATTCCCATTCAACCTTGTATTCCTCACCATTGACTGTGACTACAACTTCGTTCTCTACGATATCACCGATGGCTACTTCATATTGGTTGCCATTGATGGTGTACTTATATTCCTTTTTCATAAATCCATTAATTCTTAATTGTTAATCGCAAGGCGATAACTCTTAATTCTTAACTCTTAATTCTTAATTCCTCAAGGGTGTTCTGTCATTGTCAGGGCATAGCCGTTCCACTGCGTCTGCTTCTCGGCAATCGTAATGATGCCGGGTTCTTTGTCGTGGACGTTGTTGCCCGTGAATTCGTACAGTGCCATAGCAATGGCTGCATAAACTTCGTTAGTAATCATAATTTCTAATTTCTAATTACTAATTTCTAATTTACATAGGAATATTACCGTGCTTCTTGGCCGGCAGAGCATCACGCTTAGTTGCCAGCTGAGCCAAACCACGACAAATGCGGAAGCGGGTATTGCGCGGCTCAATGACATCGTCGATGTAGCCGTACTTGGCAGCCTGATAGGGATTAGCGAAGAGTTCGTTGTACTCCTCTTCCTTCTCAGCAATGAAGGCCTTCACGTCCTCACCTGCTTCCTTCTTGGCCTTGGCTTCCTTGGCATACAGCACAGCGGCAGCACCTGAAGCGCCCATCACGGCAATCTCGGCTGACGGCCATGCGTAGTTCAGGTCGGTATGGAGCTGCTTAGAGCCCATCACGATGTGTGAACCACCATACGACTTGCGGAGGGTGACGGTGATCTTGGGAACAGTAGCCTCGCCATAGGCGTACAGCAACTGGGCGCCATGCAGGATGACAGCATTGTACTCCTGACCGGTACCAGGCAGGAATCCGGGAACGTCAACAAGCGATACGATAGGAATGTTGAAAGCATCGCAGAAACGGACGAAACGGGCACCCTTACGAGAAGCGTTCACGTCGAGCACACCAGCGTAGCAAGAGGGCTGGTTGGCCACGATACCTACGCTCTGACCATTGAAGCGTGCAAAGCCGACAATGATGTTCTTGGCGAACTTAGGCTGTACCTCGAAGAACTCGTTGTCGTCGGTAATGGCCGTGATGACCTTGTACATGTCGTAAGCCTCGTTGGGGTTCTCGGGGATAATCTCGTTCAGCGAGTCCTCAAGACGGTCAATCGGGTCGGTGCACTTCTTGCGAGGAGCCAACTCCATGTTGTTTGAAGGAATATAGCTGAGCAGGGTCTTCAGCATCTCCACAGCCTCTTCTTCAGTCTTGGCGGTGAAATGGGTTACACCCGATTTTGAAGCATGTACAGAGGCACCACCCAAGTGCTCCTGGTCGATATCCTCACCAGTCACGGTCTTCACAACCTTTGGACCAGTCAAGAACATGTAGGACGTGCCTTCCATCATCAGCGTGAAGTCGGTGAGGGCAGGACTGTATACGGCACCACCGGCACAGGGGCCGAAGATACCAGAAATCTGGGGAATGACACCAGAGGCCAAGATGTTACGCTCGAAAATCTCAGCATAACCGGCCAATGCGTTGATACCTTCCTGAATACGTGCACCACCTGAGTCATTGATACCAATCACGGGGGCACCCATCTTCATGGCCATATCCATTACCTTACAAATCTTCTGTGACATGGTCTCAGAAAGAGAACCGGCATGTACGGTGAAGTCTTGTGCAAAGATGAATACCAGACGACCGTCGATGGTACCAGAACCAGCTACGACGCCATCACCCAAGAAGTTCTTCTTCTCCATGCCGAAGTTGTGGCAGCGGTGCTCCTTGAACATGTCGTACTCTTCGAAGGACCCCTGATCAAGCAGCATCTCTATTCGCTCACGGGCTGTATACTTACCCTTCTCGTGCTGCTTCTGTATAGCTTTTTCACCACCACCGAGACGGGCCTGTTCGCGCTTCTCGATGAGTTTCTTGATTTTCTCTAATTGCTTGCTCATTGTTGTTAATTATCAATTATCAATATTCAATTATCAATTATATTATTCAGGGTGCTCACAGAGCTCTGTCAGGATGCCACAGGTGCTCTTTGGGTGCAGGAAGGCGATGTTCAGGCCCTCAGCGCCCTTGCGAGGCTTCTCATCGATGAGGCGGACACCCTTCTCACTGACCTCAGCAAGCCCTTTGGCTACACCGTCTTCTACGCAGAAAGCTACATGGTGCACACCTTTGTTGCCCTTGTCGAGCCACTTCTGGATGGTGCTTTCAGGGGATGTGGGCTCCAGCAGTTCTAACTTTACTTCACCGCAGCGTAGGAAGGCAGTCTTCACCTTTTGGTCTTCCACTACTTCTGTTGCATAACACTCCAAGCCCAGTACGTCTGTAAAGTACGGCAGGCTTTCCTCGATACTCTGGACTGCAATGCCCAGATGCTCAATATGGGAAATCTTCATAACTGAATAATGTTATTAATGTATAATTAATGAATCTTTCTGCAAAGGTAAGCATTTCATTCCACATATAAAAGAAAATCCGATGATTTTTAGTATTTCTTATACAAAAAAAGATTGCTGCCAGCATTCACTGACAGCAATCGCCTGTATCTTTAATACCGATGCATAAGAAGCATCCCTATATTTTTTGTAGGAATTCAATTATCTTCCCCCAAATACTTCATTCATCTTGATGGTCATTTGGCTGTTAGCATGTTCGTACCATTCCTTGAATTCGGGGTCAGAACTATTACCTGCCCAACTACTGAATATTTCATAGACATTGGTGATGCGCTGAGCTTCCATCGGGTAGTTGAACTGACCGGGGATGATGACTCCTGTAGGCGAATCGCCTGCCGTGGCTACGGATACGGACTGACCAGTAGTGCGGTTTACTATGGAAATGTGGCTAAGGAACTCAGGTACGGTGACACCGTCTTTCAGCTTGTATACGGCTGTACGAGGTGCTTCGAACAGTTTGTTAGCCTGAGTGTTGATGAAGCGGTGACCCACGTCGTCTCTTCCAACCTGGAACAACTCATGAACTTCCATGGTGGTCAGCGGGAATCCATATTGGAATTCGCCATAGTTTGTGTCTATGATAATCCATACGTCATCGTCACCGCCACAAGCGACAAGGCTTAAATCGACTTTGTCTCTATATTCTCCTGATTTGCGGACACAGCGCAAGACGACGTCGTTCATGTCGTAGTCAGCGGTAATGGGACGGTCCTCAAAGCACAGAGTGTAGGGATAGCCTTCCCTTTCCTCGAGGTCGTAGAGCATGCTGACCTGGATGCCTGCACCCATAGAATTCGTTCTGATGGGCCTGGGCTCTTCTTCAAGCACTTCCTGGTCGTAGCCGCAGATCTCCAAGATAATGTCATTATACTGACAGTCGGCACCATCCTCGAAACCAATATATGTTACGCCGTTGGCAGTAATGTAACATGCGCGTGGGTCGTCGGCTTCCATCGTGTAGCCTGTGGTGCTGGTAGCGAAGTGGCCAGTCAGTGTATTGATTTCCTTGTTCAGGGTGCCAAAGCCGTAGCAACAACCGTGTCCAGCATCGGTGATATCTCTGAATCCGTCTACATAAGGACCTACATCCTTCTTTTTCTTTAGCATGAAGCCGATGCGGTAGCCTTTAGGAATAGCCAGCGAAGGTGATGTGATGGTAGCCTGCTGGTACTGTTCGAATTCAAAATCACTGACAGCGGCCAAGTTGGAACTACCATTGTACTCTTCAAGAGTCCACTCAAAATTCGCACCGTCGCTTAGACCTTTATTAGTGGCAATACGGAAGTTGTTGGCCTTTTTCGTCAGGTCTGTACCCAGTCCCTTTCCATTGTTGTTATAACGCCAGAAGTGATATTTGTTTTCACCAATGCTCTCGAAACGGTACAGACAGCTCTTCATTTTGTTAAAATCGTCAGAGTAAGTGGTAGCCCAGTCGCCGTCCCATACCAAGAACTTGTGGGTTCCCAGATTGTATAATGCCTTGTAGCCGTCGGTCGTGGTGTACACCTGCCACAGCTGGTTGTTGAGTTTAGGATCACTCTCCTCATATTTGGTGGCCAGCTTCTTGTTATCGTCGTTGGTATTCACCATGTAGTAGTAGGCGCCATTCAGTGGTTGCTCATTGCGGATGCGGTAGATAGTTTGTCCGAAGGTACCGTGGTCGGTTGCATGGACAATCTGCGGCATGAAGGTCTCTGGCTCGCCGTAGTATGGCAACATATACTCGTGAACCTTGAAGAGGTCTTCCTGTCCCTTACCAGCAGTGTTGGCAGCTGAACGGGTGTACGAGCACTGGATAGCCTTGAACTTCGGCAGTGTCTTGATATAATCTGCCTCTTCCATGCCGTTCATGTTATCAGGGTTATAATAATAATAGTATAGGTTGCAGTTGCCTATTTCCGTCGACGCCATGAAGATGGGGCTGACAGTGATGGGCGTGGAGCCGTCACTGGTCAGGTGGTTGTTGTATAGCTTCACGATGTCGGAGTTTCGGATTAGTTCGCGGTTGTCTACGCGCAGTTTTCCAATCTTGCGAGTCAAAAAGTCGCCGAACAGGTCGCGTAACATGGTTTCTTCATCAGCAGTCATAGCATCGATGTCGCGTACAATGGCTGAGTTCGCGATTTTCCAACTGGTGCCGGTGTTATTGTTGTCAGTGGCATGCCACAGATGTTCGTTTTCCCATCCGGCATTATACCATGCACCAATGTTGCCATTACTCACCACAGCCTTCATTGCGGTATTGTTGCTGGCATAGGCCTCGTTTACGAAACGGGTACGCTGGGCGTTGTACGAGCGTTCCACATTCTTCGTTTCAAGTTTCAGCTGCTGCTGTGAGGGATAGTCGCTGGCACGGCGGGCAGCACGGGTGGTGTTGTCGCGGAAACTGATGCTCTGCTGACTTAGGTCAAAGCCCTTGGCATAGTAGTGACCGTCCTTGTCGACACACGCGGCAATTAGACGCTTTGCTGTGTTGGGCGCGTCATACCTCAGGGTGACCGTCTGGCCTTTTGACACCTCGGCCTCGGCAAGCACACGGGCATTGGGGTTAAAGAAGGGCGACTCTGTCAGAATCTGTACCTTCGCAATGTCTTTCAGACTAGCGTCAGCTGTCACGCTGACCGTTCCTGTGGTGAGCGAGTTCCAGTCCTGATTGGGATCGATTTTGCCGATGACCGACTCTGCATTTTCCTTGATGTAGACAGCATTTTCTGCATCGACGTCAAGTTTCGAGCAACTGGTAATAGCCAATGCTACGAGAATCAATATGAATGATAACTTTTTCATAATTCGTTATAAAAGGTGTCTAATTTGCATATTTTTGATGCAAATTTACGCATTCTTTTGCTAATTCCCCAAATTTTCTTAGATAAAACGATGTCTATTTAACATTAATTATTAATTTTGCCTTACTTTACTCATTTATAGTAAACTCTTAAAGCCTTAAAGATTCCGTATTACACTTTAATTCAAAATCTTTTATAAAACCATTCATAGGGTATGACGTTGCAAATTCAGTGAAATTGGTGACCAAATTCAGTTAATTTGCTGACCAATTTCACTGAATTTGCTGAGTCATTACTGACTGATTACAATGTCATTGTTGCTTGATGGCAATGTTATTGTTGCTTGATGGCAATTTAGACGGCTATTTCTTTTTCTTGAAGAGGTCGCGTAGACCATTAAAGTCTTTCTTCATAATAATGCCGATACCTTGGGTATTGAGGGCTGATTTGGTGAAGTAGCGGTCGTTGGTCTGGTTGTAGACCTTGAGTGCAAGATTACCATTGGGATAGAGGAGGTAACGGATGTCGAAGTCGCCGATAAATGATGGCGTGGCAGTGGTGGCATTGTCGCGATAGCCGAACTGTCCGTTGATGAGCAAGCGGTTATTGAGCATGCGTCCGTTGATGACGCCTTCGTATTCGGCATTGTTCCAGCCTTCGTCGCCTGTCGAGATATTGGCACCGAAGTTCCAGTTGTTGCTCTTGACAAGTTGTGAGAGCATGTTGTTGATTTGTCCACTGAGTGTTCCTGAGAGCAGGCTCTGCATGGCCAGTGAGGTGTTACTGCGCTCCTGTTCGCTCTCGCTGGCGTTGTTGGCACCTTGTGGGTAGAAACGTCCTACAGCGAGGAGATAGACAACTTGTTGGCGCATTTCTTCCTGTCCGTTGATGAGGTTGCGCACCATTTGCTTTTCGTCGGCATTGACGTTGAGAATGTCGAGGTCGAAGTCAACTTGCGGTGCACGGGGCTGACCGGTAATGTTCATGAGGCAGTTGACACGGACGGTGTTAGCAAAAGAGCGTCCGACGTTAAGGTCGCTGAGTGAGACACCGCTAACGACGTGCTGGGCCTGGAGATTGAGCTGGGCGTCGTAGGGATCGCCCGCGAAGATGATAGAACCTCCATCGCTGAAGGTGAAGTCTTTGCGGATGATTTCCTGTATGGTAACGTTATAGGTGCCGTCAGTAACATGGTAGTTGCCGAACATGTTGAATCCTCCCTTGTTATGGTAGGATGCCTGAAGGTCGCCATTACCACGCAGGGTAATATAGTCGCCTGTACGGGCATCCATCAGTAGGCGGACGGATGCTTCGGGTGTGGCATGAACCTTGAGGCGCATAGTGAGGTCGGTGGTAAATGTCTGAGAACTGAGGGTGGTAGCTATTCCTTCACTATTTCCTCTTCCCTTTTCCCATTTTGTCCCCCATTTAATGAACTCCTGATTGGTGATGGCATCGGGTGCAGCAGCATTATAGACGAAGACGGAGCCTGCAAGTGGTGTGACGTCGGCCTCGATGAGTACGTCATCGTTATGACCGTGAATGGCGGCTTGTCCTTGGGCATAGACTGTACCGTAGAAAAGTTCTTCGCCAAAGTCAGGGAAGTCGTAGGCCAGAAGATGGTCGGCATTGACATAAATGTCATACGACATATTGGTGAGTTCTTGATGATGAATACCGCCTGTTAGTATGCCCTGATGTCCTTGGATGTCGTAGATGGGGCAATGTGCGAATTCTATCTCGTTGGGAACCATGCGGATGGTGTCATTGCGCATCTCGTAGGTACATCCCAAGGTTTTGACGTGGGCTGTGCCATTGACGGCGAGTGTTCCCGTCAGATTGATGGCGTCGAGGGGACCTATAAGGCGAACGGTGCCATTGCCGTGACCGTCGATGGCGCTGATGAAGCTGTCGGTGAAGGACTGGGCAAAGTCGAGGTAGGTGCCTTGTGCCGTGATGCCCAAGTCGATGAATCCGGGACTGCTGGGGTCCACATATCCATCGACGTATGTCTGGGCCTCAGGGCCGTCGTCGCATACAGCATGAATGTCAATGCGCTCTTGTTCCTTGTTCCAGTCGACTCGTGCATGGAGTGTACCCATGCGTCCGTATTGGAATTCAAACTGGTTTACGTCAATTTTACCATCGGCCTGGAGCGTTCCGAAAAGCTCGCGTAGGGTGACTTTTCCCGTAGCATAGCCGTTGAAATCAACAGCATCGAAGTCGACGAGTTGAAGTATGTATTCGACATCTATATCACGTAAATCGACGGAGATAGAGTCGGCAGGGTCTTCAGATGCTGTGCCGTTAACGATAATGTGTTGCTGGTCGTGGCGGATTGTGAAATCCTTGATGTCAAGAAAATTCTTGGAATATGCAATAAAGGAGCGTTCGATATTCCAGTCGGAATTATGGACGTTGATGACTGACGGCATGATGGTGATATTGGCCGTAGACTGCTGGTTAAAACCAGTGTCAAAGTTGGCTACGGCATTGATTTGTCCGCTCATACGTTGGTTGCCGGCATTGTTGTCCCATCCGAGTGACGTATGGAGATTATTGTCTGTTGCCTGTCCGAAAGCATGGAGTAGCATGGGGTTTTCAGCATTGCCAAAAGTGGTGATACGCAGGTCATAGCAAAGCGAGTCGCCAGGCGACGAAATGCTGACGTGCCCCTGCCGGTAGTTGCTGTCCTTGTAGTCGAAACGTGGAAGGTCGCACTCCAGCGTGATGTCGTGTGTCTCATCATTGATGAAGCCCTGCAGGGTGACTGGCTCGTGGAGTGTAACGGGGAAGAGTAACAGGCTTTGCAGCCAGTCGGACTTGATGACAGTGGCCTTAATGGCAAAGTTGTTGTGGGCATTGGGGTTCATCTTTGGCAGTCCGGGTAGGGTGGGTAGCGCGGCAGCCAGAAAGTTGGTAAAACTATGGGATAGCGTCTGATAGTTGAAGTTACCTGTGATAAGTGCCTGAGCAAAATCGCTGTCAAGATGGACATAGTGAATACCGTCGTCGTAACCTGAAACCACATGGAATGACTCTAAACGGTAGCTGTCTTTAGAGGATGTCATCATGAGGTCGCTAATGTCAATAGTGCCTATGGCATCGTTCAGATTGCTGGCCTTGAAATCAGCTTGAAGGTTACCTGAGAAGACAGCATCGCCCCATTGGTCTGAGAGTCGAATGGCTTGTGGAACCAGATGGTGGACATGAGCCGTGAGTTGGGTGTTGACGGTAGAGCGTACCGTTGTCCATAAACCCTCTATATCAATAATGGCGTTAGGGTCGTTGACGGCGATGGAGCCACTGATGTCGTTGGGACTGTAGGAACCGTTGACCGTGATGTCTTGGAACTGGTAGCCGTTGTAGTCGAACTGGCTGATCAAACCTTTGGCATTGACAACATACTCCCCGTCATGAGGCAGACGGCCTTCAAGGCCGATGTCAGTGGCTACCATACCGAAATGCTCGTCTGCTGTAATCTGCCCTAAGTTGATGCCCTCGGTCTGTATGCGCCCCTTGAAGGCGTGCTGCTTGTCGGTAGCGACGTTGATGGCAATGTTGCCCGCATCAGTCCTAAATGTACTTACAGTGGCCAGCTCCTGGAGACCTGTGCCGCGAACGTTGCCTTTCATGTGGATGTTGCCCAGTCGCTGTACGATGGCTGGTACGTCAACGTGGCGTCCCTTGAGATTCTCGCTAATGAAGGTAATTGTCTTTGATGACAAGGTCAGGTCATTAATGTCAACACTCCAAATAGGATGGCTTTGAAATAGGTCGTCGAAACGGATGGCCAGATTCAGGTTGATATCGCCCGAAGTGGAGTGAACTGCCAGACGTGGAATGTTCAGTGTCTCGCCCTTGCCGTGAAAGGTTGAGTTGAGTGAAATGATGCTATTGAAAGTCTTGAGTCCAGGAAGGAAACAACTTAGGTCAGAGGGAGTTATGTTAAACTGTCGGATGTTTCCTTGGTAGGAAAGGGATGGGATGTCTATCTTGTCATCTTGGAAACGGTAGGAGGCAATAATGTCGTCGAGTTGGATGTTTGTTCCGGCCATGTGCAGGGTGAAGTCACTGAGCAGACTACGGTGTCGTCCACCAGTGTATTTCATGGTGAGACGGTCAACTTTCAGACCGGATTGTTCTTTGAATGACAGTCGCTTGATATTGGTGTTCAACGAGTCTTTTGTCAGAAGTTTTAGAATGATATGTGCGCTGATGTCGAACACCTTTAGGTGGTTCACATTGAACTCTCCAGGCGTTTCGACCATATCGAATCGGTCGTAGCTGACACTTGACTGTCGCATGATAATCGAATTGATATGCAGGTAGAGCGGGTTGGCGCTTGTAGTGTCTCGTGAAGCCAGCGAATCGAGTACGAACTGATAGTTGGGCCGGCTGACAGAATCGCGCTGGCATAGACGGATATGTGCTCCGAAAACCTGTGCCGTCGCGATTGATATCTTTCCTTCGGTAAAAGGCAGCAAGTCGACACGGGCAGACAGTCGACGGGCCTTGAGTAACTCACGACCTTCTTGGTCGAGAATGATTACGTCTTTGAGTGTCAAATGATTGGGTATTCTAAATTCCAGGCTGTCGATGCTGACTTTTGTACCCAATTGACGGGCGATAATATTGGCCGTGTATTGTGCGGTACGGTGTTGTACGGCTGGTATCTGGAAGGCTAGCATGACTGTTAGGTATAGTCCCAAGATGGTCCATACTATCCAATTAATTATGTGTTTCAGTGTCTTCAAAACTGACAAATAGAGATGGCAAAACTTTTCGTCTTGCTCGAAATTTGCTACAAAATTACATTAAAAAGTTGTGATATGGAATTTTTTCATCGCTTTTTCTTCACATTCTACCTATTTTTTTGTAATTTTGCGTCGGTTTAGCAAAATCTTTTCAATAATTATATGTAAATGGCAAATGTAATTAAATTGCGTAAAGGCTTGGATATTCATCTTCAAGGCAAAGCTGAGGAAAAACTCATCCAGCTGAAATCGAACGGTAAATATGCACTTGTGCCTGACGATTTCGAGGGTGTGACTCCTAAAGTGGTTGTCAAAGAGGGTGACAAGATCAAGGCCGGGGATGCCTTGTTTGTCAACAAACAGTATCCCGAAGTGAAGTTTGCTTCACCAGTGAGCGGAACGGTTCGCGAAGTGGTGCGTGGCGAACGCAGGAAAGTGCTCTGCATTAAAGTGGAGGCTAATGCGCAGCAGGAGTTTACGGACTTCGGCAAGAAAGACGTGAGCAGCCTTACGGGTGAGCAAGTGATTAATGCGTTGTTGGAAGCTGGTCTCTTCGGCTACATCAACCAGTTGCCTTACGCTGTATCGACGAATCCTAACACGCAGCCTAAGGCAATTTTTGTCTCTGCTTTGAGAGATAAACCACTGGCTGCCAGCTTCGACTTCGAGGTGAAGGGTCAGGAAGCTGATTTCCAGACGGGTTTGACTGCTCTCTCGAAGATTGCCAAGACCTATCTGGGTTGTGGCGTACACTCCAGTTTCGAGAACTACAAGGACGTGGAGGTGACGGTGTTCGATGGCAAGTGTCCTGCAGGCAACGTTGGTGTTCAGGTCAACAACATCGCCCCAGTCAACAAGGGTGAAGTGGTGTGGACCATCGGCGATCCGACAGTAGTGCTGTTCATTGGCCGTCTGTTCAATACGGGTAAGGTGAACCTGACTCGTCGTGTGGCGCTCTGCGGAAGTGAGGTTACTAATCCTGCTTATGTTGACATGCTGGTGGGCGAAGAACTTTCGACGCTCTTGAGTAACAGCTACGACGCTTCGAAGAGCGTTCGTATCATCAACGGTAACGTGCTGACAGGCCGTCCAACTACCAAGGATGGTTTCCTGGGTGCTCACACTTCTGAGATTACCGTGATTCCTGAAGGTAACGATGCCGACGAGATGCTGGGCTGGATTCTCCCACGTTTCAAGCAGTTCTCCGTGAACCGCAGCTATTTCTCTTGGCTGTGTGGCAAGAAAAACTACGCTCTCGATGCCCGCGTGAAGGGTGGCGAGCGCCACATGATTATGAGCGGCGAGTACGACAAGGTGCTGCCGATGGACATCTACGGCGAATACCTCATCAAAGCCATCATTGCTGGCGATATTGACCGTCAGGAGGCTCTGGGTATCTACGAGGTTGCTCCCGAGGACTTTGCTCTCGCAGAATTCGTGGATTCTTCTAAACTTGAGTTGCAGCGCATTGTGCGTGAAGGTCTGAACATTTTACGTAAAGAAAACGCATAAGACTATGAGCTTTTTAAGAAATTATCTCAATAAGATCAAGCCGAACTTCGAAGAGGGTGGCAAGCTACATGCCTTCCGCTCTGTGTTCGACGGCTTTGAGACCTTCCTTTATGTGCCTAACGACACAGCGAAGGCTGGTGGCGTGAATATTCACGACGCCATCGACTCGAAGCGCATTATGAGTATGGTGGTTATCGCCCTGATGCCCGCTATGCTGTTTGGTATGTACAATATCGGCTATCAGAACTATGCTGCAGCAGGAACGCTGGCAACGGCCTCGTTCTTCGAAATCTTTATCTATGGTTTCCTCGCTGTGCTGCCAAAAATTCTGGTTAGCTACATCGTAGGTCTGGGCATCGAGTTTGCCTGGGCACAGTGGAAGGGTGAGGAAATCCAGGAGGGTTACCTCGTATCAGGTATCATCATTCCATTGATTATTCCTATCGGTTGCCCATTGTGGATGCTGGCTCTGGCCTGTGCATTCTCAGTAATCTTCTGTAAGGAGATATTCGGTGGTACAGGTATGAACATCTTCAACCCTGCTGTTGCAGCACGTATGTTCCTGTTCTTCGCTTATCCTTCGAAGATGACTGGTGATACCGTTTGGGTGGCTCAGAATTCTATCTTCGGTTTGGGTAACGACCTGCCCGATGGCTTTACAGCAGCTACACCACTCGGTCAGCTGGCACAGAACATCACTCCCGATTCGTCGATTCTCGATATGGCCCTCGGTTTCATCCCAGGTTCAATCGGTGAGACATCGCTCGTGGCTATCGCTATCGGTGCTGCTATCCTGCTGTGGACAGGCATCGCCTCTTGGCGCACCATGCTCAGCGTGTTCGTGGGTGGTATCGCACTCGCCGTACTGTTCGAGCAGACTGGTCAGGGCATGACATGGTGGCATCACCTGGTAATGGGTGGTTTCGCATTCGGTGCCGTGTTTATGGCTACCGACCCTGTTACATCATGCCGCACAACCACAGGTCAGTACATCTACGGATTCCTGATTGGTGCTATGGCCATCATCATCCGTGTGCTGAATGCCGGTTATCCTGAGGGTATGATGCTCGCCATCTTCTTTGGTAACATGTTTGCTCCTACTATCGACCACTTCGTTGTGGAGCGCAATATCTCTAACCGTTTAAAGAGAGGAGGTCGCAAATGAAACTGAATACAAACTCTAACGCGTACATTATTATATATAGCGCGGTAATGGTGGTTATCGTAGCCTTCCTGCTGGCATTTGTCTATCAGGCCTTGAAGCCTATGCAGGATGCTAACGTAGCACTTGATGTGAAGAAGCAGATTCTCTACTCGCTCAATATCCGCAATCTGGATGGTGCCGAGGCCGAGGCCAAGTATGCCGAGGTGGTAAAGACCGAGAAGGAGGACGAGAATAATGGTCAGAAGGCCTATGAGTGCCAGATTGATGGTAAGAACGTTACTGTAGTTAGCCTGAAGGGTATGGGCCTTTGGGGTGGCATCAGCGGTTATCTTGCTATCGACGAAGAGGGCAAGGTTTACGGCGCCTACTTCAACCACGAAGGTGAGACCGCTGGTCTGGGTGCCGAAATCAAGGACTCTCAGGCTTGGCAGGAGAAGTTCATCGGCAAGAAGATCTGGGACGAGAACGGCAACGTAGTACTCTCAGTTGTTAAGAAGGTTGAGGATCCCGCTACTCAGGTCGACTGTGTAACTGGTGCAACCCTTACTTCGAATGGTGTTGACGCCATGCTGAAGGACGGATTGAAAGGTTTCCAGACCTATGCTATCGGCCGAATGCTCGAGACTGTTGCAAATACTGATTCAACTAAAGTAGTGGAGGAATAAACTATGGCATTATTCAGTAAACAAAATAAGGAGGTTTTTACAAACCCATTAAACGTCGACCATCCTATCCTTGGACAGGTGCTGGGTATCTGCTCGGCATTGGCTGTTACATCGCAGCTTAAGCCTGCCATCGTAATGGGACTCGCCGTTACTGTGATTACCGCATTCTCAAACGTAATTATCTCAATCATCCGCAACACTATCCCTAACCGCATTCGTATTGTGGTTCAGCTGGTGGTTGTGGCTGCGCTGGTAACTATCGTTAGCCAGATTCTGAAGGCTTTCGCTTACGATGTGAGCGTTCAGCTGTCGGTATATGTAGGATTGATCATTACCAACTGTATCCTGATGGGTCGCCTCGAGGCGTTCGCCATGCAGAACAAGCCTTGGCCTTCGTTCCTCGATGGTGTAGGTAACGGTCTGGGCTACGCTATGATTCTGGTGATTGTTGGTGCCGTTCGTGAGTTGCTGGGCCGCGGCAGTCTGCTGGGCTTCCAGATTGTACCCGATGCCTGCTACGACTTCGGTTACGTTAACAACGGTATGATGACGATGCCTGCTATGGCGCTGATTCTCGTGGGATGTGTGATTTGGGTTCATCGTGCTTACTTTTATAAGGAGAAATAAGATATGGAACACGCAATATCATTACTATTCAGGTCGATCTTTGTCGACAATATGATCTTCGCTTTCTTCCTCGGCATGTGCTCTTATCTGGCTGTGTCGAAGACTGTGAAGACTTCGTTAGGACTCGGTCTCGCTGTAACCTTCGTGCTTACCGTTACCGTTCCTGTTAACTATCTGTTGCAGACCAAGGTGCTGGGTCCCGACTGTCTTGTCGAGGGTGTTGACCTCAGCTACCTGTCGTTCATCCTCTTCATCGCCGTTATCGCCGGTATGGTGCAGTTGGTTGAGATGACTGTAGAGAAGTACTCTCCATCGCTCTATGCAGCGCTGGGTATCTTCCTGCCTCTGATTGCCGTAAACTGCGCTATCATGGGTGCTTCGCTGTTCATGCAGCAGCGCATCCTGATGGACCCCTCTAACTCGCAGGCCATTACCAGCGTATGGGATGCCATCGTTTATGGCTTCGGCTCTGGTCTCGGTTGGGCGCTGGCCATCGTGGCTATGGGTGCCATCCGCGAGAAGATGCAGTATAGCGATGTGCCCAAGCCTCTGCAGGGCCTCGGCATCGTGTTTATCACCGTGGGCCTCATGGCTATGGCTATGATGTGTTTCTCAGGCCTTAACATTTAATGTTTAATGATTAATGTTTAATGTAGATTATGGCTCAGTTTATAGCATATAGTATAGGGGTTTTCCTCGCGGTAATCATCCTCTTGGTGATTATCCTGTTGGTGGCTAAGAAGTATCTCAGCCCCAGCGGTAATGTGAATATTACAGTTAACGGAGATAAGGTGCTGAACGTACCACAGGGCAACAACCTGATGGCTACCCTCAACGAGAA
>JAEEVA010000018.1 GCA_016286995.1 Prevotella sp.
CTTACCGGTGTAGAAGGGGTGAGAAGTGCTCGAAATTTCAATCTTTACCACAGGGTAAGTTTCGCCTTCGAATTCTACGGTGTCATTAGTCTTTGCGGTAGAACGCGAAAGGAACATATCGCCGTTGGACATGTCCTTAAACACGACGGGGCGATAGTTTTCTGGATGAATACCTTTTTTCATTTTTCTGTTAATTATTATAATGTTATTTGTCTATTGTGCATAAAAGCGGGTGCAAAGGTACGAAAAATTTTCTAACTGACCAAATTTCATGGCAGTTTTTTTTTTACTGACTTCGGCGATAGGGCATCCAGAGTGATTCTGATGCGACGATGCGACGATGCGACCATTGATTTCATAGAGTAATAATAAAAATAATAATGTAATAAATATTAATACATATACATTTTTAATATCTCTATAGGACTTGATGGTCGCATCGTCGCATCGTCGCATTTTCCTTCCTCTGACTTTCATGCCAGTAAACTTAGACTTTACTGGCATGAAAGTCCCACTTTACTGGCATGAAAATCCTTGCGCAAAGACAGTGATTCATTTGAATAAATAATTAAAGCCGCAGAGCTTTTGAAGGCACTGCGGCTTTAATATGATAGGGGTGAATAATTAATTTCCGTAAGTGATTGTGATGGAGCTTAGGCGAAGCTGTGTCCCACCTTTTGCTTCTGTGAAGTCATTGCAAATCAACACAGTGGATGAACTCAAACCAGAAAATTCAACCTCTGTATCACTATTTTTCTTAATAGTTACCTTTGAACCACTACTTTCTGCATAAGCTTGGTCATTGCCATTGTATTTCGTTCCTTGGTATGGAGTCGAAGTCGTAATAACAATCTTGCTTATTATCTTGCTGGATTCAATTTTTAATGTGTTTTTTGCATACATTCTAACAGAAGCATAGTCACCAGCATAATACTTAGGACCAGTAGATCCTTCACCCTTATCAAAAGTAAGCTTTGTGCCGTCAGAGAGTGTTGTGGTAGTAGCATCAGCCTTATCTGTGAAACCAAAAGAGGTTGCAGCTGCTGTGATGTCACCACTGCTTGCCTCACCACTACCGCCACCTTGTTCGCCGCCGCCGTCAACTTCAGGAGCTTGACCGTTAACGCTGACAAGGGTGCCATTATATGCGGGATTTGTAGTCTGAACAGTCTCGGGAGTGTTGCCTTTGTAGTTGACAAGCTTACCGCAGACGATAACTGTGGCACCTTTCGGAATCTTATAGCCAGCCTTCAGCTTTTGGCCGTTGGGAGCCAAGACACGGAATGCCTTGAACTTGTCTGCAGAACCAGCAGCGTCTACCATGTCGAATGTAGCATTCTTGTAGTTGTCGTCAGCAATCGTGCAGTCAGCGTCAGCAAGCCCCTTGACATAGTATTCCTCATTGGTAGCAGTCTGACCGGTTTCCTGACACTTGGCAATAGCAGCTGCTACGTTAAACGGATCGGCTTCAGTACCAGTACCCTGTGGGCTGCCGGGAGTCGGTGTGTCACCACCGCCACCGCCGCCACCTTCAACCTCAGGTGCCTTGTCGTTGACGGTAATAAGTGTGCCGGTATTCTGAGCGGTCTCGGGAGTATTGCCTTTAAAGTTCACAAGGTTTCCACTGATGAGAACCGTTGCGCCCTTCGGAATCTTATAGCCTTCCTTGAGGTTTGCACCGTCGGGACCCTTGACACGGAAAGCAGTGAACTTCTCGGTAGCTCCCTCGGCATCAATCATGTCGAATGTGGCATTCTTGTAGCTGTCAACAGTGTAGTCTGCAGCCACAATACCCTTGACGAAATAGACATCTTTAGTAGCGGTCTCGCCAGTTTCCTTACACTTGGCAACAGCAGCAGCTACGTTGAACGGATCAGCCTGAGTACCCGTACCCTTGGCTTCGCCGGGACTCGGTGTGTCACCACCGCCGCCACCGCCGCCAGTTTCGCCGTTGACTGAATAGACGTAGGCTGAACCCTGAACAGTCTCGGGGGTGTTACCCTTGTAGTTGATGACCTTACCGCAGATGACAACGACGTCGCCCTGCTTGATGAAGTTGGCATCTGTCACCTTTTGGTTGCCAAGACCGGCAGCACGGTAAACGGTGAACTTGTTGGCCTTGCCGTCCACGTCGTCGGACATGGTGAACGTGGCATTGCCGTACTGGGCAGAAATGTCAGTCAGTTCTACAGCATAACCTTTGATGTACACTTCCTTTTCTGAAGGTGTGTCAGCACCCAGTCCACTGATGAATTCAAGAACACCAGCTACGTTGTACGGGTCTTTCTCGGTACCACTGCCGGCCGGGTCTATGACGTCAGTTTCGGGGGAGGGAGGAGGTACTACTTCTCCAAAGGGAGAGGGTACGTCCTCACAGCTTGTGAGTGTGAAGGCCAATAGGGCCGTCGCAATCAGATAATTAGCTAATCTTTTCATAGTCTGTATATTTTTTTATTATTGATATCTTGTGTTATTTATTTCGTTTCTCCATTAAGTGATACAATCTGGCTGCCCTGGGCATACTGCGGGGTGTTGCCTTTGTAGTTGACTACCTTACCCTTGATGATGACCTCGTCGCCAGTCTTGATGATCTTGGCATTCTTATCACTGAACTTCTGACCGTTGAGGCCTAAGCCGCGGTAGATTTGGAACGAACCCGTGGCACCGTCCAGACGGTCGGAAATCAGATAGGTGGCATTGCCGTAGGTTCCCTCGGTATCTATTTCAGAGATGCCGACGATGATGCCCTTGGTATAGACGTCCGTCGGTGACTGCTTGTCAGCTGCCAGTTTCTTGGTGTACTCAGTCACGGCGGCTACGTTGTACGGGTCAGCCTGAGTTCCGCTACCAGTTGGTGTGGCGACAGGAGCAGGCTCCGTGGTCGATGGCACGATGTCGTTGGCCGTTCGCATCAGAATCTGCCAGGTGTCGTTATAGCGGGTAGCAACACCCGTGATGTCGACAAGTCCCGTCGGCATGATCTCGTTGGCAAAGTCTGCATAGGTGCTGGTGCGCAGCACGACATTGCCGAGACCCTTGATGAGACGGTTGGCACAGTTGGCTGTCAGTGAGACGCTGCCGTCGCTGGGAGCAAAGACGGCTACACCGTCAGCTTCAGCCAGCTCGACGCCCTTCAGGGTTATCAGACGGCCGCAATCCCTGGCTATGACAAGGCTGTTGAGATTCCACTTCACTTCGATGGGGTCGACATACAATCCCTCGGTTTCAGGGCTGCCAGGCATCAGCAGGCGGTAGTGTTCCTGCCAGATGTAACGGCTCATGCGGCCTACCTGCGGGGTGGCGCCTTCCTTATTGGGATTGATGTAGAGCGTACCAATCTGCGGCTGCTTGCCATATCCGCCAATGTACAGTCCCTTGAGTTCGATGAGCACAGCCTGTCCTGAGGCGAACGGTCCGTAGAGTCCGCTCTGGCTGATGCTGATGCTGAAGGCACCCGTGTTGTCCTGTACATAGATGCTGTTATAGATGTTGCCGCCTTCGTCGTTACCGGTGACGATGCCCCTGATTTGCATGGGCTCCTTCACCTCGCGGAGGGTGTTTTGGGTAATCTCGGTTTTATAGAGCTCAAACACTTCGGCAATGGTCTTCAGGTTGGTGGCCTGAACGCTCAGGTTGCCATAGGGCGAATCACTGCCCGCCTCCCATGACGGTGCGTCCCAGTCACGGTCGTGGCACGACGTGGCCAGTCCGAGGACAGCCAGTGCGAAGAGAATATATTTCTTGGTCTTCATAGTTGCTTGCGTTTAATTACCATTTATAATAGAAATTTAGCATTCCGCTAATACCATAGACGTAGTACTTCTTCGGGTTGCGGTCGAACTTGTACACACGGGCATTGCCCACATCGCCGGTAGTGGTGTTGATAGAGTAGTTGCTGCGGCTCTGTTCGTAACCGCCGCTAACCATGTTCGTGTGGTTGAGCAGGTTGTTCACGCTCAGGTTGACACCGAACATGCCCTTCTTCATACGGATGGTCTTACCGATAGACAGGTCAAGCATGAAGCCGCCCTTGCCTTTCTCCTGGGCGATGGCGTCGGAAATGAGCACCTTGTCACCATTCTCGTTGACTTCGAAGACCTTCTCGGCAGCAATGCCGCTCTTCTCGTACGACAGCTGACGATTGTTCAGTGTAGAGCCGTAACGGTATGAGGGAGAGTAGTACAGATAGATGCGGTCGTAGTAGTTACCCTTGACGTCGATGAACCATCCCTTGGAGTTGTAGCTCAGCGTCAGGTTCAGGGCTGTCAGCGGCATGCCGCCCTCGCGCATGTTCTTATTATATACTATCTCATCGTGATAGGTTCCCTCGGTCGATTTCATGTAGCGCACGTTGGCGTTGTTCGTGTTCTTGGCCTCGCTGACAGTACCGATGGCCTTGATGCTGAAGGCAGAGTTAATCTTGAAGTTCAGACCCCATTCCACACCGTAGTAGGCTTTCTTCATACCAGTCATTGACACATACGAGAACGAGTTGGCATCGTCGTAGAAGAAGCACTGCCACTCAGTGACGTCCTTCAGATGGCTGTAGTAACCGTTGATGTTAGCCTTCAACCAGCTGGTTTCAAACATGTAGCCCAGCTCGGCACTGAAGACCTTCTCGTTCTTCAGGTTGGTCACGAAGTCGTTGTTAATCTCAGGCGATACGAAGGCGTTTTGTGCCTGTGGGGCTTTCAGCTCGTAACCTACACCCAACTGGATGGTGTTTCCCCAGCCCAGATTGTAGGTCAGACCGCCCTTCAAGCCACCGTCGAGGAACTTGGCCGTGCCGCTCTTGCCGTAAGAGCTGATGCCTAAAGCTTCTGCCACACCGTTGCGCATCTTACCGTCGCGCTGTATGGTCTGACCACCGATGCGGCCTGCCGCGAAGGCGTGCATGGCACCCTCCTTATAGCGAAGCGAACTCCACAGCTGGGCCTTGCGTACAATCAGGTTGTAGTCGTAGCCGAAACGGTCGCCTTCACCTATCAGACGGTCCTTGTCGTTCAGGTCGTAGTACAGCTGCGGGTCGCCCATGGTGTAAGTTCCAAGAGCATAGGTGTTGTAGTTGTGGAACATCTTGCCGCCCAGCAGGTCCTCCATGGTCTGGTAGTGTATACCAGTGTTGGTACCCAGCTGGATACCGCCGTTCACCGACATATTCTTGTTCAGGTCTCTGTTCAGCGTCGAGGCCAGTGTCAAGTTGAAGTTGTTGTTGTGCTTGGCCTGAATGTAGTACAGGGCATCACCTAAGGCGTGCATGTTGGCGTAATACAGACGGTCGAAGTTAATCTGAATGGCTCTGTCGCTGCCAGTCATATAGGCGTAGGCACGCCAGAAGTCACTGTAGCCGGCTTCGGTACGTCCGGCAGTGTCATCAGAATACCATACATCGTAGAAGCTCGACGGCAGGTTCTTCCAGTAGTCAGGCTGGGGATTCTCGCTGCCGTTGTAGTTCAGCTTTGTGCTCTTGTACCAAGAGTAGCGGCCGGTCAGCGAGGTGGTCAGCTTCGTCTTGTCGTCAATGGTCCAGTCCCAAGTCAGCATCATGGTGGGAGCGAAGTCGTTAATCACACGGGAGTTACGCTTCTTGCCGCCTTGGTAGCCCCAGTAGGGATTGTAGTGGCGGTCATTGGCCAGCCAATACATTTCGTCAGTCGAGGCACCCTGTCCTGCACGCTCCGTGGGGTTACCCCATGTCACCAGCGAGAGGGCGTGGTTGTCGTTCAGCTTCTTCTCGGCACCGAGGAAGTAGGAGAGTGCGTTGTAGAACGTACCTTCTACGTTTGACGTTGCCATGTTTGCCCAGCGATAGGTTAGGTTAGCCGAGAAAGCCCAGCCGTCAGGTCGCAGACCGGTGTTGATGGCGTAGATGCCGCGCAGGAAATAGTTCTGTCTGGCAACAGCTACTGATGCATATTGTCCTGTGGCCAAATGACTCGGACGGAAGTCGTAGTTGTTTGAACCACCCATGGCTGCCATCGAGAAGTTGTTGGCCTCGAAGGGCAACGTGGCTTCCCTGGAATTGTTAGTCACACGGTTCAGACCACCGACCAGCGAATAGCGGAACTGGCCGCTCTCCATGTCGTTCATCTGAACACCGTTAATGTAAATCTCATTGTACTTTTGGTTAAAAGCACGGTAGCGGAAGCGCATGGGACTAAAGAGGAATCCCACCTGCGAAGCGTAGATGTTTTGGTTCGACGAGATAATTGTCACATTCTGCGACATGTCGTTGTCCTCACCCAGTTGAGCTTCCGTGAAGGTGAAGGCTTGTTCGTTGGCAATGGCAGTTTCCTCTTTCTGCGTGGTTTCGTCAGTCTGAGCAAATGCCGTTGGCGCAATGCATAATACCATCACTAGTAATTTCAGCTTCTTCTGCATAAGATTAATTTTTGAGGTTTTTAATTATATTTGGTGCAAAGATAATGAATAAAATGAAAAAAACAATAGGTTTTTGCAACTTTTTTTTAAAAATCTTCGATTATCTCAAAAATATTCACTATCTTCGCCACAAAAATCTGAGACTATATGAAAAAACTATTATCAATTATCAGCATCCTGTTCCTGGTGGGAACAATGAATGCACTTGCTCAGGATCGTAAACTGAGCGCCTATGCCATCGGTTTCTACAATCTGGAGAACCTCTTCGACACTGAACACGATGAAGGTCACAACGACTACGAGTATTTACCCGATGGACGTAACAAGTGGACGGACATGAAGTATCAGCATAAGTTGCGCAACATGTCACGTGTATTGGCAGAGATGGGTACCGACAAATTGCCTTATGGCTGTGCTGCCATCGGCGTTTCTGAGGTTGAGAATGCCCACTGTCTGACTGACCTTTGTGAACAGGAGCCCCTGAAGGCCCGCGGTTTCCAGTTCTGTCATATTGAGGGTCCCGACCAGCGTGGTGTCGACTGTGCCCTGCTTTACAATCCAGCCATGTTTACCATCCGTGACGTTAAACTTGTACCTTATGTATATGAATTACAGGAAGACATTGACAAGGGACGTGCTACGCGTGGCTTCCTCGTTGTCAGCGGCACGCTGGCCAATGAGCATGTCACTATCATCGTCAACCACCTGCCCTCACGCGGTGCCACGTCGTACTACCGTGAACTGGGTGGCCGTCAGATTCGAGTCGTGAAGGATTCCCTACAGCAGGACGACCCCAACGTGAAGCTGCTCATTATGGGCGATATGAATGACGACCCGCGCGACAAGTCCATGTCTGAGGCTCTCGGCGCCCGCCGCGATATGAACGAGGTGGAAGAGGGCGGTTTGTATAATCCCTTCTGGAAGATTCACGATAGCGGTACGGGTACCTTAATGTATAATAATTCATGGAACCTGTTCGACCAGATTATCCTGTCGCGTAACCTCCTTGACCTTGAAGGTACGAAGAAGTACGAGACGCTGACGCTCTTCCAGCCCCAGATTTTCCGTCGTGAATATCTGTTCCAGCAGGAAGGCAAGTACAAGGGTAACACCAAGCGTACCACTGCCGGCGGTGTATGGCTCGACGGTTATAGCGACCACCTGCCTACGCTGGTCTATCTCGTTAAGGCGCAACAGTAAATAATTTAGCAGCGGACTTACACGGACGACTTGATAATTCGAAAAAAGTCCGCGTCAGTCCGCTGCAAAAAAATAGTTAATAATGACAATTATCGGAATCGCAGGCGGTACGGGCTCAGGTAAGACCACCGTCGTCAAGAGAATAGCCAGTGCATTGCCCCCGCACTGTGCTGCAGTAGTTCCCCTCGACTCGTACTATAACGATACGACAGGTATGACCGATGAAGAGCGTAGGGCCATCAACTTCGACCATCCTGATGCTTTCGACTGGAAGTTGCTGACAGAGCATATCAAGATGCTGAAGAACGGCCAGGCCGTGGAACAGCCTACCTATTCGTACCTCATTTCTAACCGTCTGCCCGAGACGGTTCATGTAGAGCCGAAACCAGTCATCATCCTCGAGGGCATCATGACGCTGCATTACAAGAAGTTGCGCGACATGATGGACTTAAAGATTTTTGTCGATACTGACGCCGATGTCCGTCTTATCCGTAATATCAGGCGTGATGTCGTTGAGCGTGGACGTACTGTTGATATGGTGCTTGACCGTTATGAGCGTGTTCTCAAACCCATGCACGACCAGTTTATCGAACCCACCAAGAAATTTGCCGATTTGATTATCCCTTGGGGCGGAGATAATCGCACCGGCATCCATATTCTGAAGACCTATATCGAGGGAATCGTCACCAATGTGTGATCAATGACCGAAATCTATCTTGTACGCCACGGTGAGACTGTGGACAATGCGCGCCAGATCATGCAGGGTCAGGTGCAGGGTGAACTTAACGACAAGGGTAGGGAACAGGCTGTGCAGGTGGCTGATCGATTGGCTTCCGTACATTTCGATGCTGTCATTGCCAGTGATTTGCGACGTGCCATTCAGACAGCAGAGATTATTGCTAGGCCACATGGCCTGTCCGTCACTACTACGCCCTTGCTGCGTGAACGTGATTGGGGTAGCTTCACAGGTCGTTACATTCCTGATTTGAGAGGTGTTGAATGGCCCGATGATATTGAGTCTGAAGAGCAGTTGCTTTTACGTGCGCGTGATTTCCTTATATATATAACGGCCACCTGGCCCGATAGTCGGGTGGTGGCCGTTGGTCATGGCATCATCAACAAAGCCATTCTGGCTATTTATGCCCAGTGTACGATGCGCGAGGTAGCTCGCATGCTCAATGCCGAGGTGCGCATCTTAACGATGTCCGCCGAAAGAGCGGCCTCCGCTGGCACTGCGGCCTCCACCGCCGCCGGAGTGACTACCGCCGCCACGGCTGAATGAACCGCTGCTGTGACTGCTGCTTCCACCACCACGACTGAACGATCCGCTACTGTGGCTACTGCCTCCACCACGGCTATACGAACCGTTGCTGTGGCTGCTGCCGCCGTACGATCTACCGTTGTTATGTGTTGCTGTCGACGGACGTGTACCGTATGATGACGGGCGAGTACCGTATGATGACGGGCGACTCTCATGTGTTGACGGACGTGTAGTCGTCGGACGTGTGCCGTGATTGGACGAATGTGTACCGGTCGTGCTGTTTGGGTCACGATAGCCGCCATAGGAACCACCGCCGCGTCCATTATTACCACCACGTCCGTTATTCCCATAGTTTCCGTGTCCTCCATGATTTCCGTTATGACGGTCGTTCACTGTGGTACGTGTTGAACTGTTACGGTGTCCTCCGTCGTGATGGTGTCCGTAATCGCCATGTCCGTGGCGGTCGTGATGGCGGTAGTCACCGCGGTTATAGCGGTCCAGCATGCCGAAGTGTGAGTGTCCAGGACGTCCATGATAGTGGTCACGATGGCCGTAGTAGTAGCCGTGTGCGCCATGACGGTGCCAGGCGTGTCCTCCGCGGTAGCTGGCGTAGAAGACCGGACGTCCGAAGTAGAAGAAGTCACGGTACGGATAGCGTGCATAGACGCCGAAATGCCAGTAGCCTGCATCCCAGTAGAGTGGACGGTAGAAGTACGTGGCGGCACGGAACAGCTCCCATTGCCAGTCGAGCAGCACGTAGCTCAGGTCCAGGTTGCGGCGCTCCCAGTATGTGCCATACACGTCGTCGTAGCTTGTCACACCCATCAGGTAGTCGAGGTTGATTTCATAGGCAGCCTCGTACTGCTCGTCCGTCAGGTTCAGCTCATAGGCCATCTTGTCCGTCAGGAACAGGGCCTCGTTCCTTGCCTGTTCGTAGCTCATTGCCTTGCCCGATGCTGCTATCGTCAGCATTGCTACCAGGGTCATCATTATCTTCTTCATAATTCTATAATTATAATTGTTCAACATCTAATTGTCTTTTCACGCTGCAAAATTATGAAGAAAAAGAAGCATACGGAAAGGATTTCCCCTAAACTCATCGGGGGAAATCCCTATTCCTATGATTTGACAAGTCGCGGACGCTTTTCCCGAGTCATACACACTTTTTTCTTTTTTCAGCAGGATAATTGAGAAAAAAGCACTACCTTTGCAGCCGATATGACGAAAAAGACCGTTTTTTTTGTAGTAGCCATCTTGCTAATGACGGCCTGCCCTATCCATGTGACGGCACAGGATGCAGACAGCACTCGTCTGCGTCCGTCATTTGGCCTTGATTATATTGGTGAGCTGCAGACGGACTTCAAGTACACCAAATTCGTAAATCTCCTGGAACTGCATGCAGAGGTGCCACTCTCGCAAAAGATTTCATTCAGTGCGTCAACGCTCAGCTTGGCTACCACCAATGAAGACATGCTGTTTCTCAATCTGCAAGGCTACTCCAACATTGATGCGTGGCAAATTCCCTTTACACTGACAGTGGCGGGTTTCACTTGGCGCGTGAATGACCATCATTCCGTCTTTGCCGGCATCCGACGCATAGACGAGGACTATTTCTGTAGTGACGGCCTGTCGCTGTTTACAAATACCTCATGCGGCGGTTTCCCCACTGTTGTCAATAATTTAGTCACACCGACTTTCCCGTTGGCATCGATGGGCATCCATTATGCCTACGAAAGTGAGCGTTGGGGGATTCAGGCTTCGGTTTACGACGGGACGGGATCTTGGGAGCTTAAGGGAAGGAATAATGTGTTTCGTGTCTGTCCCAAGAGCGACGGCATCTTTGCACTGGGACAGGTGGAATATCGCCACAACGATAGTCACTATTTTTTAGGAGCAAGTGTACATGATATGTATGTCTGGGGAGAGGGTGAGCGAAAGCTCCGTCCTGCAGCGTATGGCTACGCTGAGCAGGCACTGTCTGACCGTCTCACCCTGCTGGCCGCCTATTCCCATGCTTTTAGCGAAGATGAACCGTTTAGGAACTTCTGTGCTATTGGCGGAACCTACACTTGTAAACGTGTCGAATGCGGCGTTTTCTCTGATTATACAAGTCTCATCGGTGTTGACGAATGGGCCACAGAGTTCAACTGCAAGGTCACTCTTACAGACTATCTGTCCGTTCAGCCCGTTTTTCACCTCATTATCACCGATAGCAAGACGAATTGCGCTGGCTTGTTAAGAATGAATGTGAGCCTTTGAATCTTTTGTCCGCCGAGAAAGGAAGGGTAGGGCGAGGAAAAGGATGAAAGGAAGGACGAGGAGAGCAGGTGATGGTACCGACGGAAGGGTGCCATCATCTTTTTTAATGGGTGTTGGGGACGCGAAGGTGGTCTGGTACTCGAGCATGCGGGTGATGTAGGCATCGACCTGCGTCCAATTTCCTGCCTCGATTTCGGTAAGGATGCGGGGGAACACCTCGCGGATGTAGCGCTGGTGCTCGGCATCGATGGTTAAGGGCAGCGATTCCTCGGCGGCGTGCCATGAGATGCGGCCGTCGGGGGTGGAGTGGGGGAAAATGCGTAGGGACTGCCAGCCGCCGTATTGGAAGATGTATGTACAGAACGACTGGGCAATGCTGAGACTGTCGGAGGAAATAGCCTGTTGCTGCTGGCGGATATAGCTATTGAGCGACATAACACGCCCATTGTTATCGCAAACAAGGAGCTGACAGAAATGGGCGGCTGTAGCCTGGGGGAGCGCGCTGAGCTTTCGTTCAGCAGCACTCATTACCAGGGCTACAGTCGCCACACCTATTATCGTGAAGAATCTAAGCCTCATGAATGTCTTGATAAACCGGATGGCCGGTGTTACGTCATATTGATTCGATGAAGCGGATGACGGCGTTGCGGTCGGCCTTGGGCAGGTGGTAGAACTTCTCGGTAGCGCGGTAGGCGTCTGACTGCTTGGAGTATCCGTGCCACATGATGGCTTCGAGTACGGTACGTGCACGACAGTCGTGCAGTCGGTCGTCGGCGCCAGTCAGCTGGCGGGAGAGTCCTCGTCCCCACAGCGGTGTCGTACGGCACCATCCTGTGCGGATGTCGTTCACCATGTAGAGGCGGTGCTGCACCATGTCGGTGTACGGCCAGATGGTCTGTCCTGGGTATTTGGGCAGCATGTTTCTGGCGTCCTTGCCGATGTTGGCGGCGTAAGCCTTCGTGGCCGCGTCGACCCACATGTCATCCTTGCCGGTGGTCCATGACGGGCGGTGGCAACTGGCGCATCCCAGCTCCTGGAACAATTCCTTTCCCCGCTGCACTTCCGCTTCGTTCAGATTGCGGGCTGCGGGCACTGCCAATCCGCGGTGCCACACCATAAACTGGTAGTACTGCTTGTCCGTCATCTCCTCCGTGCCGTTGTACGGGGCTCCGAAGTATAGGTACTTATCGAATGTCTCCTTCTTGGCGATGGACGACGTCGAGAGTATCTCGTTGACGCGCTGGGCGATGCCTTCGTCCGTTCCGTCGGCATAGTACGGGTGGAGGATGTTACCCTCCGATGCGCCGTGCTGCTTGATGTATGCGATGACCTCAGGGTCCTGACTCTGCGCCTTCGCCCATGCCGGGGTGGTATAGAGCCAGTGACGGTCCGAGCGGGTGACGTTGGTGATGTTCCAGATGGCATTGGCACCCGCGCCGTCCTGTAGCGTGCCACGTGTCATGGCGTAGGTAAAGCGCTTCAGCGGACCATGGTCGCCATGGAACGTTCCGGTGTCGTTGTACCCTGCCGCATAGTAGGCGCTTGCCTTGAACTTTCCGGCTTCTTTATCCCACATGGCGGGATTCAGCTCCACATATTTCGACTCCGCCTTCCATTGTGCCTCGATGTCCGAGTCATCAATTGCGTCCAACAACCCCGTGCCGTACACGCCGATGGTCGACTCCAGGCGCACATCATAGTTGGTCGGGACAGGATCGGTATTGAAAGCCGTCGGCGGAATGCGTACCTCGGGATAAATGAGGGCATATTTCTCGCCGTCCTCGAATGCCAAGGGCAGTCCGCTCTCCATGGCGGTCACCTGCTTCCACTCTATCTGTATCTGGTTCTCGTCAATCGGTGCCTTGAATGGCGTCATTGCCTGGGTCTGAGGCATGCCTGTAACCTCGCTGATGTAAGCGTTGTTGTCTGGATGGTAGATGACGAGCAGATACCCGTTGCCGATGGTGTTGGCACGGTACTCCGTCTGTCGCTTGCCGTGACCGTAGGATGGATGGCAGGCTATACACGAGTTGCGCACCCATGCCGGACCCAGTCCCTTGCGGGGCTCCTGCTCGAAGGTATAGAGTTTCTCGAAGAATCCCTCTCCGACGTTGAAGTCATCCTCCATGCCGGCGGCCTCCGCAGCGGGCGTAAGGGCCGAATAGCTGGCCTTCTCGGTAGTTCCGAGCCTTCCACCCGGGAACCACTCGTCGGCGGTGAAGTTTCCGGTGGCCTTACCGAACGTCTCCTCCTCGGGTGTCAGACCTCCCAGGCCTTCGTTGTCGCTGCTGTCCGAACATCCGGCGAGCAACAACCCTATACCTATTAAATATACATATACTTGATGATGTTTCATACCTCTAATTAATTAAATACCGCGAGTTTTTTTAACCACGAATTACACGAATTCTGGCTGCGCACAGAGTTCTTACTCTTCAACTTCCCAGTCGTTATCGTCTTCGAAGTTGATGCCCCATATGGTGCAGCAGTACTTCACGAATGGCGCGGGCATGTTGCTGATAGCCTCGATGGCTGCCACGTAGCCGTTCTCCACGGAACTGTTGACGGCCTCGCTCTTGACGCTGGCGAAGAAGGTGTGGAAGGAGTACTGGTTGGCAGTCTTGTCGGTCGAGCCTAACCAGACGTTACGAACCGAGCGGATATTGTCGCGGAAGTCCGTGATGCTGTTGTAGCTGTACGGCGATTCTACATAGCTGACGTCTCCGGCGGCAAAGGGATTGGCAATCTTCGCCGTTCCCACCTCGTTGGCGATGGCGACGCACGAGCCTTCGTCGTCGCTCAGCACTTGTGCGATGGCCGACTTCAGGCTGCTGAACGTGCTGCCCGAGCCGCTAACTCCTGCTTTCACCAGATTCTCCCCGTACGACAGTCCCTTCTCCGTCTGGTAGTCCAGACCGGCAGCCTTGACGACGGCCAGACGGCTGCTGTTCTTGCCGCCGTCCCATGCGCACTGCAACTGGAAGCAGCGTTCCTTCAGCAACTTGCATATTGTCTGCGCGTATGCCAGCTCCTGCGCTCCGCTCACGCTCTCGAAACCTTTGTATGTGTCGTTACCCTGCAGTTCCTTCACCTTGCGGGGCTGTCCGTCGCGGAAGAGGATGAACTCCAGGGCGTGGAAACCCAGTATGGTGGCGTCCTCCAGCATTTCCTCGTCCATGCCGTTCGTAAAGTAGCTGAGCAACAGTGTGCGGTTCAGCGGCCACGAGTCGATGGTTGGGTCGATGTCGAAGTCGCTGGCGGCACCCATGAGGAATGCCTCCGACTGTTCCCAATACTTACGCGCCTGTTTGAAGTCGTCGCAGGCACTGTTGATCTGCGACTGGGTGATGCTGCTGACGGTCAGACCGTTCAGGGTCTTCTCTAGTGCCTCGGTCTCGTCGGCCAGACGGGTGTAGGTGGGCATGATGACGTTCGAGACGAGTGTCTCAAGCACCTTGCGCAGGTAGGCTTCCTGGGTTTCGGTCAGACTGGACCGTGCGATGGCGGCGTTGGCGGCCTCCATCTGGCTGACGACCCCTATGCATCCCTCGATGGCCTGCTGTCCGAACGTCTTGTCCTTATAGCTGGCCTCGGCGGTGTTGGCAGGGTAGGTGTCCTGGTCCACGATGGGCGTGGTAGTCACGATGTTGAAGTCGTTCTGATCGTCCTTGTTGCTGTCGCTGTCGCTGCTGCAGGCAGTCAGCGACGTCAGGCCCATGAGCAGGGCCACGCTGTAAATCATCTTTTTCATGTCGTTCTTTTCTTTTATGTCGTTATTTCGTTATTACGTTATTTCGTTATCACGGGACTTCTTAAAGGAAGAAGCCCTCGTAGGCGATGCCGATGCTGAGCGACGGCTCGTCGTTGTACATCGACTTCAGGAAGCGGTGCGAATACTCGCCCTTGACCACCACCTGACGCAGCGGCATGTAGTTCACGCCGAAGGCCATGCGCTTCACTGCCGTGTAGTCGTAGGCAGTGCCCTTGGTGTCGCTGGCATAGGGGTTGTAGGCCTCGTAGCGACCGAATACGTAGAGCTTCTGCTGGTCGCGACGCATGGCGGGTATCTGCGAGAAAACGTCGTAGCCGGCTTCGATGCCCACGGCGTAGGCATTCTTCGAGACGAATGCCGAGTGCTTGTACGGCGATTTCGAGTTCAGGCGGTTATATACGTACTTCAGTTGTTCCGCGTCACTCAGATATCCGTAGTCGGCCTGCCCGCGGACCACCCAGTTGTGGCCCTTGTACGTGAAGTCCAGGGCCCCGATGGCGACGACACCCTTGTATTCCTCGTCCACGCCGTTGGCATTGCGCGGGTAGCTGTTGCCGATGCTATGGCCGTAGTACCCACTCAGGCCTATGCGCAGCCCCGGCACCGTGTAGTTGTCCACGCGCAGGGCGACGCCGTACTTGTTGGCCACCTCGAACTCCAGGGGCGACTTGTGGCCTTTGTGTATCCAGCCGGTGTTTGTGAACTGGTCGGCATTGAGGCCGGCCAGTAGCTGCGCCTCATAGCGGAAGTCCTTATAGCGGCCCCACAGGGATATGCCCGTCTGGTGCCATGTGGACGGCATGATGGTGTTCTCGCCCTCCGGTCGGTAGACGGTAAAGAACTGCAGCGGCTCGTGGTGCGCGTTGTTCAGGCCTACGGGCACCACAATATGTCCCGCGCGCAGGTTCAGCGACCCTGAGAACGACTTTTGCAGCCAGAACTGCTCCAGTTCCACCTCGCCGCCCTTCTCGGTCTCCTGTTCCCACTCGCCGCCTTCCTCGTCCTCTTTCTCGTAGGCTATGCCGTTGCCGCCATGTTCGAACTCTATTTCCGTGCCGACACTCCAGCCCTTGCCGAAGTCGTAGCCCAGGTACACCACGGCGTGGGGTATGTCGAAGCGTCCGTGGCTCGGGTCGTTCTTGTGGTCCTCAGGTTGGCTGTAGCGGCTCACGTGGTCGCTGTAGAAGTTGCGCGAGAAAACGGCCTCGCCGTATCCGCCCACGGTCAACCGCGAGCGGCGCGTGCCGGCGGACGTGCTATCCTTGCAGCACTCCTGCGCGCTGCACGTCATGCATACCATTAATAATAATGTTAATCCAATCTGTCTCATATCCTTATGTTTTATCTTGCATCGGACTTAACGGACTTTCACGGACATCTTTTTCTTTTCCTTTTGGCAGTCCGTGTTAGTCTGTGGTTAGTCCGCTGCTGTTTTTTCCGGCTGCAAAGGTACGGAGTTTAAGGAAATGCCACAATACCTAAAAATGATGAAATAGTATGCACCCTATTGCATGTTTCAATGGAAATGCGTACCTTTGCAAGCAGTTAATGGATTAATAAGGTATAGCGATGAAGAACTTGAAGATGTACGAACCTGGTGACCGGATGATAACCCTTATCAAGGACAACTGCAGCATCCTGCAGGCACTCGGCGCATTTGGCATCAGCCTCGGCTTCGGCGATAAGACCGTCAACGAGACCTGCCAGATGAACGGCGTGGACACTTACACATTCCTCGCCGTCGTGAACTTCACCATAAATGGGTATGACGACTTCGCGAACGACGAACAGATCAGCGTGCCGACCCTGCTGCACTACCTGAAGGCGAGCCATGCCTACTATTTGGACTTCCAGTTGCCCTTCATCCGCCGCGAGTTGCAGGAGAGTATCACCCCGGGAGACGCCCTCGGCATGCTCATCATGAAATTGTATGAGGAGTATGCCCAGGAAATCCGCCGGCACATGAAGTACGAGGAGAAGACACTCTTCCCCTACGTCGAGTCGCTGATAGATGGACACCCCATGAACGATTATAACGTGGACACCTTTTCGCGTCACCATGAGCAAACCGACAAGAAACTGCGTGAGCTGAAGCTCATGATCATCAAATACCTGCCCACCGACGCGCATCACAACAACCAGCTCACGGCCACACTCTACGACATCTATAATAACGAGGAATGGCTCCGTCAGCACGCCCAGGTGGAGGACCACATTTTCGCCCCCGCCATCAAGCGACTGGAGCGCATCACGCGGCAGGACGATGTTTCGAAGAACATAACAGCCATGGTTTTCAAGGGCGGACAGGACAATAGCGAGGCACTCAGCGACAGAGAGCGTGACGTCGTCATTGGAGTGGTACAAGGACTGCAGAACAAGGAGATTGCCGACCGTCTGTGCCTGTCGGTCAACACCGTCATCACGCATCGCCGCAACATCGCCCGTAAGCTACAGATCCATTCCCCTGCCGGCCTCACCATTTACGCCATCGTCAACAATCTCGTCGACATCTCCAGCGTAAAGTTGTGATTATTAATGTTTACTGAGATTCCATGTGCGACCGTCTTTGCTCAACACGAGGTGGTCGCTGTTCAGTGTGACAATCTTCAGGCGGATATTGTTGAAGGGCTTGAAGCCAAAGGCCTCTTCAACCATTGTAGTATCCTTGACATCACCCTCTTTCGAAAAACACTGGAGGAAAAGGCTGTCACCCACATGCTGAAAATTGCCGTAAACAAAAATCTCGCCGTGGTGGGTGTCCTGCAGACGGGCGATATGTCCCGAGAATCCAATGTACAATCTGTCACCGTCTGTCATGCGCCATTGTCCCCACAGGTCGCCGGCATCTCGTCCTTCCTGACAAGAGTATGTAAAAAGTAAGATGTATGAAATCAGAAGTATCTTAAAGAATTTTGCCATGATATCCGATTTTTAGGTTAAACGTATGACAGTCGCCATAGATATTCCCCAAGTCGAAAGCGTATGCTGCCGACATCTGCCACGGTCCACAGTTGTAGATGCCCTGTAGCATGGCGTCGAACGAGTGGCGCTTGGGATAGATGGGCTGGTTGTAGGTACCTAGGGTCTCACGGTAGGAGCCCTTGACGAGGTACGACACGCGGTCCGTCACGTCGCCGTTGACGGCAGCATGCCACGCCTTCACACGATTATAACGATAGGCGTTGTAGCCATCCTTATTATAAATAGGTGAGGTAATCAGGGCGTTACCAGGCGTCATGCCGTAGTGGGAATAGCTTTTGTAGTAAGAGTGGTTGTAGTAATTGTCGTTGCCTACCACCAGTTCTGTTATCTGGCTGCGGATAGGTTCTGGGAAATCACCACTGTCCCAGTGGAGCGGTCCCGACTGGTTAGTGGTCTGGAAGTATTCCACCACGGCACCTCGCACATACTGCCGGCCCTGTGTCTTGTTGGTGTACTGCACTCCCCACAAGCCGTCCCAGCCGTTGCCCTTACGGATGCCGGAGCCGTCCTCAAAGGGGTTGTCCAGATAGGCCTGCACGGTATGTTGGCGGTCGATGTTCCATCCCAGCTGTACGGTCATCGAGCCCAGGTGGTTACCGAACACCCAGTCCTCCATGGCGTTGTTCTCGAAGTAGTTCTTGTCGCCACGCGGCAGTATGATGTCCCAGAATGCCTTCAGGTTGGCACTTTTCTCCTTACCAGTAATCCTGTCGCCCTCTCTTTTATAGCAGTTGCCGGCAAACTGCGCCACATGTTCGATACCGACGATAGCGAAGAAACGTTTCTCGGGGTTGGAACGGAAATAGAGGTGTTTCTGGTGATACCACGCTCCTGTAGAGTATTCTCTGTTGACGGCAGGTGACTGGCGGGACACGTTCTCCCGATACCCGCTATCCATGAATTTGCCGTAGCCGAAGTCGAAGTGTACCTGTAGCCAGCCCTTCGTGTATGGTACTGTCCAGAAGTCGCTGGTGCCGAAGTGTGCCTGTGGAATGGGTTTGGCATTGATGCCCTTGGCGAAGGCACCGCTTGACAGCACGTTGTCGCGCAGCACGGCACCAATCTCACGGCTACCTATTTCAACGAAGAACTTGTCGTACTGTATGTTGGCATAGCATTGCTGCAGGTAGACCTTGTGGTCGGCATGCACACTGCCTATTAGATCTACGCAGGCATTGAGCGTCAGCGTCCGCGACAGCTGATGGCTGGCGTTGACAGCTCCCCTCAGGTAGGCTGTATTAGGGCGTGTCCCTAACACATGGTGGCGGTTTGTCACTAACTGATAGGCCGTGAAGTCGCCTGTTCCCACTGCCGTCTCTGCCGTCATGTCGTAGGTCACGCTGGTCGACAGCGAGTCCTGTGCACTTGCATGAGCATGAAAGCACGTAAGAAGTAATAAGTAAAATGTTAGATGTAAGAGATATCGTGACATGACATCAGAATTTCTTTCCAAACGCAATGCTTAGGAAGGTGAGGCCGATAATCTTGAAGTCCAGCCACCATGAACGGTGTTTTAGATAGTCAAGATCCATCTCCAAACGCTTCAGCATTTTCTCCATAGTATCTGTATAACCGTTGTAGAGTGTGGCCATCGATGTTATGCCTGGGCGAATCTGATAGAGATATTCGTAGCGTGGGTCATGTTCCATGATCTGACGGATGAAGAATTTGCGCTCGGGACGTGGTCCTACAAACGACATGTCACCGATGAGCACGTTCCAGAACTGCGGCAGTTCATCAAGATGATGGTCGCGCAGAAACTTGCCGGCCTTGGTCAGGCGGTTGTCGTCCTCGGCGTTCCACAACTGTGGACCGTCGTCCTCGGCATCCACCCGCATACTTCGGAATTTATAGATATAGAAAGGTCGTCCGAATCGTCCAATGCGTATCTGTCGGTAGATGATAGGTCCGTTGTCATCGCGTTTGATGGCTATATAACAGACCAGGAATAGTGGTGAGAAAATGATGAGGCAAAAAAGCGCTGCAAAGAAGTCAAACCACCGTTTGACCTCTCGTTCAAAAGCATTCATCCCATCATATATATAGGTGTCGTTTTGTTCCATTCGCAGTATTTTACATACATGTTTATACAATAAACGTGTATTACAGGTTATTATTGCACAGACGGTGGAATTTTTTTTTATTTTATCGGCAATTCAATGATAAAACGGCATCCGTCATGGTAGGTTGTGTCGAATAACAGGTCGCCACCCAGGTTCTGCGCATGACGTTTAGCCAGCGGCAGACCTAGTCCAAGACCCTCCGAGAGGTCGTCGACCTTGGTGAAGAACTTGAACATCAGGTCTTGGTAGTCTTCGGCAATGCCCTTGCCTTTGTCCTCGACAATGAAGCGGATGGTGGGGCCTGCCTGATTGTTCTCGCCTTGAGCGTGTTGCGTTGTGGTGATGCGCATAACAATATGTTGTCCGTCGGAATACTTGGCGGAGTTATACAGCAACTCACGCAGGCTGCGCATCAGGTAGAGCCGGTTGGTAAGGATGCAGAAATCGTCGTCAACATCAGATTGTATACCAACCTTCAGGGTGGGGTAGTGCAATAGGATGAAGCTAATGGCCTCTCGGGCTACGTCGTTGCATGGTACACGGTCTTGCTGCAGGTTGTTCAGCTCTTCGTTAAATCCTGTTTCTGAACTGTCAAAAAGCATGAGCAGCAGGCGGTTGAGCAGTTTCGAATTGTGGTCCATTGTGTCAGTGATGACTTTCAGCTCTTCGTCGGGGATTCCTTCGAGGTTGTTGACTGATGAACCGCTCATGATTTGTGCAAAGCCCATAATGATGTTTAGGGGCGTGCGTACTTGATGGGTCACATTCTTGATGAATTCCGTCTTCTGGTGGTCAGCCTCCTGTGCCAGCCGTGTGGCCTGAGCCAGTTCCTCGTTGCGACGCTGCGCCTGTTCGGTGGAGTAGCGCACGCTACCCATGTGAAAGTTGAGCGACTGCAGCATGGTGGCAAAACTGTTTTGCAGGTGTCCTATGGCATCTTCACGCTGGCTGCGCGGAATATGCACCTCCATGTTGCCTTCTGCTATGCTCTGTGTCTTTTCCAACAGTGGACCAAGTGGTCGGATGGCGTGGGCAGCGGTTCGGTAGCTGAGCAGTATGATGAGCAGCAGACCGATGATAAGCAGTGGACCGATGATATAGGACAGACGGTGATAGCCTGCCAGCATATCCCTGTCGGGACAGACCAGTGCCAGACTCCATACGGTGCCAGGCACGGGTTGGTAGCACACCAGACAGGGTTGACCGTCGAGTTCGAGGGTCATGCTGCCCGTGTTGCCCTTTGTCATCTCGTGTCCCAAGGCAATCAGCTTGGCCTGCTGGCTTGGGTCTGTGCCGGTGAAGATGGTCTGTGTGAACAGTCTGGTGGAGTCAGGATGGATAAAGTAGCGACCCTCGTTGTCGAGCATCATGAAGTACGAGTTGGGGTAGGGCTTCTCCTCCTTGGAGATGGCTTTCGACAGCCTGAGCAGGGAGAGGTCGGTGGAGATGACAGCCACGAAGCGGCCTTCGGTGTCGTAAACGGGTTTACTGTACGAAGCTATCAGTCCGTCGATTGTCAGCGCCAGCGAGTCTGATTCGTCGTAGTAAACCACCCAGCAGCCCTCATGCCTGTCACGTGGCTCCTTGTACCACACCTTGCCAAAGTAGTCGTACGGTTCTTCAATGACTGTCGACACGCTGTCGCCCTGTCGGACGGAATATGCCGAGAAGTTTTTGTCGTATCGTTGGAAGATGTAAGGCTCGGTACTGATGGAACAGCCGTCGATGTGTGGATTGAAGCGTACGATGCGGTTTGATAGCGACAGAATGGAATCGGGCTGCAGGTATTCTGTTATCAGCCAGCTGTTGGCATTGGTGGCAGTCTCGATGGTTGCCATGTTGCGGTAGATGCGCTGCATGGCAGAACTTAGCACGCTGTTGGCACGTCCTACGGCCTCCTGTCGGACGATGTGGCGCGACTGGGTGAAGAGGATGCCCAGCGAAATCATAAAGATGGGTGCTGCCAACAGCAGAATGGCTAAGGTAAGTTTCGTCGAAAACGACTTCCGGATGTTAATCATGGGCAGCCTCCTTTCTCATGTCCTCGTCCGAGACGCTGATGAGGTTGTTCAGCAACTCCGTGATGGTATTACCGTTCTGCAGAATGTCGTCCACCCGTTGGGTTATGGGGACTGTTGTGTGTCCCATTCCGTGAACCAAGGCTTCCACGTCGTTGTCGATGGCTTCAGCTGGACCAACCATTTGGTTAGTCATGTTGTGCAGGAAGGCAGTCTTCATGCGGTCGGCTTTCTGCGCCTGGACGTATGCTACACGCAGACTCTTGTCTCGTTCCTCGAGCGTTGACGTCAGCTGCTCCAATTTGCCGATGTAGGCACCTAACGACTGCTGCATCTTCTGGAAGTTGCCTTGCAGTTGACCTATCTCGTCCTTGTGGCGGCTGTTTGGGATGACTTCGCTATAGTTGCCTTTGGCAATACGCTGTGCCGACTCGGTGAGCATCAGCAGTGGTTTCAGCTGGATGTGGATGATCTGCCGGCTCAGCAGGAAGATGAGCAGCAGACCTATCACGGCAATGGCCAGCACATAGTACGTCAGACTGTTGTAGTCGCCGAAGATGTCGTCTTCCGGATAGATGATGCCGGCACTCCAGCCTAACTTCTCCATTGCGCGGCCTGCTATAGCCGTACGCTTGAAAGGAGTGTAAAAGACATAGTAGTCCGTACCGTACATGGAGAAATCCTTATAGCCCGTCTCACCCGATATCATGGCTTCGGCGGCTTCTTTTGCCGACGGGTCGCTGGTGCCTTCCAATTGTGTATAGATGGTCTCGTTAATCAGTCTGTTGCTGTTGGGGTGTACGATGTACGAGCCGTCCTTGTCCAACAGCGTACAGTATGAGTTGGGTGAGGGCTTGGCAGCTTCAACGATGTGTGACAGCAGACTGAGTGATACGCCCGCCGACATGATACCCACCGGATGGCCGTCAGGACCGGGAATGGGCAAACAGAACGTGATGATAGGTTCGTGGCCAATCTCACCGTCTGACATCAAGGTCTGCCAGCCAGGCATGGCCACTTTCATGGGGTGAGTGTACCATCTCTCTTTGGTGTACGTCATGTTGTTCCTTGTGTTGGCCTCAATGATGGTCTCACTTGTCGGCGACAGGTTTTCACGGTGGAAATACACCATGAAACTCTCTCGACCAGGGAAGTAACCAGGCTTGAAGGCCATGACGCTGCCCACGATATAAGGGTTCGACTCCACCAGCCGGCGGCAGTAAGTCTCCATCATATCAGCCTGGGAGAAGTTGGGATACATAGTAAAGAAGAAATTGCCCGTCGACTGCTCTACGCTCAACAGGATGTTGTCAATGCGTTCCACGGTAGCTTCCAACGTCTGTTTAGCCTTCTGGAGAGCCTCCTCCTTGATGGCCTTCCTTGAGAAATAAAGCATAACAATCAGCGACGCCATGAGCAATAAGGCCATGGACGATACGACTATCAGACTGAGTCGTACAGACAAATGCCGGTTGATCATTTTGTGTATCCGCAACATATCGATGGCAAATATAAATATTATTTTTCATATCATCATCAATTTGAAGATAAAAAATGTTAAGACGTAACTACCAATGACTTGAGGTGCGCCTTGTTTTATACGATTGTTCGGTAGTTAACTTTTATTAACTTGTTTTTCCCTTGATTTATTGTTTTTTTTTGTATATTTGCAACTGAAACATCAAATGATGGTAATATTATTAACAAACAAGTTATCAACTATGAAACAGAGAAGTTATTTAGGAATTAAAGTGATTGCATCCGCTATGTTGGGTGCGATGGTACTTTCATCATGTAGTCACGATGACTATTATTATAATGAGGAGAAGGTGGAACAGAGTTTAAACGAAAAGTATGCCGCCGCTTTTGAGAAAGTATTTGGAAAGGTTGGCTCTAGTGTTGACTGGGGCTTCAGTAGAAAAAACACCAACGCGCGTGCCTTTACTCGTTCAGTGGGTACTTATGCTTCGTATCGAGGTCACATAGAGCCGACTGTTACTTTCCCAGAGGATTGTGATGCCAGCAATTTCTTGGAAGCTGTTCCAGAAGGTGTTAACAAACTGCCTACATGGGGAGCTGGAGCAGGTTCTTATTTCATTGATGCGGAAACCCAATCTGTTTCAACGTGGGCTGGTGCCAGCAAGATTTATGTGACGGGGACTGTTGATTTATCCGATGGAGATACATCGGCTGAAGCACCAAAATTTGCTCCATCTAATACTTCGGAAATCTATCTGCTTAAGGGATCGACTTTGAAATTAGGTGAGGTTAGTGCCGTTAATTTCAATGTTGCAGCCATTTATATTGCAGAAGGTGCAACACTTGAGACTGCAGCTCTCCTCAAGGCTAACAGTAGCACGAAAGTGTACAATCATGGAACCATCCGTGTCGGAACTTTTGAAGTGAACACGTCCAGCTTCCTTTATAATGTTGGTACACTGGAAGCAGAAAGTGTGAATGTCGAAAGCAATCCTAGCAGAATCGTCAACGATGGCACCATTAATTCTACAACAGTTGTGGTGAATGCAGGTGCTGTGCAGAACAATGCCGAGTGGACTGTTTATGGTACTACCGAAGTCAATTCCAACAACTCTGGCTGGGTAAACAATGGACATTGGACGACTTATAATTATGCTTATATCGGTGGAAGCTGGAACGTGATCAACAATTGTTTCCTTGAAGTGGAAAATGATTTTGCAATGAACATTTCATCAGAACAAGGAGCATTTAGGATTGATAGTGGCGGCGGGGTGTTAACTAAGTATTTTGATGGAGGAAGAGCAAGTACCGGTGCCGTATCAGGTCCGTTTGTAATCGTGATGGGTTCGGAAGCTGTCTTTGTAGTTGAGGAAACAGCTATTCTTGAGTCAGGACGTGGTGATGAGGATGGATTTGGAATCTTTGGTCCCTCCACGGGTGAATTTGCTGTATTCCAGGCTAAGAATATTGCCAGAGACCCGTATCTTGAAAGTATAAGCAGTCATGGAGCAGTGACCTATGGCGGCAATTTATATGTTTCTGCAGAGACACATTTTGCTCAAGGAAAGGACAGCGATGGTAGCGGCTCTTATGTTCCTCAGCCGTTTATTTATGAAAAAGACGGTTTCAGCATAGCAAACAATATTTATGCAGCAGGCTTCAAGTCAGGTAAGCCCAACATCAACATTCCTGAGACACCTTGTAGTCCAGGATTCAAGGGAGGCAACCCGCTCTATCGCGTGATTGCTGAGGACTTGTCGGCTTCAGAAGCTGGTGACTTCGACTTTAACGATGTCGTCTTTGATGTGGTGAAGGCAGAAGGTGGCAAGACCACACTGAAGTTGATCTGTGCAGGCGGTGTGCTTCCTTTGAGAGTCAGAGGTGCTAATGAAACTGAGGGCGTAGAGATTCACAGTGTATTTGGAGAAATGGCTCCTAACGCACAGGGTCAATATAAAATGTATAACACTGGTGCTGGTCCTACTGTACCAGAAGCGACCTTTACTGTTGAGGGAGAATACACAACTCCTGAGCAGATTAAGAATATCATTATTGAGGTCAAGAAGAATAATGTATGGATGCCACTTTATGCTAATCGAGGTGAAGCAGCATGTAAGATCTTAGTTGACGATACGTTCAAGCCTGTTCGTGAGTATAGAAATATTGCTGATGAGAATAAGAAATTCACCAACTATGTTCAAGGTGAATTCCAGGATGATTTCTGGTGGAAATAATTATTCTTCTACAAGAAAGTGAACCAAGACTAACAATGTCTGTTATATAAAGAATCCGTATAGTCATCATGATTATGCGGATTCTTTAGTTTCACTATGCTTCAATTATTATTCCTTAATGATTACCTTGTAGGAGATTCCATATAACACTGCAGGAAAGTGCATTTTGCATTGGAAAAGAGGCTCCGTTACAAAAAAAGTTGTACAACTTCCGCCAAAGTCCTACAACTTTTCGCAGAGTTGTACAACTTTTCTCAGAGTTGTACAGCTTTTTCTCAGAGTTGTACAACTTCTGCTGTAGAACATTGTTTCTTGCATTGTAATCGCTGCTGTTTTGCAGCGTAACGGATGCCTTGATGGTAGGTCACTGATAGCTGGTGGTGTTATTCAAGTATCATTTATAACCTTGCCGATTCCGCTGAAAACACTCATTTTAGCTTTTTTTCTCCTGAGAACAAAAATTTCTTCGCAGAAATGCGCATCGTTTCACGATAAATTTGTAACTTTGCATCATCCTTTACATTATAAATAATAGAAGCTTATGGATACAAACCTTTTTTCCACTATCAAGGATACTGATTTATACCGAAAAATGTGGCGTGTGGGTGCGTTGGTGGCTTTAATCTGCCTAACGGCAACGGCTATGGCACAGACTAATGAGGCCAGTACGTGGAGCTATGCTGAAAGATTTCCAAAGCTCCCACCTTTGACAGTCGACTTTGATATTGCCCTGTTTGCTCATCCTCGGCCAAATCTGCTGCTGATGCCTTTGGGAAGTGTTCAGAACAAGGAAACGATGACGCCCCAGTCGATTATGTATCGTCACGTGGAAAACCAGACCATGCCCCACTTTCATTTCAAGTCTGGACCAAACATACAGACGGGTGACGGATTGAAAGGCGTCCGCGACCGTATTGTAAGAGAGAGAAGGAGAAAAGAAGGACATCCGTTGCAGCCCCTGCCACCAGGAATAAGAAGGTGATTTATTGCAGGGCGGCCATGTAGCGCTTGCTATCGCTGTTGCGTTTCAGGACCTTGTATAGATAGGAGGGTAGGAAGCGGAACAGGAAATAGAGATAGGCCTTTGGACGAGTATAACCAAAGACGGTCTCATAGACGTTCACGTTGTATTTGATGAGCGAGAACTTGTTGCTCGACACGGAATTGTTGCGTTGGCGATAGTAGGCCAACGGGTCAGTGACACAGAAACATATCTGGCACTCTTTGAGGATGTTCAAGAACAGAGCCCAGTCCTGACGCTTGCGAATGGCAGGCATGTAGAACTTGTGGCCCAGACGCTTGATATCGTAGATGGCCGTCAGACAACCAATCTTGTTGTCGCGTTTCATCATGCCTAATGTCAGGTGCTTGGGTGAGATGTTAATACCTGTCACCTTGTCGTTCTCGTCACAAATCAGGTAGGACGAGCTGCACAGGGCACAGTCCTTGCGCCTCATGTGGGCAATCTGCTTCTCAAGTTTCTCTGGCATCCAACGGTCGTCGCAGTCACAGAAGGCTATGTAGCGGCCCTTGGCACGCTCGATGGAACGGTTACGGGCAATGCCTGGTCCGTAGTTGTCCTTCAGGAATTCCACTTTTACGCGTTTGTCCTTTTCTGCAAACTGTTTCAGAATGTGTCGTGTGTCGTCCGACGAGCAGTCATCGGTGATGAGCAGTTCGAGGTTAGTATAGGTCTGGTTGAGCACACTCTCTATGCTGTCAGCAAGGTATTTGCTGGCATTGAATGTAGGCATGATGACTGATACTAACTCTTGTTTCATCGTTCGTTTTTACGCAAATCGGCTGCAAAGGTACGAATAAGTGAGCGAAAAACCAAATTTATTTGGATTTTTCCGAGCGGAAGTACTTTCGATGAAGTCAAAGGTACTAAAAAAATTAAAGATTAAACATTAAATTATTTTGTTGGTTTTGTTAAAAGTTGTATTTTTGCAACTGAATATAACAGTTAGCATGAATAAATTAGAGAAGTTTGTGTATAATCGCGTTAAGAACAACTATTTGTTGAAGAATGCGGTAAGAAATATCTACCAGGGCTTCTATGATTTGCTGCCCAATTATGAGTCCCGTTTTACAGCCGACCCTATTGTCAAGGAGAACTGCTTTTTCGGCTTCCACGATTGTAAACCCTTCTCTGCTGACGGCACTAAGCATTTGGCCGGACGCCTAAATATACCCCTACGTATGCCTACGGAGCAAGACCTGTTGGAGGTGGGCTATTTTTGGCCTCTATTTTACTGAATAGCTTGTTTTGCCTTTTAATGAAGGTTCTCGCAGGATAAGCCGTATGCGATAGAGTTCCCGCTGTTGCCAGGAGTTCTGGATGACGGCATCCTGATGGTCTATTTTCTCAATACGGGCTGTCAGCTCGTGATGGTCGAAGAGCAGAGTGCCCGGTGTTTTGCCGTTGTCAATCACAATCTTGTTGTCTCCATCGAATAGAGCTTTTCCGCAGCAAATGAGGATAAGTTCCGTGGGCTGTTTGTATTCGCTGAGTTTGTATTTCTCGGTAATGACCACATCTTTGCCGCGATTCAGGCGGATGGTTCTTTGCCATTTATCAACGCAGGCCTCTTTGGGATAGGCTTCTGCAATGTCAAGAGACATGGTCGCCCGTTTCTTTTTATTGCTGAACTTAACCTTTTGAGCCCGATACTGCTTACCTTCATGCTGTTCCATGCCGTTGATGAGTGGCACGTTATGATAGGCAGAGCGGCAATTGAACAGCTCATACCTTTTGGCGCTGAAAGTCTGGGCAGTGTAAGTGCCTACACCGATATCAATAATTAGAGGTTCGGCATTTTTGTAAATAATGAAGTTGCCCACGTCGTTGTGGTTGTGCGACTCTCCGTTGTGTCCGCCTTTGGCAGCTAAGAAAAGTCCGTCCGTGCTGTTCTCTGTAGAGCGGGCTGTGGAAATCTGAAGGTCTGGCAGACAGGTATATTGTAAGAGCGGCTCGACTGGTGTCGTTTGCCTATAGACGTTATATTGGGTGAGGAACAATAATTCACGCGACAGGAAGGGATAGTTGCCAGAAGCATTATAGACTTTCCCCGCATTGTCAATGTATTTGTATTGGTCACCTACATATCGAGCATAGTTCATCAACTGATGATCGCTGAGGTAGTGTCCGACACAAAAGGATATGTTAGGTAGTATCCCTACTGTCTGGGAAGCATCTGCCCAGTTCGTGTATTTTCCATTCCCAATATACATGTTATATGGATAACTGGCGATGGCATGGATTTTTCTGCCGTTTTTGATGTCTGGATGCTGATTGGTTGCCAATTCAAGAAGGTTCATACATTCAATAAATGATGCTCCTGCCCTTTCCCAGTAGTTGATGCCTTCTTCACATCCTCCGTCATCTGGATAATGTTCATAGAACTTGTCCAAACTCGTAACGATTTGTCTTATTGCCTCCATCTGCCAATCACGGTGTTCTTCACACAGCAAGACGCATGACAGCCAATTTGAGCAGATCCATGTGTTCCAATTGTTCAGTCCGTTCTTCCAGGCGTATTGTTTTGTCCTGGCAGGGTTGAGGAATCGGCGTGCGATTTCGTTTCTTGTTTTTTTGCAGATGCCCACCTCCCTTTCTTCTAATTCGTCGTGAAGCATATAGATGGTCCATGCCAGCAGGTTTGCGGTCTCTCCATTAAAAAGGTCAACGACCTGATTGTCTGTTACTGGGTGGTCGGTTGGGTAGTGGGCAGGAAGTCCCCACCATGTTTCGTGGAAGAAATAGTGAATACCGTTGATGATATCGTTCATGAACACTCCTTTATGTTCCATGATTTCAGCCATGACAAGGTTACTTATCTGTTTCCGGCGTGCGAAATATTCACGTTCATATCCGGTTCGGTTGCCTGTCTTTTGGTAGTCGGCAAAGAGACTGTCTGGTATGCCAACCCATGCCTTGCCCTTGAATGTCCGCCCGTATTGGATGTAGCTGTTTCGCATAGACATCGGAATGGTGGACGTCCAGAACTTGTCCTTTGCCTGAGGTAATGCTCCGAAACGTAATGGCTCAGGAAGCACTTGTTGTAGCACACTTGGAGAATAGGTTGCAGCAAGATTTTCTTGGCCACTAGCGGCCATTCTGAAGGTCAGCAGTAGGCAGAATATAAGGAGGATAGTGAGGTGCAAATTATAGCGACTCATATAATGATTGTGTCTGTTTGCAGATGTTTCCCCAATCATAGTGCTGGCAGACGGTGCTCCAACTGTTGCTGTCGTCTTTTACCGCTTTGATTTTAGCCGGATGGTTAATCAGGTCAAGGAGGGCCTGTCTTAGATTTTCTGGCGATAATTGACTGATAACCCATCCTATTGGTGCGACAGTCAGGGGCTCAGCAAGTCCACCTACCTTGGTAACAAGTACAGGAATGTGCTCGGTCATCACAGTCATTAAGGCACCGCTTTGCGAGATGTCGCGATAGGGGAGCAGATAGACATCAGTATGTCTGAGCAAATAGACAAACTCTTCATCCGAAATGCGCTGAGGTTCAAAGATGACATTATCAATACCATTGATAACAGACAGGTCAATGGAACTGTCGTTAACCTTTCCTTTTATAATCAGGACACAATGCTGATTCTCCCTAAGCTCAGGCGTTTCCGCCCAAACTTTGGCTAACAGATCGGTTCCTTTATAATAGTTTTGATAACCCAAAGCAGAAAAAACGATTTTCCCGTCTAAGGCATATTTCTCATCATAGAGGTGATAGTTGTCTTCGTACACCTGAACATCGTATTCCAGCGGCAGGATACCATGATTAATTACCGCTATTTTATCAGGTGTGACGTGAAAAGTCTGGATGAGTTCTTCTTTGGTAGCTTGAGAATGTACGATAATCCGGTCGAAAGCATGATATGCCTTTTGGAATACATCCACATTCTTCTTCTCGTTTCCCTGATGCGGCAATATGTTGTGGGCTGTAAATACCACCTTGGTTCCTAACTGCTGGAATAATCGGACCATCGCATAGTCAAAATGGGGTATGCGGAACCACTGGATGTGGATGACGGCGGGTCGGAGCCTGACGACATGGTGTAATATCGTGAGGTAGGACCGTATGTAGCTGACGGCTTTTTGCCAGTTGTGTTTCTTGTGATTGTAGGAAAAGACTTTTCGGTAGGTCAGCGCGGGATTAGTATCGAAGTCGTAGTATATGCTGCAAAAGTAGTATATGGGTATGGATATCTTCTCAAGCAGGTAGTAGTCGTACTTGGCGAGATTGATCATCGACTGGGGGTCAACGTAGAATACTATTTTTATTTTGGCTTTTTGCTTCATAGTTCTTTGCTGTAGTGGTAGTTTTTGAGGTATTGGTAGAAGTCGACGGCCATGTGGTAGTGGGCGGCATTGCCTTTGTGAAGCTTCAGACGGATATATTCACGGGCGATGAGCAGCTGGTAGGTTTGTTTGAAGTTCCTGACGGTTTTCTCCCAGCTGTATCCTTTCTTTTCGTTGAAGTATACCGTTGCTGCAAGCCGCTTCTTCTGATAGTTGATATCGGGCTGTCTGCTGCCTGTAAGATGTATGTAGTGCAGCTGCGGGTTGTAGGCAATATGGTATCCGAACCGTTGTGTCATCCGATAGTGGATGTCGTCTTCCTCTCCGTACATGAAAACCTTCTCGTCGTATAATCCGATTTGTTCAAACTTCTCTCTGTGTATGAAAAAGCAGGAGCCTTGCAGATACATATAGCGGGGAAGATACAGGTCTTTCCGGGTGCATACGGCATTGAGAAGGGTAGCTGCATAGCCATTCATCATGAAGGTGCAGCAAAAGGAGTTGGTGCTTTCCTTCTGCTGTGAAACCATTTGTTTCATGCCATACATCGAGAGTGCTGGATCCTTGTCAAATTCTGCCAGAACAATCTTGAAGATAGGTTCCGTCAATCGTACGTCCGGATTCATAATCAAGACAACAGGGGCATGTGCCAGACGTATGCCCACATTGTTTCCCTGGCCATAGCCGCCGTTATAACTGTTGTGGATAAGAACAATGTTGTTGCCGTATTGTTCCTGAAGCCTCTGGAACATAGGCTCGCTTTCAGGGCTGTTGTCCACGACGATGATTTCCAATTCATCTGGTGCTATGTCGCAATGCTGCCAGAGGGATTGGAGACAAGGATATATGTCTTTCTCGGACTTGTATGTGACAATGACCACAGAGAGTTTCTTTTCCATCATTGAATCCAATTAAGTCCCTTGTTTTTCTCCTGTTGTCTTGACGAACGGATTTGCGGCCAATGGCATAAAAGCCATATTGTTTCCATCAGGAAACGTCCTGGCACATAATGGCGGACCGGCAAATCGTATTTGTAGCAATGGGCGAGCAGCTTGATGAACTGATAGCATTGTCCGCCAATAGAAATATTGATGTTGCAGGCAGCGAGAAGCAGCTCACGCCGCAGTTGTTTGTGGTTGAAAGCTTGGATGTTGCCTACGACAGAACGGTCATGGAACATGCTGGCATGAGGAACTAAGATGGTTTTTACCTGGTGGTATGTCATGCGGTGGTAATAGTTGTTGTCTTCATTATAGTGGAAGAACAAGGGATTAAAACCTCCAATCCTGCGAATCAAGGCAACAGGCATGAACCAGCAGGCTGCACAGATTTCCCCCGTCTCGTATGTCGGCTCCAGTTGATGCTTGACAAGTAGGTCGTCTTGTAGCTTGCTGACATCGCGAATAGAGCCCCTGAACATATAGTCAAGTGCACTGCCGTCACCATTCAGATGGAGTGGTGACAATAGCGACTCTCCATCGCTGGCGGATAGCATCTTCTCAATGGCATCAGGTGATAACGCTGCGTCCTGATTGAGCAGCAAGATGTAGTCGGCATTATGCTCTAAGGCGTATTTGATGCCGACGTTGTTGGCCTGTCCGAATCCGAGATTCTTGTCCTGTGGCAACCAGACAGCATCGGGGTAGTGTTGGGGAATATGTTCTCGTGTCCCATCAGTAGATCCGTTGTCAATGAGGACAGGAATGGTTTGTATCGTACTCTTTGACAGGCTCTCCATGCAGCGGTCTATCCAGTTGCGCTGCATGGCATTGTATGTAACTATGATGGTGTATATCTTCATCGCTCGAATAAAAGGTCTATAACGTTTTGCATGTCTTGTTTCTGTCGTAGGGTGATTTCCGCAAGCCGCTTTTCCATCTTTGACTGGCAGCAATGAGGATTCTCTATCAGTTGTTTGATTGCGCGATACAAGTCGGCAGGGTAGAAGGGTGAGAAATAGATTCCTGCATCGCCTAAGATTTCTGGAATGCTCGTCACGTTAGAAGCAATGGTAGGTGTCCTATGACGCATCGCTTCAAGAGGAGGATAACCAAAGCCCTCAAAGAAAGAACCGAAAATCAATGCCAAAGCATGTTTGTAGGCATGTTCAAGGTCTGAGTCTGACAAGAACGGGATATCTATATGATGGTCATTAATAACATGTCCGTATTTCAGTGTTAGCAAATGAAGGTCTGGATACTCTGTTGCTAACCGTTTGAAAACCTTGCTAACGGTGTAGATATTCTTATATGGCCTGTTGGCAGCAAGCATCAACAGGTATGGTTTGCCGCTGTCTATCAGATGGCGTAGCGTCTCGTTTTCTATAGAATCATCCATGATAGGGCTCTTTGCAGGGGAGTAGCATATCTGAATATCTTTCTTCAGTTTCGGGAAATAGTATTTCAAGGTACTGCGCGAATATTCAGATACCGTAAATGCGAATGTGTTTTTTGCCGCATAGAGAGGAATAATGTGGCTGTAGATGTGATGGTTCTGTCTATTCCATCTGCCTAAAAAAATGTTGGCGAATTGCTTTAGCCACCGTACTCCTTTATCTGCTGTCTTATCCCACAGCAATAAGTCTACGCGATTGTCTGCCCGTTCAACATCAGCAATGTCATGGATGAACATGATGGTTTTGCATGTAATACCGTTGAGGTCATAGGGTACATAGAACTGGCCTACGGCAATAAACAACACGTTGATGTGCTGTTGCTCAATATGGGTGGAAATAGGTGTGGAGGATATATCAAGAAGACGGATATCGTTTTCCCTTGCATATTGTTGATAGTCATATTGCTTGCCGACAGAGAAAGAGGAATCATAGAGGGCAAACAGACGGGTTGTTGTATCTTTCTGCCTGATAATCTCATCGTAGAAAGACTTTGCAAAACTGGCTACACCTCCAATTCCTCTGGTTCTGCCGTCATACATGAAGGGTAAAAAGTCTAACAATATATTCATGCGCTCTCTTTTGAATAAATGAACTTGTATTTGTCGCTTATATATAGCAACGCTGCTAAAATAACCATGAATGAATAGGTATAACTCATGAATCGGTAATAGAAGATGCCGAAGACAGGGATAATAGATAATACATAAAACATGAGTAGTTCACCGATATTCAATTCTTCCCTGTGTGGCCTCCTTAATATAATGACAGTTATGAGGAAAAAGAATACTACCCATATAATCATTCCGATTGGTGTTAGATCAAGCATAACATCTCCAATATAAGTAGCAAATACACTCATAAAGAATCCCTGTTGACCAGAGCGGGCACTACGGCGTTCGTCGTCATTGTCAATATGGTAAACATAATGGGCAATAAGAGGGAATTCTCTTTCTGCCGTGATATAGTCTGTATTCGCTTTTTCCCAAAAGAAGCAGAAATTGAGATAGCCCTGTCCTGCATATTGGAGTGCACTTGTTGTAGCACCACCCTCCCTTTTGCTAAAACGTGCATCCGAAACAATAACAAAATAGACGATTGCTGCAAGGGCTATAGGAAAAGATACAATTCTCAGTATGGTTTTAACTTTTCTCGATAGATGAGGACGAAAGAGTATAAGACAAGTTAGAAACATCATTCCATATAGAACGACCTCCGTCCTGTCTGCACTTTGAATACCTGCTATTGGCATACTAAGAGAAGCAAAGAGAAGCAAAAGAACAAACCACCATGGACGTTGCCCAAAGCATAAATAGTAGAAAAAGAGAGGAATGGCAAGTAAAGTGGATGTGTTGAAATAGTATAGGAATCTAAAAATATAAGGCATGCTTTCTGCCTTAACTTGAGCAGGTGACTCTATTCCTTCATAATGGTCTGTTCTAACAGTCGACAGGTCGCCAGAAAGAATTTCCATGGTAGAGTCAGCAACTAGATACAAGTTAAGAAGAGCAATGAGAATTAAGAAACAACTAAGTGCGTCAACTATCAATGGGTTGTTGGCAGAGATGCTTTTCAGGTCTTTTCTATAAATCATTGAAAATGGCAGCATGCCAAGCGCAAGGAGTGAACAATATAAAAGTGTGGGTATAAAATTTAATTCGATATCATAGTTGTCAAATAATATACCTCCAGCAGCTAAAAGGTTATTGGCGACAATGATGATTGCCAATAAGGAGGTAAGAGCATACAACCCTGACATATATACACAGACGTCGAAACCCTCGTGTTTTTTCCACCAGTAGTATGTCAGTAAACTGAAAAATATGAATGGAACGAGGATCATTACTTGCTAAAAATGTTTTTGACATGAGTGAGGTCGCTCCATCCCATTATCAGAGTTCTGGTCTGGCATAGGAAGAGGTGATGGTAGGCAGGAACCAATGCGTCTGCCAAATAACCTGCAGCTATGTTGCTGGCGATGGAAACAAAAGCTGCAGCCATAATTCCGTAGTGAGGAAGAAGAAGATAGTTGAGAAGAACACAGACGATACATCCGAAACCGTCGCGTAGAATGGCATATCGCTGTAGGCCTTCGGTGACAAGCATGGCACCTGCCGTATTAGACAATGCCACGCTGGCTGCTTTGAAAGCCATGACTTGAAGTACAGCAACAGCTGGCAGGTAAGCAGGACCAAAGGTAAAACGAATCAGCCAATAGGCCAACATGGAAACGGCTGCTGATGCTATCAATGACAACCAAAATGAGAAATTCATGAATTGTTGAGCTTTAGCATTATATTCTGCGATATCACGCTCTCGTGCTTTTACAAGAATGGGGGTGATGGTCTGTGCCAATATCATTGGGAGGAATATTAGAACTTCTGTAAACTTGGCTGCAACAGAAAAATAGCCCACAGAACTTTTGTCAATCATGCTGCCTATCATAACTTGATCAATACGCTGATAGATGATGACAGCTGCATTGGTCAGTAGCAGAGGAAAGGATTCTTTTATGAGAAATTTGGCATAGTCACGGTCGAATTGCCATTCTCTAAGAAATCCAATTTTGATATGGTATGCCATGACATAACCTGTTCCTAATAGTACAAAATCAAACATATAAGCCACTACAAACCATGTCAAAGAAGCGCCAATCCACAACAGTGTTAGCTTGATGACAATGCTGATAAGCGTCCGACTGATTTCTGCTTTAACGACATATTCGTTTTGTACGATAGCTGTAAAATAGTTGCGGATAACGATGAGCGAGTTTAGGACAACGGTCAGTGAATAGATGGCAACTAATAAAGTGGTGTATCCATCCGCTTCCATCAACCAGGATGTGATAATGGCGAGTGCAATGAAACAACAGCCAAAGATTAATTTTAGAAAGAAAGCCGTACCAATAATGGTCTGATAAGACTTTTGCCCTCGAGCCTCTTCACGAATTTCAATAGAGTCTAGGCCGAATAGCGCAAATGTCTGGAATAGAAACACGTAACTGATTACGTAATTCATTAGACCATATTGCTCAGGGCCCAAATATCGTGCCACAATGATGCCAGCCAGCAATCCCCCTAATAGGTTCACACTTTTACCTATAACTGCCCAAAACAAATTCTGCATGATTGCTTCTTTTGTCCTAGACAAGTGAAAGTGATTGATGATTCTATTTAAAATAGGCATTTGTAAACTAACAAATTAGAAGCTGAAGTGTAAGTCTTTTTTAATAATATGGAAGACTGTCCCTAAGAATGTGAGAAACATCATTCCCAAGACAAAAAGCATACGTTTCGGACCGGTTGGCTTCACAGGTACTGCGGCGCCCTGAATGATTGTAAAAGCTGGGGTTCGTTCCTGAACTTTGGCTTTGGCAGCCTGAAGCTGAGTACTCATCGTTGTGTAGGCATTGAATTTTAGCTGCATGTCGTTTTCCATATCTTGCATCTTCAGTTCTACACTGCGTAGTGATACGTTGGTTGTGGCATCCGACATACTGCCGTAGCGTTGGCGAACTTTTTCATACTCTTTCTTGGCCTCAGCAGTCAGCTTCTGGTAGTATTCGTAATCAGTGCGTGCTTTGTTTGTACGATAGTCGGTGATAAACTGTTGAAGACGAGCTCGTATCGAGTCAGAAATAGTCTTACAAATCAGTGCGTCTTGAGCTTTTGTGTTGATAGTAATCTCACCTGTCTTTTTGTCAATGCTAAGTTTTATATTGCTTCTGATAGCGTCTGCTATATTATTATCATCCCGTGAGAGCTGGTAAGGGTCAAACTTGCCGTCGCCAGCTCCTGTTGTGTCATCATCACTTTTAAATAGATTCTTGAGCCAAAATAGGGGCATAAACCAAATGGTTTGTTTCTGATGATTCTTCAGATAATCGTAGTAGGTGGTGTTAATATCTCCGTCCAGACTTTTCACTTTGATGTTAAACATGCTTGTGACAAAAGCATTATCTTCCATTAAGTCAGGATATAGCAGAGGGGTAATGGCATCAGAAGTCTGCATTTCGCTCAAGTCAAGACCAAAACTGGCAGCAATAGAACCCAATGTTCCTCCAGATAGCGAATTATCCATTTCAGGAGCTAACATAGCCTTGGTGTCATATGTTCTTGGCACACCTAATATATATATGCATGACAGCACAAAGGCTATAGGCAGTGTCTTGTAGAATAGACGGCGGTTGTCCCATATTTTCTTGATCATCAAACGGAGGTCGATGACCTCGGGTGTATGTTTCTTCTCTTCCATACTTCTCTAGCTTTACTTCGTCAAATTAGCAATAGTGGCTATCATGGTGCCGAGCGAGGCAGCGGTGGTACCCAGACTCAGCCATTGCTGCAGACCGAAGCCTTGGCGCTGGCGCTTGGTGGGAACCACTATCTGGCAGCCGGGGCGGGGCCTGTGTTTGCGGTCGGCTTTGGCCACCATGCCGTTCATGTAGATGATAATGGTCTGGCTCTTCTTGGCAGTCGACGTGGTGCCACCGGCACGTTCGATGTAGTAGTTGGCACTCTCACCTTCTCTGAATTGTACGGTGTTGGGGTAGAGGACTTCGCCATTGATGCTGACGGTGTTGGTATAGCGGGGGACAATGATGCGGTCGCCCTCACGCAGGATGGGGTCGTCATCACTGCCAGGACGGGCCAATGCCTTGTCGAGCTCGATACCTACGGGGTAGGTGGAGGCGGTGAGCAGCTTCCTGACGTCGATAGAGTCTTTGCCCGAGTTACGCTGGGCGGTACGTAGCACGGTCTCCATCATTTCGCGTTCCTCCTGAGTCATACGGCGTAGCAGCTTGGTACCTTCAGGATAGGCACGCTGGGTCAGACCACCGGCCTGCTTGATGACATCGCTCAGTCGCTGGCCTTTGTTCGACAGGGCATAGGTGCCCTCAAACTGTACTTCGCCCTCTACGGTGATGTTCTGCTGTTCTGTGTAGTTGGGGCTGCGGCGTACATAGACTTCGTCGAAAGGCTGCAGCGTGAAGTCGGGTTGTCCGACGATAGTGAAGTCGGGTGTCAGTTGGAAGCTAAACGTCTGGGCTATCTGGTCGTCGGCCTCCATGGCGTTGGGATTGTTGACACGGCGGGCTACGTCGACTTTCACCAGTGATGCTGCCTCAGTGGGTCCGCCAGCCTGGATAATCAGGTCTTCCACGGTCTCATTGTCAGCATAGCGGTAGACGCCTGGATAGGCCACCTCACCGTTGATGGATACAGTTTTCTGCTCGTTGCGTTCCTCACGGCTGGCAATGTAGATGACATCCTCATTGCGTATGGGTACGTCAGGTGATGTGCCTTCTAAGATGCCACGGATGTCAATGCTCAACACTTCCAGTGTACGGTCAGGCTTCATGCGGTGCATGACAGCATGCTGGCTGATGGCACCCTCGGTCAGTCCGGCGGCAGCCTCGACAAGAGCCTTGACGGTGCAGATGTTACCGCCTACCTGATACATGCCTGGACGGAATACGGCACCCTTGATTTCCACCATGTTCTCGTAGCGGGTGAGGGTAGAGTCGACGCTCACCGAGTCTTCGTCCATGAGTTTGAACGTGCTGAGGTCGAATTCGCCGACGCTGAACACACTGTATTTGTTGCCCGCCTTGCGGTTGATGCGGATGGCCTTGGTATAAGCGTCGCCAGTGAATCCGCCGGCATATTTTAGCAGCGTAGCGGCACTTTCGGTTTTCTTCATCTCGTAGTACATAGGGCGCTTCACTTTACCCGTGATATTCACCAGTGCCTCGTAGGGACTGACGGTGATGACGTCATTGTCCTGCAGGCGGACGTCGCCCGTCAGTTTGCCGTTCAGCAGGAAGTCGTAGACGTCGACGTTGCTCAGCAGATGTCCGTGGCGGTACACCTTGACGTTGCGCAGCGTACCGATGTCGTTCGGACCGCCAGCCATATACAGGGCATTGTAGACGGTGGCAAAGGCCGACAGAGTGTATGTGCCGGGTACCTTTACTTCGCCCATAACGCTGACCGTGATGGTACGTGTCTGTCCGAGTGTCAGGTCAATCTTCGACCCCTGATAGCGCGGTCCAAGTACCTGCTTCAGGCGGCCTTTGGCCTGTGTCACCGACAGCCCGCCCAATTGTATGACGCCGATGCCTTCGACGTTGATGGTACCGTCAGGCGAGATGGTTTCAGTGATGCTCTGCTGCGAGGCTCCCCAGATGTCGATGTTCACGGCATCGCCCGGTCCTAACCGGTAGCTTTGTGGCGTGGCCAGATTCATCGAACTCTCGAACGTCAGGTTCTTGTTGTTGAACACGTCATGGCCGAAAATCTTACGGCCCTGCGGCTCTTCCATGTCGTAGAAGTATTTCAGCGAGTCGGGCATCATGAAGTCCATGGCCTCGTCCATTTCCACGAAGTCGCGGTCCTGATCATCGTACGTATGGCGCTGAATCTGGTTGGCTTTCTTGGTGTCTTTGATGCGATATTGCGAGGCCTTCTGCTGATCCTTGGTACGCTGTTCCTCACGTTTCTCGGCATTCGACTCCCTCATGCGGGTTTTCACGTTTTGCGACCCTGGCGTGATGTCGTCGGCACCCAATGCACCGTTCTTCATCTGTTTCTGGTACTTCTTCTGGATGCGGCGTAACTGGTCGATGGTGACGCCTCGCTGCATCAGCTGTGTGACAATTTGCTGACGGCTCACGCCCTTGGCATTTTGTTCTATGACAAAATCCATGACCTGATTGTCCGTCATACCCGATTGAGCCCATCCCGTGGCAACGGCCAACACCAGACAGGCTACTATAGTAGCGATTCTTTTCATAGTTTCGTGTACATATATTTATATACTAAACACGCTAAAGCGCAAAATATTGCGCAAAAGTACAAAAAAAACGTAAAAATATTAATGGCGGTAGCAAAATTTTCACTATTCACTATTCCCTTTTCACTTTTTTTTGTACTTTTCTCCTTTAGAGAAGGCACTTTCACTCGAAAATGAAAAAAAACTCGTTTTCTTTTGGTTCTTTGCTCACTTATTCGTACCTTTGCAGCACATTACGAAGCATTCTGTCGGGGCTGACTGGATTTGACAGCAGGACGAGATGGTACGTAGGCATGCGGAGTGACGACTGTGTTCTCCATAATCAAGTCGGTCGAAAAATTAATTGGCAACTATGAGTATGCTCTCGCTGCTTAATCGAAGCACAGTAGATTAATAGCTTAATTCCGTCACCAGGTGACAGAACGAGACGTCGCTCCGAGGATGTTGTTCCGAATCCAGAGATCAAGCGGCGCAGGTTAAATCGGAAATAGTCTTGTCAGGCCCCGATGGCGGGATGAAGTTTTAGGGGATAAGGGTGCTGTTGGTGGTCCGGGTCTTGCAGCATCACGAAAATGAAGTCCGGAATAAGCATGTAGAAAGCGTATGGTTTCCCTGTGTGGACGAGGGTTCGACTCCCTCCAGCTCCACTTCGTTACGCTGATGAGTCTCGCCCTCGTGAGGGTTCTTCGACCTGAAGGTCAAAGCGACTTGGTCGATGACGACTCCCTCCAGTTCCACGATATTAACTAACTAAAAACAATATGACTATGAAAAGACGTTTACTTTTACAGACAACCTTCATGCTGTTTTCTATTTGCAGCTGGGCGCAGGGACCGAACAATACGGAAACGTATTATCAGGCTGCTGACGGAAAGATGGGTGCAGAACTGAAGACGGCCATGTCGGTGATTATCAACACGGGTAAGAACGACATTTCTTATAATGGCTTGTGGGAAGCATACGCAACTACGGATGTGCGTGCTGATGGTTTCCTGCGTGACTGGTATTCGAACACGACCAGTTATGTGATTGGAGGTCCCAAACAGGGCGCCAGCTATAGCGCAGAAGGCGATGCCTATAATCGTGAGCATACTATTCCCCAAAGTTGGTTCAGTAAGAATGCCCCGATGGTGTCTGACCTAATACAGGTTGTGCCGACTGACGGTTATGTCAACAACCGCCGTTCGAACTGGCCTTTTGCCGAAGTTGCCAACGTTACCTACCAATCTAATGGAGGGTATTGTAAGTTAGGTTCCAGCAAGACCTCAGGGTATAATGGTACTGCATTCGAACCAAACGATGAGATTAAGGGTGACTTGGCTCGTATCTATTTTTATATGGCCACTTGTTATGAAAGTCAATGTGCAGGATGGACGGCTGGTGAAGGTAATTATGTGTTCTCCAATGAAAATCTGGGCTTGAAGAATTGGGTTGTGGACATGTTTATGGCTTGGTCGAAACTGGATCCCGTTGATGATGTGGAGATTGCCCGTAACAACGCAATACAAACGACTGTCGTAAAAGTAGGTAATAAGTATAAAAGTCAGAACAACCGCAATCCGTTCGTGGACTATCCTGGACTGGAAGACTACATTTGGGGCGACAAGCAGGACGTGGCATTCAGCTACGACAACTACAATGCAGGCGAGCAAAGCATCGTGGCCCGTCCGACATTCACGCCCGATGCCGGTACTTATTATGAGAGTGTTGAGGTAACTATTTCGTGTAAGACCGACGGAGCCGCCATCTATTACACCACAAACGGTGAGGATGCCTCTGAGCAGAGCATTCTCTACGAAGGTCCGTTCACGCTCAGCGAGCTTGGCACCTATACTGTCAAGGCCGTGGCCATCCTCGACGGAGAGCGTAGTGCCCAGAGTGAAGCTACTTATACCATCACAGAGAGTGGTGGCGGTGGTGGTGGCGAAACACCTGCCGACTGCGAGATTGCTCTAAACAATACTTTCTTTGGAACAAACTATGGCGGAACAATCAGCGACGGAACTACTGAATTGACTGGTTCTCAGAATGGTGTCAGTGTTGTCTATCAGAAGGGTAGTGGGCAGTATTTCTATTGTAACAATACTGAAATCCGCCTCTATAGTGGTAATGAACTGACCATTAGTGTTGGTCAGGGTACTCTGACGTCAATAGAGTTTGGTACGGGTCAAAAGACGGCGACCTTAAATGCTAATGTCGGGACATTGCAGGACAATACCTGGACTGGAGATGCGATGAGTGTGACGATTACAAGCGGAGGAACACGTTCCATTCCCACACTGAAGATCAATGTCAATGGTGGCCAGGGACCTTCCGGCATCGACTTCGTTCAGACCACGACGAACCTCGACGGCCAGCGTGTCATCTACGACCTCAGCGGTCGCCGTGTCACCAATCCTACCCGTGGTATCTATATTGTTGATGGCCGCAAGGTCGTGATTAAGTGACGCAGTATCAAGGTCGTGATTAAGTGAGAGAAGATTCTTGAGTTGTAAGCCTATGCATAATTAAGCGTTAATTATACGTAAAAACGGCTGCAAAGGTTTGGCTTGTTGAAAAATAATGTCTACCTTTGCAGCCCTTTTCGCTCTCTTGATTTAAATCAAGGAAAAATATTCAACAGTTGCAGACAACTATCAATAATTAAAATAAGATAAAAAGTGGAAACGAAAAAACTGCTGCTGCTTCCGGCACTGCTGATGGTGCTGACAAGCGGCTGGGCACAGGGTCCCAATAACTCTGGAACTTATTACAAGAACGCCAACGGCAAGAAGGGCGCAGCCCTGAAGACGGAGTTGGGTGTTATTATCAATCCCCACCACAAGATTGGCTACGACGGTTTGTTCAGTGCCTATGAACAGACCGACAAGCGTTCTGACGGCTATGTGCGCGACTGGTATTCATGTGTCACCAACTACAGGTTCAGCGACCATGGCGGATATAAGAAGGAGGGCGACTGCTATAACCGCGAGCACTCTGTACCGCAGAGTTGGTTCAAAGGTAGTGCCAGTGCAGGCTATTTGAAGTGCGACATTGTCCATGTGGTACCTACCGACGGCTATGTCAACAACCGTCGCTCGTCGTTCCCCCTGGCCGAGGTCAGTAACGCCACCTACCAGTCGCAACAGGGCTACAGCAAGTTAGGCTCTTGTAAGACGGCTGGCTACAACAGCACTGTGTTTGAACCCAACGACGAGATTAAGGGCGACATGGCCCGCATGTATTTCTATATGGTGACCTGTTATGAGTCAGAGGCAGGCGGATGGGGACATAATGTCTTCTCCAGACAGAATCTCGGCTTCGAACAGTGGTATGTCGACATGCTTATGCGCTGGTCGAAGCAGGACCCCATCGATGCGCGTGAGATAGCCCGCAACGACGCCGTCTATGCAACCCAGCAGAACCGTAATCCCTTCGTCGACTATCCAGGACTCGAGGACTACATCTGGGGGGACAAGCAGGACGTACAGTTCAGCTACGACAACTATGAAGGCCATGGTGGTGGCCAGGTGCCGACCGTGGCCATGCCAGTCTTCGCGCCTGACGCAGGAACATATTATAATAATGTGGAGGTTACGCTGACCACGGCCACAGAGGGTGCTACCATCTATTATACTACTGACGGTGCCGATGCCTCGGCCAACAGCATTTATTACGAAGGTCCCTTTACCGTGTCGGAAACCTGTGTCATCAAGGCCGTGGCCATCAAGGACGGTGTGGAGAGCTATCAGGCCTCAGCCTTCTATCAGATTACCGATGATGAGCAGCCTGACAATCCTGACGATCCTGGTGACGAGCCTGAAGAAGATCCCGAAGAAGGCGGCGACGTGCCTGGTGCTGAAACACCCGTTAGCGGCGATATTGTCCTCTGCGATAACCTCTTCCATACCAGCTATGGTGGTTCCATCTCTTCCTCAGTGACCGACGACTTGGTCGGCTCAATGCACGGCGTTACCGTGACCTATTCGCTGGCCGACGGTTCCAACCGCTATGTCAACAGCAGTCATCTGCGCCTCTATCCCGGTAACAAGCTCATCTTCAGCGTCGAGCAGGGACAGCTGACCGGACTGGAGTTCGAGTTTGCCAGTGGCACGCCTTCCGACAGGCTTGAGGCCGACGGCGTTGCCCTCAGCGATGCCACGTGGTCGGGCAATGCCAAGCAGGTGGTCATCACGCTGGCCTCAGGCAAGCATGCCCGTATTTCAAATGTCAAGGTAACCGTTTCTTCTGCTACGGGTATCGATATGGCAACCTTCCGTACACTCGACGGCCAGCGCGTCATCTACGACCTCAGCGGTCGCCGCGTCACCAATCCTACTCGTGGCATATACTTCGTGGATGGTAAGAAAGTCATGATAGAATAAATTAATGATAATACGAAACAATATGAAGAAGATTTTAATGATGTTGTCGTTTGTGGCGTTTACCATGACGATGATGGCCGTGCCTGCCAAGCGCGGCATGTGGAAGATGCTGACACTCAGCAATGGTACTGAAGTGAGAGCACAACTGGTGGGTGACGAACACGGACATTACTGGCTGTCTGAGGACGGTACCGCTTACCGTGAGGTTAGCGGTACAGACCGCTATGAGGCTATTGATGTTCAGCAAGCTGTGGCGAAGGCCAATGCCCGTCGCGCCAAAGCCAATGCCCGTCGCACGAAGCGACTGGGTAGCCATCGTGTCGTCGTTGGCGAGCAGACCCACTACACGGGTGAGAAGAAAGGACTGGTCATCCTGATGAACTTCAAGGACACCAAGTTCAAGACCGCCAACAACTTAGCTAAGTACAAGGACATTCTCAACAAGGAGAACTATAACGTCAGCCCCTTCCAGGGTTCCGTGGCTGACTACTTCAAGGCGCAGAGCACCGATGCTAACGGTGAGAGCCAGTTTGTGCTTACCTTTGACGTCGTAGGTCCCTATACGGCTCTTAAAAATTACTCATACTACGGTACAGATAGTGGTGCCGAGGGCAACGACCAGCATCCCGATGAGTTGGTGGTTGAAGCTGTTCAGGCTGCTGCCGCCGACGCTGAGGCCAACCTCAACTTTGCCGACTACGACTGGGATGGTGACGGCGAGGTCGACCAAGTGTTCATCCTCTATGCAGGAAAAGGACAGGCCGATGGCGGTGCTGCTAATACCATCTGGCCTCACATGTGGTATTTGTCAGGCACCAACATGCAGCAGGAGATTAATGGTGTCACCATTGACACCTACGCCTGTTCGAATGAAATTATGTCCGATGGCACCATCGAGGGCATTGGCTGCTTCTGCCACGAGTTCAGCCATTGCATGGGATTCCCCGATTTCTACGACACCAGCTACAGTGGCTGGTACGGTATGGGCAGCTGGGACCTGATGTGCAGCGGCTCCTATAATGGCAACACCTATAAGCCGGCAGGTTACAACGCCTATGAGAAGTGGATGTCTGGCTGGCTGGAACCCATCGAGCTGACTGAGGACGTGAAGGTCGAGAACCTCAAGGCCCTCAGCGACGGCGGCGACGCCTACATCCTCTACAATAGTGGCCACCGCGACGAATACTATACCATCGAGAACCGTCAGAAGAAGGGCTGGGATGCTGAGTTACCGGGCAAGGGCCTCATGATTGTCCATGTCGACTTCGACTCTAATATCTGGCAGGAGAACAATCCCAACACCAAAGTCACCCAGCAGGATGTGAACGACTATGCAGCAGAAGGCTACACCATCCATGCGAACGACCATCAGCGCTTTGCACTCTTCTGTGCTGATAACAAACCTAGCGATTATTCGGAATCCAACGACCTCTATCCTTATGGCAACAAGAACAGTCTGACGGCCACGTCGACGCCCAAGGCTTCGCTCTACAACACCAATGCCGCCGGTACGAAGCTCATGGAGAAGGGCATCACCGCCATTACCCAGAATGCCGACGGCACGATGTCGTTCGTCTATGGCGATCCCGACAATCCTGAAAATCCGGAGAATCCCGATCCTATCATCAATCCCGACCTGCCCGAGGGTACGCTGCTTAGCGAGACCTTCGACAATCTCGACGGTGAGGGAGGAAATGACGGCAAGTGGAGCGGCTCTCTTTCCATGCCAGCCATTGACCTGACCGATTCCGAAAGTCCCCTGTACGGCTGGACGTCCGACAACGGTAAGGTGTATGCCGGCAACAAGTGTGTCAAGTTAGGCACGTCGAGCCTTCCCGGCATCATCACTACGCCTGCTATGACCGTCAGTAGTACCGCCAAGCTCACTTTCCGTGCTGGTGCATGGAAAACCACTGACGAGAACACCACGTTGAAACTGTCGGTCAGTAACGGCACCATCGAACCCGCTGAAGTCACCATGAAGACTGGCGAGTTTACCGCCTTCGAGGCCACCATTACTGTCAACAACGGAGCTGCCCCCGGATATGCTGCCGCCAATTCCAATGTCAAAGTCACCTTCGCCACCGAGGGTGCTAAGGCTCGCTTCTTCCTCGACGACGTCGATGTGAAAGCTGCCGGTGCTACGTCGATTAGTGAAAAGGGAATAGTGAAAAATGAAACAGCCACTGCCGCCACCGATTGGTACACCCTCGACGGTCGCCGCCTCAGCGGTCAGCCCGTCAACAAGGGGCTCTACATTGTTAACGGTAAAAAGTATATAGTTAAGTAACCTATCGGCTGTCAGACAACGGAAGTGTTAAAACTGTGCCATGCTTTGGCACACAGTGTGCCACGGCTTGGCACACGTTGTGCCAAGCCGTGGCACAGTTTTCTGTTTGGCATGTGTAAACGCTCAATTAACATTTTCTTAACATAATAAGGATATGCCTTTAACTTAAAATTCCTATCCTTTTAACATAAAAAGAGCCTCTATTTAACATAACAATATGCAAAAGAGATATGAATACAGAGCATCAAAGATGGACTATAACAACCTTCCTATGGTTTAAATTATGTTAATTGGTTAAGTTTTCCACTTTTTTGTTGAAGTAGAGTGAAAAGAAATGACTATCTTTGCAGGAAATATACTCATTAGTGAAACCTTATTATCAGTTTTATGAAAAAGAAGATTAAGTTTAGCCTCGTCTATCGCGACATGTGGCAGTCAAGCGGCAAGTTCCAGCCCCGTAAGGACCAGTTAGAGCGCATAGCCCCAGTGATTATTGACATGGGATGCTTTGCCCGTGTAGAGACCAATGGTGGTGCCTTCGAGCAGGTGAACCTGCTGGCAGGTGAGAATCCTAACCCAGCAGTCCGTGCTTTCTGCAAGCCGTTCAACGAGGCAGGCATACAAACCCACATGCTGGACCGTGGCTTGAATGCCATCCGCATGTATCCCGTGCCTGACGACGTCCGTCAGCTGATGTACAAGGTGAAGAAGGCGCAGGGTGTGGACATTCCGCGCATCTTCTGCGGTCTGAACGACACGCGCAACATCATTCCCAGCATCAAGTGGGCCAAGGAGGCCGGTATGATTCCGCAGGCTACGCTGTGTATCACGACGAGTCCCGTGCACACCGTGGAATACTATAGTGGCATTGCCGACGAGGTGATTGCTGCCGGTGCCGAGGAAATCTGTCTGAAGGATATGGCAGGTATCGGTCAGCCCGCTCTGTTGGGTGCCCTGACGAAGGCCATCAAGGAGAAGCATCCCGACGTCATCATCCAGTATCACGGACACTCAGGTCCCGGCTTGTCAATGGCCTCGATTCTGGAGGTGTGCAACAACGGTGCCGACATCATCGATACGGCCATTGAGCCGCTGTCGTGGGGTAAGGTGCATCCGGATATTATCTCGGTACAGTCGATGCTGAAGAACGAAGGCTTCGAGGTAGACGAAATCAATATGAATGCGTATATGCAGGCACGTAGCCTGACGCAGGAGTTCGTGGACGACTGGCTGGGCTACTTCATCAATCCTGCTAACAAGCACATGTCGAGCCTGTTGTTGGGTTGCGGTCTGCCTGGTGGTATGATGGGTTCAATGATGGCCGACCTGGGTGGCATCCACAGCAGCATCAACAAGCTGCGCGCCAAGAAGGGTGAGCCGGAACTGGGCATTGACGACATGCTCGTGAAGCTGTTCCAGGAGGTAGAGTATGTGTGGCCGAAGGTAGGTTATCCCCCATTAGTGACGCCGTTCTCTCAGTATACGAAGAACATTGCGCTGATGAACCTGCTGACCATCGAACAGGGCAAGGGCCGCTACGTGATGATGGACGATGCCATGTGGGGCATGATCCTGGGCAAGAGCGGCAAGATTCCTGGCGAGATTGCTCCCGAACTGAAGGAGCTGGCTGCCAAGCAGGGCAAGGAGTTCACCGACGTCGACCCGCACACTTTGCTGAAGAATGCGCTGCCCGATTTCCGCAAGGAGATGGACGAGAACGGCTGGGAGTACGGTCAAGACGACGAGGAGCTGTTCGAGCTGGCTATGCACCCCGAGCAGTACCGCGTGCTGAAGAGCGGTATGGCCAAGAAGAACTTCCTGGCCGACCTGCAGAAGCAGAAGGATGCCAAGTTAGGCAGCAAGATGAGTCTCGAGGAACTGTCGGCCTTCAAACATGCCAAAGCCGACCCTATTACGGCTCCCGTTGCCGGACAGGTGTACTACGAATTCTCGGGCGAAGGCGCCTGCGAGCCTTGTCTGGAACCGTTTATCGGCCAGAAGTACCAGGAGGGCGACACCTACTGCTACATTCAGGCTTCTTGGGGCGAGATTGTTCCCATTCCAGCCTGTCTGGGTGGTAAGCTCGTCGAGGTGGCCGCCAAGCAGGGTGCCAAGGTGCGCCGTGGCGACAACTTAGGTTGGATTGAGCGGCCTAACGGCAATTAAGAGTTAAGAATTAAGAATTGTTGCCTACGGCATTAAGAATTAAGAATTAGGCTGACTAAACTCATTTTGGAAACGAAAGAGATACATATTAGTGACTATCATTATGACCTGCCTGATGAACGGATAGCCAAATTTCCGGAACCACAGCGCGACCATTCGAAGTTGCTGATATACAACAAAGGTAAGGTAGGGGAGGATGTGTTCTGGCATCTTCCCCAGTACCTTCCAAAGGGTGGCCTGATGGTGATGAACAACACCAAGGTCATTCAGGCGCGCCTGCACTTCCGTAAGAGCGACGCCTACGGACAGCCTACGGGCGCCCTGATAGAGATATTCCTGTTGGAGCCTTTTGTGCCTGCCGACTACGAGCAGATGTTCCAGCAGACGAGCCGTTGCCAGTGGCTGTGCTTGGTGGGTAACCAGAAAAAATGGAAGGAAGGCCCACTATTTCGCAAACTGGAAATCAGGAACGAGACAATAGACATCCGTGCAACTCGTCTGGGTGAGCACGGCACCAGTCAGCTCATCGACTTTGAGTGGAGCGTCACGCCAAGTTCTTCTTCAAATGGCGAAGAGAGTGGCGTGAAGGGTGTGTCGTTTGCTGAAATCCTCGATGCGATGGGTGAGTTGCCCATTCCGCCATACCTGAACCGTGAGACCCAGGAGAGCGACAAGACCACATACCAGACGGTATACTCGAAAATCAAGGGTAGCGTGGCGGCTCCGACTGCCGGCCTGCACTTCACACAACGGGTGTTGGATGATGTCGATGCCCGAGGTATTGAGCGTGAGGAACTGACGCTACACGTTGGCGCAGGAACCTTTAAGCCCGTGAAGAGCGAGACCATCGGCGAGCATGCCATGCATACGGAGTATATTGCTGTGCGCCGTCATACCGTTGAGCGTCTGTTGGCTCATCAGTGTGAGGCTATTGCCGTCGGCACTACCAGCGTGCGTACGCTGGAAAGTCTGTACTATATGGGTCTGAAGCTTGAAAACGACCCGACGCTGTCGGCTGAGGCCTTGCACGTTTGCCAATGGGAGCCTTACGAACATGTGGCAAGCATCACGCCGCAGAAGGCGCTACAGAATCTGTTAGCGTGGTATGATCGGAACGGCGAGAGCGTCCTGCATTCGTCTACGCAGATTATCATCGCTCCGGGCTATGACTACAAGATAGTGAAAATGCTCATCACCAACTTCCATCAGCCGCAGTCGACGCTGCTCTTGCTGGTGAGTGCCTTTGTGCATGGTGACTGGCGCAAGATTTACGACTATGCTCTGGCTCATGACTTCCGTTTCCTGAGCTATGGCGACTCGTCGCTGTTGATTCCCTGAGGGGAAGTAAAAAGGTAAGAAAGTAAGAAAGTAAAGATATATGAAGTACGGATTAATTAAAGTCGCTGCTGCCGTTCCTGCTGTCAAGGTGGCCGACATTGCGTATAACGTGGTAGAAATCGAGAAACTCATCACGCTGGCTGACAGCGAGGACGTGGAGATTGTCTGTTTCCCCGAACTCTGTCTGACGGGCTATTCCTGTCAGGACCTGTTCAAGTCGCAACTGCTGCAGACCAAAGCCGAGGAAGGCCTGATGATGCTTCTAGAGTTTACGCGTAAGCTTGATATCATCTGTGTCATCGGTATGCCTATACAGGCTGAGGGACTGTTGCTCAACTGTGCTGTCATCATCCAGAGCGGCAGCATTCTGGGTATCGTCCCAAAGACCTATCTGCCTAACTACAACGAGTTTTACGAGAAACGCTGGTTTGCATCGGCTCAGGACCTTAACAGTACGTCGTTTTATCTGGCGGGCAACCTTGTCACGCTGAGTGCCGACCCCAAACTGTTCCAGACGGGCGACGGCGTCAAGTTTGGCGTCGAGATATGTGAAGACCTCTGGGCTCCCGTGCCTCCCAGCAACCTGCTGACGATGGCTGGTGCCGACATCATTCTGAACTGCTCGGCCAGCGACGACCTCATCGGCAAGCATCGCTATCTGCGTTCGTTGCTCATGCAGCAGAGTGCCCGTACGCTGAGCGGTTACGTCTATGCCTCGTGTGGCTTTGGCGAGTCCACGCAGGATGTCGTCTATGGCGGCAATGCCATCATTGTTGAGAACGGCCGCATACTGGTCGAGGGCGACCGCTACTCCTTGCAGCCGCAGTTGCAGGTTACGCAGATTGATGTTGAACGCCTGCGCACGGAGCGTCAGTCGAACACCACCTTCATCAATGCCCAGCGTGGTGCCCATGCTGCCATCATCGATGCCAAACCCCTGAGCGGTGAGCATTCGTTCAAGATGGAACGCCCCGTCAATCCGCATCCCTTCATTCCCAATGCCAACGATATGGCCGAGACGTGTGAAGAGATACTCAATATCCAGACAGTAGGACTGGCCAAGCGTCTGCTCCATACCAACTGCGAACATGTTGTCATTGGCATCAGCGGCGGTCTCGATTCCACACTGGCCCTGCTGATATGCGTGCGCACCTTCGACAAGCTGGGCTACGACCGTCGTGGCATCATCGGCGTCACCATGCCAGGCTTTGGTACCAGCGATCGCACCCACGATAATGCCACGTCGCTCATGCAGTCGTTAGGCATTTCACAGATGGAGATTTCCATCAGCAAGGCTGTCACTCAGCACTTCGAGGATATCGGTCACGACCCGAAGAAGCACGATGCCACCTATGAGAATTCCCAGGCTCGCGAGCGCACCCAGATACTGATGGACCTCGCCAACAAGTTGCAGGCCATTGTGGTCGGTACGGGTGACTTGTCGGAATTGGCTCTGGGCTGGGCAACGTATAATGGCGACCACATGTCGATGTATGGTGTCAATGCCGGTGTGCCGAAGACGCTCATCCAGTATCTCATCCGCTATATTGCTGCCATTCCGGCCTTTGGTGCCCAGCGCGACGTGCTTATTGACGTGGTCAACACGCCCATCTCGCCTGAGTTGACACCTGCCGATGCCGAGGGAAACATTCAGCAGAAGACCGAGGACCTTGTCGGCCCTTATGAGCTGCACGACTTCTTCCTCTACCATTTCATGCGTTTCGGCTTCCGACCTGCCAAGATATTCCTCCTGGCACAGCATGCCTTTATGAAGGAATACGACGCTGAAACCATCAAGAAATGGCTGCTAGTATTCTTCCGCCGCTTCTTCTCGCAGCAGTTCAAGCGTTCCTGTTTGCCCGACGGTCCGAAGGTTGGCAGCATCAGTCTTTCGCCACGTGGTGACTGGCGCATGCCCAGCGATGCCTCGTCGGCTCTCTGGCTCAAGGAGTGTGAGGAATTATAATGTAATACAAGTTTTCAAGTTTTTTCTATCACGAATTAGAGAATTATAGAATTATATAAGATGAGTTTTGCATCTCTTTCTGGCATGCAGCACCCAATAAAAATTCTCTAATTCTCTAATTCTTGATAATTACAAGAAATAATTACTTGATAAGTTCGACGCTGCGCTGCAGGAACTTATCTTATTAACCCTTGATAAGTTCGACGCTGCGCTGCAGGAACTTATCGAGCGCTTCGCCCTTGAGCATGCCGTTCTGGAGCAGTGCCAGGTCGATGAGCTGGTGGACGATGGCGTTATCAGCGGCAAAATCGCTAAGCACACTATTTTTCTTGTCCTTCTGCTCCTGGACGGCCTTCTCGCACTCGGCCTTCATGTCTTTGTCGTCCTGGGTGAGCTCGTCGTACTTCTTCTTCTCTTGAGCCTGACGGATGGCTGCCAGACGGGCCTCCTGACCCTTCAGCTCGCTCTCGATGGGCTTCAGTGCCTCTTCGGTATTGGCCTTGCAGTCGTCGAGTACACGCTTGACCAAAGGATGGTCGGCGTTGAGCACCAGATTCAGCGAGTCGGGCATCTGAGCGTAGAAGTTCATGCCCTGCTGGAAACGGCTCATCTCCTTCATGCGGCGCATCCATTCGTTCTGCGTGATGACTACGGGGCGCTGGCTCTCGCCAAGGCTCTGTACCTCGACCATGAACTCCGTCTTCTCCATCTTCGGCATCTGCGACTTGAAGACCTGTGACAAATTGGCAGACTCGTCCTCTGTCAGGTTCGACTTCGGAGCGTCGTCCTTCACAATGAGACGGTCGATGATGTCGCTGTCAACGCGGGTGAAGCGGCTCTTCTCGAACTTCTGCTCCAGCATCTGGATGGCAGGCACGTCGAGCTGGCCGTCGAGCAGGATGACTGAATAGCCCTTGTCCTTGGCTCCCTGGATGTACGAATACTGCTCCTCCTTATCGGTAGCATACAGATAGATGAGGTTGCCGTCCTTGTCCTTCTGGGCACCCTCGATGAGTGTCTTGTACTCGTCGAAGGTGAAGTATTTGCCCTCTGTGTCCTTGAAGAGTGCAAACTCCTTGGCGCGGTCGTAGAAACTCTCCTCCGACAGCATACCGTAGTTGATGAAGAGCTTCAGGTCGTCCCACTTCTCCTCGTACTGCTTGCGGTCCTCCTTGAAGATGGCCTGCAGACGGTCGGCGACCTTCTTCGTGATGTAGGTGGAGATTTTCTTCACCTCGCGGTCGCTCTGGAGGTAGCTACGAGAGACGTTCAGGGGAATATCGGGTGAATCGATGACACCATGCAGCAGCGTCAGGAACTCAGGCACGATACCCTCTACCTGGTCGGTCACGAAGACCTGGTTGCAATACAGCTGAATCTTGTTGCGCTGCAGGTCGATGTTCGACTTGATGCGGGGGAAGTAGAGGATACCCGTGAGGTTGAAGGGATAGTCGACGTTCAGGTGAATCCAGAACATCGGTTCGTCGCTCATGGGATAGAGCTCGCGGTAGAACTGCTGGTAGTCCTCGTCCTTCAGCGTGCTGGGAGCCTTGGTCCACAGCGGCTCGGCATTGTTGATAATGTTGTCCTCCTGTGTGTCCACCATCTCCTTCTTCTCGCTCGACCACTCCTGCTTCTTTCCGAAAGCCACAGGTACGGCCATGAACTTGCAGTATTTGGTCAGCAGCTGCTGGATGCGCTCCTTCTCGAGGAACTCCTTGCAGTCGTCATCCAGATAGAGGATGATGTCCGAACCGCGGTCCTCTTTCTCAGCATCGTCAATCTCGTAGGCGGGAGAGCCGTCGCAGCTCCACTTCACAGCCTTGGCGCCGTCCTTGTAACTCTTTGTCACAATCTCCACCTTCTTCGATACCATGAAGCTGGAATAGAAGCCCAGTCCGAAGTGTCCGATGATGTTGTTGGCGTTGTCCTTGTACTTCTCCAGGAAGTCGTTGACACCCGAGAAAGCTATCTGATTGATGTACTTGTCGATTTCCTCCTCGGTCATACCGATACCGCGGTCTGAGATGGTGATGGTACCCTTGTCCTTGTCCAGCGAAATATGCACGGTCAGGTCGCCCATATCGCCCTTGAACTCGCCCTGCTGGGCCAGCGTCTTCAGCTTCTGGGTGGCGTCGACGGCATTCGAAACCATCTCGCGCAGGAAAATCTCGTGGTCTGAGTAGAGAAACTTTTTGATGACGGGGAAGATGTTCTCAGTTGTAACCCCGATGTTACCTTTTTGCATATACCTTATTATTATTATATTTCGTTAATCTTTTTGCTATTCTGGTGCAAATATCGTGCCAATTCCCAAAAAAGTATTACCTTTGCACGCAAAATTCAATAAATTATGGCAAAAAGAAGGTGGCGCTGCAAAGCCGGACAACAGCCTACGGAGTTCGACAAGCGCATCATGTATTTAGAGAATAAAGGAGCACTGGTGCCTACACCAGACTTGATCAAGACTCCTGAACAGATTGAAGGCATCCGCAGGGCCGGTGTGGTCAACACGGGTGTGTTGGATGCTGTCGAGAAAGAGATATGTGCCGGCATGTCGACGCTGGAGATAGACCAGATATGCCGTGACTACTGTGCCCTGCACAATGCAATACCGGCCTGTCTGAACTATGACCTCGAGGACGGCGAGACGCCGCCGTTCCCCATGTCGGTATGTACGAGCATCAACGAGGTGGTGTGTCACGGCATACCCAAGGCCGAGGACATTCTGGAAGAGGGCGACATCATCAACGTCGACTTCACCACCATTCTCGACGGCTACTATGCCGATGCCTCGCGAATGTTCATCATAGGAAAGACAACGCCCGAGAAAGAACAGCTGGTGCGCGTCACCAAGGAATGTCTGGAGATAGGCATGGAGGCTGCCAAGCCCTGGGGCTTTGTCAACGAGATAGGCAAGGCCATTCAGAAGCACGCCGACAAATTCCACTACGGCATAGTACGCGACCTGTGCGGTCATGGGGTGGGGAACCACTTCCACGAAGACCCAGAAGTTGCCCACTTCAAGCAGAAGGGCAACGGCATGCTGCTCGTACCCGGTATGGTGTTTACCATCGAACCCATGATTAATATGGGTACTTGGAAAGTCTTCATAGACTCCGAAGACCCCTACGGCTGGGAAGTCATCTCCGACGACGAACTGCCCTCTGCCCAATGGGAGCACACCCTCCTCATGACTGAGCACGGCGTGGAGGTGCTGACATATTAATCCACTATCTTTCCTGATACTCCGGGGAAAGCTCAAAGGTATGTCAAGGGACTGTCCTTGAAAGGTGGTGGCGGTAAGTTGGAGTAAACAAATTAACTATATCACAGTGGGGAATCCCCACTGTGATAAGACAAAACAATATCAACTACAAAACAAAAGATGCTAAACGGTACAGCAAATTCACTGAATTTACTAACCAATTTCACTGAATTTGCTGACCAATTTCACTTAATTTGCATTGGTGGTCCACCCTTCATAACTGGTGATGCCTATGGACTGAGAGATTTAGACAATACTGTTTTTGCTGCCATTCGCAAGAATCCAAGCTATTCATACGAGCAACTTGCTGATTACTGTGGTTTCTCTCGCCCCACTATTGCCCGTACCATTAAGTCTTTGCAAAGCAAGGGGCTGATTCATCGTATAGGCTCTGACAAGACTGGCCATTGGGAATTCTAACGATGCTCGGCATTAGGCAATTAAACTTTTTCCACTTTTTTTTGATTACAAAATTATTCAGTATCTTTGCAGTATTACTTGGAGGGTGGCGACGAGTCGCGCCTGTTGAAGAGTGATAAACATAGAGGAAAGCTGAAAAGCTTTGTTCCACATGAGAATCTGCAAAATTCACTGTACTAAGGAGCAAGTTTGAAAGCTGTTCTTCCTGTTGTGTATATATACTTGTACCTTAATTAATGTAAGGGCAGCTCACATATATGCGGCAGGTGTGAGCTGTTTTTTCATTCTTACAAATTATGTACGAGAATTGGGATAATATGGTCTGATTTTCCTACATTTTTAATATTAAATAGGTAAAAAAGCCCCCAAAAGAGGATTCCCGAGTTTTCATTGTGATGGGATGCTCAATCCTTCTTCGCGCATCCAGGCGGTGACGCTCTTGTGCATGCGCTGCTTGAAGGCGGTACTGAAGGTGCTGTAGCTGTGGTAGCCGCTCTCCTGGGCCAGCTGCTGGGCGACGATGGGCTTATGTGCAGCGGCAAGCTCGCGGTAGCGGGCTACGAAGTGACGGACGCGAAGATCGTGGATGTATGCATAATAGCTTGTATCCTGACTGGCGAAATACTGGCTGAGATAGTAGTGGTTTACGCCGATGGCTGTCGAGAGTTGCGTCAGGGTCAGGTCTGGCTGCAAGTAGAGCTGCGTGTTCTCACAGTGCTTCGCAAGCAGTTGGCCGATATGGGATAAAGCATCACTAACAGGGAGGGACTCAGGGATTGTCCCCGCCTCCGACAGGATGTCGTCCTCGCGCTCTGCCGCTTCATCCAGCTGCGGCAATGTCTCCACCCGCCACAGCAGGAGGCCTGCCAGCGGAAAGCCGGTGAGGTGGGCGATGGTGGACATTACGTAGTTGTCGGTATATTCATAGCTCATGAGCAGTAGCATGAGGCCGATGAGCAGCGTAAGGCTGAGCCACACCTCCTTGTGCTCCAGGTCGGCGTAGTTGTCGCGCAGCCACCGCCCAAATTGCCGCACGGCCACCACCATATATATAATGACGGCCACGGCGAGTACCAGCCCATAGACCTTGTTAGGGGTCGTGAGGTCGATGGATGGTAGGGCGGTCTGTAGCACTGCGAGCACCGCGCAGGGCGTCATGGCGACTACAATGGGCCACAGCGGTCGGCGGCGGTCCTGCAGCATGTTCAGCAGCGTGCCGATGAAGACGGGGGGCAACACCAAGCAGTCGAGAGCGACGAGCAGCCCGTAAATCATCGAGCGGCTATCGTCCGAGTACGTGTAGAACAGTATCCACCAGATGTGGACCAGGGCCATGATGCCGAATAGTGCCGCTGCCCAGCAACGCAGTCGTGCGGGCGGCGTGATGTCGGGCGCGATAGCCTTGCCCCTACACAGCAGCAGGTAGAGGAATAGCACGACGCACACGGCTGTTCCTGCGCCGTGGAGCTGGAGATACAACACTGACAATGGAGTTATCTGTTCGGGCATATCGTTCTTATTATTCCTTTTGGAATGCAAAATTACTACTTTTTCAGTGAAATCAGGTAAGTTTTCAAAAAAAGTTTTGTTATTTTTTGCCATTTCGTCGGCGGTTGCCGATGTCGAAAATGCGTCAATTGAGGTCGAAATTTCATTAATGGGCGAATTTTTGAGCACGGGCGAGTCTCAGCTAATGCAAAAAATATCTCAGCTAATGCAAAATCTTCGCTCGCGGCGATTTTGACCTTGCAAGCTTCGTTTTTTTTGAGTACCTTTGAGGCATATTAAATAAACGATTACTAACGATAATTATGAAAAAGAGTTTGTTTTTATTTGCATTGGGACTGGTGACAATCATGCCGGCCCAGGCACAGTGGGACAGAATTCACACCAGTACTGCGATCAGTGGCGTGTTAGGTATTGCCAATTCTGCTATTGAATCAGCCGAGCGTAAGAAGGCGATGGAAATCCATGCCAAGGAGAAGGTAGAGTATGAACAGAGCTTCAAGGATGCCATGGAAAGTGCCAAGGACTATGAGGGAGGCGAATATTGGGAGGACGCCCTCGCCAAGTATGAGGAGGCCGCCAAGTTGAACTGTAACTATGGATATTCTGACCAGAAGCAGATCAGCCGCAAGATCAGCGAACTTTACGTAAAGGCCGGTCGCACGGAAGATGGGCCCAGCATCCTGAATAATGACAAGGTGACGCTGTCCGACTATTCCAAATATAGATATGTACGCGAGAACCCGGTGTATGTGAACAAGAAGACTAGTAATACAAAGATTTTGCGCGTGGCCTGCTCTGACACAGAGACACGACTCGAGATGGAGGTTGAGGCAGGAGGCGCTAACAGCAGCTGGAACGTCAAGGGACAGGCTTATATCAAGGGTAACAAGGGAGGCAAGAAGGAATTGGTGAGTGTGGAGAACATCGTAATGGCTCCAGCAACCATCAAGATTCCCTGGCCCTACCAAAAGCTGCGCTTTGCCCTGATTTTCGAGGCTCTGCCCGACAATGCTACGGAGTTCGACTTCATCGAACCTTCCACCTCCTGGCAGTTCAAGGACATCAAGTGTAAATAATAAATATGTCTATAGAATAAAAATAGAAACAAGTATATTTATTGTATAACAATTTTAAATTCAAACAATTATGAAGAAAATTATGATGATTGCTGTGATGGCTATAGTAGCTATGACAGCCAGTGCACAGAAGACATTGCACGACAGTGGTACATTCACCTTGCAGCCTAAAGTAGGTCTTGCCTTAGGAAGCTTCTCTGGAGATTATACCAAGTTG
>JAEEVA010000047.1 GCA_016286995.1 Prevotella sp.
GGCGTAGTCATATTCTTTCGCATCAGCGAAACCCTTTTCTTTCAGCTCAACGATACGAGCCATAAGGGGATGGTTCAAGTAGAACCCGATCTCAGGATGATCGCTATAATAGTTTGCCATATTATTCCTTTTTATTGTTATAAAACTTGACTGACCATTTGAATAGTACTGCGGCAAGAATAATATCAATCGCACTCATCCACCATTTGTTGAATTGATGATTGATAGCGTAATAGTTCTTTGCCCATAATACTAAAAATAACAATACCCATATTACAATGAGAATGATTATTTTGCCAGTCTTGCTCATATTACTTCGAATTCTGCTTATAGTACTTAATCAACTTTGGTACAACTTCCTCCACAGTTCCAACAATCACATAGTCAGCGATGCGGTTGATAGGAGCATCTGGATCACAATTGATGCTGATGATGATGCCAGAGTCCTGCATACCAGCGATGTGCTGAATCTGTCCAGAGATACCACAGGCGATGTACACCTTGGGATGAACGGTCACACCAGTCTGACCAATCTGACGGTCGTGATCGAGCCAGCCAGCATCAACAGCAGCACGAGAACCACCAACCTCACCATGCAGCACCTTAGCCAACTGGAAGAGCATGTCGAAGTTCTCCTTGCAGCCCATACCGTAACCACCGGCAACAACGATAGGTGCACCCTTCAGGTTGTGCTTGGCAGCCTCTACGTGGTGGTCCAGAACCTTCACGACGAAAGCCTCGGGGCTTACATACTTAGAAACCTCGGGATATACAACCTCCTTGCGGCACTCGCCATCGTAGATAGCCTTCTGCATCACGCCAGAGCGGACAGTAGCCATCTGGGGACGGTGGTCGGGGTTCACGATGGTAGCCACGATGTTACCACCGAAAGCGGGGCGAATCTGATAGAGCAGATTCTCGTAAACCTTCTCGTTCTTTTTATCCTCATACGGACCAATCTCCAGCTCTGTGCAGTCTGCCGTCAGACCAGAGGTCAGAGACGACGATACACGAGGACCGAGGTCGCGACCAATCACGGTAGCACCCATCAGACAGATCTGCGGCTGCTCCTCCTTGAAGAGGTTCACGAGGATGTCGGTGTGGGGAGCTGAGGTGTAGGGGAACAGGTCCTTAGCGTCGAACACAAACAGTTTGTCGACACCGTAGGGGAGAATCTGGTCTTCCACCTTACCCTTGATGTCAGTACCGGCAACAATGGCGTGGAGCTCAACCTTCAGTTCATTGGCGAGCTTGCGACCCTTGGTCAGGAGTTCCTGGGAAACTTCTTGCACTTGTGTGCCTTCTATTTCGCAATATACAAATACATTGTTCATAATCTATTCTTTTTTAAGGAAACGAACTTTTCTTTTTTCTTTTGAAACGAATTAGAATAATTGGAACGAATTAGAACGAATAATATTTTTATTCTCATTCGTGGATTTAATAATTCTCATTATTCTCATTCGTTTCTTAAAAACTCCATTCGTTTCTATTAACCAATTATTTTCTCTTCCAGCAACTCCTTGATCATTCCTTCAATGTCTGCATCAGAGGCAGTGAGCGTCTTGCTTTCCTTAGCCTGGAACACGATGTTCTTGATGGCCTTCACCTTCGTGGGTGAGCCACTCAGACCACACTGGTTTACATCGCCATCCACGTCGGCCACGCTCCACTGGTTCAGTGTGAGATAGGGACGCTCCTCATAAAGATTGTCGTAGGGCGTGCCTTCGGCAGGACGCTCCATAGGACAGGTGGCGCGCTTGTACTTCATCACCAGCTTGGCATTCTGGGGACGACAGGGAGCAGCGCTTCCGTTAACAGTGATGACTACGGGCAGCGGAGCTTTCACCGTTTCTACGCCTCCGTCGATGACGCGTTTGATGGTGGCAAAACCACCATCCACACTCAAAACCTCCTCAGCGTAAGTCACCTGGTTCAGGCCCAGCTTCTGAGCTACCTGAGGACCTACCTGAGCGGTATCACCATCGATAGCCTGACGACCACCAATCACGATGTCAACGTCGCCAATCTTCTTGATGGCAGTAGCCAGCGCATAAGAGGTAGCGAGGGTGTCAGCACCAGCGAAGAGACGGTCGGTCAACAACCAACCTGTATCAGCGCCACGATAAAGTCCCTGACGGATAATCTCACCTGCACGTGGAGGACCCATCGTGAGGATTCCTACTGTTGAGCCAGGATTCTGCTCTTTTAAACGAAGAGCCTGCTCCAAGGCGTTCAAATCTTCTGGATTGAAGATGGCGGGTAGGGCAGCACGGTTGACAGTACCTTCGGCTGTCATGGCATCCTTACCCACATTACGGGTGTCTGGCACTTGCTTGGCCAGCACAACAATTTTTAAAGCCATGTGTTATAAAAAAATGTTATTCTGTTATTCAGTCTAAAAATGATATTCTGTCTGAAATCGGCTGCAAAGGTACTACTTTTTGCGCACACAGCCAAATAAAATGCACAAAATAACCTCAAACGTGCACATTTCGTCTTTTTTGTGCAATAATTATTTGGCTAATTTGCAACAAAATGCTATCTCTGAGCCAAAAGCTCGAAGATAGGCGGCATCTCAAAAAACTCAAATAAAATTTGGTTTTCTCCTCGCTTATTCGTATCTTTGCAGCTGACTACAAAACCCAACGACGTATGAAACATTATCAACTATTCTTAACAGTGGTTCTTTGCTGGGCAACTCAGCTGACAGCCAGTGCGCAACCCTATGATTTTCAGAATACGAAACTCAGCGACGAGAAACGTGTCGATCTGTTTGTGAAACATCTCACGCTTGACGAGAAGATGATGTGGATGTCGCCGATGCTGGGCACACCACGGCTCGGCGTACCTATCTATGGTTGCTACGAAGGTCTGCATGGGCTGGCCTTAGGCGGTCCGTCACGTCATAATGGCGTAAAGACCGTAGATGGCAAGGAGGTACCCAACGATCTGCCTACCACCATCTTTCCCCAGGCCTACGGCATGGGTGCCACGTGGGATCCGCAACTCATTCAGCGTATCGGCGAGATAGAGGCCGAGGAGGTGCGCTGGTATGCCCAGGGCAACATAGCCAAGCGTAAGGGTCTGGTGGTGTTTGCGCCTAATGCCGATTTGGCTCGCGACCCCCGCTGGGGACGTACGGAGGAGAGTTTTGGTGAGGATCCTTATCTGACGGCTCAACTCTCTGTGGCGATGGTGAAGGGCCTGCAGGGCAACGATGCACGCTACTGGAAGACGGCAGCCCTGATGAAGCACTTCCTGGCCAACAGCAATGAGGATGGTCGCGACTCGACATCGAGCAACTTCGACGAGCGGTTGTTCCGCGAATATTATTCCTATCCTTTTTACAAGGGTATCACCGAGGGCGGCAGTCGTGCATTCATGGCATCGTATAACAGTTGGAATGGCACACCGATGTGCGTGCATCCGTGTCTTGACGAGATCACCCGTAAGGAGTGGGGCAACAATGGTATTATCTGTACTGATGGCGGTGCCTTTGGGTTGCTGGTCAGCGCCCATCACTATTACCCCGACCTGACTACGGCGGCGGCAGGTGTGGTGAAGGCCGGTACGAGTCAGTTCCTTGACCGTTTCCAGCCTTACCTGAAGGAGGCCGTAGAGAAGGGTTTGGTGACTGAGACTGAAATCGAACAGGTGATCAAGGGTAATATCTATGTGGCCCTGAAGCTTGGTCTGCTCGACGATAAGTGTCCATACGCTGCAATCGGCAAGGATTCCACAGCCATGCCTCCCTATGAGCGTGCTGAGGTCAGGCAGTTTGTGCGTGAGGTGACGGCCAAGAGCGTTGTACTGCTCAAGAATAATGGTATCCTGCCCATCAAGGGTGTCAAGAAGATTGCTGTGGTGGGTCCTTATGCCGATAAGATAGTGTACGACTGGTATAGCGGAACGGCACCTTACGAGAACACCATCCTGAAAGCGATGCAGGAGGTAGGGAGCGAGTATGACATCGAGATTCTGTATGCGCCTGATAACCAGTTCGGACGTGCAGAGGCGTTGGCCCGCCAGGCTGATATGGTACTGGTGTGCACAGGTAATCACCCCTATGGCACTGATCGTACCTGGAAGGTTTGTCCTGTACCCAGCGATGGTCGTGAGGCTAACGATCGCCACTCGTTGCAGTTGCCCGATGAGGATGAGATCCGCCGTTTGCAGGCCATCAATCCCAATACGGTCCTGGTGCTCGTGAGCAGTTTTCCATACGCCATTAACTGGAGCAATGAGCACCTGCCGGCTATTCTGCAGGTCACCCACTGTTCTCAGGAACAGGGTCATGGCGTGGTTGACGTGCTGTTTGGTAAGGTGAACCCAGCCGGTCGCACCACACAGACGTGGGTGAAGGATATCCTGGACCTGCCAGAGATGATGGATTACGATATCCGTCATGGGCGTACCTATATGTATTTTAAAGGCACCCCGCTGTATCCTTTCGGCTACGGACTGAGTTATACCCGTTTCGAGTATGGCGATGCTAAGGTGGTGAAGCAGGACAAGCAGAACATCTATGTGACAGTACTCGTCAAGAATGTCGGTGCAGTGGATGGTGACGAGGTCGTGCAACTTTATGCCAGTTATCCTGATGCACAGGTTGAGCACCCCAAGCGCCAGCTCAAGGCCTTCAAACGTGTGAATATTCCTGCGGGTCAGACTTGTGAGGTTGTGCTCGAAGTGGCCAAGAGCGACTTGACTTACTGGGATGCGTCACAACATGCCTTTATGCCTGAAAAAGGAAAGATATGCTTCGAAATCGGCGCTTCTTCGGCTGATATCAGAACCCGATGCTATCGATAGTCTTCGTTTTGTGCAAAGAAATATAGGGATTTTCTTTGGCTTTTTGCCAATAAATGCTTAATTTTGCACGCATGATTGACCGGGCGACTGTCGATAAGATAATGGAAGCCGTCAACATCGTGGATGTCGTCGGCGAATTTGTTAACCTGCGCAAGGCGGGGGTTAACTACAAGGGACTATGTCCGTTCCATGACGACAAGACGCCGTCGTTCATGGTGTCCCCGGCCCGTCAAATCTGTAAGTGCTTTGCTTGTGGCGAGGGTGGCAATGCCGTCAATTTCCTCATGAAGCACGAGCAGATTACCTATCCCGAGGCTTTGCGCTGGTTGGCCAAGAAATACAACATTGAGATTCAGGAACGTGAGCTGACCGACGACGAGAAACGTGAACAGTCAGACCGTGAGTCGATGTTTGTCGTCAATGAATGGGCGTGTCAGTATTTTCATGAAATCCTGAAGAACGACGTCGACGGCATGGCTATCGGCAAACAGTATTTCCGCAGCCGTGGCATCCGCGACGATATCATCGAGAAGTTCCAGTTAGGCTTTGCGCTCTCTAAGCGCGACGCTCTGGCCAACGAAGCCAAACGTAAGGGTTTTAAGGAAGAGTTCCTGATAAAGACGGGACTCTGCTATGAAAGGAATGTAGAAAATGCCAACAGCCAAGAGCCAAATGCCAAAAGCCAGTTAATAGACCGCTTTGCCGGCCGTGCCATCTTTCCGTGGCTGAATGTCAGTGGCAAGGTGGTGGCTTTCGGTGGTCGTAAGCTCGATGCTGCCACGAAGGGCGTGCAGCAGAAGTATGTCAACTCGCCCGATTCGGAAATATACCATAAGGATCACGAACTCTACGGTATCTATCAGGCCAAGAAGGCTATCAGCAAGGAGGACTGTGTCTACATGGTGGAGGGCTACACCGACGTCATCGCCATGCACCAGTGCGGTCTGGAGAATGTCGTGGCCAACAGCGGTACGGCACTCAGCGTCTACCAGATCAAACTGTTGCGCCGCTTCACACAGAACATCGTCCTGCTTTACGACGGTGACGAAGCCGGTATCCATGCTGCTATGCGTGGTACCGATATGCTGCTGCAAGAGGGTATGAATGTCAAGGTGTTGCTGTTGCCCGATGGCGATGACCCCGACTCCTTTGCCCGCAAACATACCGTCCAGCAGCTGAAGGAGTATATCGAACAGCACCAGACGGACTTCATCCAGTTCAAGACCGACCTGCTGCTGAAGAATGTCAAGGATCCCATCAAGCGTGCTGAGGCCATCAACAATATCGTCCATTCCGTAGCCGTCATCCCTGACCCCATTGTCCGTGCCACGTATATCGGTGAGTGTGCCCGCCGACTGGGTGTCGATGAGCGTACCCTCATCACGCAGACCAATAAGTTCATTGCCGGCGAGAGGGAAGAACAGCGCAAGACTGCCGAGCGCGAAGAGCGCCAGCAGGGTGCAGAGATTTCTGTCCCAGATCCTGTCGGTCTGCATACGCAACTGGAGCAGAGTACCGAAGTGGAGCGACTCATCATCCAGAACATTATCCGTCATGGTGATGCCATCATTTTCGATGACCTTGAGGCCGAGGACGGTTCGGTGGTCAGCATGAATCTGGCACAGTATGTGGACTTCGATTTCTCGCAAGACCAGCTGTCGTTCAGCAACCCTATATATAATAAGGTATTGCGCGAGGCTGTGGAGCAGTCGGAGATACCTGGTTTCAAGGCCGACCGCTATTTCATGCAGCATCCAGACCCTGACGTCAGCCGTCTGGCAACGATGCTGGGTATTGCCAATCACCAGCTGAGTCGCAGCTTCGACCGTGAGGAGACGATAAAGGACCTGCGGCAGCGCATCCAGCACCTTATCCTCGACTTCCGCATGGACATCCTGAATCAGCACTTGAAGCACCTGCAGCGTCAGTTGAAGGATGCGGGCTCGGCGATGGAACGTATCAAGGAACTGATGGATGACTACAAACAGACGCAGGAATTGCGTAATGCGTTGGCGCGGCAGCGAGGAACGGACGTCATTGTGTAGCTAATTGATAATTGACAATTGAGAATTGACAATTGAGAATTGAGAATGGAAGGGTGGTTGTACATATTGAGCATGACGCTGCTGTGGGTGGTGGTTATTATCACCCTCATCCATGTCATCATGGACAACCGCCAGCCCGCCAAGACGATGGCGTGGGCATTGATTATCCTCACGCTGCCACTGGTAGGCATCGTGCTCTACCTGTTCTTCGGCGTCAACCACCGTCGTGAGCGCTTTGTCAACCAGCATCAGCTCGACCAGCTCACCAAGCGGTCGATGCTCAGCTTCGTAGAACAGCACGACCTGCGCGTGCCTGACAGTCACAAGCAGATGGTCGACCTCTTCGTCAACCAGAATATGTCGCTGCCCTTCAAGGATAACTGCGTCGACATCATGACCGATGGTTATGCCTTCTTCCCGGAGTTGCTGGCCGACATTGGCCGTGCCCGTCATCATATCCATATCGATATGTACATCATCGAGGACGACGCCCTAGGCAATCTCATAGTCGATGCCCTCATCGACAAGGCCCGCGAGGGTGTCATGGTGCGTGTCATCTACGATGATGTGGGCTGTTGGAATGTCAGTCACAGCTTCTTCGAACGTATGCGCGAGGAGGGCATCGAGGTGCATGCCTTCCTGCCCGTCCGTTTCCCCACGTTCACCAGTAAGGTCAACTACCGTAACCACCGCAAGCTGGTGGTGATTGACGGTCAGGTGGGGTACGTCGGTGGCATGAACATTGCCCTGCGTTACGTGAAGGGAATCGGAGGTCAGGAGTCAGGAGACGGGAAGAGTGTCTGGCGCGACACGATGCTCCGACTCACCGGTGGTATCGTATACTCCCTGCAGCGAGCTTTCCTTGTCGACTGGTATTTCGTTGACCGCACGCTCATCACCGACCGTGTATATTATCCGGCCACCCTCTTATCCCCCCTTGGAGGAAAGACTGAGGGGACCCTCCTTCATGGGGGTAGTCGGGTAGGGGCCCTCGCCCAACTCGTCACCAGCGGTCCCACGATGCCCTATCCTGAGATTATGCAGGGCTATGTGCGGGCTATCACGGCAGCCCGTCGCTACATCTATATCGAGACGCCCTACTTCCTGCCCAACGAACCTGTACTCTTCGCCCTGAAGACGGCAGCAGTGGGAGGTGTCGACGTCTGTCTGCTCTGTCCCCGACGTTCTGATGCCCGTTTCATTGAGTGGGCCTCACGCTCCTATTTGCGCGAACTCCTTGAGGCTGGAGCCCGCGTTCACCTTTACGATGCCGGTTTCTTGCATTCCAAACTGATGATTATCGACGATGCCCTCTCTACCTGTGGTTCTACGAATGTCGACTTCCGCTCCTTCGAGAACAATTTTGAGTCCAACATCTTTCTATACGACCAAGGTACGGCCCTGCGCCTGAAGAAAGTCTTCCAGAACGACCTCGCCCTGAGCATTCCCTTCAACGACGTTCCCTCCTTGGCTCATCCTCGCTTCTTCCAGCGTCTCTGGGAAAGCCTCACCCGTCTGCTCTCTCCCCTGCTGTAATTCGAAAGATTTGGTTATTACTGGAAGATGGTGAAGTTGACGCTGCCGTATTGGCGGTGCTCCACATAGTGGGGATGCTGCGAGAAGTCGTAGTCTTTGCCATGCTCAAAGACGAAGATGCCGCCCTCCTTCAGGAGTCGCTTTTCGAAAACAAGGTCGGGAATGGTGGGCAGCTCCTTTAGGGCGTATGGCGGGTCGGCAAAGATGAAGTCGAACTGCAGCTTGCACGACTTGAGGAAGCGGAAGACATCGCCCCTGAGAATTGAGAATTGAGAATTAGGAATTGAGAGTTTTTTTGAGCACTCCAAGATAAATCGGTGGTGGTCGCGGTCCATTTCTACGCTTACCACATGTTCGCATCCGCGAGAAAGCAACTCTAATGATATGCTGCCCGTGCCAGAAAAGAGGTCAAGGGCTTCGGCACCGTCGAAGTCAATGTACTGCGTCAGCACATTAAAGATGTTCTCCTTGGCAAAATCCGTCGTGGGCCGCGCCTTGAACGAGCGTGGAATGTCAAAATGGCGTCCCTTGTATTTTCCCGTGATAATCCGCATATATTCCTTCTTACCTCTTCCTTCTTCCTTCTTCCTTCTTACCTCTTAATATATCCCAACATCATGTCATACGGCATGCCTTCAATCTGCGTGACGGCGGCACGGTTGAACTCTCCCGGCGGATTGATGGCAAGTACCCGCTTAATGAATTTCCGGGCCTCTTCCGTCAGCTGCTCGCGGTCGGCAAAGTCGCCTGCAAGGTATAGCTCATCCTCGCGAGCCTCCATACCCAGCTGTTTCCATGCCGACAGGATATAGTACAGGGCGTCGTTCGTGTTGGCACCTACGGCATAGCTGTTATAGAACTTGAAACGGTTCTGTGTGAAGCTGATGACTTCCAGCTGGCGGTCGTGGAAATAGGCATAGAGCTTCTGGCGTGGACCAGTGAAGCTGCGCTTGTAGAAGTGGTTCCAGACGGAAACCATGAGGGGCCGGAAATGAACGGTGCCGAAGAAGTCGGTGAACACCAGTCGCAGGTCCTTGTGGATGCTGAAGACGGCCACGGCATTCAGGTCGGGCAGCACATGACTCAGCACGGCCTGCTGGTCCTGCTGGCTGAAGGTGTAGTTGTATAGCTCGGTCTGTTGTTCGGCATCATACAGGTCGGTAGGCGCCAGCATAACCGGCGAGTCGACCATCACCGTCACCCGCTCATAGTCCTGTTTCAGCATGGGTACGGTGCGTAACGCTTCACGCATGTTAGCAGCCAGCGAGATGCTGGTTTTCAGCGGATAGCGCTCGAAGGTGATCTCCATGCCGTCGGATGCCGAGAAGAGTATGCTGCCGCGACTTACGCGGACTGTCAGTCGTTGCCTGTTCATTGCTATTGGTCAAGAATGCTCAGCACGCAGAGCATGCCCAGTACGGCTGCCACGAGTGCCAAAAGTATATTCGTCTTTTGTATCTTTGTCATTTCAGGGTCCAAAGTTACGAAAAAAAAGACAATTGACAATTGATAATGGATAAATATTTTACTGCGGAAGCAAATTTTTCACTTTTCACTATTCACTTTTCATTTTATTTACTATCTTTGCACCATCAATGATTACCGACGAGCTGACATACCGCATACGTAATGCCTTCGGGCATGTGCCGACACAAGAACAGGAAGAGGCCATTCAGACCTTTGGGCGCTTCATGACCGACCGTCTGGAACATGCCGTTATGATACTGCGCGGTTCAGCAGGTACGGGAAAGACGTCGCTTGCCGCTGCCATCGTCAAGGCGCTGTTGTCGCTGCAGCAGAAAATCGTGCTCCTGGCTCCCACGGGGCGTGCCGCCAAGGTGTTCTCACTCTATGCCGACTATTCAGCCTACACCATTCACCGTCGCATCTACCGTCAGAAGTCACTTGAGGGCGGCTTCGAGCTGAACTATAACATGGCGCAGGATACGCTGTTCATCGTCGACGAGGCCTCGATGGTGGCCAACAGCTCGTCGATGAGTGACAGCATCTTTGCCGGCGGACAGCTCATGGACGATCTCATCCGCTTTGTATACAACGAACGCAACTGCCGCATGCTGCTCATCGGTGACCGTGCCCAGCTGCCCCCTGTCGGTGAACAGGATAGTCCCGCTCTGCGGTCGGACGTGCTGCGCAGCTATGGCTTGCACGTCCATGAGTGCAATCTCAACGAGGTGCTGCGCCAGGCCGAGGACTCCGGCATCCTGTATAATGCGACGCGCATCCGAAGCCTGATGAATGAGGATTGTGGAATGATGAATGAGGAATGGTCGTCTTCGGCGATGGCCAATGAAAAATGCTCAATTCATCATTCAGACATCGAGCGTAGCGAGACCATTCAACATTCAACATTCGTCACTCAACATTCTCCCAAGGTGCGATTTGACGGCTTCTCTGACATCAAGGTGGTGCCTGGCGACGAACTCGTCGAGGAACTGGCGTCGAGCTATTCCCGTGTGGGACTCGACGACACGCTGGTTATCACGCGCAGCAACAAACGCGCCAACATCTATAACCAGGGCATCCGCAACTCCGTGCTCGACCGCGAGGATGAGTTGTGTTCGAGCGACCGGCTCATGATTGTGAAAAATAACTACTACTGGATGAAGACCCCCTCTAACTCCCCCTGTTTAGGGGGAGAACAAGGAGCCCCCCTAAACAGGGGGGATGGGGGGTCTGCTGGCTTCATCGCTAACGGCGATATTGCCGTGGTGCAGCGAGTACGTAACGTCCACGAACAGCATGGCTTCCGCTTTGCAGAGGTTACCATGACGTTCCCCGACTACGACGATTATGAGTTGACAGCGATGGTGATCCTCGACACGCTGACCAGTGAGGCGCCTGCCCTGACGCGTGAACAGCAGACCCTATTATATAATAAGGTATTAGAGGACTATGCCGACATCCGCTTCAAGACCGACCGTATGAAGAAGGTGAAGGAAGACAAATACTACAATGCCCTGCAGGTGAAGTTCGCCTATGCCGCCACGTGTCACAAGGCGCAGGGTGGTCAGTGGGCACATGTCTACGTCGACCAGGGCTACATGACCGACGATATGCTAGGCAGCGACTACCTGCACTGGCTCTATACCGCCTTTACGCGTGCAACGGAAAAGCTCTTCCTGGTCAACTGGCCGGAGAGACAAGTGGAAGGGGGTTAATGTTCAATGTTCAATGGTCAATGGTCAATGTTCAATGTTCAATGTTTAATGATTAAATAAAAACAAACTACAATGATGAAAAAACTGATAACAATGCTGCTGGCCATGACGACGACGCTCGTCATGACAGCCCAGGGTGTGCAACACCCCGACTATGCGAAGTATTACCAGAATCTGCCTGTAGCGGTGAAGGCCGTCGAGCGTCCCGTCATTCCCGCCAACGAGGTGAACCTGAAGGACGTCGGTGGCGTGGCTGACGGCGTGACGCTGAACACCGAAGCCTTTGCCAAGGGCATCAGTGAACTGACAAAGAAGGGTGGGGGACGCCTGACGGTACCTGAGGGCCTGTGGCTTACGGGTCCCATCATGCTCAAGGACAATATTGAGCTGCACCTCGACCGCAACGCCATCGTGGTATTCTCGGCAGACAAGACGCTGTACGTTGACACCAAGAATGCCAATGCCAAGCGTGTGCTGCCCGCCATCCGTGCTGCCAAGCGTAAGAATATCGCCATCACCGGCTCGGGCATCCTCGACGGCAACGGCGAATACTGGCGTCCCGTCAAGCGCGACAAGGTGAGCAATGTGGAGTGGAACCAGTACCGCCACGTCGTGGGCGGCGTCGAGCGCGACAACGGTAAGCTGTGGTATCCGTGGCAGGGCAAGGCCGGTTATGCCGACGTGGCCGAGACCCCTGAGGCTCAGGACAAGATGCGCAACGACATGCTGCGCTTCACCGACTGTGAGAACGTGCTCATCGAGGGTGTCACTGTGCAGAACTCTCCTAAGTTCCACGTCCATCCGCTGAATTGTCGTAATGTCATCGTCGACGGTGTCACCGTGCGCTGTCCGTGGAATGCCCAGAATGGCGACGCCATCGACTTCTCCGATGTCAACGTGGGTCTCATCGTCAACTGCGTGGTTGATGCTGGCGACGACGGCCTGTGCATGAAGAGCGGCAACTTCAAGGCGAAGTCACCCGCCAACGGCTGCGAGGACATCGTCATCCAGGACAACAGGGTCTATCATGCCCACGGCGCCTTTGTGCTGGGTAGCGAGACCATCAGCGGCATGCGTCGCATCGTGGTGCGCCACAACGTCTTTGCAGGCACCGATACCGGTCTGCGCTTCAAGAGCGGCGTGGGTCGTGGCGGCAAGACCGAGCAGCTCTACATCTCCGACATCCAGATGACCGACATCAAGGACCAGGCCATCGTCTTCCAGTGTGACTACATCGACCGCCCTGCCGGCAGTGAGGGTGCCTCTCAGCCCTCAGCCCCCAGTGCTCAGCCCTCCGAAAAAGTTCCCGACTTCCAGGACATCCATATCAGTCGAGTCACCTGTCACGGCACGCATACCGGCATCAAGGCCTCTGGCATTTCCGGCATGAACTGCGTCCACGACATCGACATCTCCGACTGTACCATTGTCTATCACAACGAAGGCCAGCAGATTGACGAGACGACGACCAAGCTCCGTCTCACCAACGTCACCTTGCTACCGCTCAAAAAGTGATCCCGACCTTTAGTTTTTTTTTATCAAGAATTTGAGAATTAGAGAATTAGAAATTATTCGAATGTTTGAAAACGAACACGGATAATTTATGAACAACGAATTAAAACGAATGACACGAATAAAAATTCTCTAATTCTCAAATTCTTGATAATAAAATCAAATAGGATTCTCTGATTCTTGATGTGAACTGCTGGTTTGTTCCTTTTTTGTTCTATTTTGTGCAATTTGTTGATAATCTGCAAGTTTTTCCCGAAAAAATTTGGAGAATTAAAAATTAATAACTAAATTTGCCGCGGAGTTATGCCATACTGTGCTCTCCTTTCTCACCTTGAGTGAGACAGATGGGTCAGGATTGGCTGCGAACCAGAGGGTTCGTATGCTCTGTTTTTGTGGAAAAAGAGAAGCGCATGCTTCGTCTTGTTGATAGAAATCTGGAAAATTTCGAATGATGACAGGATGGACATGGTGACTGCTCTCTCACGCTATGGCGTGGGATGATGGTATCACTATATCTTTCATCATAGGTATTCCAGAACCTCTATCAAGAGATGTAGAGTTGCGATTGTTCTGCGTCTTTTTTGTGCTTTCAATTAGTGCTTGACAGATGCTTCCACATTGGGAATGAAGCTAACGTGAGTAGATAAATAAATAGCTATTAACTAATTGAATAAAAAGGTATGAAAAAGAAAATTTTCTTATTTGCAGTGGCCGCCCTCGCGCTCGCCGCTTGCAGCAATGATGAGACCGTCACCGTCAATCAGAGTGACGCAATCAGTTTCCGACCGCTGATGAGTAATGTTACTCGTGCGGCAGATGCTACTTTGGGAACAACGGGTTCATTTAAGGCTACAGCATTTAAAACTGGAGAAACGACATCGCCATATTTTGACGAAGTGGTATTTACAGGAACTGGAGGAACTTATACTTCTGCGCAAAAGTATTATTGGCCAGCAGGAGATGGAAAGTTAGATTTCTATGCTTGGTCTCCTTCAAATTTGAATGCAGGTGCAAATGATTATAATAATTTTACAATTACACCCAGCACTACCGTCGCAAATCAAATCGATTTTGTCTATGCAGTAACCAAAGGTTGGGGTAAGACAACAAGAAGTGGCGGTAATGGTGTTGCAATTAACTTCCGCCATGCAGAATCTAAAATTAAGTTTAATGTGCAGAACACCAATAATAATTTGAAAATTACTGTTGGTACTGTCACTATTAAAAACCTTCGTGGTTCAGAGACTTTCTCGTGGAATGGTGTAACAAATGGAACTACGCCTACGGCTGCTGCTGCTGCAAATACCGACGGACAATACACATCAGGTGTATTGACTTACTTAAATGGAACCTGGACAAAATCATCAGCACAGACAGCCGAATACACAACTCCTGCTATGTATGCAACTAGTAACTACAATGTTTTAACTGGGATAGTTGCTGCTAAAGATATTGTCGGTTCTGGAGCGGCATCTGATTATGATATGATTCTGATACCGCAAGCTCTTAAAATAGAAACGACATATGCAAGTGGAGATGAAAATGCAGCTTTTGAAGGAGCATGCATCCTTGTTCAGTTGAAGATTCAGAATAAAGAAGACGGTTCATACATCATTGGTTCTTCTGAAGCTTTTGTTACTGCAATGTGGCCTTTGACAGCTCTTACTTGGTTACCGGGTCATCAGTATACATATACTATCGATCTTGCTGGTGGTGGTTTTAACCCAACTAATACAGCTGATAATAATGATGATCTTGACCCAATCCTCGAAGGTTCTGAAATTAAATTTGTAACCGTAACAGTGGATAACTGGGAAACCACTGGAGTTGGTGGCGTTTATGTCACTGGTTTGTAAGCTCCCTAATTGACTAAACTCTATCCCACACGGTATCCATCCCGTGTGGGATTTAGATAAGGTACATGACCTTTGTTGCTCTTCGGAGCCGAGGTTTTTGTTAATTTTATTTTATTATACTCATCCCCCGCTACTTGTGAAAGCAGCGGGGGTTTTGTTCAATTACTGATAATGTCAATTATGGTCAAATTATGGTTATTACGGCAATTTCTTTCTAATAACCCATTTAGGATAATTTACATTCATGTTTAATTCTCTGCAAGCAGAGTGTGGCGTTGCAATCATGGCAATTCATGTAGAGTAAAAAACAACCTGGACAACTGAGGACAATAGAAAAAGTAAAGATACGAACTTTTTACCTGACGGAAAAATTTCAGCTTCCGTTTTGAAAAGTGTTTCTAGCCTAGAAACACTGTGTTTCTGGCTTATGAACATTGTGTTTATAGCCTAGAAACACTTTTAACATTTGCCAACATTGTATCACGATTGTACGCTTTTATTACCTAAGAGTCATGGGGATGGTTCAACAGAAACCCGATTAATAGTCTAATGACAAATTTGTGATAATGTTAAAATTACCTAATTCTTAGTGCTTGCGGCAGGGTAGCTTTGAGCTTGCTGCCTGTTCTCTTTGAGTTTACAGCCTGCTCTCTTTGAGTTTGCTGCCTGCTCTCTTTGAGCTCGCTGCCAATACGTTTTTATGTTATTATGTTACTATGTCTAAAATAATAATCTTACGTTACTATTAAGTAAAAGATGCTTAAAATTACCTAAATTCGCCATACTTTCTATTGAAATGGCCGTCTAATCATTAACTTTGCACCCGATTTTATTTACTTAATCAATTATTGAATATGAAGAAAATTGTTTTCATGATGTCACTGGTTGCAGCCATGCTGATGACCAGTTGCGCCTCCAAGAAGGACTTGGTGGCATGCCAGGAAGAGAATAAAGCCCTGCAGGCAAATTATCAGAATACCAAGGAGCAGTTGGCTGCATCTACAACGCGTGTGGCCAGCCTTGAGGAACAGATTGCAGAATTGCGCAAAACCAACGCTACCCTGCAGGCTTCTCTCGAACAGAGTTTGTCGAATGCCAGCCAGAACAATGTCAGCATTGAGAAACTTGTCGACCAGATCAACGAGTCTAACCAGTACATCCGTCATCTCGTAGAGGTGAAGTCGAAGAGCGACTCACTGAACATGGTGCTCACCAACAACCTGACGCGTTCGCTGTCTAAGGAAGAACTCAAGGATGTGGACGTACAGGTGCTGAAGGGCGTGGTCTATATCTCACTGAATGACAATATGCTCTATAAGAGTGGCTCGTATGAGATTAGTGATCGCGCTGGCGAGACGCTTTCTAAGATTGCCAAGATTATTACGGACTACAAGGACTACGATGTGCTCATCGAGGGTAATACGGACGACGTACCCATCAAGCGTGAGAATATCCGTAACAACTGGGACCTCTCATGTCTGCGTGCTTCGTCAGTGGTTCAGGCCCTGCAGAACGACTATGGCGTAGACCCGAAGCGTCTGACCGCTGGTGGCCGTGGTGAGTACAATCCTCTCCAGTCAAATGCTACCGAGCAGGGTAAGCAGCGTAACCGTCGTACCCAGATTATCATCACTCCGAAGCTTGACGAGTTCATGGAACTGATAGGTCAGGCACCGGATAATGAGTGATCTCTATATTATATATAATAAGGTGTAACGCTTTTGAGGCTTGATTTATGTCAAGCCTCAAAATTTTTTTTCGCTTTTTATGCATTTTTTTCTTCAAAAAGTTTTGGTGATTCGAAAAATAGTTGTACCTTTGCACCCGCTTTCAGGAAATGTCCTGGTAAGCAATCCCAAAAGAGTTCTTTGAAAGAGTTACATAGACAGAGAAAGAAGTAGTACGAGAAGCGAGTGCTTATTAATATATTTAATATGTACTTGGGTAACGAAGTCAAACCGTTTCAATTCTTAAATCTACCGGATAGAGCGTTCTGAGACAGAGACAAGATCGATTGAAGGATTTACAAGGTTCCTAGGAGCGAGTGCAGAGCCAAGCTTGCTTGAGCTATGCCGAGCGACGACGGAAGCTGTAAAATTTTTCTTTCGGAGAAATAAAGATTTTACAATGTAGAGTTTGATCCTGGCTCAGGATGAACGCTAGCTACAGGCTTAACACATGCAAGTCGAGGGGCAGCAGGATTCTAGCTTGCTAGAATTGCTGGCGACCGGCGCACGGGTGAGTAACGCGTATCCAACCTGGCCCTTAGTAGAGGATAGCCCGGCGAAAGTCGGATTAATACTCTATGTTCTCCAATGCGGGCATCTAATTTGGAGCAAAGATTTATCGCTATGGGATGGGGATGCGTCTGATTAGCTTGTCGGCGGGGTAACGGCCCACCGAGGCAACGATCAGTAGGGGTTCTGAGAGGAAGGTCCCCCACATTGGTACTGAGACACGGACCAAACTCCTACGGGAGGCA
>JAEEVA010000048.1 GCA_016286995.1 Prevotella sp.
GGCACACCAAGCGGTGGCGGTGAGCCGCGTGCTCCAGAGCTCAATTTCCTGGAAATGGAAATGCTGCTATTTGATTAAACCAAGTAAAGGAAAAGGGAACCGCACTGTCGGTTCCCTTTTTATAGTACAAAAGTACACAAAAAGAACCGTCCCTTTTGTGTACTCGTGCTCATTCTCCGAAGTCGAGCGTGAGCTGTCCGTCACCGAGCATGTTGAAGGTCTTGCGGTGGTAGGGCGTGATGCCGTATTGGCGGATGGCGTCGCGGTGTTTCTTTGTGGGGTAGCCTTTGTTCGACTGCCAGTCGTATTGGGGATACTCAAGGGCCAGCTGGTCCATGTAGTCATCACGATAGGTCTTGGCCAGAATGCTGGCGGCGGCGATGCTGAGGTATTTGCCGTCACCCTTGACGATGGTAGTATGAGGTAACCTCTCACCTCTTACCTCTAATCCCTCACCTCTTTCATAATACGGCTTGAAGCGGTTGCCGTCGACGATGATGGCTTGGGGACGGACGGTGAGCTGATCAAGAGCGCGGTGCATGGCGAGAATGGAGGCGTTGAGGATGTTGATGCGATCAATCTCCTCGGGTGTGACGATGCCTACGGCCCACGCGGTGGCGTCGCGCTGGATGATGTCACGTAACAGCTTGCGCCGATGGTCAGTAAGCTGCTTCGAATCGTTCAACTCGGCATTCTGATAGTCTTCTGGAAAGATGACGGCAGCAGCATAGACGCTGCCCGCCAAACATCCGCGACCGGCCTCGTCGCAGCCGGCTTCAATCAATCCTGTATAATAATGACTTGCTAACATAATAAGTGAAAAGTGAATAGTGAAAAGTGAAAAATTTCTTTGACCTAAAGGTGCAAAGTGTGGCACGCAATGCTACCGCCCGCATTTGAGGATTCAAGCAAATCATAATTTTAATTTCTAATTTCTAATTTTTAATTTTCCTATGAGTTTGTCGAAGAGTGGGTTCTGGCAGAGGATGTCTGGATTGCCTATCATGATGAGTTGCTGGCGGGCGCGAGTCATGGCGACGTTCAGCTTGCGGTCGATGGTGCGACCGTCCTCCACGAAGCAGTTGGCTGTGAGGAACTCGAGCTGGCTCATGTCCTCGGCGGTGAAGTCATAGATGATGACATCGCGCTGGGAACCTTGATAGCGCTCGACCGTGTCGATGGAGATGTCGAGTAGTTGAGGTATCCCTAACGGTACGAGCTCCTTGCGGATGAGGGCTATCCGACTGCGGTAGGGTACGATGACGCCGACGGTGTGATCTGGGTCAAAGTGGTCGGCGGTCTGACGGTAGATGCGGCGCAACAGGTCGGCGACGAGGCGAGCCTGAGGAGTAAGGAGTGAAGACTTAAGAGTTAAGAGTGAAGAATCGATGAAGAGTACGCGGCGCTGCTTGAGGATGTCGTCAAGGGCGTCCTCAGAGGGCTGTGTGTAGTTGAGGTGCTGCTCCGTCTGATGGGGTAGCGGCACGGGTTGCAGCTGCTGGGTGGCATAGAACATCTCGTTGGGGAAGGCGGCAATGTCGGGGTGCATGCGTCCCTGATGCTGCAGCAATCCGACAAACTCTGTGCGACCGGCGGCACGCTCTACCGAGAGCAGCCGTTCGAAGAGTGACAGCCGACACTGGTGCAGGCGCGGTTCGTCGTCGGGCTGCTGAATGACGGCAGGCAGCTGTTTGTGGTCGCCGACGAGAATGAAGCGGTCGATGCTCTCCGACACGAGTAGTCCGATGATGTTAGGTTCGAGAATTTGCGAGGCTTCATCGACAATACACAGCGAGAAGTGTTTTAGCTGCAGAATGTGCGGACGGGCCAGGAGTGTCGATGTGGTGCCGACGATAACGGGCGTTGAGAGCAGTAACTGGCGCATGTCGTCGAGCGTACCGTCTATGTTGCTGAGCAGGTGTGACGCAAAGCGTGGGTCGCACGACGTGTCGTTGCCCAACCGGATATACTGTTGGCCGGCACCCTCAAGCATCTCGCAGATTTCGTCGACGGCGCGGTTGGTATAGGCGGTGAGGAGAATTGAGAATTGACAATTGACAATTGAGAATTGAGAATTGATAATGGAGGATGACAGTTCCTCTTCGACGAGGAAGCGCAGAGCCATGGAGGTCTTACCGGTACCTGGCGGTCCTTGCAGCAGGAAGTAGTCGCGGGCCTGTTTGGCTCGCAGCAGTACGTCATCATAATGGGGATGGTAGCTGCGCGACAGCTGCAGGGTGGCATCACGACGGGGCTTACGCTGTCCGAGCAGCAGCTGTCGACGGTCTGGCTTGGCCGTGCAGAAAGCATGGATGGAACGCAGGGCCGATGTGGTGCCAATGTCGGAATGGGCGTGCTCGATGGCGTAGTGGCCTTCGGAAGTGAAGACCTTTGACCTTTGCCTTTTGACCTCAGCCCTTTGACCTTCGACCTCAGACCCCTGTGCGTCATTCAGCTGCACAGTGACGGTGGTGTCGGTAAGCTGGCGAATGGTGCCTTTGAACAGGATGGCGGCGCAGGGGTCTGGCTGGTCGTCATAGTGGTAGAGGGTTACCATGTCGCCGCGACGGAAGTCGTGGGCATCGGGTAATGACGGCAGGGTGATGTCGGCAATGACGATGTCGTCGCCATCGACCTTTTGCAGGATGCCTGTGATGATGGACTGCTCCTGCGGATGTAGCTTCTGCATGACCTGCTCGCGGTAGACGAAGGTCACCATGCGGTCAACATAGTCGCGCTCGGCATCGTTGAGCTGTTTCATTGGCTGGATGATACTTTCCATGCGTGGCTGTACGTACCGCTCGAAGAATTCGGCGTGGTCGGGGTTTTCCAAAAGCTTGTCGGCATTCAGCTGCGACAGCAGGGGAGCGAAACCGTCACGGGCAATGGTGGTCTCCATCGCTACGATGCGGTTGCGCAGGGTGATGGCCTCATGGAACAGCTGATGGTAGAAATGTACCTTTTGAAGACCTTCGCTGGCCGGGTACTTCGAGTAGAGCAGGCGCATGTCCACCTGGTCGTAGGGCAGATTAAAGTTATGTTGCAGCACACCATAGTAGAGTAGCAGCTGTACGTAATGAGCCTCGTGGAACCATTTCTTGCCCGACTTCTGCTCGACGAGCAGACGCATGTCGGTGGTCATCAGGTCGACGCGTCCCTGCAGACCCAGCTGTTCGCAGATGAACGACGGTTCGAGCAGGGCCTTGCTGCGGTCGTAGCCGTCGTCAGAGAAAAGCTTGTCGACAGCTTCGCGGATGTTGGCAACCTGTCGGACGGCATCGGCCTTAAACTGCTGGGGATTGAAGTTCTCGCAGGTACAGAACTGCAGCACCTGTTGGCGGAATGACTTGCGCAGGGTGTCGGTGATGAGGTTAGAGGTAGGAGGTGGGAGGTGAGAGGTAAGAGGTGAGATGGAAGATGGCTGGTGGATGACGTCGTCGAGTACGGTACTGGCGTAGTTTCCCAACAGGATGGGCTGAGAGTTGGCTCTCGGCTTCAGGCGATTGAGGAGATAGCTGTAGGGATGATGGCCGTAGTCCTGGAAACAGGCGGCGATGGCTGAGATGTCGACGAGATAGTCGGGTTCGACGACGATGAGTGTGGGACGAACCATGCCGTCCTCCATGCGACTGTTAAGCAGGTTGAGTTGTGTACCGGTAGTGAGCAGACCGTCCAGCGAGTGGTCAGGTGGCATGATGCGGATAGCACCGTCGCCTGTCGTGGCCAAGATGGTGCCATCATCCCAGCTGGTGACGGTACAGCGTATGTAGCGCATACTATTTCACTAACGACTTCAAGGGATTGCGGAGTCCTTTGTAGGTAGAGAGATAGGCCTTGGCAGAGCCGAAGGAGAGGAACATGTCGAGACGGACGGGCATGTGGTTGTCGTCGTCGGTGACATAGAAACGGATGAGTTCATGGTTCTTGCCATCCTTGCGTTCGATGAACGAAAACACCAGACAGCGGTATTTGTCCTTGGTGTTTTTCATCTTCAGCGTGGTCTTGCCCGTGTACTTCAACCAGGAGTTGGCAATATGGCTGCCGTCGGCAATGGGCATGGGCAACTTGTCGCCAACCTTCAGCTTGTTGGCATCGTAGTTGCGGGCTCGCAGGTAGATACTCATCATGTCGTAGATGCAGTCCTTGTACTCGGCCTCCTTCCATAGGTGTTCGCCGCTACTGGTTATCTGGTGCTGCTTCAGGTGACAGTTGCCGTTGGGGTAGGTGTACCACAGCTCGTCGACATAGTAGCGGTCGCCTTCGCGGGCACCCTTGCGGAAGTAGAGAGGAGCTGTGTCATTATCGGTATAGCAGAGCAGTGTGTCGCGCATGACGAAGAACTTGTCGGCCTTGCTGTTACCACGGGTAATAAGACTGCTGCGGAGAGCCGTCTGTCCCTTGTAGGTCGACTGGGTGGTCGACATGGCTGCCGAGCCAACCTTGACCCACACGAATTTCCAGTTGAAGTAGAGGTCGTAGCTAAGAGACTCACCAGCCTGGAAGGCGGTGTTCTCGATGCCGCACTGGGCGGAAATCGTTAAAGGTAAAAAGGTGAGAAGGCAAAGAGGTAAAAGCCCTTTCACCCATTTGACTATCTTATGATAATTATGTTGATGCGTCATTGTTCTTTTTCTTCTTCTTTCTTCTTTTTGTCTTTCTTCTCCTTCACCTTCGGCTCCTTCTTGACATATTGGATGCCAAGCTTCTGGGCACGTTCGGCATTACGGTTCTGGAGCTTCTTCTTCTCCTTATTACCTTTCTGCTTGATGAGAGCGGCAGGTTTCTGCTGGTTGAGAGGCTTGGCGGTGACATTCCACGACTTGGTGATGTCCCACTTCTCCTTACACTCAATCTCATCAGGATAGTAGTAGACCTCCTCGGGCTGGCGGTCTTCGTCGTACAAACCGGTGTCCCAGACGCCATTGTTGTTGCGGTCGTTGAAGGCGCTGGCATAGTAGATGCCCGGCTTGACGTAATAGAATACCACCGAATGGTCGGCAGCCATCTGTTGCTGCTGGAGGACTTTACCGTTCTTGTCGAGCAGCGCCACTATCATGTTGTCACCTATGGCCCCGCTGAGCTGGAGTTCCAGCGTCGAGAACTCATCGGGCGACTTCACCTTCAGACCTTGCTTATAGGGGTCCGACACCTTGCCATAGATGTCGATGAAAGCCATCGTGTCGATTTCCAGACTGTATTCCGTATCAGGATGCCAGTCGGCTATGATTTCGAAGTGTCGCAGCATGGAGTCGCGCCGTTGGAAGACAAAGGGTGCCCGGTACCAGAGGGTGTCGATCTTGGAATAGAGATGGATGGCTGCCGTGTCGAGCTTCTCCAACGGCGTAGGCATCACGATGGGGATGCGACTGGTAGGCGTCATCGTTCCTGGGATGGCAATCTGAGGTTCCAGCGGCAGTATGGGATAGATGCTGTCGTAGGGCTCTCCCTGCTTTTTCTTCTTGTCTTGTTCCTTTTGCCACTTCTCCATTTCCTTGTTCAGTTCCTTCTGACGCTTGGCATAGGGCGTCTTGGCAAGAACCTCGAGGGTATCGGTTTGGCTAACCAGTTGTCCGAGACTGTCGGTTTTCAGATATTCCAATGAGATGGTCAGCGTGTCGCGGTTGACGAGTGCCGTGTCGCGCAGCCAGTAGTTCAGCGTGTCCTTCTTGGCACTGGCTTCAAGTACGAAAGCTGAGTCGGCATTGAAGTCCAGACCCTTGATGACGGGCAACTGGGGGTTGCCATAGCTGAAATAGAGTGTCATGCGGTTGGCGTCGATGCGTTCAGGCTGTTTCAGCAGATAGCGGTCGGTCTGTTCCTCCTGAAAGGCCAGCATGACGATGTCGTCAGGATAGAAGTGGGTATAAGGAACCTGAAGGATGTTATCGATGTGCAGGGTGTCGCGCCAGATGGTGTCCTGTCGCACGTCAGGTCCTGCTGTGGGCTTGTAGGTGCTGTGGTTGAAGGCAATCATCTCGCTCTTCTGAGAGAAACGGTAGTCGCCGTCGGCATCCTGCAGGGCATAGACGCGGTATTCGCCTGGTGCCACGCCCTTGATGACGAAATGCCCTCTGCTGTCAGTCCGTGAGATACGCATCAGCGGTTGTGTGCGGAATACGCTGTCAGCGAGATTATCGTAGAGTCCCACGCTGATGCCTTTGACGGGTTCCAGTGTCTGGGCGTCAATCACGTAGCCTGCCACCTCAAAGGTGTCGATGCGCTCACCGGTCGAGAAGGTGTAGGTGTAGTTACCCATCGGATTGTTCTCGTTGTTGTCGGAGATGGCATTGCTGAAGTCGATGGTATAGGTGGTGTTGGGAATGAGTGAGTCCACCAGCTCTATCACGATTTTCTTGCCGGCAGTCTTGATCTCTGGCATCTCTAACTGTGGCGGTGACACGATGACATTCTGCGTGGGGTCTTCCAGCTTGATGAATTCGTCGAAATAGATGTTAATCTTCTTGTCAGTAACGTTTGTCGACTGCTCGGCGGGCGTGGCATAGAGGACACGTGGCGGGTCGTCGTCGTACCAGCCGCCGTCAGGATTACCCATTCTGGCGCATCCGCTAAACGATAAATGACAAATGATAAATGATAAACCTATCATTATCACTGGCATCAGTTTCAGTAATCTATTTATGTTATCAGACTTTTCCATTTATCATTTAGGCATATGGTGCCGCTTCATTTATCGTTTAATGCCAGCAGCGGATCCATGTGCTCGCGGGTATTGCACAGTCGCGGCACCTTGTTCTGGCCACCCAGCTTACCACGGCTCTTCATCCAGTCGTTGAACAAGCCAGGACGGGCCACGATGAGTTCCAGGGGTTGCAGGGTGATGTTTTTATAACGCTTGGCCTCGTAGTCGCTGTTGACCTCCTGCAGGCGCTGGTCGAGCAGGTCGGCAAAGGCCTGATAGTCATCTGGCTCCTTCGAGAATTCCACCAGCCACTGGTGACGGCACTTGGCGTTGGTATCCATAAAGACGGGGGCTGCCGTGTATTCCAGCACTTCGGCACCGGTCTGCTCACAGGCAAAGGCCAGACCCTGTTCGGCATTGTCGACGATGAGTTCCTCGCCAAAGGCATTGATGAAACTCTTGGTACGGCCCGAGATGACGAACTTATAGGGATTGGTGCTGGTGAAGCGGATGGTGTCGCCAATCATGTAGCGCCACAAACCGCACGATGTCGAGATCAGCATGGCGTAGTTTTTGTCCTTCTCGACGCCCCACAGCGGCACAATGGCGTGCTCTCCAGTTTTCCCGGAGAGATCCATAAACTCATAGAACACCCCGTAATCCAGCATCAGCAGCATCGACTTGTCGTTGGGATCGTCTTGAATGCCGAAGAAACCCTCACTGGCATTGTAGGTCTCCATATAGTGCATGTTGGGCGTGGTGATAAGTTGCTCGTACTGCTTGCGATAGGGCGTAAAGGCCACGCCACCGTGGAAGAATACCTCTATATTGGGCCATACCTCCTCTAAGTGTGTCTTGCCCGTTAGCTCCATCATGCGGTTGAGCACGGATAGCATCCACGACGGTACGCCACTGATGTTGGTCACGTTTTTGTTCATGGCCTCACGGGCTATACGGTCTCGCTTTTCTTCGAAATCGCTGAGCAAGGCCGTTTCCTTCTTCGGTACACGGACCAGGTTCACCAGCGGGTTAATGTTCTCGATGAGTATGGCACTCAGGTCACCAACCAACGAGTCGGGAATGTCGAAGTTGGGAACGTGGCTGCCACCCAGGATGAGACCCTTGCCGTCGAACATGCGGCTCTTGGGATTGTTGCGCAGGTAGAGGGCTACAGAGTCGTAGCCGCCGGCATAGTGAATCTTCTGCAGGCCCTCGTCGGTGACTGGGATGAACTTCGACTTGTCGTTGGTGGTGCCGCTCGACTTGGCAAACCACTTGGTGCGTCCTGGCCACAACACATCGGCCTCGCCGTGACGCATGCGGTCTATCTGGTCTTTCAGCTCCTCATAGGAGTTGACGGGATTCAACTTGATGAAGTCTTCGTAGCCTCTGATATTGCCGAAACCATGCTGACGGCCGTATTCCGTATCGCGTGCCGAGGTCAGCAGGTGCTGCAGCACGGTACGCTGCAACAACTCACCACCGTTCTGGTGCTGTTCCAACGTACGCCAGCGGCGCGCAAACAAATGTCTTACTAAACTTGTTATACTCACTTTTCAATAACTATGAACTGTGAACTGTGAACTTACTTCGCTCCTGCCTTTAAACCGCGGATGACTGCTGACGTGAAGCCGGCATGCTCCATTTCGTTCAGACCCTTGATGGTCACGCCACCAGGTGTCGTCACCAGGTCGATGGCGGCCTCAGGGTGCAGACCCGTAGCTTCCAACAGCTCTACGGCACCGCGGACAGTCTGCATCACAATTTTCTTGGCGTCGTCGGCCTTGAAACCGAGTTCCACACCGCCCTCACTGGCTGCACGGATGTAGCGCATGGCATAGGCGATGCCGCACGATGCCAGCGTGGTACCGGCACCTAAGTGGTTCTCTTCGGTAATGATGGTCTGGCCCATCGAGTCGAACAAAGCCTTCACCTGTTCTGTATGCCGAGGCTGAGCCTCGGCCAACGGAACCAGGAATGTCATAGACTGCAGTTGGGCGATGGCGATGTTGGGGATGCACAGAAAGGAGGAAATCATCTTGTCGTCCTTGCTGAGCCACTGGCGGATGTCGTCGCTCTTCACGCCGGCAGCCACTACGACGAGAATCTGTTGTTCGTAGTCGAGCACGTCTTTAATCCCTTTCAATACCTGTTCCACCAGCCACGGTTTTACTACCACGCATACCACGTCGGCTCCTTGTGCTGCCAGCTGGTTGCTGGGTGTGGCGGTGATGCCCATGTTGGCGAAGCGCTCACGCTGCTGGCGTGACGGGTCGCTGATACAGATATCTTCGTTGTTGATGTAGTCGCCCTTGATAAGTCCTTCGGCTATGGCACCTCCCATAGCTCCGGCTCCGATAATGCTTATTTTCATAATTCTAATGTACTTTTTACCTCTAACTTCTTACCTCTTACCTCAATCGTCTTCTTCCGGCTGTACCCTGATCAGTCTCTCGATGAAATCGTCGGCTTCGGCCTTTGTCAGGCAAAGTGGTGGCAGCAGGCGCAGAATGCTCTGTCCGGCACAACCCGTGAAGCAATGCTCGTGCTTGATAAGCGGCTTGCGCACAAACTGATGAGGCATGTCCAGTTCGATGCCTATCATCAGACCGCGTCCGCGGACATCCAGAATGTGTGAGCTGCCAATGCTGCGAATGCCTTCCATCAGGTAGTCGCCAACGACACGGGCATTCTCTACCAGCCCCTCGTCCTCGAAGACGTCGAGCACGGCCAGCGCTGCGGCACATGCCAGGTGGTTGCCACCAAACGTCGTACCCAGCTGTCCGTAGACGGGCTCGAATTCAGGACTGATCAGCACACCGCCCATCGGGAAACCGTTGGCAATACCCTTGGCAACGGTGATGATATCGGGCTTGATGCCTAACCACTGGTGGGCGAAGAACTTGCCGCTACGACCGTAGCCGCATTGTATCTCGTCGCAAATCAGCGTCACGCCAAAGCGCTTGCAGGCGTATGCCAGGTCCTGGGCAAACTTCGGCGTAGCCATCTGTACGCCACCCACACCCTGGATGCACTCCAAAATAACGGCCATGACACCACCGCGCGACAGTTCGCGAATCCATGGCTCGATGTCGTTCATCGGCAGGAAGCGCACGTGGTGGTTGTCGTTGACGGGTGCCACAATCTTTGGGTTGTGCGTCACCTCGACAGCCAGGCTGGTACGTCCGTGGAAAGCCTTCTCGCACGACAGGATGCGTGTGGCTCCCGGATTCTTGAACGATGCCAGCTTCAGCGCATTCTCGTTGGCCTCGGCACCGCTGTTGATGAGGAACAGCTGATAGTCGTCGTAGCCGCTGATCTTGCCCAGACGCTCGGCCAACTGTTGCTGCAGCTTATTGACTACGGAGTTCGAATAGAAGCCGATACGGTTCAGCTGCTCCGTTACTTTCTCGATATAATGGGGATGTGAATGGCCGATGCTAATGACGGCATGACCACCATAGAGGTCCAGGTATTCCTGACCTTTGTCGTCCCAAACCTTACAGCCCTGTCCTTTCACAATGTTGACGTTGAACAGGGGATATACGTCGAATAGTTTCATGTGTACTTATATTATAATCGCTGCAAAGGTACGAATAAATGCTTAATTCTTAATGCTTAATTGCTTTTTTTTTGTTGCGGAAGCAATTTTTCACTTTTCACTCTTCACTCTTAACTTTCATTCACCTGCTATACCCGCATTTAGGATTCTCGTACATGCCGATGGGGATGTTGAACTGCATCATCTCGTCGAGGTTGTGGACGGGATGGTCCATGTCCTGCGGAATGGGACGCTTCGAGAACGTCTGGAAATAGAGCAGGCAGGCGTCGCGCCACCACTCGGCATCACGGGCCTGGATGCGCAGTTTACGCTGCACCTCCAGGAAGCGCTGCTGATCGACGTAAGGCTGCATGGCGTCCCAGACGGTGAGGAAATGGCGGGCCTCGCGGACACCGTCGTCATACTTGTGGCAGAGCTCGTCCCAGAAGGTGCGGCCGCTCTTCATCTTGTAGTCCCAGGGCACGTGGTGGAACCATGCCAGCAGATTCTCAGGACAGGTATTGATGTCGTTGTAGAGACGGCAGAGCTCATCGGGGTACTGCTTGACGTTAGCCGAACCCGTGAGTGTGCGGTCGAAACCAAGGCCTATGCTGTCTGCCTTATGGTAGTAGGGTGGCGTCCAGTCGGCTCTGACGCCTTTCGGACTGTACCAGGGCTCAGGACCATAGTGGTGGGTACCTGCAAAGATGTGATGAATGCCTAATGGCATCATATAGTTGACGCAGGCCTCGCGGCTACTCAGCATCATGGATATCAATTTTCCATTATCCATTGTCCATTGTCCATTGCCGAAAGTCTGGGCAAGCCATTCCTTTGCAATATTTTCCGACGTCAGATTCGGGTTCCACGCCAGTCGTCCGAAGGCATACCAGTTGGCCTGTGCGAAGTGGTGACCGCACCAGTTTACGTCGTCGCCGATGTTGGCCACGCCAGCCATCGCCCGCAGACTGTTGGGCTTCACAAACGAGAAGAACTCCTTCCACATCGGGGCGAGATAGACCAGGTGGTTGGCAGCACCAAGGTATTCCTGCGTAATCTGGAACTCCACCATCATCGCTGTCTTCTTCAGCGACGTGAACAGTGGACTATAGGGTTCACGGGGCTGGAAGTCGATGGGGCCATTCTTAATCTGGATGATGACGTTGTCACGGAACTGGCCGTCCAGCGGCATGAACTCCAGATAGGCCTGGTTGGCACGGTCGCTGCTCTGGGGGGCATAGACGAAGGCACGCCACATGACGATGCCCTTGTGTGGACGCAGCACGTCGGCCAGCATGTTGGCACCGTCGGCATGGGTGCGTCCGAAGTCCTGCGGACCGGGTTCTCCCTCGGAGTTGGCCTTCACCAGGAAACCGCCGAAGTCGGGAATGAGCTTGTAGATTTCGTTCACCTTTGCCTTCCACCAGCCGACAACCTCTTTGTCCAATGGGTCGGCAGTCTTCAGACCACCCACCTTGATGGGCGATGCAAAGTTGATGGAGAGGTACACGCGGATGCCGTAGGGCCGCAGCAGGTCGGCAATCTCCTTGGTCTTCTCAAGACTCTCGGTCGACAGCATCTCGGGTTTGGCATTTACATTGTTGAGCACTGTGCCGTTGATGCCAATGGAGGCATTGGCGCGAGCATACATCTTCATGGCGGCAGCGAAATCTTCACTGGTCACTTTTCCCTTCTCCCTCCAGAAAATGCTATGTCCGGCAAATCCGCGCTCCACGGTGCCGTTGGGGTTATCCCAGTGGTTCAGAATGCGCAGGTCGTAGGCCGGCTCCTCCTTGATATCGAACTTCATCTCCTGAAGGGCGGCAGCAAATACTTCACTATTCACTTTTCCCTTTTCACTTAAAAGGGTCTGCTGAAGTCGCAGCAGGTGGTAGGCACCATACAGCAGTCCTGCATCATTGCCAGCGCTTATCACTGTCTTGCCGCCTTGGCTCTTGATGGTGTAGCCGTCCTGGGCCAGACCCTTCTGCCGTTTCAGCACCACAGGACCGCCCTGCCAATAGGTTTGCAACTCAGTCATTGCCGTACCCTTCACACCTGTTACTGAGGCTTTATCCGCTGTGTCAAGGCGCAGCCACAGCTTGCTGCCATCCTCGCCATAAGCACCGCTCCATGCTGCCACCAGCAGAATGAGCGCAGAGATTAGAAATCTTTTCATTGTTTCGTTAGCATTGTTTTCGTTGCAAAGATAGCACTATTTTCCCTAATCACCAAATAAAAACACGAAAAGCTGCGGGCAAGACGGGCAATTGACATGGAATGATGGTGCCAACGCCTGAAGAAGATGCTGTGGACGGCTCGCTTGCTACGAGCAGAAGGGGTGACAGGACCGTGCAAACGGGGCGTTTGTGCCGTGCAAGCAGGGAGAGAGCGGCATGCTAGCTGGGTTGCAGGCGCCCGCCGCGGAATCCCTCGGCGCCCGCCGAGGGATAGCCCGCCGCCCGCCGAGCCATCGCTCAGCGGCCGCCGAGTTCCTGTTTTTTGTCTGGGGTAGAGGGTTGGATAAGGCGGTAGTGCTTTGTGGTGCCTTCCCTGTAACGACACAAAAGTGGCGTGTCGCCTTTGCAGAGATTTTCCAGATAGGCTCTGGCGGTGGTTTCTCCCAAGCCGCTTTTGTTCATAAACCTCTTAACGGTGGTGTAGCCCTCGTAGAAACTCTCGCGCAAAGCTTTCTGCCGTTCTTCTTCAGTTTCAGCACGCTTGGCTTTCACAATGCGGGAGTCTTCTTTGCGGAAACCGTGTCTCGAACAGTCGCAAGCCTTCTTGAATGCCTTAGTAGGAATGAACTCGATGCCGTCATATACGATGTCTTTGCCCGTCACTCTATTGCGGTCAGTATGCTCACCCAGCAGTTTGAGTTTAGGGGCAAAACTGCCGAAGGGCGTTTCTACGCGATACCCCTGCTTCACCAAAGAGGCAACGGCCTCGCTGGCTAAGTTCAAGATATTTTGTACTTGCTTCGAAGCACTATAGTAGTATTTAGTGCAGTACTCATCAAGCCCTTTGGTGTCGTAGGTTACCGTAATCTTGGGCCGGGCATATTGCAACGGTTTACCATCCTCGCCCTTCTTGGCTCCGGGATGTAACTCAAAAACTATTCCATCAGTCTTTCTTGGCATATCCGAACTCCTTATATTATTCTGTGGTGCAAAGATAGCAAAAAAGCGGCAAATATACAAATATATGCCGCTTTTTTATAAAGAAATTCTTATCTCAGAAAGCACTTGCCTTCAAGCGGAGACCGGCAGTCTCGTCGATGCCGAACATCAGGTTCATGTTCTGCACGGCCTGGCCGACGGCACCCTTCAGCAGGTTGTCGATGGCGGAGGTGACGAGGAGCTTGTCGCCGTACTTCTCGACATGTACCAACGCCTTGTTGGTGTTCACCACCTGCTTGATGTCGATGGGGTTGTCGGAGTAGTGCGTGAAGGCGGCGTCGGCATAGAAGTCCTTGTAGGCCTCGACGATATCCTCGATAGGAGCTTTAGTCTTGATGACAGCTGTGCAGAAGATGCCGCGGGCAAAATCACCACGATAGGGGATGAAGTCGATGTCGGCATCGAGATAACCTTGCACCTGCTTCAGCGACTGCCGAATCTCGGCGATGTGCTGGTGCTGAAAAGGCTTGTAGATGCTGAGGTTGTTGTTGCGCCACGAGAAGTGGGTGGTGGCGCCAGGCTTCTGACCGGCTCCCGTCGAGCCCGTGATGGCATTGACGGCAACGTCCTCCTTCAGCAGGTTCAGGTAGGCAGCGGGCAGCAGCGCAACCTGTATGCAGGTGGCAAAACAACCCGGATTGGCCACGTGCTGTGCCTTCTGGATATCTTCCTTGTTGATTTCGGGTAGACCATACACATAATCATGATCGCCCTTGATGCGGAAATCTTGTGCCAAATCGATAATCTTCACGTTCTCAGGGATAGTGTGTTCCTTAAGGAATGCCTCGCTCTTACCGTGTCCGAAGCAGAAGAATACAACATCGACCTTGTCGAAGGGCATCTCATCCGTAAACTTCAGATTGGTGTCCCCAATCAATCCTTCATGCACATCACTGACCAGATTGCCAGCATTACTCTCTGAGTTGGCAAACACAATCTCTGCCTCGGGATGGTTCAGCAGCAGGCGAATCAATTCCCCGCCCGTATAGCCAGCTGCACCTAATATTCCTACTCTAATGGCAGACCCTCCCCTTTGCCCCTCCCTGTGAGGGAGGGGAGTAGATACTCCTTTCGTTATGCTGTTTTTCTCCATATTCTATTCTGTTCTTTAGGTAATTACTCCCCTCCCTCACAGGGAGGGGTAGGGGGTGGGTCTCCTATCTTTTCTCGTCTTTGTGAATACCGTAGTATACGCGGAGTGGGGTAGAGCTGACCTTGATGAAGCCCTTGGCCTCGTCGGCAGTCCAGCCTGTCTGGGTCTCGCCATATTCGCCGAGCTTGCTCTTGGTGAGGTCGTTGGCAGAGTCGATGCCCACCGTCTCAAAACCGTAAGGACGCAGTTTCAAAATAGCGGTGCCGGTGACATTACGCTGTGAAGAGGTCAGCATGGCCTCGATATCAGGCATGACGGGCTCCAGATACTGGCTCTCGTGCAGGAACATGCCGTACCAGTTGGCGACCTGGTCCTTCCAATACTGCTGCCACTTCGAGAGTGTTGACTTCTCTAACAATCGGTGAGCTTCAATGATGAGCTTCGGTGCTGCGGCCTCGAAGCCAACGCGGCCCTTGATGCCGATGATGGTGTCGCCAACGTTGGCGTCACGTCCAATGGCATACGAGGCACCGATTTCCTCAATCTTCTGGATGGCCTTGATGTGGTCGTCGAACTTCTCGCCATTGACGCCGACAATCTCGCCCTTCTCGAACTGAATCTTCAGCAATGACTCTTTTTCAGGATTTGTCACGTGCTTCAGATAGGCTTCCTCAGGCAGACCCTGCGTGGGGTCGAGCAGCTCACCGCCACAAATCGAGGTACCCCAGATGCCGACATTATACGAGTACTTCAGCTTCGTAAAGTCGGCGAAATAGCCGTTGGCATTCAGGTAGTCGACCTCCTCTTTACGAGTCAGGTTACGGTCACGTGTCAGGGTGATAATCTCAACACCAGGTGCCATCACGAGGAAGGTCATGTCGAAGCGGATCTGGTCGTTGCCGGCACCCGTAGAACCGTGGGCAATGGCGTCGGCACCAATCTCCTTGGCATAGCGTGCAATGGCGATGGCCTGGAAGATGCGCTCGCTGGACACAGAGATGGGATAGCAGTTGTTACGTAACACGTTGCCGAAAATCATGTACTTCAGCGACTTCTCATAATATTCCTGCATCACGTCGAGGGTCACGTACTTGACCGCGCCCAGCTTATAGGCATTCTCTTCATTTCTCTTCAGCTGCTCGGCTGAGAAACCGCCCGTGTTGGCACAGGCTGCATATACTTCATAACCTAACTCCTTCGTCAGATACATCACATTGTAGCTGGTGTCCAATCCACCGCTGAATGCTACTACTACTTTCTTCTTGCTCATATCAATTCGTGTAATTCGTTTTAATTCGTTGTTTCACTTCTCGTCTAACTGTTTGATGCGCTCTATCACCTCTTCGGGTATCTTGGCAGGCAAGTGTTCTTCTGGGTCGTAGAGCATCGCCGTGCAGATACAGTATTTACGGCCTGTACGGTGCAAGACGTCGACATTACAGCATCCCTCGCAACCACGCCAGAAAGCTTCGTCGTCGGTCAGGTCGGCAAAAGTCACGGGCTGGTAACCTAATTCGGTATTCATCTTCATCACCGCAGCACCACTGGTCAACGAGAAAATCTTGGCATGCGGCCAACGGGTACGGGCTAGGGAAAACGTCATATCCTTGATTTTCTTGGCAACGCCCAACCCGCGGAAGTCAGGGTGAACGATAAGACCTGATGTTGTCACATATTGTTTGTTACCCCATGTCTCGATGTAGCTGAAACCGGCAAAACGGTTGCCGCTCAAGGCAATGACGGCTTTCGCTTCTTTCATTTTGGTGGCCAGATATTCATGGGTACGCTTGGCAATACCAGTACCACGAACTTTGGCCGCATCAGCAATGGTCTGCAGAATGGTATCCACATAGACCTCATGCTCAGGACCGGCCACAAAAACTTCTATATCTTCTTTCTGTTCCATATCTTTATCTGCGGAAGCAAATTCTTCACTTTTCACTCTTCACTTTTCACTTTTCACTGCCTCATATTTGGTACAACCTCACGCAACGCATCGATAACTTCTTCCTTCGTGACGCCTTGCTTGATGACGATGAAAATGGTGTCGTCGCCGGCAATGGTGCCGAGTATTTCGTTAATATGATTGTTGTCGATGTTGTAGGCAATGCTGCTGGCATAGCCGGGGCGTGTCTTGATGACGCCCATGTTACCAGAAAAGTGAATACTCAGGAAACCAGGTACCTGCATCATTTCGTGCAGACTACGCGGTGTGGCCACTCTCTTGTACATGGTGTCATTGGGTAACACATATACGTAGTTTCCTCGCATCGTGGCTGCTTTGGCAACTTTCAACTGCTTCAGGTCACGGCTCAGCGTGGCCTGAGTCAATTGGAATCCTTCACCTTTTAATGCTTCTAACAGCTCGTCTTGACTGCCTAACTCGCGGCTCGAAATAATCATACGAAGGGCCTCTAAACGGTCTTTCTTAATCTTCATACTCACTTTTCCTTTGTCTTGTTGTTTAGAATATTTATTCAAATTTGGCTGCAAAATTATACATTTTCCTGCATATAACCAAACTTTTTCCTTTCTTTTTTGCATTATTTTTATTTTTATCTACTCCTGTATTCATCTATCTTCCTTTATCTTCCTTTATCTTCCTTTATCTTCCTCTATCTCCCTTTATCTTCCTCTATCTCCCTCTATCTCCTTTTACCTCCCTCTCCTTATATATAATAATGTATAAGTCAATACACAAAATTTCGTATTTGTGCAAAAACAAAATAATTGTTAATATTACAACTTTTTTCTCGATTTTTTTTGTTTGTTCGGAAAATAGTTGTACCTTTGCATCCGCTTTCGCTCAAAAAGTTGAGTACGAGGCATTTTTTTACGAGTTCTTTGAAAGAGTTACATAGACAGAGAAAGAAGTAGTACGAGAAGCGAGTGCTTATTAATATATTTAATATGTACTTGGGTAACGAAGTCAAACCGTTTCAATTC
>JAEEVA010000049.1 GCA_016286995.1 Prevotella sp.
CCATTGACGACCCAAAGACCTTCGAACTCTACCAGCAGGGCCGCACCATTGGCACCTTCCAGTTTGAGTCGGCAGGTATGCAGAAATACCTGCGTGAATTAAAGCCCACCGTCTTCGAAGACCTCATAGCCATGAATGCCCTCTACCGTCCGGGACCTATGGGGTACATTCCGCAGTTCATCCGTCGTAAGCACGGTGAGGAACCGATTACCTACGATATTCCCGTGATGGAGAAATACCTGAAGGATACCTACGGCATTACCGTGTATCAAGAGCAGGTGATGTTGCTGTCGCGTCTGCTGGCCGACTTCACCCGAGGCGAGAGTGATGCCCTGCGTAAGGCAATGGGTAAGAAGAAGAAGGACATCGTCGATGCCATGAAACCCAAGTTCATTGAGGGTGGCAAGAAGAACGGCCACGACCCCAAGACGCTGGAGAAGATCTGGGCCGACTGGGAAGCTTTTGCCTCCTATGCCTTCAACAAGTCGCATGCCGCCTGCTACTCGTGGGTGGCCTACCAGACAGCCTACCTCAAAGCCAACTATCCTGCCGAGTTCATGGCAGCCATCATGAGTCGCCGCCGTGACCAGATTACGGAAATCACGAAACTGATGGACGAGTGCAAGGCAATGAAAATCAATACGTTGGGTCCTGATGTCAATGAGTCGTACCAAAAGTTCGGCGTGAACCATCATGGTGAGATACGTTTCGGACTGGCTGCCATCAAGGGGATGGGCGACGGTGTGGCGCAGGCCATCATCGACGAACGTGAGAAGAACGGACTCTATAAGGATATCTTTGACTTCGTGGAGCGCATCAACTTCAGTCAGATTAACCGCAAGGCTTTTGAGGCGCTGGCACTTAGTGGTGCCTTCGACTCGTTTGGCATCCGACGCGAGGACTTCTTCGCCCAGAATGCCAAAGGTGAGACCTTCATCGATACCATTATGCGTTTCGGACAGACCTATCAGGCCGAGAAGCAACAGGCTCAAAATTCACTCTTCGGGGCCTTCGAGGAAGTGGAAATCCAGCGTCCTGCCATCCCCAAGACCGATGAGCGGTGGAGTGACATCGAACGTCTGAACAAAGAACGCGAATTGGTGGGTATCTACTTGTCGGCCCATCCGTTGGATGAATACAAAATCGTACTTGACCACCTCTGTAACACCCGTTGTGCGGAACTGGCCGACCGCTGTGCGGCACTCGTCGACCGCGAGGACGTCACTCTGGGCGGCATCGTGACTGGTGTGCAGTCGCGGTTTAGCGCGAAGACCAACAAACCGTGGGGCATTATTACCCTTGAGGACTTCGAAGGTTCTGGCGAACTGATGCTCTTTGGTGACGACTGGCACAACCTGAATGGCAAGTTTACCGAAGGTGCTGCTGTCTATGTGACAGGTAAGATGCAGCAGCGTTTCAGCTATAGCGACCAGAAAGAACTGAAAGTGAGCAATGTCGAGCTCTTGCAGTCAGTCAAGGAACGTGCTATCGACCGCATTACCATCTCGATGAATACCGACCAGTTGAACGACCAGGTGGTGGAGGAGTTGAGTGAGATGATTGCCTCCAGTCCTGGCGCAACCAAGCTGTATTTCCTGTTGCGCGACACCACTGGCAAGAAACATGTACTGCTACGCAGTGCCTCGAAGTCGGTCAATCTGCGCAACGACCTGATTGCCTATATTGAGGAGAACGAGGCGTTGGACTATAAAATCAATTGACAAGCCCCCTAAGTTAGGGGGATGGGGGTCTGAACAACAGAATTGGCATACTATTTGTATATAAGAATATTGTATAACCCGGGGCAATGAACTCATGTTCAGACCCCCAACCCCCTAACTTAGGGGGCAAAAAATTAAAGATTATGGAAGTAACAATCACAAGTGAGAATTTCGAGAGCCTGAAGAATGGCGAGCAGCCGTTAGTAGTTGATTTCTGGGCAACATGGTGTGGTCCCTGCCGTATGGTAAGTCCCATCATCTCCGAATTAGCCAATGAGTACGACGGACGCATCACCGTTGGCAAGTGCGACGTTGAGGAGAACGAGGATCTGGCCGTTGAGTTTGGCATCCGCAACATCCCCACCATCCTTTTCTTCAAGGGTGGAATGGTCGTTGACAAGATTGTTGGTGCACAGCCTAAGGCCAAGTTACAGGAGAAGTTCGAGGCACTCCTGTAAGAATTGAAGAATTGTAAAATTGAAGAAGCGGGGTGGTCAGCTTACATGTTGACCACCCTGCTTCCGTCTGGCTGCTCCTCGATGCTGACTCGTACGGCATCGTCTGGCAGGATGTCCTCTATCAGCTCCGGCCACTCAATGAAGCATAGTGCGCCGCTGTAGAAGTATTCCTCGTAGCCCATGTCGTACACTTCCTCTAAGCGCTTGATGCGGTAGAAGTCGAAGTGGTAGATCTGCGGAGTGTGGAATGTGGAGTGTGGAGTGTGGAGTGTGTACTCATTGACGATGGCGAAGGTGGGGGAAGTAATGACATCATCGACGCCGAGTTCCTCGCAGATGGCTTTGACAAAAGTGGTCTTGCCAGCACCCATTTTTCCGTAGAAGGCAAACACACGGTGCTCGCCAATGTTTGCAATAAACTCCCGCGCAGCCTCGCGGATATGATCTATATCCTTGATGACTAAACTAATCATAATTTCTAATTTCTAATTCCTAATTTCTAACTACCGTTTTTTCCCATTCAGGGAGATAATCGGTATAATCATTTCCTCCATCGAGATACCGCCGTGCTGGAAGGTATTACGATAGTAGCTGACGTAGTAGTTGTAGTTGTTCGGATAGGCAAAGAAGTCGTCACCAATGGCAAACACGTAGGTCGTCGACAGGTTCGGAGCAGGCAAGTGGGCCTTGAGCGGTTCCTTGATGACGAACAGCTCCTTCGAGTCGTACGCCAGATTCTTGCCTAACTTATACCGCAGGTTGGTATTCGTGTTGCGGTCGCCAACAATCTTGACGGGGTTGTTGGCACGTATGCTACCGTGATCGGTAGTGATGAGCACGTGGTAGTCGCTCTGTGCCAGCGAACGGAAGACGTCGCGTATGACAGAATGGCGGAACCACGAGAGGGTGATGCTACGGTATGCCGACTCGTTATTGGCCAGCTCGCGAACCATCTTCGATTCCGTACGGGCATGTGACAGCATGTCGATGAAGTTGAATACCACCACATTCAGGTCGTTGCGCTCCAGCTGCTTCAACTGTCCAATGAAGCGTTCAGCCTCTGCCGACGTATTGATTTTATGATACGAGAAAGTGTTCTTCCGGCGGTAGCGGTCCAGCAGGGTCTGGATGAGCGGCGCTTCGTTCAGATTCTTGCCTTCCTCCTCGTCCTCATCGACCCATAGCTCTGGAAACATCTTGGCAATCTGCTCGGGCATGAGTCCCGAGAAGATGGCGTTGCGCGCATATTGTGTGGCTGTGGGCAGGATGCTGCAGTACACGTCCTCGTCGATCTCAAACAAGTCGCCTATCTCCTTCTCCAGCATCTTCCATTGGTCGTAGCGGAAGTTGTCGAGCACTATCATGAACACTTTCTCACCCTCGTTCAGCAGGGGGAAGACCTTCGTCTTGAACAGCTCGTTCGAAATGACCGGATGCTCCTTGCCCTGCATCCATTCCATGTAGTTCTGCTTGACATACTTCGCAAAACCGCGGTTAGCCTCCTGCTTCTGCATCTCCAGCATCTCCGTCATCTGCGAGTCGGTGGCGCTAAGTTCCAGTTCCCACCTCACCAGTTTCTTGTAGATGTCTGTCCAGTCATTCCACGTGCGACAGTCCATAATCTGCATCGACAGCTGCTGGAACTGCTGCTGATAGCCAGCCTGTACCGTCTCGGTCATGATTTCGCGACGGTGGATGTTTTTCTTCAGCGTCAGCAGTATCTGGTTAGGGTTCACGGGTTTGATGAGGTAGTCGGCAATCTGCTGGCCGATGGCTTGGTTCATGATGTCCTCCTCCTCGCTTTTCGTCACCATTACCACTGGCGTCTGAGGCGTTGTTTCCTTAATGCGCTGTAGCGTTTCCAATCCGCTCAGACCAGGCATCATCTCGTCAAGCAGCACGAGGTCGAACGTTCTCTTGCGGCATTCCTCGATGGCATCTGTACCGTTGGTCACCGTCACCACCTCGTACCCCTTCTTCTCTAAAAACAACAGGTGGGCGCGCAGCAGTTCCATCTCGTCGTCAGCCCACAGTAATACTCCGTTGGTCATATCTTCTATTAACGTTTCACGTTGCAAAGATAGCTATTTTTTTCGATACTCCCGTACAAAAGTGTCATAATTTGAATTATTTGTGATTACTTTGTGTATCTTTTTGGGGCATTTTTTTACTTTTTTATCTCGAAAGCCTTGTAATCTCAAAAATTTTACCTAAATTTGTGGCCGAACTATAATTATTATATAAAGGTATGAATTTAAAAAAGTTTTTAGCAGTTTTGATGATGATGGTTTCAGTCATCATGCTATCATTTTCATTGGTCAGTTGTAGTAGCAGTGACGATTCGGACCCTGCACCAGCCGCCAAGGCACCGAAGGTGGTCTCAACGTCACCAAGTAACAATGCAACAGAAATTCCTGTGGGCACCGTCAATGTCCAGATTACCTACGACCAGGAGGTGAGTATTGACAATAGTAAGAATGTAACGGTCACTGGCGCTGTTGTCAGGAAGGATGCCTCAGCAAGTGGTAAGGTGGTCAGCATTCCTGTAGAATGCTATGACTACGAAACCGTGGTGACCATTTCTATTCCGGCGGGATTCGTGCATACGTCTGGCGCAAAAGCCGATGCCTATTCACTGAGTTTCACTACGGAAGAGCAAGAAGAACCGGTTGAAGATACGTTCGAGCATGCTACAACTGCGGTCAAGAAGATGGGAGTGGGCTGGAACCTGGGTAATACCCTTGATGCTCACGATGCATCTAAGTCGTCATGGACAACCACTGCCGAACATGAGACCTGCTGGGGACAGCCTGTGACGAAGCGTGAACTTATTACGATGATGAAGGAGGCTGGCTTCGGTGCCATCCGTGTGCCGGTGACATGGTATCAGGAGATGGACTCTGAGGGCAAGGTCAAGGATGCTTGGATGAAACGTGTGAAAGAGGTGGTGGACTATGTGATTGGCGAGGGATTGTACTGCATTCTCAACGTACACCACGATACGGGTGCCGATAACGGCTTGTTCAAGTCGTGGATTAAGGCTGACGAGGACAACTACACGCAGAACAAGAGCAAGTTCGAATATCTCTGGAAACAGATTGGCGAGACCTTCAAGGATTACGACGAACACCTGCTCTTCGAGTCTTATAATGAGATGCTCGATGCCAAGAGTTGCTGGAACTATCCCACCTCAGTGGGTACTTTTGATGCTGACTATGCCAAGAAGTCTTTGGAAGCTGTCAACAACTATGCACAGAGTTTTGTAACTGCCGTTCGTAAGACTGGTGGTAACAATGCCATTCGTAATTTGATTGTCAATACCTATGCTGGTTCTGCCGGTGGCAACTGGTCGGAGAATGCAAATCTCCCCGTGGAACAGTTAAAGCTGCCTACGGACAAGGTGTCGAATCATCTCATTGTTGAAGTACACAGCTATCCGAATATCTCCAACGGTTTCAGCAAGGAGATTACCTACATTGACTGGCTCTTTAACAATATCAAGGAGAAGCTCATCACCAGACTGAAGGTGCCCGTAATCATCGGTGAATGGGGTACCAGCAATGTGGATGCCGGAGCAGGTAAGACTGACTATGATGTCCGCAAGAGTGATCTCTTCCAATTTGTAGACTATTGGGTGAAGAAGGCCAAAGAGCTTGACATTGCAACCTTCTACTGGATGGGCCTCTCTGACGGTGCCTACCGTAGCGTGCCGGCATTTAACCAGCCCGACCTGGCAGAGCGCATTGCGAAAGCCTATCATGGCGACAGCTATGAGGGCAAGTATCCCACAGCATCCTTCGAGTATGTGGTGACGTATAATCAAGACTGGGCGGAGATGTTCCTCTATGGTGACTGGAATGACAGCGGCTTCAAGGTGAGCGACTACCAAAGTATTACTGTGGAGATGGACAAAGCCTACGGCGACAAGCTGCAGATTAAGATTTACGGCGACATGATTGAAAAGGATACTTATAAAGAGCAGTATGTGCCCCTGTCGGCATCTTCGGCAACGACAACGGCCACCTTCGATGGTGCGGTACTGGGCTCAACTTTCCAGCGTATTACTCTCCAGACGAATGCCGGTCTACAGACTGCCAGACTGAAGAGTGTTAAGTTGACGAAAGCAGATGGCTCCGAGGTGGCTGGCATGGTAACGTCGGCTTGGGGATGTGACGTGGTTGGCGAAATCACCACATCAGAATAAACGGGCGAACAAATAAAAAAAGAATGCCGATCCGCAAGGACCGGCATCTTTTTTGTCTCTTATTACTTGTCATCGCCAGAAGTCATCGTCGAAGATGTCGTCGACGTTGCTGTTTTGTTGTGCCGGGCCGTCGTTGAACAAGTCGTCGTCGTTGCCGTTTTCGTTTTCATTACCGTTTTCGTTACCGTTATCGTCTTCGTCTTCGTCACCTTCTATCGTAATGCTCTCCGGCTCGTCCAGCAACGGCTGGGTGGAGATTTCCACGGGTTCTATCTCCTTTTCGAAGAACACCTCGTAGTCGCGATAGCTGTAGGTCGTGCCTAACAGTCGCAGGTTCTGTTCGCTGACGATGAGGCTGCGGCAGGTATGCAGCATGTCGGCCAGACTACCTTCTACACTATACAGCTGGTGGGCATACTGACGGGCCTCGTCGTAGCTGAGGAAACCACTGATGAGCATGCGGCACAGACCGTTCTGGTCCTGGTCGGTGACGATGTCGAAGTTTCGTACCAGATAGTTCGAGAAGTTATACTTCGCCATTTCGTAGAGCAGCTGGTTCTGGTTGACGGAGTCCGGCTGATAGGCCAGCAGGAACACGTAGTTGACATTGCGCTCGAAGGTCAGCGTGTCGACCTGTGTGGAGTCGCCGGCATTGAGTACCATAGCCCGTCGCGACCAAACGTCGCCCATGTCGAACTTGCCGCCATGCAGGGTACGGCCCTGTTGGACGCCACGCAGAATCATACCGGCCATTTCGCTGACCTCGCTCTGAGGATATTTCTCAACCACCTGTTTCATGCGGTCGGTGCAACCCTGTGCATCACCCTCGTTGAGCAGACTCAAACCCTCGATGAACAGGAACTTCGGGCGGTGCTGACCCAATGGGAAACGGTCCTCCGACAGCTGGGTGTTGGCTTTCACCTCTAAGAAGCGGTCGGCCTTGAAAGCGTCGTAGGTGGCAGCATATATCGAGTCTTCTATGTGTACGCCAAAGCGCTGATTCTCCACAAAGTGCGGGTCGGAGAGCAGGACGGTCCACTGGCTCTCTGGGAAGTCGGCCTTGAGCATGGCCAGACAGCGGTCGGCTTCCAGCGTGCGACCCTGTCGTGAGAAGAGCAGGAACAGGTGGTACCATGCCTCGTCATTGTTCTCGTAGTCGCTGAAGTCGGTGGTCAGGCGTGTCAGTGCCTTTTCGCTGAGTCGCAAATTGTCAAGCTTGTCCTTGAAGATGATGCCCGAATGGAACAAACCGTCCTTGATGGCGTCGTTGCTGGCAGCAATCTGTTCCTCGGTAAACGGTATCTGTGCCAGGTAGTATTCACGGTTGTGGGGATCGAGGGCTGTGCTGTCGGTGGCGGCCTGATCCCCAACGACTGAATCGTTGGGCACTGTGCCGTCGGCACCGCCATTGCCTTTCATGTTTTCCAGGCCTTCTATACCGTCTGCCCCTTCAGCATCTTCCGTACCTTCTGGCGTCAGGCTTATCACGGTTTTGTTGACACGCTGCCAGTCGTCAACGTTTTCGCGCTTGCCCCATTGTCGCTGGAAGGTCTGCTTACCCTGACTGACAACCTGAGGATTATAGAAATACCACTGTCCGTTGCCTTGCGTCACGGGCTGCTTAGGCGTGGCAGACTGTTGCTGCTGGTTGTTGCCCACCGCTGACTGCTGGGCGAGAATCTGTTCCGCTTCAGCCTCTTCGCGGGCTCGCTGTTCCTCCTTTTCTTTCTTCTTTAGCTCCTCAATGATACGGTCAATGATTTTCAGCCGCTCTTCTTCCGGCATCTTGGCCAGCCGTTGCAGCGAGTCCTGCAACTCCACACTGCTGGTGTGGGGCACCAGTTCGTCGAGCACCTTCGAGCGGTCTGACAGTTGTTTGTAGTCTTTACGGTCCTTGTCTAATAGTCCGATGGCCTCGCCGTAGCAGCGCTGGGCATCGGCAAATTTCTCGCGTTCCCAGTACAGGTTACCCAATGTCAACAGCAGCACACCCTTCTCGATGCCGCTACGGGTCGCCTTCTTGTTGCCCTCTTCGTAAGCCTCGATGGCCTGTATGGTATCGCGTTCAGCCAGCCAGATGTTACCGATGGCATAGTATATCTGGTCCTGATAGTCTTTGTTGTTGTCCGATGCCGCCATGCGTTTCAGCTTGCGCACCATCTGCTTGGCATTCTTGCTGCCACGGGCCATCACCTCGGTCTGGGCAATGCGGGCATTGAACTCCAGCTCGTAGGGCGGACTGAGCCTGATGACACGTTTGAAGGCATAGAAGGCCTCATCCTTATGACCCAGCAGGGCCTGGATTTGTCCCAGCAGGAACCACTCCCTGGCTCTCTGCTTGCGACGCTTCTCGTGTTTGATGACCTTGCGCAGGTAGGGGATGGCTTCTTCGTACTGCTGTGAACGGATATAATAGTCAGCATAGGTGTAGTCCCAGTCAGCTACGGCACGGTAGTGCATCGTGTCACGCTTCTGCTTGGTCATCAGGTCTTCGGCTTCGTACAGCCAGTCGAGTTCCGTATAGCTCTTGGCCTGCCAGGCACGGGCAATGCCCCTGATGGCCGGCTGACCTTGATACAGACGCGTCATATACGAGAAGGTGGCGGCAGCCTCTTCGAACTGTCCCTGTTGGAATTGTGACTTACCCATCAGCAGCCAGGCACGCCACAGGAAGGGGTTATATTCGCGACGGGTGAGCCATTCGACGTCCTTTGCCGTCTTGCGGCGGCTCTTCTTCCATTCCGGACGGGCCTTGATGCTGTGCAGCTTGATGGCCTTCTCCGATTTCTCAATGGCACGGTCGAAGTTGCCCTTGCCCAACTGCTGGCTTTGCTTGTTGCCGACGGTGTAGAGGGGAATGAGTTCGGTGTGGTTGTCCTTGTTGCCGTTCTCCTTCTCCAAACAGCCGTCGATGAACGCCTGCGAACCGTTGAAGTAGGTGTTGTAGCGTGCCGTAAAGGCATGCCAGCGGCGCGTGTTGGCGGTATTCTTCTTGGTGGAACAGCCTGTCAGGAGGGAGATAGAGGAAGATAAAAGTAGAAAGAGGAAGATAGAGGACAATAGTTGTTTCGAAGAATGCTGTCCACAGGACATTTGTCTTTTATCTCCTTCTATCTCCTTCTGTCTTCCTTTATCTACTACTTCCGCCAGCTTACATTCACTTCTGCTGGTACACGAGGCACAGTCGCCCTCTTTCGTAACGACAGGCTCATCCGTGCCACCTATTGAGAATAAAGCAGCAACGGCACCCAGTACCACGAGCGAAATGACGACTATCAGCAGAAATGACATAATCTATGCGGTAGCAAATTATTCACTCTTCACTTTTCACTTCAAAACCTGCAGCTTTGACGTCTTCCCAGAACTTCGGGTATGACTTCGTCACCACCTGTGGGTTGTTAATCACCAGACCATCCTTTCGCAGGGCTGCCGGCGCAAAGGCCAGTGCCATACGGTGGTCTTCATACGTATCGATGCCAACCTCCAGCGACGGCTCACAGCGCTCACCGTCCCACAGCAACTCGCTATGGTTGATGTCGTGGATGACGTAGCCTAACTTCCGCATCTCCCTCTTCATGGCTTCAATACGGTCGGTCTCCTTAATTTTCAGCGTCGACAGACCCTTGAAGTGGAACTTGACGCCTAACAGTGCACAGCAAACGATGAATGTCTGTGCCAAATCGGGTGAATTGACGAAGTCATACTCTAAACGGGGTACGCAGCGACCAGAATGGCGCAGCGTCACGGTTGTAGGAACGCCTGGGGCTGTAGTTTCGAAAATGGTCTTCACACCCAGCAGGCTGAAGATATAGCGTACTGACGAATCCCCCTGCTTTGAGCCGTCCATCAGACCCTCTAAGCGTATCTCGTCGTCGGCATTTGTCGACAGTGCCATCATCTCATACCAGTATGAGGCCGCACTCCAGTCGTTCTCTATCAGATAGCTGCGTTCCTTGTAGGGCTGCGGCTTTATCACAATGGTTTCGTAGTCGCTCCATTCGGCGTCGGCACCGAACTCACGCATGGTCCACAGCGTCAGGTCGATGTAGGGACGTGAAATGACGTTACCCGTCAGGTGCAGCGTCAGACCCTCGCTCAGCATGGGTCCAATGAGCAGCAGGGCTGAGATGTACTGCGAACTGATGTTGCCGGGTACGTCCAACCGACCTCCTTCCAGTCTGCGTCCACGGATGCGGAGTGGGGGAAAGCCCTCTTCACCGATGTACGTGATGTCAGCACCCAAGTGGCGTAGCGCCTCAACCAGCACCCCGATGGGGCGCCGTTTCATGCGCTCCGTACCTGTCAGCACGTGTTCCTCACCTTCGCTGACGGCTTTCAGTGCCGTCATGAAGCGCATGGCCGTACCTGCGGCCATGATGTCAATCTCATACGGATTGTCGCGCAGTGCCCTGATGATAACCTCCGTGTCGTCGCAGTCCGACAGATTATCGGGTATCGTCCTGCTGCCCGACAAGGCATAAATCATCAGTGCGCGGTTTGAGATACTCTTCGATGCCGGCAACTTCACTGAGTAGTCCAACACCTTCGGGCTCGATATCTTAATTTGCATATCTTCTTCTATCTTCTTCTGTCTTCAGTATTCTGACTTCTTTTACCTTATTTATATATTATAACTTGCAAAGTTACGAATTATTTCATGGCTGGCCAAGGAAATAACATAAATTAAAGAACTTTTCGATAAAAAGTGCTACAAAAATTTGCAGGATTCAAAAAAACTCCGTACCTTTGCAGGCGATTTCGAGAAAATCAACATAATTGTTCGGGATTTAGCGCAGTTGGTAGCGCACACGTCTGGGGGGCGCGAGGTCGCTGGTTCGAGTCCAGTAATCCCGACAGAAAGAAAACCCAAGTTGTTGATTTTCAATAGCTTGGGTTTCTTCTATGCTTTAAATTGGCGTGATTTTGGCGTGATAACAATCTTTAACGGGTTATCAGCTGTTATTCAGTACTTCGGTATCATGTTCTCTCTATAATTGAGATAAAAGATTAAACCAATCAATCCTGAAAAAACCATTAATATAGCGAAGGGGAACCATAATTCTTCCCATATTCTTCCCCACTGACATTGCTTAAAAGCAGTATACGTTGAGTAGGCAACACTGATGAGGGTCAACACAAACATAGCCCAGAAGTTCCACCAAGAAAGATAAATACCCTTATCGGCACCTAACTCCTTCTTGGCTTTCTTTATTCTCATGTCACAGGCCTTGTTGACAGACTCGATGGTGGACTCTGCATGTTTGGTGATGGCAACATTGACTTTGTTAGCAACATCGCCCACATTCCGATTCACTTCTTGGGAAATCAACTTCGGCATTTCTGCCAAAACCGCTTTATCAGTTGGAGACAAGCCAACCTTCATGTCCTTGTAACCATCCAATCGCTTCTGAATGGCCTTTTGCTCTTTCTGGATACTAGCATTTTGTTCTTGCAGATTCTCGATGTTTCTTATTATTTCTAGAATCTTTTCCAAGAACTCTGCACTATCATCCAAACTACTACCAGAAGATGGCGCACCCTCGTTTTGAGGGTTACTATCTTCTATCTGGTTCTCAGTTGGAGCCTGCTCGATATCATCGAACACGTTCTTAGCATTATCGTAATTCTTCTTCATTATATAATTATACTATTACATATTTATATTATTACCTTCCATAACCACGACGGATAACCTTCCTCGGGCAACTCTTCGCTACGGCTCTGGCGATACGCTTTGCACGAAGCAGTTCGTCATCGTCATCCTTCTTTCTGTGAGGCAGGTCATTGTTGCTTCCTCCACAACCTCCTGAAGAATAACCAGAACCGCCAGGAACACTCATTATCTCAAAGAATACGCACAAAGAAACCTCCATCACCTCTTCAAGAAAGAATTCAAATTCATCTTCGAGAGCCTTGAAGGTGCTACTCATAGCATTGACGATGTTCTCAGAGACATCGAAAGTGAAGTGTTCAAGTTCTTTGTCGTTCTCAAAACTACGGTCAAACTCAAAATGTTCTTTCTTCGTTTCAGGATTGACAGGCTCACAAACGAAGTGATGACGCTCTGCATATTCAACTCTGGCCTTCTGATCTTCGTCTTTTCTCTTAGCCGTCTCTGCGTCCATATCCTTGTGCAGTTGTTTCCATGTAGCCTCAATTCTGCTGGCCGTAAGCTGTCGGCCTATCTCTGAGGCATTATACTTCGAGTTACCGCGTTTGATGGTATAGCCGACAATCTTACCTCCTGTATCTCTTCTGAGTTCTGCAGAATATCCATGCTTCTCAATCATCCGTTGAAAACTATTCCAGTCAAACCGATTCATATTTCTCAGAATATCATAGATGGCATTCTTGATTTCAGCCTTGTGCTCTTCACTGATTTCCCGCGACTGTTTCCAGCCCATACTTTTGTTGATGCTGTTGGCTGCCATCACGGCCTTCTCGCCGATAAGATTGGTATCATTGATTCTGCCATCGACAGTAAAGCGTGAAACCATGAAGTGAAGATGGGGAATCCCACTCTTTGCATCGTGGTGCAGCATGGCCAACCATTTGCTGTGGGCCAGGTCCATCTGTTTCGATGACACCTTACCCTCCTTATTCTTGAACTCTATCTTATCCATCTCCTCGATAAACCTATGGGCAAACCACTTCCATTGCTCCAACCTCCAACCTTTCGACTCTTCCTTTGTCGGCGACACCTCCATTGCAATCAGGTTCCTAATCACAGGCTTACCCTTGGCGATGTAGTTCTCCCCGGCATACTTGAACTGAATCCAAATATCATCGAGGTCATCTTCTGAAACGGCTGCAGTCCTATCTCCTGCCATGTTTTCACAGCATACGAACTCTGCATTCTTTTTCAGCGTGGCATACGTCGTATAGGCGTTGCCGTGCGCTATGGCCCTTGCTCTTGCTATCATCATCTAAACCCTTTCAATCTTTTTGTCAAGATACTCAACCAAAGAGAAGAGACTCTTCCACCACTTTTGAATCACAGGCATAGATCTGAGTAATTGTTTTCTCTTCTCTTGATCCGTTTGGAGTCCAATAATGTTGTTGGTGAAGTTCACGATGTCCCTGCGGGCAGCTATCAGTTCGTCCCTGAACTTCGTATCAGGTATCCCCGGTTTGTAACCCATCAGCACCTTCCGACAGTACTCACTGAAGTTCATTCTGCACCTCTGGGCATTGCCAGCGATGTACTTCTCTTCCTCATCCGACAATCTCAAGGCCCTCGGCTTTCGAACGGGTGAAATGTCCGCTTCCGACTTGTGGGGTCTTCCCCTGCGTCTCATAATTCTCTTTCCCTTTGTGTTATTCTGCATATTTAAATACGATTAATGTTCAACATAATGAGGTGCGAGCCTGCGAGTACTCTGTCATCAACACTTGTCGCCAAGTGTTCAAGAGTTTTTCGTATCACGAAAAAACCTCTTGCTACTGTACGTCACATTTCGGAACCTCTGACAGCGCAAAGGTAGGGGGAATAATTTATAATGCCAAGAAATATAAGCTCTATTTCTCGACAATGAATAACTTTATCTTTGTTGTTTTTCAGATGGTTTCAGTTAGGTATTATTGGATTAAAATGTTTCAGTGATAATTTCGCAGATGTGGCAGATCAGCTTACTTTATCCAACAACTTCTTACCTATAGACAGGTGTGGGGAAGGTGATGGTGCTGGGATGTAGAAGTCGTCGGAGAGAGTGCGGCCGTCTATTTGTTTGGTCAGGCGGTAGTGGCCGGGCGTGAGGTGGAGCAGGCCGATATGGCCATAGACGGTGGCAGAGTCGTGGGCAGCTACGGTGCTCAGGACGGAGGTGAAGCCGAAGTGCTTGGGGAAGGGAACTTGCTGCCAGTGGCCGTCAGTCTCGCGTTCGATGGTGTACTCCTGTCCGTAGCTCACATCGTAGTCGTTGGGATTGATGATCCTCGCCTGCACCACGGAGTCGATTCGCGAGATGCTTTTGTCGATGATGACGAGGCGCAGGGTGTCTGCACTGGTCAAGGCCTCAGTGCTGTCCGTCGGCTGTTCTGCATCTGCCACCGTCTGCCGTGCCGTTGGACGGCAAGAGGCGAATGCGAGGGCGGTAATCAGGAGGAAGAGAAGTTTTGCTTGTTTCATTTCATTTTATTTGTTATTTTTGCTGCAAAGTTACGGAAAAGGGAGGAGAAAGCGTACGGAGAGGACGGAAAAGTGGATGCCGAGGGTGAAAGTCCGAACAAATGTTCAGGCGTTTTGTAACATTTCGGGGGGTACGACTGAAAAATTCACATCATTCCGTCGGATTCCATCGGGGCAATCTGATATAAGGGCAGTGCCAGATTGATACTGACATCTGCCCTAACGAGAGAGAGTTTATAATCTGTTCTTTTCATCGTTACCGGCACCTGTACCCTTATATTTGCTTCGGGTCGAATTGAATTTATACGTCAGGGAAATGCCGAACTTCTGCGTATAGACGTATGCATCCTTAGTCATTAATGCCACGGGATAGGTGGCCTGCCACTTTTCACGCAGCGTCTTGAATACATCGTTGGCAAAGAAGATGGCTGTAAGCCTTTCGCTGAAGAACGACTTCTGCAGGCGGAGGTCGATGTTGAACTTGTGGCTGTCGCGTGTAAAACCGTAGTCGTTGCTGGTGACATAGCGGAGATAGAGCATGGCCTTTGCGGTCTCGTCAATGATGAACCAGTTGCGCAGGCTGAAGGTCCATTCAGGCTTGTCGAGACCGATTGTTACGCCGGAGTACTTCGTCGGGAAATGCTGCTGCCAGTAACTCAACGTCAGCGTAGGCTGATAGAATCCGAGTTTCGGGGAGGCGACAAGCGACGCATGCCATGCCTCCTGACGGTCGAAGTTCCGTCGTGTCCATATCGTCATGTCACTGCCTTGCTCGTATGGACTGCCATACGAGAAGAAGATGTCTTTGTTCAGCGTGTAACCCGCTGACAGACTCAGCCATGAATAGTTAAGTCGCAGGTCTATATCCTGCCGATTGGTGGGTCTGAGCAACGGATTTCCGCCCTCCACCTCGTAGCGGTTGTCGTATTGGACGTAGGAGCTGAGCATATAGTAGGAGGGGCGCTTGATACGCTTGTTGTAACTAAACTCTGCTCCCCACTTGCCTTTCTTCCATCCGACGGAGAGATTCGGGAACAGGTCGCCATACTTACGGCTGGGTTCTTCCTGATATACACCGAAAGAGCGATAGTCGGTAGACACCCGCTCATAACGCAAGCCTCCGTCAAAGCTCCAGTCGCCCAAATGCAGGGCGTATTCGGCAAAGCCAGCAATGTTGCTCTCCCTGATGTCATCGTCTGATGACTTGACGTAATGCTCCTCGTTCTCGTTGGTGCCATAGCTGTGGGTGCGGGTCACCTCGGAGCCGATACTCAGCTCGCCCTTCCATACGGGATAGGACAGCACCAGCTTGCCTGCCAACATGTTACGGTGGTCTTCATTTCGCAGATGGATGTCACGGTCTTCGATTTGCAGGCTGCGCTCCGTCTCAACGTCACTTCTGACTTTCTTGTTCCAAAGCCAGGAGCCGTTGAAGTCGATACCCAGTTTACCTATCTTGCCGACGTAATAGGCATTGGCCTCATGAATGGGACCGTCAGTCTCCGTCGTTCCCATCCACTGGTCGACGATTCCCTCCAGTTCGTCATTTCTGGTAATAGTCTGTACGCAGTTTGCCTCGCCTCCCATATAGAGTGAGCCGTCGAGACTATATTTGAAACCTATCGAGTTGTTGGCATTGATGTCGTAGCTCATACCAATCTCGCCACTGAGGTCTGTAAACCAGAAAGTGTTTGGGCAAGTCTGGTCGAGAGCAATGCGGTCACCATTGATATTTGATTCCAAGCCGACTCTGTTGTCCTCTGAATGGTGGTTATTGTAGAATGTCATGGTGCCGAACAGCTCCAGGCCACCTTGACGGTATTTCATTTCCAAATCGTCGTAAGTCGTCCACTTCCTGTTGTTGGCCACTTGGCTGAATGCCTCTATGCTAAAGCCGTCACCCTGCGGAAGAATGGTCTTGATGCGGATAACGGCATTCACCTCGGCATTGTACTTGGCACCAGGCGAGGTGATGATGTCCACACTCTTGATGTTGTCAGACTTCAGCTGTTTCAGTTCCTTAGCACTCTGCACTTTTTTGTTGTTGATGTAGATTTCGGGCGTGCCTTTGGCAAAGACGGTGAAATTGCCTTCGCTACCCTGCACGCCGGGCAGCATGGAGAGAACATCGTCTGCTGTTCCGACATCTTTCAGCATCGAGTTTTGAATATCCACGGTCATGCCGCCCGTGGTCATCTTGTATTGAGGAATCTCTCCCTTTACTGTCACATTCCCCAAGGTATATGTGTCGGGCTGCATCCGAATGGTTCCGATGTCTGAGGTCTCACACCTTTTATATATGGTTTTGTAACCCACGAAGGAGATGCGGGCGAGAACGGGATGTTGCTCGCATGGAATGACGAAGAGACCGCTTTCATTAGAAACTCCGCCAGTGATGAGTGTAGAGTCATGTGGCGAAAGCAGGGCGATGTTGGCGTAGGCTACGGGCTGGCCTAGCTCGTCGATGATGGTGCCCTTGTAGCGGTTGGCTGTTTTCTGCGGACACTCGACGGTGATTTCTGTGCTGTCGATGCTCATGCGGATGGGATAGAAGCCTATCATCTGACGGATGGCATCGGGCACGGTCTTGCGACGAATGGTGGTAGTGATGCGGAAG
>JAEEVA010000019.1 GCA_016286995.1 Prevotella sp.
CGCGCAAGGAACGGCGAAAAAGTCGCTTGCATATATCAAAAATAGTTCCGAACTTTGCACCGTCGAAACTGATGTACTTGGCACTAACTCCGAGAGAACGGCGCGCAAACTTGAAGAGAACAGGCAACTAGCTCAAAGCTACCCTGCCGCCAGCACTAAGAATTAGACCAAAATTAACATTATGTCAAACTAATTGTAAAATTCATTATGGCAAAAAATCAAATTCAAGTGCACAGCGGAACCGTCCCTTCTGTGCACTTAAACAAACCAATAAGGCGCCTACCACACCAGTTCGTCGTCGTAGCTGTCGTAGACCGGATTGGCTGTCCAGCCACAGTCGCGGCAGGCTTGAAGGATGGTTTGCTCAATGTCGGGAGTGATAGGGCGCACACCGTTGCGGTATTGGTAATATACTACACGGGAATAGCGCTCGATGATACAAACTTTTTACCAAACAGCAAAATTTTAGCTGCCTTTTTACATTTGCCAACGTCGTATCACGATTGTAGACTTTTATTACCTAAGGGTCATGGGGACGGTTCTGCGTGGAAATATAATAGGAAAGAAATTTCCGTAATAACCATAATTTGCCCATAATTGTCATCATCAGTCATTGTTATTACGGATAAAATTACGATCATTATGGCAATTTCTTTCTTATAACCCATTTGGCTTTAATTTCCGGCTAATTTCTGGTCATTTCTTTCCCCCTAAAAAAAATATTTTCTGGTCATTTCTTTCTCCTCAAAAAAATAATTTCTGTTAACGATTAACGCTAAGTGGTTTTTTTTTCGTATATTTGCACCATCAATGACGCGAGAACGGGCTACACCGAATACCGATGTTGTCGCCAGTATCGTTATAACGTTAAATTTACATCGTTATTACTATTAGTAATGTGGACAAAACCTTGGACTTATAAAGAAGGCTTCCTCATGGGGGGAGGCCTTATCTTTGCAGGACTGGCGCTGCAGCTGAGCGTCGGCCCCGTGGCGTGGGAGGCGTTTGCATGGCCTGCCAATGGCATCGTGCTGGCGGGCTTCTTTGTGATGTTAACAGCAATGGTCTGCTTGCGCAAGAAAGTATATGCCTTCCAATGGATGACGACGTATCAGGCTGCCATCCCTGCGATGGTGTATGCTGTAGTGCTGACGATCATTATGGGACTGACGCGGCAGCAGGTCGGCGGCACGTGGCTGAACAACATGCTGTCGTTCTGGCCCTTTGTACTCATCTATGTCTATATCACTGTCATCCTTGGACTTACCATCCACCGTAGATTACGCAAAATGTTCAATGGTCATTGTTCAATGGTCAATGGTCAATGGTCAATGGTCAATGGTCAATGGTCAATGGTCAATGACTTCGTTTTCCTGCTGAATCACCTCGGTCTCTTTATCGCCCTTACTACCGCCACCCTCGGCAGTGCCGATATCCAGCGTGTGAAAATGATTTGTGGTGTAGGCGAACCTGAGTGGCGGGCACTGACTCAGAAGGGAACGGTCAAAGAGATGCCGATAGCCATCGAACTGAAGAAATTCATCATGGAGACCTACGAGGATGGTAAGCCCAAGCGCTTTGCCTCGGAGATTCAGATATTGACAAAGACGGGCAAAAACATTGAGACCACCGTGGATGTGAACAAGCCCTACGAGGTGGACGGCTGGAAAATCTATCAGTACGGCTACGACACGCAGATGGGTGCCCAAAGCCAGATGTCGATACTGGAACTGGTCAGCGACCCATGGCTGCCACTGGTCTATGCGGGTTTCTATATGATGCTGGCTGGCGCGGTACTCATGGCGCTGACGGTACTGTGGCGCAGATTGAAGAACGCTACGCGCAAGGCGCTTTGGGTGTACCTTGCCCTCGCCGTCTTCGCATCCCTCTTTGCCTACTTCTTCTTTGACAGCTACAACACCAAGACGCTGGTGCCTGCCCTGCAGAGTCCGTGGTTTGCGCCCCACGTCTTTGTCTATATCTTCGCCTACGCCCTGCTTGGCGTAGCGGTCATCATCGCTATTTATGCATTCCTCAAAAAGAATTCTCAATTCTCAATTGTCAATTGTCAATTAGATTCCATCGTATATATCAGCCTCGCCTTCCTCACCATCGGCATGCTCTTCGGTGCACTCTGGGCCAAGGAGGCTTGGGGACATTACTGGTCGTGGGATCCCAAGGAAACGTGGGCCGCCATCACCTGGATAGCCTATCTCGTCTACATCCACTATCGCCTGACGCCAAAAGCCAAAAGCCAATGTTCAATGGTCAATGGTCAATGTTCAATGGTCAATGGTCAATGTTCAAAGGTCGAAGGTCTGGCTCTCTGGATGCTCATCATCTCCTTCGTTCTCCTGCAAATGTGCTGGTGGGGCATTAATTACCTGCCTTCCGCCCAAGGTTCGAGTGTACATACTTATTAAAATAATCAGATAGGACATGAAAAAGTATATGATGATTTCAGCCCTTGTGCTGACAGGCGTACTGCTCACTGCCTGTGGAAAAAAGCAGCAGACTGAAGTGCCAACATCGAATAACCTCTTCTCGACGCTTCTTGGCAAGAGCGAGGCAGAGGTGCAGGCACGTATTGATAGCATGTGGACGCACTTCTTCACACCTGGCGACATCAGCAAGTATGATGCCGACGGTGAGAAAAGCGTGTACTACGAAGTGGGCGACTCGATGGGCATCATCGTAGATACCGGCAGTAATGACGTTCGTACCGAAGGTATGTCATACGGCATGATGATCAGTGTGCAGCTCGACAAGCGCGAGGTGTTCGACAAGCTATGGCGATGGGCCAAGACCTACATGGCCTATCCTGCCGACAGTCCATGGGACGGCTATTTCTGCTGGCAATGCGGTCTTGACGGTACGAAGATAGGACAAAGCAACGCCTCCGACGGTGAGATCTATTTCGTCACAGCCCTCTTCCTCGCTGCCGAGAAATGGGGCGAGCCGCAGTATGCAGCCGATGCCAACGAGATTCTTCACAAGGTGACATCAAAGGACGGCAAGGCATCGGGCGTCTATAACCTCTACGACGACTCCACACGTCTGGTCACCTTCGTTCCCAACGAGGAAGTGCATTGGTACAGCGACCCGTCCTATTGCCTGCCAGCCTTCCTCGACCTATGGGCAGAGAAGGCTGATGCCAAGAACGACTTCTGGCGCGAGGCTGCCGACAAGGCCCGCTGGCTGCTGGAGGTTTCGCAAGACTCCGTGACTGGTCTCTATCCCGACTACTGTCTCTTCGACGGGAAGCCCTATCGCCGTCCAGGCTTTGCATACAATACCGACCGCTATCAATATGATGCCATCCGCTGTCCGATGAACGTCGGCATGGACTATTATCTCACTGGCAAGGTCAAGGCTGCGAGTAAGCGAGAGCAGAGTGATGCTCGCATCGACTCTGCCGAGCGTGAGCAGGCTCGACTGAAGGTCAAGGATGCCCAGCGCTCGATGATGCGCCGGATACTGACTTTCTTCAAGAATGATGGATTCAATGGTGGACAGTTCAATCTCGATGGCACAGAGCCTACAGACAACTACACTGAGGGCATGGCCGGAGCCAATGCCGTTGGAGCCTTTGCGCTGGCCGACAGCGACAGTGAAGAGGATCGTGCCTTAGCCCGCGAATATGTGCAGCGGCTTTGGGATGTACAGCCGCCAACAGGCAAATGGCGCTACTATGTCGGCATGGTCTATTTCCTCTCCATGCTCCACGTTTCTGGTCATTTTGCTTTATAATTAAAGGGTCCCTTTGGTGGATGGCAGCTCGTAGTGATAGATGTCACGGCGGACTGCCATGCGGAGACTGCGGGCAAGGGCCTTGAAGATGCCTTCAATTTTATGGTGCTCGTTCTGACCCTCAGCACGGATGTTGAGATTCATGCGGGCAGCATCGCTGAGCGACTTGAAGAAGTGGAGAAACATCTCAGTGGGCATCTCGCCAATGCGCTCGCGATGGAACTCGGCATCCCACACCAGCCAGGGACGGCCTCCAAAGTCGAGACAGACGGAGCAGAGACAGTCATCCATGGGCAGACAGTAGCCATAGCGCTCAATGCCACGCTTGTCGCCAAGGGCACGTAGCAGACATTCGCCCAGAACAAGGGCGGTGTCCTCTATGGTGTGGTGCTCGTCGACGTGTAAATCACCCTTGCAATGTATGGTGAGGTCCATCATACCGTGCTTGCCGATTTGTTCGAGCATGTGGTCGAAGAATCCCAGTCCGGTCTGGATATCGCAATGGCCGTGACCGTCGAGGTCCAGGCGGACAAGGATGTCGGTCTCTTTAGTAATACGGCGTACCTCGGCGGTGCGCTCGCCTCCGAATGCAATGGCCGCAGCACGATCCCAAGAATCACCCTCGGCGGCAGAACCGCTGAACGCGCCATCAGTGGGAGTGGCGGTGGCGCTATCGATTTTGAGGAAGCGACAGCCGATGTTCTCGGCAAAGCGACGGTCGGTGTCACGGTCGCCAATGACGTAGCTGTTGGCAATGTCGTAGTCGGGGTTGTTCATATACTTTGCCACCAGTCCTGTATTGGGTTTTCGCGTGGGGGCGTTATCCTCAGGGAAGTGGGGGTCGATGAGCATGTCGTCGAACTCGACGCCCTCGCCCTTCAACGTGTTGAGAATGAAGTTGTGAACAGGCCAGAAGGTGTCTTCCGGGAATGCGGGAGTACCCAGTCCGTCCTGGTTGCTGACCATGACGAAGAGGTAGTCGGTATGCTGTCGGAGGAATACGAGGTTGGATATGGCACGTGGTACGAACTGCAGTTTTTCGAAAGCGTCAATCTGCTCGTCCTCTGGTTCTCGGATAATCGTTCCGTCGCGGTCGATGAAAAGTATTTTCTTCATTGTCTGTTCATTTTTGTTTTGGCGACAAAGGTACAAAAAGTTCATAGTTCACAGTTCATCGTTCACAGTTTTTTTTGATTTATTAGTAATAAAAGATGTTAAACGGCTGTAACAATGGACAATGAACTATGAACTATGAACTGAAAAATGTGTATCTTTGCACGCATAAAAGTATGAAAATCATCAAATGGGGCTTCATCGGATGCGGTGAGGTGACAGAGAAGAAGAGCGGTCCGGCCTTCTCGGAAGTAGAGGGTTCGGGCGTTGTTGCGGTGATGAGTCGCGACGAACGCAGGGCGCGCAGCTATGCCGAGCGTCACGGTGTGCCACGCTGGTACACCGATGCTCAGGAACTGATAGACGACCCTGACGTGAATGCCGTATACATTGCCACGCCACCGTCGAGTCATGCCACGTTTGCCATCATGGCCATGAAGGCTGGCAAGCCCGTGTATGTGGAGAAACCTCTGGCTTCGACGTATGAAGACTGTGCCCGCATCAACCGCATTTCGGAACAAACCGGCGTCCCTTGTTTCGTGGCTTACTACCGTCGCTATCTGCCCTACTTCGAGAAGGTGAAGGAGATTGTCGACCGAGGCATCATCGGCAAGGTGGTGAATGTCCAGGTGCGCTTTGCCGTACCTCCCCGTGAGTTGGACTACGAGAAGGGTGCCGAACTGCCTTGGCGTCTGCAGCCAGACATCTCGGGCGGTGGCTACTTCTACGACCTGGCTCCCCACCAGCTGGACTTTTTGCAGCATCTGTTTGGTGTCATCATCGAGGCTCGCGGCATCTGTGCCAATCGTGGCGGACTGTACGAGGCCGAGGACTCGGTGAGTGCCTGCTTTGAGTTTGAGAACGGTCTGCCCGGTTCAGGGTCGTGGTGCTTCGTAGCCCACGAGTCGGCCCGTGAAGACCGTATTGATTTGGTGGGTGACCGTGGCTCGGTGTCGTTCTCAGTCTTCGACTACCAGCCCATCCGTCTGCATACGCTCTATGGTGAGGAGAACATTGCCGTACCTAATCCGCCGTACGTCCAGTTTCCACTCATCAAGAACGTGATAGAACATCTGCAGGGCATCAGTGTCTGCGAATGTACGAGTGTGTCGGCCACGCCTGTCAACTGGGCGTTGGACCGTATCTTAGGAAAATTCTGAAAACAATGAGAACGTGGTTGGTGACAATGATGCTGATGATGACGTTGGGAAGCTGGGGTAGCGACTCGTTGAGTGTCGATACGCTCAAACGGGAGAATTGGTTCTCGCGTACGATCAGGAAATTCACTGAGATTGACACCACCTACGTCGAACCCCAGCACTACAACTGGGCCTTCATGCTCCAGTCCATTAATTCCTTTGACTTCTACCGGCTGAGTACCACTGGCGACAACAGCCAGTCCATTTCCTTTGCTCCTACCCTGGGTGTTAGGGTCGGTCCGTACTTCGGCTGGCGCTGGATATTCTTGGGATACACCGTCGACCTGCGCAAGTTAAACGTCTTCGACGGTGTCAAGAAACTGGAAATCGACGCCAGTTTCTATAGTGCGCAGATTGGTGCCGACATCTACTACCGCCGTTCCGTGAACGACTACAAGATACGTAGTGTCGACTTGGGTAAGGACATTGACACGTCACCACTGAAAGGCGTGTCGTTTGACGGACTGAACGTCAGCATCACGGGTCTGACCCTGTACTATATCTTCAACCACAAGCGATTCTCCTATCCGGCAGCCTTTGCCCAAAGCACCTGCCAGAAGGTTAGCTGCGGCTCGTGGATGGCGGGTATCGGCTATACGAACAACAGCATCGACTTCGATTACGACAAGATGCAGGAAATCGTCAAGGAACGCATCGGACGCGAGGTAGTGCTCGACAGCGGTCTGAGCTTCAATAGCATTCAATTTACCGACATCAGCCTGTCGGCAGGCTATGCCTACAACTGGGTGTTTGCCCGCAACTGGCTGTTCTGTGCCAGTGCGTCGCTGGCCGTGGGCTACAAGAAGGCCAAGGGTGAAACCTCTGAGAATCCCGATCGTATTGTGGCAATAACGGAACCTAAACGGGGTTTCGACCTCAACAACTTCAATCTCGACGGCGTGGGACGTTTCGGGCTGGTGTGGAACAATACCCGTTGGTATGCCGGTGCTTCGGCCATTGTCAAGGCCTACAACTATAGGAAGGAGCAGTTTGGAGCTACCAATGTCTTCGGCGACGTCTGTGTCTATGTGGGACTGAACTTCGGCAAGCGCAAAGAATATAGGAAATGTAAGGAATAAATAGTATGAAAGATAAAATAGGAATAAAGGGTTTATTATTGGCACTTCTCTTGTCACATTTTTCATGTTTCATCTGTGAAGCGCAAGTCACCTACCAGAAGGCTGACAGCATCAAGATTTGCCAGGTGCTGAAGGCGGCCAACCGCCAGACTACCGTGCTCACGCTGGCCCGTCAGTTTATGGACGTGCCGTACGTCGGCCAGACTTTGGAGGTCAACGACAACGAACAACTGGTGGTGAACACCCGTCAGCTGGACTGTACCACCTTGGTAGAGACAGTGGCGGCCTTGAAGCTTTGTGCTCAGGCAGACAAGCACCAGTGGAGCGACTATCTGGCAGCACTGCGCAGCCTGCGCTACCGTCAGGGTGTGCTGGACGGCTATACCTCGCGTCTGCACTACTTCTCAGACTGGATCCGTGACAATGTACAGATGCAGCTGGTAAAGGACATACATCAGCCCAATCCGCCGTTCAGCGCCCTTCAGCGTCTGAACATCAACTTCATGAGCACACATCCTGAGTCGTACCGTTCACTCAAGGAACATCCTGAGCAGGTGCTGGTCATCCGTCAGCAGGAAAAAGACCTGACGGGACGCAGCTACCAATATATTCCCAAATCAGCCATCAAGAATACCCAGCTGTTGCGACAGACCATCAAGGATGGCGACATTCTGGCCATTACCTGTAACAAGAAAGGGCTCGACATTGCTCACCTGGGCTTTGCCGTATGGCGCAAGGACGGACTTCACCTGCTGAACGCCTCGCAGCTGCACAAGAAGGTGGTCGAGGAACCGATGACGCTCTACCAGTACATGCTGCAGCACAAGACGTTCACTGGCATCCGGGTTGTGAGAATAAAAGAATAAAAAAACAAAAGAATAAAAAGATGGAATTACCTGATTTTATGAACTACGCCAACAAGTTCTCGAAGCGAGACTTTGTTGAGAAGATTGCACGCATTGCCAAGGGTGCAGGTGCCAAACTGGTCTATGCCGCACTGATACTTTATTATACGCTGCAGAGCAATAAGGTCAGTGCCACCAACAAGGCCATGATTATCGGTGCGTTAGGATATCTGATCAGTCCTCTTGACGTCGTACCCGATGCCATACCCATTGCCGGACTGGCCGACGATCTGGGTGTGCTGGTATTTGTGATGAAGAAGGTGTGGACGGACGTTGACCCTGACATCCAGTTGAAGGCCCGTCAGCGACTGTCCAAATGGTTCGACGAGGACGAGATAGAGGAAATCAACGAACTCTTTGAGGACAACAAGGCAAAGGGAGAAGGTTAAAGGTTAAAGGTCGAAGGTCGAAGGTCAAAGGTCAAAGGTTAAAGGTGATTAGCGAGTACCAGATACGCGTCCAGCCCCACGTGGCGGCCAACGAACGAATGCTGCGAGAATATGTAGCCAACGAGTACGGTTTCGACGTCCGTACTCTGACGGCCATGCGTATCCTGAAACGTAGCATTGATGCCCGTCAGCGTACCATTTTCGTCAACCTGAAGGTGCGTTGTTACATCAACGAACAGCCTGCTCACGACGAATACGTGGTAACCCACTATCCTGACGTGTCCGAGGCTCCACAGGTCATTGTGGTCGGTGCCGGACCAGGCGGTTTGTTTGCTGCCTTGCGACTCATTGAACTCGGTCTGCGCCCCATTGTGCTGGAACGTGGCAAAGACGTCCGTGAGCGTAAGAAAGACCTGGCACTTATTGCCAGGACACAGCAGGTGGACGGCGAAAGCAACTACTGCTTTGGCGAGGGTGGTGCTGGTGCCTATTCTGACGGCAAGCTCTATACCCGTTCAAAGAAACGCGGTTCGATAGAGAAAATCCTGAACGTGTTCTGCCAGCATGGTGCCTCGACGAATATCCTGTCCGACGCCCATCCTCACATTGGTACCGACCGTCTCCCACGCGTCATTGAGAACATACGCAACACCATCCTGAAATGTGGTGGCGAGGTGCATTTCCAAACCAAGATGACGCAACTTCTTCTTGATGGGGATAGAGTGGTCGGCTGTTCTGCAGCCGACACAGAATACAGAGGTCCCGTCATCCTCGCTACGGGCCACTCAGCTCGCGACATCTACCGCTATCTGGCCAATGCCAAGATAGAGATTCAGGCCAAAGGCATTGCCGTGGGTGTGCGTCTGGAACATCCTGCAGAGCTGATAGACCAGATACAATACCACAGCAAGCAAGGACGTGGCAAATATCTGCCTGCTGCCGAATATTCATTTGTCACCCAGGTCGACGGACGGGGCGTCTACTCGTTCTGCATGTGTCCTGGCGGCTTTGTGATACCTGCTGCGACAGGTCCTGAGCAGATTGTGGTCAACGGCATGAGTCCATCGAACCGTGGCGGACAGTGGTCGAACAGCGGTATGGTGGTGGAGATAAGTCCAGAGGACTTAGACATGGAACATGGAACATGGAACATGGAACATTCTGCTGCGCAAAGGGAGGCGAATGCCAATAATGTTCAATCTTCCTCGCAACGCCACACTCTCTCTGAGAGAATGTTCAATGCTCAATTAAAAGTGATGGCCTTCCAAGAACAGTTGGAGCGTTGCTGTTGGCAGCAGGGCAACATGAAGCAGACGGCACCGGCACAGCGCATGGCCGACTTTGTGAACAAACGCCTGAGCTACGACCTGCCCAAGAGTTCTTATGCGCCAGGCCTGATTTCGTCACCTTTACACTTCTGGCTGCCACAGGCCATCAGTCACCGTCTATGCGAGGGCTTTAAAACCTTCGGACGCATGAGTCACGGTTTCCTAACCAACGAAGCTGTGATGATTGGCGTCGAGACACGTACCAGCAGTCCTGTACGCATTCTTCGTGACGCAGAAACATTGATGCATGTTCGCCTGCAGGGTCTTTTCCCCTGTGGCGAAGGTGCCGGATATGCCGGAGGCATTGTCTCAGCAGCCATCGATGGGGAACGCTGCGCAGAACAATGCCTCCAGTATATGAAAAATTAGAAATTAGAAATTAAAAATTAAGAATTAAAAATTATGATTACCTTTATCCCTACATTTGAGGATTCAAGCATATCACAATTTTTAATTCTTAATTCTTAATTGATAATCGGCTGAAAGCCGACATTGCATCGCCACACTTAGCTTGCAAAGAACTCTTAATTCCTAATTGTCAATTATCAATTCTCAATTATCAATTGGAATCAGTCTTCCTGATACTCAGGACGCAACTTGCGGACGGTCTCACCGGCACGCCACATCTCCTGATTGCGCATAGCCTCCAGCTCCTTCTCCAAACCGGCACGATAGTCGGGCTTCGAGTTGGCGTCGATGGTGATCTGAGCCTCGTTACCGGTCTTCACTGAGTAGTACAGCCACTCCATGACGGGCTTGATGGCATCGTGGAAGCGGGGAGCCCAGTCCAGAGCACCACGCTGAGCGGTGGTCGAACAGTTGGCATACATCCAGTCCATACCCTTGGCACCAAACAACGGGCCAAGGCTCTGAGTCAGCTCCTCAACGGTCTCGTTGAAAGCCTCAGAAGGTGTGTGGCCATTCTCGCGCAGCACCTCATACTGTGCCAGCAGCAAGCCCTGGATGGCACCCATCAGCGAGCCGCGCTCACCAGTCAGGTCGCTGGTAGCCTCACGCTGGAAGGTCGTCTCAAACAGATAGCCGGCACCGATACCGATACCAAAGGCCAGCGTCTTCTCCTTAGCCTTGCCGGTATAGTCCTGATAGACGGCATACGAGCAGTTCAGGCCGCGGCCCTCGCAGAACATGGTACGAAGGGATGTTCCGCTTCCCTTAGGAGCCACCATGATGACGTCGACATTATTCGGGGGAATCACACCCGTGCGGTCACTCCAGTTGATAGCGAAGCCGTGGCTGTAGTACAGCGTCTTGCCGGGCTTCAGATATTTCTTGATGGTCGGCCACTGCTGCATCTGACCAGCATCAGACAGTAGCATGCAGAGGATGGTACCCTTCTCAGCAGCCTCTTCGATGCTGAACAGCGTCTTGCCAGGCACCCAACCGTCAGCAACAGCCTTGTCGTAGGTTTTACCCTGACGCTGTCCGACGATGACGTTGAAACCGTTGTCGCGCAGGTTACAAGCCTGGCCAGGTCCCTGAACACCATAACCGATGACGGCGATGACCTCATCCTTCAATACTTCACGTGCTTTCTCAAGTGAGAACTCCTTGCTGGTGACTACAGTTTCAATAACGCCACCAAAATTCATTTCTGCCATAATAGCTTAAAATTTAAATGTTATACTTATCCATCTGAGCCTTGCCCGTCCTACTCGAGAACAGTCGTTTTACTGGCCTCACTCCCACCCTGCCCGAGGGTACGACAATGGGTTAACTAATAAAATCGGCCACAAAGTTACAAATAAGTGAGCAAAATACCAAAGAAAATCTCGTTTTCTTTGGTATTTTCGAACGAGAGTAATTAAAAATTAAGAATTAAAAATTATGATATGCCTGAATCCTCATATGCAGCGGACAAAGGTAATCACAATTTTTAATTTTTAATTCTTAATTATTTATTCCTAATTCCTAATTTTCCTATAAGTTTACTCTACTACAACGTCTGCATAGGTGTTGGGATAGTTGTCGCGCATGATTTCCGGAACAATCTCGCTGTCGCCAATGCCGCTGACCCCTGCCACAACAATCTTGTAGAAGTTGTTACGGACCACACCATAATTCATCGACGCCATAGGTTCGGTGCTGGTATTACGGTGCCGTATCCAATAGGTGTAATAGGTCTCGTAGACACCCATGTTGAACTCACATTTCTTGATGCCATAGGGCTTCAGTTGGGCATCGGTATAGGTCTCTAACTCGTCAAGATGGAGACCACTGGCCACATTGACGGCCTGAATGGAACCATAGAAATTGTAGTTGTACATGTAGATGGTATGCGACCAGTATTCAGCCCTGTGTTCCTCGACTAACTGACGAGTCTTGTCATCGTAAAGATAGACGAATACCGGACTGACAGCTCCCTTGAAGACGATGCCTGGTGAATAGCCGTTCTTCTGGTTCGTTCGGAACGCCGTGTTCTCGAGGACATACGCATAGCCGAAATTGCCTACTGCAGGTATAGAGGCGAAATTCTCCGTATTGAACGATCCATACCACGATTCATAGTAGTCCTTGAACTTGGCAGCGTCGCTCTGTTTTGACGTCTTACTGTAGAAATAAGGGTCGACAACATATTGTCCGTCCTCTTCCTGGCAATCGCTATAGTTGTCGGGCAACTGGAAAACGGGCTGCTGTCCGAGTTCATCCATCACATCCTTATGCTGGAACAGATAGAATTTCTTGTTGAGATTGACCAGCTTATAGTTGGTGATGTTGATGTCGGCATATTTCTTGCCGTCGTGCTTCAACTCGAAGTCGTGCTTTGCGACACCTATCTGCAACTTAGCCAGTACGCGCTCCAGGTTGATGGCAAGCACATAGTTCTTGTTGACCCACGGTATCAGGTTGACGTTCAACAGCTCCGTTGCACGATTGGTCATCACGCAACCCTTGTAAGGAATGTTCGGCTCAATGCCCGCCTGGTAAGTGATGGCATCCGTCAGGTTCAGGAATTCATCCTGGTCAGTGATGTCATCGGGGATGCGGTCGTAGTTGGCAATGGCGAAGATGTTGTAGGTGCCCACATGGAGTCTTAATGACTCTATGATATAGGTCACATCGTACGTCTGATCCAGAGGGTCGTCATCCTTCGTCAGGTTTTCGATAACTGCCTTGGTATAGAACTTCTTTGTTTCAGCATCAAAGAAAAATATCTCAACATGGCTGACGGCATACTCGTTCTGAAAGAAATGATCATCTCCATTCCCTGCTGCCGCCGACACTTTCAGGCGAAATGACAGGTTGACCATGTCAGTTCTGGAAGCTTCCATCTGTAGCACATTCTGCAAGACGGTATCGAACGCAGCAAAATCGGTTAGAGGGGAATCGGTGAAAACAGCCTGCACAACGCCATCGCCGTCGACAATATACGTCAGGGGAATACCCTTGTCAGCAAACCGGTAATAGAGGTCCTTGTCCTGCGGAGCATAGAACGGCATCGTCAGCGATTCCTTGTTCCAATATTCACGGACCTCGCTGGCCGTCTGGCTTCGTGGTACGTTGATGACAGCAACCGATTCGTGATACTTGTTGTAGATTTGCTGAATGACGGGCAGTTCCTTTTGACAGTCGCGGCAACCGGTATCGAAGAAACTGAGCACGTAGACCTGTCCCTTCAGCGATGCTGTTGACAGCGTTTTTCCGTCAGCATCGGCCACGATGAATTCAGGGACCTCATCCCCCACCCTCACCTTAGTGACACGACCAACGCTGTCGGCTTCGTCACTTTGGCAACCAGCCAGCATGACGACTGCCAAGACTTGCAGGAGCAGTGGTAAGTATGATGTGGTAAACCGTTTCACGCCTCTTAAAGCTTTATGTGATTATTGACTCTCAGCCGCCAGCTGTTTACCTCTAAGCGGATAAGTGTACTGAAGTCTTCTGACAGGAAGAACACGATGTGATAGAAGTCCTGCCGGTCAAGATATTCCTGCATGGTCAGCGGACGGCCCAGATTGGTGTAGAACGCCCCTATCATACCGATGTATTCGGGCAACGAGATGTTGAAGAGCGTTTCCCCTGTGTCAGCCTTCTGAAAGACCAGACGACAGTCGAGGTCTTCCATCAGTCGCAGGGTTGACAGACTGAACCCTATGCCGTTCAACTTGCCGTATTCAGCATCGTCTATCGTCACGGCTGTGCGCTCATAGGGCAGGTAGGTGATGGGAACGTCAGAAACGGGCATATTCATAACGTCCATCGTTCCGTTAGCCGAAACCAGCATCATGTTATAGTCGTCAGCCGATAAAGCCGTATCCTCTGACAGCGGTACGAAGAGACACACCAGCTGGTTGACATCTTTCATCATCCAGACGTCGTGGGTGGCATACGTATCGTCGTAGTGAACAGTCTCCAGATAGCCGTAGAACAGGTCAGGCAGCGGGGCGGCAACCATCGCGGAGGAACCAGCCAGCGACAGGCTGTACTCGTCCATCGTGCTTTTGTCACCCGACACAGCGTACTGGTTGTTGGCAATACCACTCCACACCACAAACTGATAGTCTCCCTCAGGGAGTCCTTTTATCCTGACCTTATACTGGTTGTCTGCCAGCTCGGTCTGAGGCACGTCAATCCGTGACACGTAGTTGCCTATTGAATCATAGACGTAGACCGACACTTCCTTCACGTATTCCGGTGCAGCCTCCACATCCAGTATATTATAGGTATAGTGCAGGTTCAGCCAGAATCCGACACGGCAGTCGTCATATTCGTCCTTTACCCAGGTACAGGACGTCAGGAACAGAATGCAGAGTATGGAGCACAGCTGTTTCAAAGTACAATATTTGTGAGATCTCTTACTATCCATGGTTTAACGTTTAGCACAACCTTCAGTTGAGTTTCTCCCTCGTCAGGAGTGTCAGGCCAAATAGTAGTGTCACCGTCGCCAAGGTCTGAAACGCCAGTGATTAGCATACGATAAAGGTTATTACGGACGACACCGAATTCCATGACACCCATCACGTTGGGATTATTGTTGTCGAGGTGACGAATCCAATACTTGTAATAGCAACGGTAGCCGTCATCGGTCTTGTCGAATTTACGAGCCTCATACTGTCCTGTCGTCGACCCTGCTGCAGCCACGGCAACAGCCAATGCATCAGCTGAGGCGTAGAAATTCTGCATGAAGTAGTACAACGTCTCAGGATAGTTCTGTGCGGTGACCAGCACCAATTCACCGGCAGCGTTCAGCGTATAGACGTTGTTATTGGGTTCCATCTTTGCCCTGAACATCACAGCCGTGGTATAGCCGTTCTTCTGTGCCGGAGCCAGCATACAGTTCTCCAGACAGTATGCAGTCTTGTAGTTTGGTGTCTGAGCGACGGCATTAAAGGTCTTCCACGTCACATACTCTGGTTTGCTGTAGTCACCCACGAAGTTCTCGTAGTATTTGTCGGCATTCGTGAAATTGCTGGCATTGATGGACTTCTGGAAGAAATACGGGTCAATGACATAACCGTCGACCTCTGACACATCTCCGAAATTAGTGGTGACGTTCCACTCAGGTTCGTCCAGCGTCGTGAGCACGGCCGTATGGCGGAAAGTATAGAAATATTTGGGCAAGTTGACAATGAAGTAACCGTCGAGCGTCACCGAGGCATATTTGACACCCTTGCTGTCAGTCAATTCGAACTTTTCCGAGGCTTTCGCCACGTCGAGTCGTGCCAAGACACGCTCCAGGGTAATGTTGATGCTGTTGACTTGATCATTATTCTTCTTTGTAATGACGGTGGCAAGATTTGCCGAGCCACGGTTGACCATCATGATACCTCCTGACACATCCTCAATCAGTGCCTTGGTGTAAGACACGCTGTCAATGTCGGCCAGGAATTCGTCTTCCTTGTCTTTCTTGAACTGTCTGTCAGTGTTGGCAATGACGAAGATGTCGTAAGTACCTGCTGCCACAGAAATCGGCTCTGCCTCGTACACGACGTTACCATTGGTTGTCGTACCACTATATGTGATACCTGTAAGGGGTACTTTCTTTGACAGCAGCTTGGACCTACTGTCGAAGAAATACACCGTAGCGACATTGACCTTGTACTCCTCGGTCTTTCCCTGGACATAGTTATAGCTGTCTTCAACACCACGGGTCATAGAAGAAGCATTACTCTGCAACCGTAACACAACATTGCATTGCTCATGAGTCTTTCCTTCACCGACGGCCACGTCTTCATCAGTCTGGCTGCAACTGGAAAGACAAGCTATCGCCATGAATAGGGGCAAAACATTTTTACTGAAATGGAACATAATTCTCACGTATTTGTTATTACTTTTTTCTTAATTTACTTTTTTGCCTTTTTAATTTTTCCAAATTCTATCAGCTGCTGTGAGGCCTCTGCCAACCCTTGGCTCTTGGCCAGTTCCGTCAACCGTATAGCCTCGTCAAAGTTGCCCTTCAGATAGGCCACAATACCCTCGTTCAGCGTTTTCTCAGGACAATCCTTCACCTTAGCCAGATACTCTGCAGCCTGGTCGGCCTCGCCCTTCTTGATAGAGAGATAAGCCATCGTCAGGTTGATGTACGAGTCCTGCGGATAGAGCAGATAGGCCTTGCGGATGATGGAGTAATACTTCTGCTCGTCCTGGGCATATTTGTCGGCCAACTTGTATATCTCATTGAGATTCAGGTTGATGGGACGTGTCTCGAACACCACTTCCGATTCGTCAACAGTGAAGGGCCTTACGGTGTAGATCACGTTATAATTGGTACAGCGCAATTCTGGGAATACGTTTTTCAGCACGTACTGATAACCTTCGGCAGCCTCCGTACGCATGCGTCTTTCCTTCACGTCGGGCTCTGCACTACTCGTAGCGATGCTGAGCAGCTTGTCGTGCTGGGGGACGGCATCATGGCTCTTCAGGTATTTCACGAAACCATCCCAGTTCTCACCCTTGCCACTGGCTTCCAGCCTGATGCCCTTCACCTTGCCTGTACGTTCCAGATAAAGCTGCAGCGCCTCAGTACGCTTCTCACTGAGCATGATGTTATGGCTGTTGGAACCCTCTGGCGAAGCATAACCCTCGATAACCATCTTACGGATGCTGACGTTAGAGTCGTTCTTGACGACATTCACGGAATTATGTATTTTCTGCAACTCGGCAGGATTGTTCAGGTAGTCGGGCAGAATGTCCCACTTGTTGACCCTGAAGCAAAGATAGGCAGAACCTTTCTCCTCACGCACCTTGACACTTTTGTCGGCAGGAGGCAGGAGGTAAACGGGATAAAGCTCTATGACGGGCTCCTCCTTCTTAAATGTAGCCAGAATCTCCTCGCCCCTGTCCTTGAAGTCCTTGCAGGCACAACTCAGCTTCTTCACCCTCAGTACGGCATTGTCCATCCAAGGTTCGTACTTGATACTGCGGAGATAGGTGATATGCAAATCCTCACCATTCTTCTTTCGCAAGGCAAGGGCATCAGGGAAGTCGTTCTTCAGTTCACGCTCAAAGTAAATCTGCTGATTACGGCTATTGATGAAAATCAGCGGGAACTCAGCTTTTCGCAGGGTGATGCTGTCGTCTGCCAACTCAGGAGCAATAATGACCGACTGGGTCATGGGGACATCCTGAATGGCTGTCAGCTGCAACGAAACGACCACGTTGCCGTCTACCACGGCCATAGCCGAACGGTCGACCTTCATCACATAGTCGTACTTTTTATTCTTTGCGTCCCCCTTGTCTTTGTCAGGTAGGGCAGATGCTGCAATGCTCAGGGGCATCAGTAACAGTAATATGTAGGATCGTATTCTCATTGTCTTGATAGTGTTCTAAAGTTAAAAGACGTAGATGATGCTTAAACCCAATCGCGAAATGCCTATATAGTGATAGTCGTTATCATCCATTTGGGCACCACACTTCTCGCACGCGTACTTCTTATAATTAATATAAGTGTAGCCTGCGCCAATCTCAGCACCAACGTTCCAGTGCCTGGCCAGCGCATATTCGTAACCCACTCCCAAGCCGCCGCCGAGAAACCATCCCTCATAGCGATTGGGCTTCAGACCCTTCAGCAGGCCGAACAATACGTCCTTGTTGCCGAGGTTGAACTGACCGCCGTGGGCATAGGGTCCCCAGAAGAATCCGTTCATCACCTGACAAGGCCAGATACGGAACTGGGCCTGTGCCGTCCAATGTTTATGAACACTCTCATCCTCTCGCTTCCAAGGACGTATGCTACCATACAGTTCCAGTGTGTTGCTTTTGGATAATGGAATTTCGACACCAGCCGAGAAAGTTCCTGCCAAATCAAACAGCAGGTTGTTGTTAATGGCTATATGCTGTGCCCTTACAGAAAGGCTTCCTACAACAATCAGAAGCACAATAAATATGTTTGTTTTCTTTAGCATCAATATATTAGGTTTGTTAATTTTGACGCAAAGCTAATAAAAAATTTGTAAACGACAAAGAAAAAAGACACTTTTTTTTGCACATTTGTATAAAAAAAAAGAAAAAAAAGAGCAATATAGCTTTCGCATGCTTAAAACGACCGCGGATTAAACGGATAATTGACTCGTCTGCACGGAGCGAGTGACCTTCTGCACGGAGCGAGTGACCTGCCTGCACGGAGCAAGCTATAGGTTTACACGGCATAAACTATAGGTTTGCACGGCATAAACTCATGCAGGGCGCCCGCCCCGCAAACGCAGAACGCCCGCCCAACATTTGCTGGGCAGGCGCTCGGTATATGCGGAGCGAAGGGTCTGCATGTGTTTCGGATGTGAAATAATCTGGATCGCGAAAACAGGAACACAATCCTTTCTTGTTGCAAAGATACAAAAAAAAGAGCGAAAATGCAAGGATTTCCGCACTTTTTTTTACTTTTATACCTTTATTACAGTCCCCAATTGTCGTACATGACATCGAAGCCTCCCAGCAGGAACCAGTTAGAGAGCTCGCGCTCGTAGTAGCGCATCAGATAGAGGGGAGCTTCCAAGCTTTCTTCCATACCAAGGACATCAGTGTTCTCAGGCGCATCCGACGACTTCAGATAGAGGTAGGCTTGCAGCAGGTCAACCATGGTGATGCCGGAGTCGGTGAGCATCTCTTCAAGGTCGTCGGGGGTCAGGTCAACCTTGGACAGTATGTCGGCCAGTCCTGGAACGAGGTCTAAGATGCCTCTGTTAGAGCCGCCAATCGGCTGAGCGACACTACCATTGGGGTCGATGGTGCCGTCTTCAAAGCCTTCGCTCAGCAGGACGTCCAACTGTGGGGCACTGTTATCGTTAATCATCTTGCGCAGGTTGATACCCCACTTCTCAAGGGTCTTGATGACTTTCATGAGGTTCAGGTCCTTGACGATGTCGTGATAGTAACGGTTCTGGGCGCCTTCGTAATAGACCACAGGCCACACCTGGATGGCTGCAACGGTCTGAATGAGCCAGACGATGGCAGAAAGGGTGTGGTTGAGCTTGAAAACGAGGGTATTGGTCTGCAGATTGGTCTTGCCTGGCACTAAGCTGGGCGTAAAGCCTTTCTCCGTCATCCAGGGAATGATGGCACGTACACACTGGATGGGGACATAGTTGTCGTGACGGCTGTGTTCGATGAAGTAACGCTGTGTGAGGTCGATGTCCCAGTCTTTCATGAGGTTGATCTTCTCCAGTTCAGCGATGAACGCCTTGGCCTTGTCGCTCTCCAAATCCATATAGGCTGGCTGTATCAGGTCGCTGAGATTACCGTCGATGGTGACGCCGAGGTCGCCGAGTGTCGACTTCGACTTGGTTCTGATAAACTCGCCAACACCGGATGCCAACGGCTCCTTGAACAGGTCGTGGTAGTCGATGTTCATGTGGCAGTTCTCGACACAGGAAATCATCATCATGATGACGTCCTTACGGTCTTCACAATAGTCTTTCTTCACATATTCCCTATAGGCGACGGCATAGTCGGTAGGACCGCCGCCGGCAAAGGTCTTGGTGAAGGTGACTCCCTTGTCCTTGTACTCCATATCGCGCAACTTGGCCACATAGAGGCTCTCAGAACCTCCCTGCGAGAAACCCAAATTGAAGAGGTACTTACCCATGGGGATCTGTTTGTCGGTGAGCAACTGACGGGCTGCCAGCAGACCGTCTAAAGAGTTACGGGCATTGACGTCACCACTATGATAGAACATGAAACGGTCTATGGAAGAGCCGTAGCCGATGAAGTCGCTCATGATCAGTATGTAGTTGGGCTTCAACGGATTGGCTATCAGGCCGTTCAGCAACTGGGCCTTACCCGTCGAGGGAGCCTCTTCAGGACTGCTCAGTGTGGCACGGTTGAAGAGCATGATGCCGTCACACGGTGTCGTGCCGTTGGCTATCTCGGCAGGGATGATGATAACGCCGCTGATGGTGACGGGCTGGCCGTCAACATCCTTCGAGGGATACTCGTACACGTAGCGTCGTACATCACGGGAATAGAGCGTCACATCGCCGGCACGCGTCTTGATAGTAGTGTCGGCTTCTGCCAGAATAGTATATGTCGGATTCTGGGCCATCGCTGTCAGCACACAGCTGACGAGCGCCAATAGGGTGATTATAGTCTTTTTCATTTTTTCCCTTTTATTTATTCACTCTTCACTTTTCACTTTATGATTCGCTTGCTTGTCTTGTCTCCCTGACGTTCAATATACAGTCCTGTAGAAGGCCGCGTCACCTGCTGACCGTTCATGTTCCAGAAGCTGGATGGTGAGGAGTCGTTGACACCCTCGCTCTCCGCTTCGGCAATGGCTGCACTGGAGGGATCGATTTGGAAGACTACCGACAAGGGATAGTGGTCGCCAAGGGGTTTGCCATCATACTGATAGCCCTCCTGGTCGACGGCAAAGGATATGGGTCTGAGCTTCGAGCCGTTAACAGGATTGATATAGAGAATCTTGTCGAGCGTCTCACCTGCCAGAACTTCAAGGTCTTCGTCCTTGAGCTTGATGTCAGGAGTGTAGGTGGGATACACATTGTTCTTCTGCAACTCGATGAACACATCGGAAACGGTGGCACGGCCTGTGCTCCGAATGGCATCAATGAACTGGCCCTTGACGTTGTCGCGCTTGTAAAGACTGTTGACGTCGCCGACGATAATCACCGGACGGTTGTCAAGACGGCTCATGATGTCGTCCTTCAACTGGGTCCATTGGGCCATACGGGCGTTCTTGTCCTCAGTGTCCAAGCCGTCATCCACATCGGCATCGTCGCTGGCATCCATGTGCATATTGTACACCACGATGCGTGAGCCGCCACGCAGGGTAACCTCATAGCGACGATAGCCTTTGGTGACCATCTCGTCCATAGCATGACTGAACTTGCCAAAGTTCTGAGTCCACGCTACAGGACTGCCTGGCGTCACTGTCAAATCGTTTTTCCAACAACCCATCAGACCGTCACATTCGAAACGGTGGTTCTGAAGGTGCAGGAAATCAATGGAATGGTCTACTACATCGACATCACCCGTCCACGTGTCAAACTTATAGTCATCCTCCATCAGCACAGTGATTACCCTGTGATAATTGAAGTCTTCCTGCATAAACACCAGGTCGTAGCCTTTTTTCTGGAAATACTTGCCAATGCGCGCCGACCCGTCATCACCAGGACCGTCAGCATTGACCTTAAAAACAAGAATTCGCTTGGGGAGCCCATCGACATTCAGGGTGGACACACTGAACTGCTCAGCAGTCTGAGCCGTAGCAGTAGTGCCAGCCACCGCAAAGAAAAGAAGGGCAGTCATCCACGTTTTAATTGTATTCATACTAGTAAACTTTAAAAACATAAACTTTTTTAGAACATTGAACATTGAAATCTTACCTCTCAATTCTCACATCTTTCATCACGACCTTACTGCGACAGCACTCGGTGCCGTCGGTGCGGACAATGCGAATATTATAAGCAGTCAGAGGTGAGGGGGCAGCGGTCTGGGAATTGTCTTCCTTTTCCATATAGAACGACAGCTGATCGCCGGCATGAGCCTCAGCGACATAGGCAATCTCGAAACGCTTGATGCTGTGCTCGCGATACCAGTCGAGGGGCCACAGGTCGAGCACGTGCTCAATATACTTCACGCTGTTGATGTGGCCGTTGATGTCGACATCGTTGTAGTGAGTGTCGATGGTGCGCACCAGCTCAGCCGTGTCGCCCATCTTCACTCGCCCACCCTTGTCGATGGGACACTCCTTGTCCTTGACAATCCAGTTGTTGATGGCACCATTGTCGATGCTGAAAATGTCCGTTGGCTGACGGCTCTCGGTATCTATCATAGCCCAGATGCTGCGACCGTAGCCGTAAACTTTGGGCTGTTGGCCATTGGCTGTTGGCTGTTGGCCGACGACGGCAAAATTGCGGCTGGTAAAATAGCGCATGGCCGACTCCACCCACGTCTCGACGTTGAACTTGGTGTACTGCTGGGGCATCTCAGTCATCTCGATGGCCAGGCGCGACAGCACCCACGAGCGGTTGATGCTCATGAGGTATTTCATGCCAAAGCCACGTGCCGACGAGTGGAAGTCGGCAGCATTGAGCATGTGGTTGCCCAAATGGCCCATAAACAGTCGTCCGCTGAAGTCGCAGTGGAACGGCTCGGCCATAAATTCGTATCGTCCTATTTTATCCATTCTGAAGCAAAATCAAAGTTATTACATGCGGTAGCAAATTTTTCACTTTTCACTCTTCACTTTTCACTTTATTCTCGCGTTCAGCGAGGAAATCACTCACCTGCTCCTGCATGCCACGGGTCACGGCAATGCGACCACTGCGGGTGTACTGCAACACACAGCCGAACTCATTCAGAGCACGATAGAGGGAGATGATGTCCTCGGTGATGCCATGCTTCATGACGATGGTATAGGTGGGGTTCACCTCAATGATGCTGGCCTCGTGGCGGCGGATGGTGCGCGAGATTTCCGGAGTCTCCAGCACTTTGTCCGTAGCCAGTTTGTACAGTCCTGACTCACGGATAAACAGCTGGTCGTCGGTGAAGTAGTTGGCCTTCACCACATCAATTTTCTTTTCAATCTGCTTGGTAATCTTGATAATCTGGTCTTCGTCGCTCCAGGCGGTGATGGTGTATTTGTGCACACCCTCGATGCTGCTGGCCGACACGTTCAGGCTCTCGATATTCACCTGTCTCCGTGTAAAAACGGCAGTAATCTGGTTCAGAATACCCGCGATATTCTCTGAGTACACCAGCAGGGTATATAATTTCTTCTTTTCTTCCATTATAATTATCAATTGTCAATTATCAATTGTCAATTATCTAAATTTCCAGCATCATATCGTTGACATTCATGCCCGGCGGTGTCATGGGCAGCACGTCGTCGTCTTCCTTGATGGCACACTCCAGAATGAACGGGCCCTTCGTGGCCAGCATTTTTTCAACGGCTGCGCAGAGATCCTTGCGGTCGGTGACAGCCTCGTAAGGAATGCCATAACCCTTGGCGATAAACTCGTAACAGGGGTTGAGCATCTTCGTGAACGACTTGCGGCGCAGCCAGAACATGTCCTGCCACTGGCGCACATTACCCAAATAGTGGTTGTTCATCAGAATCATCTTCACGGGAGCCTGCTGCTCCATGATGGTGCCAAGCTCTTCGATACACATCTGGAAGCCGCCGTCTCCCATGAAACAGCAAACGGTGCGGTCGGTGGCAAACGTGGCTCCGATGGCTGCCGGCATGCCGTAACCCATCGTTCCCAAGCCACCACTGGTACAAATGCTGCGCTTCTCGGGATACTTGAAGTAACGCGTTGCAAATAGCTGGTTTTGACCAACATCCGTCACCAAAACAGTCCCCTTAGGAGCCTGCTCAGCCACAGTATTGACCACCTCGCCCATCAGCAACGGACCGTCCTTGGGATGGATGGCTGGCTCGATGACCTTTTCACGTTCCTTGTCATCCAGCTCCTTGAACGTCTCGCGCCACTCTGCATGATTATTCTTATTGAGCAAATCCGTCAGGGCGGGTAACGACTCCTTGCAGTCGGCCACAATGGCGACATCGGTCTTCACGTTCTTGTCTATCTCTGAGCGGTCGATATCCAGATGGATGACCTTGGCCTGCTTGGCGTAGGTCTTCGTATTGCCCGTCACGCGGTCGGAGAAACGCATTCCGATGGCAATGAGCACGTCGCACTCCTGTTCCTTCAGGTTGACGGCATAGTTGCCATGCATGCCCAGCATGCCGACGTTCAGCGGATGGTCTGAAGGCAGCGCCGAGAGTCCTAGCATGGTACGGCCTGCAGGGATGTCGGCCTTCTCAAGGAATGCCTTCAACTCGTCCTGGGCATTACCCAGCTCTACACCCTGCCCCACCAGCGCCAAAGGACGTTTGGCATTGTTGATGAGCTCAGCAGCCTCACGGACAGCATCCATGTTCAGTTTCGGACGGTCCACATAGCTGCGAATAAAGTCTACCTTCTTCGGTTCCCAGTCAATCTCCTCGACCTGTGCATTACGCGGGAAGTCGAGCACGACAGGACCGGGACGGCCACTACGGGCAATATAGAATGCACGGCTGACGGCCCAGGCAATATCCTCGGCATGGCGTATCTGATACGACCACTTGCTGATAGGCTGAGCCACACCCACGAGGTCTACCTCCTGGAAGGCATCGGTACCCAGCGCACCAATGGCCACCTGTCCGGCAATGACCACGATAGGTGTAGAATCAAGCATGGCATCGGCCACACCCGTCAACGTATTCGTGGCACCCGGTCCACTGGTCACCAAGGCTACGCCCACTTCACCGCTGACGCGGGCATAGCCCTCAGCAGCATGGACGGCACCCTGCTCATGACGCACTAAGATATGGTCGAAGCATTTCTTCTCACCTCGCGTGTAGTCGAACAGCGCGTCATAGGTAGGCATGATGCTGCCACCAGGGTAGCCGAAAATGGTCTTCACCCCTTCGGCCTGCAACGCCCTCATCAGCGCTTTCGAACCAGTTATTCTGTCTCTCATAATCTTTCCTTTTTTCTATAGTTCCTATAGTTACTATAGTATCTATAGTGACTATTCTATAATTCTCACGCCTCCCTTGTCGGCACTGCTAACACTCTGGGCATAAGCGCGCAAAGCCTTGCTAACCGCACGGTTACGCTTCAGCGGTTGCTGTGGACGGGCTGCCAGCTCTTCGTCGCTCAGCTTCACATTGATGCTGCGGTTTGGGATGTCGATGACGATGATGTCACCATCCTTGATCTTGCCGATATTACCGCCATTGGCAGCTTCAGGCGAGATATGGCCAATGGAGAGGCCACTGGTGCCACCCGAGAAACGGCCATCGGTAATCAGCGCACACTCCTTACCCATGTGCATCGACTTGATATAGCTCGTGGGATAGAGCATCTCCTGCATGCCAGGACCGCCCTTAGGACCTTCGTGGGTGATGACCACACAGTCGCCCTTCTTCACCTTACCACCCAGAATGCCCTCGCAGGCATCTTCCTGAGAGTCGAAGCAAACGGCAGGACCCTCGAAGTGCCACAGGCTCTCGTCGACGCCGGCAGTCTTCACCACACAGCCATCCTGAGCGATGTTGCCAAAGAGCACAGCCAGTCCACCGTCCTTGGTATAGGCATGCTCCAGGTCGCGGATGCAGCCATTCTCGCGGTCAGTATCAAGACTATCCCACTCTTCCGACTGCGAACCCATCTTGGTGGAGAAACGATTGCCAGGAGCGGAATAATAAATTCTTGATTCTCTAGAATCTCTAGTAATATCGTATTTCTCCATGACCTCCGCCAACGTCATGCCGTCAACACGGATAGCCGAGCCGTCAATGAGGCCGCCCTTGTTCAGTTCGTTCAAAATACCTAAAATACCACCGGCACGGTTGCACTCCTGAACAGAGTATTTCTGCGTGTTGGGAGCCAGCTTGCACAGACAAGGGGTCTTTCGGCTCAGGGCGTCAATGTCCTTCATCGTGAAGTCTACCCCAGCCTCCTGAGCTACTGCCAGCAGGTGCAGGACGGTATTGGTAGAGCCACCCATGGCGATATCGAGTGTCATGGCATTGAGGAACGCCTGACGGGTAGCGATGCTGCGAGGCAAAACGCTCTCGTTGCCGTCCTCATAGTAGGCCAGCGCATTCTTGACGATTTGACGGGCAGCCTGCATGAAGAGTTCGACACGATTGGTATGGGTAGCCAGAATGGTGCCGTTGCCTGGCAGCGAGAGTCCGATAGCTTCCGTCAGGGAGTTCATGCTGTTGGCGGTAAACATGCCTGAGCACGAGCCGCAACCAGGACAAGCACACTGTTCTATCTCCTTCATCTCTTCGTCAGAGACACTGGGGTCGGCACCCTTCACCATGGCCGTAATCAGGTCGGCATTCTCGCCACGCCAGCGACCGGCCTCCATAGGGCCACCACTGACGAAGACGGCAGGAATATTCAGACGCATGGCAGCCATCAGCATGCCTGGGGTCACCTTGTCACAGTTCGAAATGCAGATCATGGCGTCGGCCTTGTGGGCGTTGACCATGTATTCTACCGAGTCGGCAATGATGTCACGCGAGGGCAGCGAGTAAAGCATGCCGTCGTGTCCCATGGCAATACCGTCGTCGATGGCGATGGTGTTGAACTCAGCAGCATAGCAGCCAAGCTTCTCAATCTCCTCGCGAACTATCTGTCCGATTTCGTGCAGATGGGTATGGCCGGGCACAAACTGCGTAAACGAGTTGACAATGGCAATAATGGGTTTGCCGAACTGCTCGTGTTTCATACCAGTAGCCACCCATAAAGCACGGGCGCCAGCCATGCGTCTGCCTTCAGTACAAATACTGCTTCTCAGTTGATGTTTCATTTGTATCTTCGTTTTATACCTATTTTAGCTTGCAAAGGTACACCTTTTTATTATAAACGCCAACAAAAAAACGGAAATTCTTCATTTCTACTGTCTTTTTGCACCATCATCGACAGGACAACAATACAAAAAAGTCCGCACCCTCATGTCGGAAGGTACGGACTATTTATGTTCTCTTTCTATTTTTAGAAGCGACAGCGCAGACCGGCGAGGAAAAGACCCTGCTCACCAAAACCACCCTCGACAAAGCCACGGAACTCACGGCTACCGAACTCAACACCAAAACCGGTCAGCTGCCAGTTGAAGTGGACGCTGTTGTCGGTGTAGTCGTTTCTTTGTCCTTTATAGTCTATCTTCTCGGTGCGATAGGTGATACCAGCAGCAATCTTCGAATACATGGCAACATGCTCACGACGGAACCAGTCGAGCTTCATGGCCGGCATAAACGTGTAATAGTTGTGTTTCAAATCACCATCGTAGGCACCATGAACGTCCTCCTTGGACAGACCGAAAGCCACGATGGCACCGACGTTAACAAGGGGATTGTTGAGACGATAGAAATACTCGACAGAGATAGGACCAATGAACGTTTCGTTGTCAGCCCTGCTACCCACTATAGCTTCGCTGAAGTTCTCGAAGGCGTCAATCCAGTTCGAGTTCGACATGTAACCATAGGAGATAGCAATCTGGTTTCTGGGTTCATCGTCAACGTTCTGAGCATTAACACTTACTGTAGTCATCATGGCGACTACTGTCATAACTAAAAATTTTACCCGATTCATACTAATAATATATTTACCTTTATTTGACGCTGCAAAGTTAGGTAATTAGTCTGGCAGATTAAGTAATTTTTGATTAAATAACGTTAAATTCACGTTGCTCACCTATATTACTTAATATAAATCAAGCATGTTTGCTGTTTTTCTCGTATCTTTGCAGCAAAAATTACAACTATTAATCTGTGCAGAATAAAATATACCATCTGCTGATGATGCTCCTGATGCTGACCACAGGGACATTGCACGCATTGGCTGAAGAGGCATTGCCACCGAAGCTCCAGAGTCTGACCGACGAGGCATATCGCGCCTATAGTGCACGTGAGACGGACAACTATTTCGAGGCTGTGAAGAAAGTGAAGGACGCCACCGAGTTCTCCGACTATCAGGAGACCTACTACCGGGCATGCAGCTATGAGGCCATCTATATGTTCGAATATGTGGACCGTTCGAAGGGTGTGCAGATGGCTCACGATATCTACCATCATGCCAAAGCCAATAAGAGCAATGTGGGCATGTATTTCGCCACGTTTGCACTGGGTACAATCCGCGAGCAGTCGGGTAACATTGGACTGGCCGAGAAGAGTTTCCAGCAGGCGCTGAAACTGAAGAAGAAATACCTGCCCGAGGAGAGTGCGGCACCCTGCTACCTGGGACTGTGTGAGACGGCCTTTCACCGCAAGGACTACGAAGAGGTGAAGGAGTATGCCCACAAGGCGCTTGAAGAGCCGGGCATCATTCCCATGAACCAAATTACGGCGTGGTCGTACAAGTGTCTGGCCCGCTATAACCAGGGCGACAGCATCGGTTTCGAGGAGGCTTATAAGGAACGTGCCCAGCTGATGGCTGAGCACGGTGGACAGGGCGGCTTGTTCGGTGAGCTCATCAACGTCTATCAGGCCAAAAACCGCAAACAGTGGAACCTCGCCCTGCAGCGTACCGAGAAACTGATACACCAGCAGAACAAATGTGCCCAAAAGGCTTCGATATACGAACACATGGGCGACTACCAGCAGGCCCTGTACTGGCAGAAGCGCACCCGCGCGGTGATTGACTCCATCCAGTCGTCGGAAGCCCGTTCGCAGACGAACGAGTTCGACACGGAACTGGCCATCACCTACGCAGAAAACGAGACAAAGGAGCAGGAGCTGGCCAAGGACCAGACGATGCTTGCAGCCGGCGGTATTCTGGCTGCCTTCATCATTGCGTTCCTCTCCGTCTACCTGTATCGCAGCAAGCGGCATGCGAAGGAGATGAAGCACAAGAACAGCGAACTGCTGAAGGCCTACGACAAGCTGGAGGAGACGACGAAGGCGAAGGAGCGCATAGAGAGTGAGCTGCGCATTGCCCGCGACATTCAGAAGCGTATGCTGCCGCACGTATTCCCACGTCGCAGGGATGTGGACCTCTATGCCATGATGACCCCTGCCAAGGAGGTGGGCGGCGACCTGTACGGCTATGCGCTGTTGGACAACCTGCTGTACTTCTGCGTAGGCGACGTCAGCGGCAAAGGTGTGCCGGCAGCCCTGTATATGGCGGAGGTGACACGTATGTTCCGTACGCTGGTGGACGGCAAGCTACAGCCGGATACCATTGCCACACGCCTGAACCATGCACTGGCTGAGGACAACGACCAGGGCATGTTCGTCACGATGTTCATCGGACTCATCGACCTGAAGTCGGGTCATATGGAATACTGTAACGCCGGCCACAACCCTCCCCTACTCAACGGTCAGTTCATGAAGATGGAGTCGAACGCACCCATCGGCCTGTGGCCCGAGGTGGAGTTTGCCGGCGAGAAGGTGGACGACATGCACGGCAAGACGCTCTTCGTCTATACCGACGGCATTAACGAGGCTGAGAATATTCATCAGGAACAGTTTGGCGACGAACGCCTGAAGGCCCTGCTGCAAAAAGACCTGGGCGATGCCCGCCAAACATCAGAGGCCATCCACAAAGCCGTCGAGGACTTTGTCGGTAGTGCCGAACCCAGCGACGACCTCACGAAGATGTGTATCAAAATGAGGTAGTATTTCCGTATTTTCTATCAATAAGGTAGCTGCTTCCGAGTTGTCTGTCAAAATGAGGAAGCTGCTTCCGTAAAAGCATCCATGATAGCCGTGGGGCGGTTGTTCTGGAATGCTCCCAGTTTGTAGTAACGGTCGGTTTCGGGTGCCCAATAGAACACCCCCTGACAATGGCCGCCACAATGGTTACGGGCCATATCGATAATGGCTGCTATGATGTCCTTGCCTTCAACAGGTTTGGCAGCTTCAGTGCCCGTCTCGACAACCATCAGGGGTTTGTGGTACTTCTGCCACAAGCGGTTGATGTTCTGCGTAGCCTTCTCTACTGTTTCCTGCCACGACTGGGTGTGTCCGCCCTTCATATCCCAATAGGGATAGACGCTCAGGCCGATCATATCGTAGCGGGCATAATACTTCGCAAGACCGTCGAAGATGAAATCATAGCGATAAGGATCGCAGGCACAGTCGAGATGCACAATGACCTGCGCCTGTGGAAACACCTGCTTAACGGCCTGATAGCCGGCATCGGTCAGTCCGGCATATTGGCGCATATTCTCCTGGGCACGACCCATAGGCCACAGGAAGCCGTTGGTCGTTTCGTTGCCAACCTGCACCCAGCGCACCTCTACCCCAGCCTCCTTGATGGCTGTCAGCACATTACGGGTGTGGTCAGCCAGGGCCTGCTTCATCTGTTCGTAGTCCATCTCCTTCCATGCTGTAGGGATATTCTGTTGAGCAGGATCTGCCCACCAGTCGCTGTAGTGGAAGTCAATCATCACAGCCATGCCCCAGTCCTTGGCACGCAAGGCCATTCGCACCACATCTGCCTTGTCGCAAAAGCCACCATGCTCCTTAGGGTCTACCCATACACGCAGCCTCACGGCATTCAGCCCTAACTCGCGCATCAAAGCCGTACACTCACGCGGCTCACCTTGTGCATTGCGCAGCTGCACGCCTCGATGCTCCAAGTCGGTGGTGCCACTGATGTCGGCTCCGAGCCAGAAGCGCTGTCCCTGCACCGTCAAACTACCCAGCAGCAGGGCAACGACAATAGTCAATAGCTTGTTCATCTTGTTCTAAGAGTTTGTTTCCGCTGCGAAGTTACAAAAAAACAAGTAAAGCACCAAAGGAACAGACAAAAAAAATCCCGCAGACTTTCATCTGCGGGATTCTTTATTGATTAATAAGTGAATTACTTCGTGGTGTCGATGAACATAGCAACACGGTTGAAGTCGTTCTCCTCAGAAATCTTATCGGTTGCACCCAGACCCTCAGTAGAGATGCGGTCAGCAGCAATCTTATACTTCTTGATGAGAGCGTTCTTCACAGAAGCGGCACGAGCCTCAGACAGCTTCTGGTTCAGCTCAGCGTTGCCCTCAGGAGAAGCGAAACCGCGAACGATAACCTTAGCGTCCTTGTGGTTGCGCATGTACTTAGCAACCATCTCGATGCTAGCATACTGAGCAGCGTCGATAGTGCTCTTACCCTGACGGAAGATAACCATGGGCTGCAGGATGTTCTCCTTCTTCTCCTCAACGATAGTCTGTACGGGACGAGCCTCGCAAGCAGCAAGCTTAGCCTTCAGGTCAGCAATCTCACGAGCGTTAGCAGCGAGCTTGCCATCCTTAGAGTTAACGTCAGCACGCAGCTCGTTGATCTTAGCGTTCAGACCGTCGATCTCAGCCTGGTCGCGGAGCTCCTCAATCTTGTAGTTGTGAGTACCGTTGCTGTTCATGAACTTGTAGTTAAGACCAGCGGTCAGCTGGAACAGACCGTTGTACTTCTTCTTGCCGTCAACGGGATCAACTTCTCTCTTGAAGGGGTTAGCCCAGTTAGCAGCCAGACCACCGAAGACCACAGCGGGCTCCAGATAAACCTGAACAGCCTTGGCAGCACCGAGGTTCAGAGCGAAGTCAAGACCAGCCTTTACATTGATACCGCTAGACTTGCAGTTTGAGCCTTTGTAGACGTCGTCAGCACTCCACTTACCGAGTGAACGAGTATAACCAGCACCGGCTAATGCGATAACCTCGAAAGGACGGGGCTCGCCTTTATAACCAGCGAAGAAGTTGTTCAGGTTCATGGTAGCGATAGCGTCAACAGTGAAACCATCAATAAAAGTAGAACGCTTCATCAGTGACTTGTTAGAGCCCTCGAAGTAAGCGCTAGCATCAACTGCCAAACCGAAAACGGTAGTCAGATTCTTACCGATGCGCACACCTACAGTAGGAACAACGCCCTTCATGAAACCATAATCCTCAGTACCAGTCAGGAGACCAGTCGCAGAAGCAGTAGGAATCTTAAACTTGTTCATAGCAGTGGCAACACCACCGTTGATGCCAATGTACCAGTTGTCCTGTGCCTTATTAGCAGTAATAGTAGTACGCTGGGCACTTGCACTTGCTGTCAGCATAGCTGCAGCCATGATTAAAAATAACTTTTTCATTGTTACTAAATTAATTAGTTTAAAAAATAAAAATAATCTGTTTCTTTCTAAATTTTCTGCAAAATAAATAAAAAAAAATATAACTTCCAAAAAAAACGACAGAAAAGTGCATTTTTAGGGCTATTTTTTGACCTAATTCAAGTATTTTGCTCTAAAATGCACTGTTTTTTTAGGAAAAACGCTAAATTTTTTCAATTATCTTGCCGCCCTCCTCAATGGCCTGCATATTGAGTGGAATCAGACTATGATGACGCTCAGGCAGCGTCTTCTTCAACGCCTTCTCCACACCGGCAGTACCCACCACAGGACAAACCTTCAGCAGTCCGCCGAGGACAATCATGTTAAAAACTTTACCATTCTTCATCTCGGCAGCTTTGTCCATCGCATTGATCTCATAAACGGTGATGTCCTTGCGCGTCGGTTTGTTGATGATGCCGAAGCCGTCGTAGATGAGTATGCCGCCAGGCTTGATTTTCGGCTCGAACTTGTCCAGTGAAGGTTGGTTGAGCACGATGGCAACGTCATACTTGCTGAGGATGGGCGACGAAATACGATCGTCGCTGACAATGACCGTCACGTTGGCTGTACCGCCACGCTGTTCAGGACCGTAGGCAGGCATCCAAGTCACTTCCTTGTCCTCCATCAGTCCGCTATAAGCCAGAATCTTACCCATCGAGAGCACACCCTGACCTCCGAAACCTGAAATAATTATCTCTTTTTTCATACTTCTTGCTATTATTTGACAACGAACAACACAGATAATTACGTCATAATAAATCCGCTAAATCCGTGTAATCCGTTGTTATATTTATTCATTCGTAGTGTCCTTGAGGTCTCCTTTGGGATAGAAGGGGAACATGTTCTCCTTCATCCATTCGTTAGCCTTGGCGGGAGTAAGTTTCCAACCGCTGTTACAAGTAGAAACAAACTCAACGAGTGAACTTCCCTTGCCAGCCATCGAAGCCTCAAATGCCTTGCGCAAAGCTTTCTTAGCCTTCAGAATAGCACCAACACTTTCCACACTCTGACGAGTGACATAGCAGGTACCTTCCAAACCGGCAGCGATATCTGCCATCTTCAGGGGATAACCGTGCAACTGAGGGTCACGGCCATAAGGACAGGTCGAAGTCTTCTGACCAATGAGCGTCGTGGGAGCCATCTGGCCTCCCGTCATACCATAAATGGCATTGTTGACGAAGATGATGACGATGTTCTCGCCACGGTTCAGGGCGTGGATGGTCTCGCAGGTACCAATACAAGCCAGGTCACCATCACCCTGATAGGTGAATACCAGACGATCGGGCCAGCAACGCTTGATGCCAGTAGCAATAGCGGGAGCACGACCATGGGCAGCCTCCTGCCAGTCAATGTCTATATAGTTGTACGCAAAGACAGCACAGCCTACGGGTGAAACACCCACAGCCTTGTCTTCCATTCCCATCTCTTCGATGACTTCGGCAATGAGCTTATGCACTACACCATGACTACAGCCTGGGCAATAGTGCATATTGTTGTCGTTCATCAGCGTCGGCTTCTTGCAGACGATGTTCTCGGGTTGAACTATTTGATTTCTATCCATTTTCTTACATTACCTTTTTAAGTGCTTCCACAATTTCTTCTGGATCGGGAACAATACCACCCAGACGGCCGAACTGCTCAACAGGAATGGCACCGTTCACAGCCAGGCGAACGTCCTGTACCATCTGTCCGGCATTGATCTCGGCGACGAGGATGCCCTTCACTTTCTTCGACAACTCAGTAATCTGCTTCTCAGGGAATGGGAACAGGGTGATGGGACGGAACAGACCGACCTTGATGCCCTGCTCACGGGCAATCTCTACACTCTTCTCAGCAATACGGGCAGCAGAGCCGAAGGCCACGATGGCATACTCGGCATCGTCCATCAGCTGCTCCTCGTAGCGCACCTCGTTCTCCTGAATCTTGGCATATTTCTCCTGCAGGGCGATGTTGCGCTGCTCCATAATCTCGGGCTTCAGCTCCAAAGAGGTAATGACCACACGCTCACGGTTCTTGGGTTTACCAGTCGAGGCCCATGGGCATTGCTTGATAACCTCCTCGTCCGTACGACGGGGCTTGAACGGGGGCAGCACCACCTTCTCCATCATCTGACCGATGACACCATCGCTCAGAATCATAGCGGGATTGCGATACTTGAAAGCCAGCTCAAAGGCGAGGTCCACGAAGTCGGCCATCTCCTGTACTGACGACGGAGCCAGCACGATGACCTTATAGTCACCATTACCACCACCACGGGTTGCCTGGAAATAGTCACCCTGCGAAGGCTGGATAGTTCCCAGGCCAGGACCGCCACGCTGCACGTTGACAAATACACCCGGCACCTCGGCACCAGCCATGTAAGTGATACCCTCCTGCATCAAAGCGATACCAGGAGATGAACTAGAAGTCATGGCACGCTTACCGGCCCCGGCAGCACCATAGACCATGTAAATCGATGCCAGCTCGCTCTCAGCCTGTACCACTTTCATACCAGTGGTCTCCCAAGGCTTCAACTCAGCCAGCGTCTCAATCACTTCACTCTGCGGAGTAATAGGATAGCCGAAATAGCCGTCGCATCCGCAACGAATAGCAGCATGGGCGATAGCCTCATTGCCTTTCATCAACACAACTTCTCTTTCTTCTGCCATAGCTTACTCCTCCATCTTTTTACGATACACGGTGATACACCCGTCTGGGCAGACAATGCCACACGAAGCACAGCCCACACAGGCCTCCTCGTTGACAGCCTCCACGTAGGGATAGCCGTGCAGATTCACTTTGTTAGCCAGGGCGATAACTTTCTGGGGGCAAGCGATGATGCACAATTGGCATCCCTTGCACCTTTCAGTATCCACCACAATGGCGCCTTTCATTTTTGCCATAATTATAGAGTTTAATGCATTAAAATCTCGAATTCAATGTGCAAAGGTACGAATAAGTGAGGAAAAAGCAAAAGAAAAAACTCATTTTCTTTTATTTTTTTATTGCAGCCAACAAATCCTGCTGGATGATGCCATTCGTAGCAACAACACTGTCACCCTGCGTAAAATGGGCAGACCCCTCATAGTCGGTCACCACACCGCCAGCCTCCTTCACAATCAGACTGCCAGCCATAAAGTCCCACCGGCCGAGATACTTCTCTGCATAGCCGTCGAGCCGGCCTGCAGCAACATAACTCAATGCCATAGCAGCAGAACCTATCATGCGGATGCTGCCCACATGACCATAGAAATGGGCGATAAGACGAGTAATGACGGGCTTGTAGGCATCGCTATTGTAAGGCAACTGCAGACATAGCAGGGCATCGTTGATGGCACTCGTACCAACATGTAGCCGTTCCTTTTGCAGTTCTCCTTTCGCAGTTCTCCTTTCGCAGTAAGCTCCACCACCCAGCCAGGCATAATAGCACTCGTCGGCACATATTTCATAGACAACACCTATCAGCTGTTCCTGACCTTGAATGAGCGCTATCGACACAGCATAGGGAGCATAGGCATGAATGAAATTCGTCGTGCCGTCAAGGGGGTCAACCACCCAAGTCAAGGACGGCTGGGCAGAAGCAGGTTGTTCACTGCTCATTTCCCCCTTTTCACATTCTGTCGTCCCTTCCTCAGTGATGAATCCTGCTTCAGGCAGCAATTCACGCAACGCTTTCACGATACACTCTTCCGACCCTTTGTCGACATACGACACATAGTCATGGGCATGTTTACGCTCCACACTGTCCAAAGAGAACTTCTGACGTTCCTCTCTGATATATTTGCCAGCCTGTCTTGCTATAGCGCAAACAGCCAGCGTATACTGTTCAAGATTCATCTGGTTCATCATCCTTTTTACGCGTACCTTATAGTATATAATGTACTAGATAGGAATATGCATACCCTATGGGTTGTACAAATCCTTGCAGTAGTAAGCCATAATGTCGTCAAGCATACGCTTGGCCTCAACAGCAGGACTGTCAGGGTCGAGGTCTATGGCACGGATATAGTTGTTGATGGCTTCGTGCCATTGGCCACGTTTACGAGCCGCATTGCCTTTCTGGTAATATTCTTCTGCTGTCACAACGATGAGCTAAAAACTAAACATAGTACTCTTTCTTGCCAGCAGCAAGGGTGTTCTTCATCAGCGAACAAATAGTCATGGGACCTACTCCACCAGGAACTGGGGTGATGAATGAACACTTGGGACTGACCTCGTCGAACTTGACGTCGCCGTTCAGACGGAAACCACTCTTGCGCGTAGCATCTGGAACACGGGTGGTACCAACGTCGATGATGACAGCACCAGGCTTCACCATGTCAGCGGTCACGAAGTTGGGCTGTCCGATAGCAGCAATAATGATGTCGGCCTCACGGCACTCTTCCTTAAGAGTCTTCGAACGCGAATGACAAACGGTGACAGTAGCATCGCCATACTGCTTCTGCATCATGAGCTGTGCCATCGGTTTACCGACAATGTTCGAACGCCCCAAAATGACGCATTTCTTGCCACTGGTCTCAATGTTATAGCGTTTCAATAACGTAATGATACCCAGTGGAGTAGCAGAAATGAAACAAGGTAAACCTATAGCCATGCGACCCACATTGATTGGATGGAATCCATCGACGTCCTTTCGATAGTCAATGGCCTCAATAATCTTCTGTTCGTCGATATGTTTGGGTAAAGGCAGCTGAACGATAAAACCGTCAACATCACCATTACGGTTCAAACGGTCCACACATTCAAGCAATTCCTCTTCTGTGATGTCATCCTCGTAGCGAATGAGCGTAGACTTAAAACCACAGGCCTCGCATGCGAGTACCTTATTCTTAACGTATGTCTCTGAACCACCGTCGTGACCTACCAGTACGGCAGCCAGATGGGGCTGCTTGCCACCGGCGGCAACGATTCTTTCTACTTCTTGTTTGATTTCTGCCTTAATGGTGGCGGCAGTAGCCTTTCCGTCAATTAACTGCATATTTCTTAGAATGGTTTGTTTCCACGCATCTTCATCGCAGCAGCCATTTGTGCCATCTTTGAATTGCCGGCACCAGCCACCATGCGCATTACTTTACGCGTCTGGTCAAACTGTTTCATCAGACGGTTCACCTCTTCAATCTTCGTACCAGAGCCCTTGGCTATACGCAACTTGCGGCTCTGATTGATGATGTCAGGATTGGCACGCTCCTTGGGTGTCATAGACTGGATGATGGCCTCGATGCTCTTAAAGGCGTTATCGTCAATATCAAGGTCCTTGATTTGCTTGCCAACACCAGGAATCATCGAAGCAAGGTCCTTGATGTTACCCATCTTCTTAATTTGCTGAATCTGACCCATGAAGTCGTCGAAGTCGAACTTATTCTTACGAATCTTCTTCTCCAGACGCTTTGCCTCTTCCTCATCAAACTGCTGCTGGGCACGCTCAACAAGAGAGACCACATCGCCCATGCCAAGAATGCGGTCGGCCATACGTTCAGGGTGAAATACGTCAAGGGCCTCCATCTTCTCACCAGTACCCACAAACTTAATGGGCTTGGTGACCACAGTACGAATACTCAGGGCAGCACCACCACGGGTATCACCGTCGAGCTTGGTCAGCACCACACCATCGAAATCCAGACGGTCGTTGAACTCCTTGGCAGTATTGACGGCATCTTGACCCGTCATCGAGTCAACTACAAACAGCGTCTCATCAGGCTGGACGGCCTCCTTCAGCGTAGCTATCTCGTTCATCATCTCCTCGTCAACAGCCAGACGACCGGCAGTATCGATGATGACAACGTTGTAATTCTTCTGCTTGGCCTCACGGATAGCATTCTGGGCTATCTCAACTACATTCTTGTTGTCAGGCTCTGAATAGACGGGCACACCCACACTCTCGCCAACCACATGCAACTGCTGGATAGCGGCAGGACGATATACGTCGCAGGCTACGAGCAAGGGATTCTTGTGCTGACGGGTCTTCAGCAGATTGGCCAACTTACCACTGAACGTCGTCTTACCTGAACCTTGCAGACCAGACATCAGCACAATGGCCGGACGACCTTCGAGTTTCAGCTCCACAGCCTTGCCACCCATCAGTTCAGCCAGCTCATCATGAACAATCTTCACCATCAACTGACTGGGTTTAATGGCTGTCAGCACGTTCATACCCATGGCCTTCTGCTTCACAGTATCAGTAAAGCTCTTGGCCACCTTGTAGTTGACGTCGGCATCCAACAAGGCCTTACGCACGTCTTTCAGGGTTTCTGCAACATTGATTTCGGTGATTTTTCCTTCACCCTTCAGTATCTTGAACGACCGTTCAAGTCTTTCACTTAGATTTTCAAACACAACTTATTTCTTTTTAAGTACCACTAATTACATAAATATCACGCAAAACTCTCATTCAGAGGGTGCAAAGGTAATAATAAAAAATGAAAAGACGACGTTTTTTCATGTAATTTCTTCGCAAAAGTGTGCAAAATGCACTTTGAAAACTTTTGCAAACGATTTTTCTTGGAAGAATGACAAATTATTCGTAATTTTGCATCATCGAAAACAAAATAGTTAATCATCAATCGTCAAATAGTAATTGATTATGGTACTGACTGATCGCGAACTGTTCCTGCTCATCATCTGCACGGTATTCTATATTACCTTATTTATAGTGGTGATACAAAGCAACCGACGTAAGATACAACTGCTGCAAAGCCGACTGGATAATATCCATGCCATGCAGAAAATGGCAGTTATAGAGCACCATTCGCAGAATGTAGGCACGTTGTTCTCCACACCAGTAGTGCTGCGAGCCAAGCAGTATCTGAACGACGGACGCAGCATGACAGAGGGTGACTGGGCAGAACTGGCAGAGGCGGTTAATAGCGTGTACACAGGATTTACCGAGAAGCTGTACAGCCTGTACAACATGAGTGAACAGGACTATCGCGTGAGCTTGCTGATTAAGATTCGCATGCAACCCAAAGATATCGCCACACTGACGGCCCACTCAAAGGAGAGCGTAGCCTCGACCCGCAGCCGACTCTACCAGAAGGTGTTTGGCAAGAAGGGCTCGACAAAGGACTGGGATGACTTTGTACTCTCTATATAAGGGAGTTAAGGAGATATGAAGTTAAGAAGTTACAACATTTAATATATTGAGTTATGATTGAGTATTTTATTGCAAACATGTGGCAGATATGGGCCATTGTTGCCATCATCTGCCTGATTTTGGAGCTCTCGTCAGGTGACTTTTTCATCATCTGCTTCTCCATTGGAGGTGTATTCGCGCTGATTGGTGCTGCACTGGGAATCAACGTATACTGGCAACTGTTCATCTTTGCCATCTTCTCGCTGCTGAGTATCTTTTTTGTAAGACCTGTGGCACTAAAGTGGCTGCACAAAAACGAGCCTAACAAGGCTAGCAATGCCGACGCCCTGCTGGGACGGACTGGACGTGTGACAGAAGCCATCAAAGCCGATGCCAGCGGTTACGTACAGATAGACGGTGACATGTGGAAGGCCGTTAGCACCACTGACATTCCCGTAGGCGAGACCGTTCGCGTAATTGGTCGCGAAAGCACAATCATTACTGTAGAAACATTATGATACAATAAACAATAAACATTAAACAATAAACATTAAACAATAAACATTAAAACTATGGACATTATGAGCTATGTATTAATTGCCATCGTCGTTTTGGTGGTCATCTTCGCCAAAATGGCACTTGTGATCATTCCACAGTCGGAAACAAAGATTATTGAGCGTCTGGGACGCTACTATGCCACACTGAATCCGGGTATCAACCTGATTATCCCCTTCATCGACCGTGCCAAGGACATCGTGGTGCTGACACGTGGACGCTATGCCTACTCAAACAGCATCGACCTGAGGGAACAGGTGTACGACTTCCCGTCACAGAACGTGATTACAAAGGATAACATCCAGATGGAAATCAACGCCCTGCTGTACTTCCAGATTGTGGACCCGTTCAAGGCCGTGTATGAGATTTCAAATTTGCCCAACGCCATTGAGAAGCTGACACAGACGACGTTGCGTAACATCATTGGCGAACTGGAACTAGACGAGACGCTGACCTCGCGCGACACCATCAACACCAAGCTGCGCGCCGTGCTGGACGACGCCACGGACAAGTGGGGTGTGAAAGTTAATCGCGTGGAACTGCAGGACATCGTCCCCCCAGCTACCGTGCTGAACGCCATGGAGAAGCAGATGCAGGCCGAGCGTAACAAGCGTGCCCAGATTCTGACGTCAGAGGGTGAAAAGGCTGCCGAAATTCTGGCTTCTGAAGGTGAAAAGACGGCTATGGTTAACCGTGCCGAGGCCCAAAAGCAGCAGGCTATCCTGCATGCTGAAGGTGAGGCTCAGGCCCGTATTCGCAAGGCAGAAGCCGAAGCCAAGGCCATTGAGCTGATTACAGAAGCTGTAGGCAAGTCGACCAATCCTGCCAACTACCTGCTGGCACAGAAGTACATCCAGATGATGCAAGAACTGGCACAGGGCGACAAGACCAAGACCGTCTACCTGCCCTACGAAGCCACAAACCTGCTGGGCAGCATCGGAGGCATCAAGGACCTGTTCAAGAGTGAATAGACCGAAATGAAGAATTAAAAATGAAGAATTAAAAATTATGATTAGCTTTGCGGCTGTAACTTCTGCCTACAAGCTAATCATAATTTTTAATTCTTAATTTTATTCTTCCTTTTTCAGCGGTATCGTGAAGCTGAACGTTGAGCCTTCGCCCTCGACAGACTCCACATAGGCATCGCCACCATTCTTACGGGCAAAGTCCTGACAAAGCTGAAGACCCAGTCCAGAGCCTTCCTCACCACCCGTACCATAAGTCGTCTCACCCTTATGGAAGATGCTGTCAATACGGTCGGCAGCAATACCGACACCGTGGTCCTGAACACAGATGCGGACAAAGTCACCTTCATGCTTGTAAAAGACGTCAATGCCCTTACCCTCTGGTGTAAACTTGATAGCGTTGGAGATAAAGTTACGGATAACTGTTTTCACCATATCATTGTCGGCATGTACCATAAGCTTTTCGTCGGAAGGAATATACCTCAATGAAATCTTCTTCATCTCGGCAATCATCGAGAAGATGTCAACGACACCTGGTACCACCTCGTCGAGGTAGAAGTCTTGATAGACCACGTTCAGACGTCCGGTCTGGCTCTTCGTCCACTTCAGCAGGTTGTCGAGCAGGTCGTGTGTTTCCTCTGACTCACGATTAGCTTTGTCGAGAAGTTCGAAAATCTCCTGACCGACGAGATCGGGGGACACCACATTGACAGCCAAGTTGAGCACCATACGGATGCTGGCCATGGGTGAGCGCAGGTCATGGGCAATAACAGAGTACATCTTGTCGCGGTTGTTGATAGTACGGCGCAATTCCTCATTCTGGCGCACAATGATACGCTTGGCGGCCACAAGTTGTATCTGGTGCATGACACGCATGACGAGTTCTTCCTTGTTGAAGGGTTTGGTCAGGAAGTCGTTGGCACCAACCTGGAAACCTTTTACCAAATCTTGTGGACTATTCAAAGCCGTTAGGAAAATGATGGGTATATCAACCGTTTCAGGGTCTTTCTTCAGGATGACGGCAGCATCGAAGCCACTGATGTCAGGCATCATGACGTCGAGTAATATCAAGTCGGGATGTTCTTTTTTAGCCTGTTCGATACAGGCATTGCCACAATTGGCCGTACATACCTGAAACTTCTCGTTGGTCAGCAATATCTTCAACAACAACACGTTGCTGATGACATCGTCGACAATCAAAATCTTATAATCACTACGGTTTATTTGTGATTCAAAGGTTTCGTTCAACTCCATTAGTTAACAGGTTTAATTATTTCACGTGCAAAAATAGTTATTATTTAGCATTTCGCCAAATATTTACACATTTTTTTAGTTTTCGCAGTTCACTTTTTTCTTCTTGTTGTTCGTTTTCTTACTTTTTGCTATACATTTTTCATTTCTTACTCCACAGTAACCGATTTTGCCAGATTTCTGGGCTGGTCAACATTCTTCCCTTTGCAGACAGCCACATGATAGGCCAGCAACTGAAGGGGGATAGTAGCCACGAGGGGTTCCAGACACTCCAGTACGTCGGGCAGTTCAATAACCTCGTCGGCCAAACGGGCAATGGTGTTATCGCCTTTGGTCACCAGCGCAATGACACGCCCCTGACGGGCCTTGATTTCCTGAATGTTCGACAACACCTTTTCGTACATGGCATTGTGCGTGGCAATGACCACAACGGGCATATCACTGTCGATAAGGGCAATAGGTCCGTGCTTCATCTCAGCAGCAGGATAACCTTCAGCATGGATATAGGATATCTCCTTCAGCTTCAAGGCACCCTCCAAAGCCACAGGATAGGAGAAGCCACGACCCAGGTAGAGGAAGTTGTGGGCGTAAGTAAAGATACGCGCAAGGTCGGCCACATGGTCGTTGGTCTTCAGCACCTCACGAATCTTATCGGGAATCTCGCTCAGTCCACGGACAATCTTCAGATATTCGTTACGGTCGATGGTACCTTTGGCTTCGCCCATGGCCAGTGCTATCATGGTGAGTACGGTGACTTGTCCCGTGAAGGCCTTCGTGGAAGCCACACCAATCTCAGGACCAACATGGATGTACGTACCAGTATCGGTAGCACGGGGAATGCTGCTGCCGATGGCGTTGCACACACCATAGATAAAAGCACCACGCTCCTTGGCCAGTTGAACGGCAGCGAGGGTATCGGCAGTCTCACCGCTCTGACTGATGGCAATAACCACGTCGCCCTTGCCGACAACAGGATTACGATAACGAAACTCCGAGGCGTACTCCACCTCACACGGTGTGCGACAGATGGTCTCGATAAGCTGTTTGCCAATAAGTCCTGCATGCCACGACGTACCACAGGCCACGATGATCACGCGCTTGACTCCAAGCATCTGACGGCGGAAGTCGATGAGTGCAGAAAGCGTGACGTGGTCGGCCTCCATGTTGATTCGGCCACGCATGCAGTTGGTCAGGCACTCTGGCTGCTCGAAGATTTCTTTCAGCATGAAATGCGGATAGCCACCTTTCTCAATCTGTCCGAGGTCAATGTCGACGGTCTTGACAGCCAGTTCCTGCTCTTCACCAAGAATACTAACCACCTTAAGTTCCTCGCCTAAACGGATGACGGCGATGTTGCCATCCTCAAGATAAACCACCTTGTCGGTATATTCGATGATGGGACTGGCGTCGCTGCCTAAAAAGAACTCGCCTTCGCCAATACCCACCACCAGTGGACTCTGTTTTCGGGCAGCAATAATCTGCGAGGGGTCGCGCTTGTCAATGATGGCAATGGCATAGGCGCCGATAACCTGATAGAGAGCCACCTGAACGGACTCCAACAGCGACAGATGTTTCTTGTTCATGATATACTCGACGAGCTGTACCAGCACCTCTGTATCGGTATCGCTCTTGAATTCGACGCCCTTGTCAATGAGTTTGGCCTTGATGTCGGCATAGTTCTCAATGATACCATTGTGGATGATGGCCAAATTATGGCTCTGGGAATAGTGCGGGTGGGCATTACGCGACGACGGCTCACCATGCGTAGCCCAACGGGTATGGGCAATACCGATAGTACCGCTCACGTCCTTGTCCTGACAGAATTCCGTCAGATTATCTACTTTACCTTTAGTCTTATAAACGTTCAGCTCCGAATTGCCATTTATCAAAGCGACACCTGCTGAGTCATAACCACGATATTCCAGACGGCGAAGGCCCTTTATCAGAATGGGATAAGCCTCCTTCTTTCCAATATAACCTACAATTCCACACATAATTTGTTAAATCTATTAGTTAATTTATTCGATGTCTTTACTTCTTCACTTTCACTTTTGCCAATTTACTTTCGTTCTGCACGCGGTTGAGCGCTGTGACGACATAGACACAAGGCACCTGTTCGGTATCAGGCAATTCATAGTAGGTATCGGTAGTCAGCGTCACCAGATGCGAGGCATCGTCGGTATTGACCGTCTCACCCTTGTCAAAGCGGTAGACGGCATACTGACGGACTTCGGTCTGCCAGTCCTTACTCTTCGGCGGCAGCCACATGATGACACGCTGGCCGTCGAAATTGAAGGCCTTCACCTTACGCGGCTTCTTAGGCATATTCTTGCCCATTTCCTTACTGACAGGCTGCAAGGCTGGTGTACGCCAATAGTTAGTGCGCAATGCCGTACCATAATAGCCGATATCGTCGACGGTAGCCTTGGCATACCACAGCACGGTACCCCCGATGCGTGGCAGCTGACGGTGCAAAGTCATCTTGGCTGCCTGCTGATGACGATTGCTGTCGTGCAGGTCGGCATTCTTAACGGTACGTTCCACATCCTCGCCAATATACAGATTGGTATGTGTCAGATTGGCACTCCACCAATGAATCAACTCGTCGTAGTCAGCAGCCTTATGGCCTATCTCCCAATAGAGCTGCGGCACACAATAGTCCATCCAGCCATTGCGGTCCCACAGCAGGACGTCGGCATAGAGGTCGTCGTAGTTCTGCAGACCGTTGGTACGGCTTCCCTTGGGGTCGCTCTTCTGGTTACGGTAGATGCCGAAAGGCGAGACGCCCACTTTGACCCAGGGCTTCGTGTCGTGAACGGTCTTGTAGAGCTGTTCGATAAAGAGGTTGACATTCTGACGGCGCCAATCACCGAGATTGCTGATACCGTAGTTGTTGGCGGCAAAGTCGGCAGCATCGGGAATAGGTACGCCAGCCACGGGATAAGGATAGAAATAGTCGTCGATATGCAGGCCGTCAACGTCGTAGCGTCTGACAATATCGCGGACAACATCGCAGATGTAGTCACGGCACGCCTTCAGGGCCGGATTGAGCAGCGTCAGACCGTCGTAATCGAAGGTCCATTCAGGATGTTGCACGACGACGTGGTTCGTGGCATTGCGATGAGCCACCTTGGTCTTGGCACGATAGGGATTAATCCACGCATGCAGTTCCATTCCACGTTTGTGGCACTCGTTGACCATCCACGCCAGCGGGTCCCAGTAGGGATAGGGACAAGTGCCTTGTTCACCCGTGAGATAGTAGCTCCACGGTTCCAGCGCACTCTCGTAGAGGGCATCACACTCAGGGCGTACCTGGAAGATGATGGCGTTACAGCCGTCTTTCTTCAGCACATCGAGCTGGTAGCTTAGGGTACGCTGCATCTGCTCCGTACCCACACCCTTGAACTGTCCGTTTACAGACTGAATCCAAGCACCTCTAAACTCACGCTTCTGCTGTGCCGACAAAAGCATTGCGGACAACAACAATACGATGGTCAATATTCGTCTCATAATCCTCTATCTTCTTCTAACTCCTTCTATCCTCTTCTAACTCCTTACTTATAAACTTTCATCGCACGATCCATTTCCCGACGGTCCTCCTTCTCTTTCAGCGTCTGACGCTTGTCGAACTCCTTCTTACCCTTACACAAGGCGATGTCCATTTTGGCGCGGCCGTTCTGGTCGATGAAGATCAAAAGGGGTACGATAGTATAGCCCGTCTGCTTCGTAGCCGATGCAAGACGTTGTATCTCACGACGGGTCAACAACAGCTTGCGGTCGCGTTTCGTCTCGTGGTTGTTGTACGAACCATAAAAGTAGGTCGAGACATTCATACCCTTCACCCACATCTCACCATTGATAATAGTGCAGTAGGTGTCGACCAGCGAAGCCTTGCCCAGACGGATGCTCTTAATCTCCGTACCCGTGAGTACGATGCCAGCGGTAAAGGTCTCGATGAAAAAATACTCGAACGAGGCCTTTTTATTCTTGATGTTCACAGGACTTTTCTTCCTGATCAGTTCTTCTTCCTTATTCATGACAACTACTCAATCATTCAATAACTTCTGCAAATCGTTCAATATGCTCGTCAATGTAGTGCGCTATGTCGTTTGTCCAGTTTTCTTCTTCCTCGACAAACGTGTCGTCAAGATCATCGAACTCAGGATACTGCTCAAAGAGCGCCATGAATTCCTCATCGCTGCAGTCACGCTCCAGCTGAGCACCATATTTCACGTAGAGCGAATGCGCATCATAGATGAGTTTCGACAGCGGGCGCATCCCCCAAAGTTTGAGGGCCTTGGCCAACGGATTCTTGAAGATGAACGGACCATAGCCGTTGTGAATCAGCTGTATGAAGCCTCCATCCATCACTTCCTCGTGCAGCACGTCCCACGCCAACAGCGTCACCTGGTCGCTGGTCAGCTGGGGTAGCGTTTCAGATGTCAGTTCGCCGCCAATAGCCTCCTTGATGGCCTTTACGAAACAGTCGACAAAGGCATCCATCCCCTCGCCTACTGCTTGCCGTAATGCTACGTCTTGAACTTTAACTTCTATCATAACGCCTGCAAAGGTACGAATAAGTGAGCAAAAAACCAAATACATTTGAGTTTTTTCGAACGTGAGTACCTTCTCGCATAGGGAAAAAGGTACGAATAAGTGAGCAAAAAACCAAATACATTTGAGTTTTTTCGAACGTGAGTACCCTCTCGCATAGCGAAAAGGTACGAATAAGTGAGAACAATACAAAATATTTTATTTGCTTTTTCGATTGAGCCTTGAAAAAAACCGCCCAAGAGGATGGCCTCCTGAGCGGTTTATGATGCAAAAAAAAGTTGTACTCGTTAATAGAATTGGAAGTAGCGACGGGCATTGTTGTAGGAGATGTCCTCAACCATCTTACCCAGCAGTTCGCGGTCGTCGGGCAGCAGTCCCTTCTCAACGTCGTTACCCAGAAGGTTGCAGAGAATGCGACGGAAATACTCGTGACGGGGATAAGAAAGGAACGAGCGGCTGTCGGTAAGCATTCCCACGAAGCGTGATAGCAGACCAAGCACGCTAAGGGCATTCATCTGGCGAATCATGCCGTCCATCTGGTCGTTGAACCACCAGCCTGATCCAAACTGAATCTTGCCAGGCTCGCCACCCTGGAAGTTGCCGAGCATAGTAGCGATGACCTCGTTGGCACAGGGGTTCAATGTATATAATATGGTACGCGTAAGCCTGCCTTCCATATTCAGCTTGTTCAAGAACTTCGACATAGCCTTGGCGGTATTGAACTCGCCAATGGAGTCAAAACCTGTATCAGGACCGAGCTGATTGTACATAGCGGTATTGTTGTCGCGGATGGCACCATAGTGGAACTGCTGTGTCCAGCCAGCATCGGCGTCCATCTCTGCCATACGGGTGAGGAAGCAGTTCTTGTACTGGCGAATCTCCAAGTTCGACAGCTGCTGACCACGCATAGCCTTCTCGAAAATAGTCTCTATCTGCGAGTCAGTATACTCCTCGTCATAGAACTCCTCGATGCCGTGGTCGGAAAGCTTTGAGCCCTGAGCGGCAAAGAAGTCGTGACGTTTCTGCAGGGCGTCGACCATATCGGCAAAACGGGTAATGGTAACCCCACTGACATTCTCCAGCTGATGGACGTAGTCAGGGAATTCGGGCTTCTCGATATTCATGGCCTTGTCAGGACGCCAGGCGGGAATCATCATGGGGTCGTCCTGAGCCTTGTGCTTAGCATACTCGATGTGGTTGTGCAGGTCGTCGACGGGATCGTCGGTGGTACATACACACTCGACATTATAGTGCTTCATCAATCCACGTGCCGAGAACTCAGGCTGCTTCAGCTTCTCGTTACACTCGTCGAAAATCTCGCGGGCAGTCTTGGGGCTCAGCAGTTTCTCGATACCGAAGGCGGTCTTCAGCTCCAAGTGAGTCCAATGGTACAGGGGGTTGCGCAGGGTGTAGGGTACTGTCTCAGCCCACTTCTCAAACTTCTCCCAATCGCTGGTATCCTTGCCTGTACAGTAGCGCTCGTCAACACCATTGGTACGCATAGCGCGCCACTTGTAGTGGTCGCCACCCAGCCACAGTTCTGTGATGCTCTTGAAGCGATGGTCGTTAGCCACCATTTCAGGAATGAGATGGCAATGATAATCGATGATGGGCATCTTGGCTGCATGATTGTGATACAGGTCCTGGGCGACTTCAGTTTCCAGGACGAAATTCTTGTCATTGAATTGTTTCATAGCTTTGTTATTTTGTTTGTTTTAGATATGTTCGTTTATTCGAGTTGCAAAAATAGTGAATATTTCCGATATTTACGAATAACGGAGCATTTTTTATGGAAAAAAGTACGTAAACGATGACGGAAATTTCAACTCTCCAACAATTCGGCAACGGTCATAGCAGGGTGTTCTTTCATCTGCTGGTCGGCATGGTCGACAAAGGTATTAGAGAATACGGTGCGGTTCATCACCTGATTGACCACCCATTGTATCTTACCCATATGGCGGTCACGGCTCTCCTGCGACTGTTCCTCGGGCGACAACGGATAGAGGCTGAGCAGATAGAATGCCACGCAGTCGGGAACTATCATCTCACGGGTCATCAAAGAGCGCTGACGGGCATCATAATGTTCCTGATAGAAGGAATAGTCGGCACCAAGATACTTGTCGAGACTGATACCTAGCGTATGGTTGCCGATGATGACACTCTGGTCAAAACTGCCTACTTGGGTATAAATCCGAGGAATCTCCAAAGTGGGGATATTATACTTCAGGCGACTGAATGCCGAGGAAAGCTCCTCATTCAGGTCTTCAACGTCGGCATAGAACTTTTGGACGTCGTCGAGCATGACCTGCAGGGTGGAGTCCTGGAAGAAATGCAGGAATTTGGAGTTGATGTCTGGGTCATCTACTTTACCGATGTGCAGCACGTTTTCTATCAGCATGCGGGTCTGCATGGGATAGCTCGTGTTCATCTGCTGCAGGGCAGAATAGTCGCCTGTGGTGAGATAAAGGGTCTCAATACGGTCATAGCGCTCAATGCTGATTTGAGTGCTGTCCACCTCGTCGGTATTGGGCTTCAAACGCCATTCGCAACCAATGCAAACCAACAAGATGGTAAAAAATATGCCGTATACTTTGACCACTTAAAAGTGCTAAATTGTTAAAATCCGATGCAAAATTACTAAAAAATATTGTAAAAGCCAAATTTTAACCTAAAAAAGATAAAAAAAAGTGCAATTTTTACGTCTTTCACGTCTATTTTGTGAAATTTGCATAAACAAATCCTACAGAAACGTGCTATGAAACAAACTTTTTTAACAATGCTAACGGCTGTCATCGTCCTATCAGCATCAGCTCAGACCACCATTCGTGTGACTGTCAGCAATCCTATTAACAAAGTGCGCGCCGACGAACCTGTCATCATACCATTGTCTGGATATGGCGACGTCAGGTCAGCATTAGTCACAATGAACGGACAGGAAATCCCCTGCCAACTGGACGACATGAATCAGGACGAACAGTTCGACGAGCTTTGTTTCCTGGCTGATTTGGATAAAAAAGAAACCAAGCAATATGCCGTCACGCTCTACGAAACGGGTGAGCCACGTCCCTACCCTGCCCGTGTCTATGCCGAGATGGTGATGGCCAACACGAAAGACAAGACACTGAAGAAACACCAGCAGAACAACTTCATAGAATCCATCACGGCCAGGGGCGATGCTGCCTATACCTACAACCTACAGCACCATCACGGCGTGGACTTCGAAAGCGAGCTCAACGGTATCCGCATCTACTTTGATGCCCGTCAGACGCTGGACTTGTATGGTAAGTATAACAAACGACTGGAACTAAAAGAGACACAGTTCTATACCACCGACGAGCAGAAGGCCAACGGATATGGTGACGACGTGCTTTGGGTGGGTCAGACCTTCGGACTGGGAGCCTTTCGCGGATGGGACGGACAGAAGCCCACACTCGTGGAACCCGTTCGTTCAAGAACCCAGCGCATCATCAGCTACGGCCCCCTGCGTTCCATCGTAGAGATTGTGGACAGAGGCTGGCAAGTAGCCGATACCCATCAGCCCTCACCCATCACCCTCAACATGACTCTGCGCTATACGCAATATGCCGGACATCGTGATACGGATGTCGACGTATTCTTCAACAAGGACGTCAGCGCCCTCCGTTTCTCAACGGGCATCATCAACGTGAAAGGCTCTGAGGAATTCAGCGACAAGCAGGGACTGCGTGCTTGCTGGGGTACGGACTATCCTGCTACCGACACCACGAAATGGCAGCGTGAGACCGTAGGACTGGCCGTGCTGGTACCCTACAGGAACATCGCCAGCGAAGAGCCTGCCAACAAGGACAACTATGCCTATGTGCTGAAAGTCGATGGTCAGCACATGGCATATAAGGTCTGCTACACGTCAGACAAGGAAACATTCGGATACCATACTGCCAAAGACTGGTTCGAATACCTGACAGCATGGAAGAAAGAGGTGGAAAGCCCCGTCGTCGTGACCTTTAATTAGTCTTCTTGACGGTCTTTTTCTTCACCTGAACCTTGGGAATCTTGATGACTTGCCCAACCTTTACCGTAGGATTCTTCGGCAGGTCGTTGAACACCTCGACATAGCACTCCATATCAGGCCCCAGATAGGCCTTGCAGATGCTGCGGAAGGTCTGTCCAGGCTGTACTTTCACTTCTGTCTCAAGACCAACGATACGATAGGCACCCAAACGGACACGATCATCCTTCGCTGCATATTTGTCAACAGCAGGTTCTGCAGGCTTTGTCACAACAGGCTTCGTTTCAACAGGCTTTGGCTGTGCAGGCTGTTCCACAACCGGCTTATCTACTTTCTCGGGCTGTTCTACAGTTTTTGTTTCTGCAGGCTGTTCTGGCTGTTCTACGGTATCCGTCTTGACAGGAACGGTATCGGAGGGAGCAACGGCAATCGTGTCGTGTACAACGATGGTATCCGGCTCGATGACAGGCAGAATCTGCTGTCTGCTGCCATAATAGTAGCCGCCAAAGGCCGACAACGCCATCAAGGCCAGCACACCTAAGCCACACAACAGCCATCTTCCCCAAGGACGTTCTTCCTCTTCAGTTTCTTCGTCAACAGGTTCGGTTTCCTGACCAGAGTCTTCCGTATCGTCAGCAGGCTCTTCCACTTCCACTACAGGCTGTTCAGTCTCAACAACGGGCTGCTGCTCTTCTTCAACGACGGGCTGCTGTTCTTCTTCCACGACGGGCTGTTCCACAAGCGGTGATATTACAGCCTCAACGACGGGCTGCTGTTCTTCTTCAACGACAGGCTGCTGCCCTTCTTCCACAACAGGCTGCTGCTCTTCTTCCACAACAGGCTGCTGCTCTTCTTCCACAACAGGCTGCTGCTCTTCTTCCTCACTTTCGACTTCAACCTTCATATCCTCAAACTCTACGCCATCGTTCAGAATGACGGTCTCAAACTGCGAGAAAGGCTTGTTGACCAGTTCCTTCATCGTGGCATCTGGCGTGAAAGTAATCTTCGAATGCCCACTAATGACAAAACGCTCACCAGTACGCACACTCACGCTCTCGCGGGCTTCGACTCCAACCAACTTGAACGTGCCAAGACCCTTCACCTTCACAATCTGTTCAGACTCCAGACGCTCCTGAATCAGGGTGAACATCGTCGAAACAAATTTGCCGGCCTCACGTTTGTCTATGCCGTTTTTCTTAACAAGAACGGCTGCTATATCCTGTATTGTCAGTCTACCCATAATTATTGTCCTCCTTTCAGTTTATCCTTCCACGTCTGGTTGGGTTTGAAGTTCAAGACCAGTTTCGGCGGAACCAGCATACGCTGCTGCGTGGCAGGGTTGATAATGACTCGTTCCATCTTCTTCTTGGCTTCGAAGACACCGAAATACGGCACCATCACGGCGTTATCCTCTTGGAAGGCATCGCCCATCGCGTTGATGACATTATTCACCAATTTCTGCGTATCCTTGGCACTATAGCCCATACGCTCGGCCAGTTCGGCAATAAATTCCTTGTTATTCATAGATTGTAGTGGCGTATAAATCAAACTCTTCAGCATCTGTAATGCGTACATCATAGAAGGCTCCGATGGTCAGCTGCTCTTCAATGGGAATGAGCACTTCAGGATCTACTTCCGGCGAACAAAACTCAGAACGTACTACATACCAGTCGCCTTCCTCTCGGTCAATGATAACGCGCAGCGTCTGCCCTATCTTCGCGGCTTCCAACTCTGCGCTGATGTTCTGCTGAATGCGCATCAGCTTGTCCAGTCGCGCCTGTTTCACATCGGCAGGGACGTCGTCCTCATAGTGTTCAGCAGAATAGGTTCCCTCCTCCTCGGAATAGGCAAAGGCTCCCATGCGTTCGAAGCGGGCCCACTTCGTAAACTCCAGCAAATCGCGGAAATCTTCATCAGTCTCACCAGGGAAGCCCACCATCAGCGTGGTACGCAAGCAGATGCCAGGTACCTCGCGACGCACGCGCTCTACGAAGTCATAGGTTTCCTGCTTGGTCACATGCCGACGCATACGCTCCAGCATGTGGTCACTGATGTGCTGCAAGGCAATATCCAGATAGTTGCACACATTCTTCTTCTCGCGCATCACCCGCAGCAGGTCCCACGGGAAATGAGCCGGATAGGCGTAGTGCAGGCGAATCCACTCCACGCCCTCAACGTCGGCCATCTGCTCTATAAGCTCGGCTATATGCTGCTGGCCGTCTATATCGACACCATAATAGGTCAGCTCCTGGGCAATGACCTGAAACTCCTTCGTGCCCTGACTGACCAGCCAGCGGACCTCGTCGAGTATCTCCTGCATGGGACGGCTCTGATGATGTCCCGTAATGAGCGGAATGGCACAGTAGGCACAATGGCGGTCACAACCCTCGCTAATCTTCAGGTAGGCATAATGCCTGGGCGTGGTCAAGACCCTCTCCCAACCTCTCCCTATAGGGCGAGGAGAATACGGCTTGGAGTAATCACCCCCCTCCATAAAGGGAGGGGTCTGGGGGTGGGTCTCCAAATCACTCAGTAGCTGCCGATAGTTGAACTTCCCATACCAGCCGTCAACTTCAGGAATCTCGGCTTCCAGTTCGGCCAGATAGCGCTCCGACAGACAGCCCATGACGTAGAGGCGCTCGATGCGTCCTTCGGTCTTGGCCTGCGCAAACTCCAGAATGGTATTGATACTTTCCTCTTTTGCATCGGCAATGAAGCCACAAGTGTTGATGACGACGATTTCACCCTGAGGGTCATCGGAATCATGGGTCACATGATAGCCATGAGCCTCGAAGAGTCCCATCAGGTTCTCCGAGTCTACCAGATTCTTCGAGCATCCGAGTGATATAAAGTCAATCGTCTTCATCATATATTACAACAAGAAGAACAGACATGCAGCAAAAGCGCCACAGGCCAATCCAATAACCAAGCCTTCAATAAAAGTCTTTTTCATGACTTCAATTCTTCAAGAACTTCAATTCTTCAATTCTTCAATTTTTCAATTTTTCAATTCTTCAATTCTTAAATTCTTAAATTCTTCAATTCTTAAACAGGCTGTCCACAAACTCCTTACGGTCAAACAGCTGCAGGTCTTTCATACCCTCGCCCAGTCCGATGTACTTCACAGGCACCTTCAGCTGGTCGCTGATGCCGATAACGACACCACCCTTGGCCGTACCGTCGAGTTTGGTGATGGCCAGCGACGTAATCTGCGTGACGGCAGCAAACTGCTTGGCCTGCTCAAAGGCATTCTGTCCCGTCGAGCCGTCAAGCACCAGCAGCACTTCGTCGGGAGCATCGGGCAACACCTTCTTCATCACGTCCTTGATTTTCTTCAGCTCGTTCATCAAGCCAACCTTGTTGTGCAGACGGCCTGCCGTATCAATCAGCACCACATCGGCACCGTTGGCCTTGGCACTCTGCAGGGTGTCGAAAGCCACAGAAGCAGGGTCGCTGCCCATCTGCTGCTTGATGACGGGCACTCCCACGCGCTCGCCCCAGATGCAGAGCTGCTCGACGGCAGCGGCACGGAACGTATCGGCAGCACCCAAATAGACCTTCTTGCCGGCCTCTTTGAACTGCCAGGCCAGTTTTCCTATTGTCGTGGTCTTACCCACACCGTTGACTCCCACAACCAGTATGACGTATGGCTTGTGGTCGCCCGGCAGGTCCCAGTTGTCGTTGTCATCGGTATTGTTCTCTGCCAGCAGCGAGGCTATCTCGTCGCGCAGAATCGCATTCAGTTCACTCGTCGACACATACTTGTCACGTGCCACACGCTCCTCAATGCGCTCAATGACCTTCAACGTCGTTTCAACACCCACGTCAGAGGTTATCAGCACCTCCTCCAGGTTGTCAAGCACGTCGTCATCCACCTTCGACTTACCGGCCACAGCACGGGCCAGTTTGTCGAACACACTGGTCTTGGTCTTCTCAAGACCCTTGTCCAGCGTCTCCTTTTTTTCCTTATTGAAAAATCCAAATATTCCCATAATAACGTTATTTGTCGGCAAAGGTAATAAAAAAAGCTGAAACCACATTCGATTTCAGCTTTTTTCTATCTGATTTAAATACAATTAATTCTTAAAGAAGTCCTTAACGGCCTCGTTAGGAACCATCTGCTCGTCGAAGATGTAAGCACCCGTCTTCGGGCTCTTCACCATCTTGATAACCTTTGTGTAAGCGCGACCATCCTTTGAGCCTTCGTGGAGGGTA
>JAEEVA010000020.1 GCA_016286995.1 Prevotella sp.
TCAGTTTGGTGAGGGTAATTTCCTCCGTGCATTCGTAGATTGGATTATCTGGAACATGGACCAGAAGACCAACTTCAATGGTAGTGTCGTTGTCGTACAGCCCATCGACAAGGGTATGGTAGAGTGGCTCAACGGCCAGGACTGCCTATACCACGTAAACCTGCAGGGCCGCGAGAACGGTAAGCCCGTGAACACCCTGGAGCGCATCGACGTTATCAGCCGTGCGCTGAACCCCTACTCTCAGAATGATGCCTTCATGGCACTGGCTGACCAGCCTGAAATTCGCTTCGTGATTTCTAACACTACCGAAGCAGGTATCGCCTTTGATCCCACCTGCAAGCTGGAGGACAAACCCGCCAGTTCGTATCCCGGTAAGCTGGTGCAGTTGCTGTACCGCCGTTGGCAGACCTTTAACGGTGACCCTACGAAGGGACTCATCATCTTCCCCTGTGAGCTCATCTTCCTGAACGGCCACGTACTGAAGGATTGCATCAACAAGTACATCGAATTGTGGCAGCTGCCTGCAGCATTCAAGAAGTGGTTCGACGAGTGCTGTGGCGTTTACGCTACCCTCGTAGACCGTATCGTACCAGGATTCCCCCGCAAGGAGATTGCCGAGATTCAGGAGAAGGTTGGCTATCGCGACAACCTCGTCGTACAGGCTGAGAACTTCCACCTTTGGGTCATTGAGGCTCCGAAGGAGGTAGCCAACGAGTTCCCCGCCGACAAGGCAGGCTTGCATGTGCTGTTCGTTCCCTCAGAAGAGCCCTACCACAAGCGTAAGGTGACGCTGCTGAACGGCCCGCACACCGTGCTGAGTCCCGTTGCCTTCCTGAGCGGTGTCAACATTGTTCGTGATGCCTGCAACCACGAGGTCATCTCGAAATACATCCACAAAGTACAGTTCGACGAGTTGATGCAGACTCTCGACCTGCCGATGGAAGAGCTGGAGAAGTTTGCTGGCGACGTGTTGGAGCGCTTCGACAATCCGTTCGTTGACCACCAGGTGACGAGCATCATGCTCAACTCGTTCCCGAAGTTCCAGGCTCGCGACCTGCCCGGTGTGAAGACATACTTGGAGCGCAAGGGCGAACTGCCAAAGGGTCTGGTGTTCGGTCTGGCTGCCATCATCACCTACTACAAGGGTGGCAAGCGTGCCGATGGTGTGGAGATCGTTCCCAACGACGACCAGAAGATTATGGACCTGCTGAAGGAACTGTGGGCTACTGGCGACACACAGAAGGTAGCCGACGGCGTACTCGGTGCAGAGTTCATCTGGCAGGAGAACCTGAACAAGGTTGCTGGTCTGAACGCAATGGTGAAGCTATTCCTCGACCTGATTCAGGAGAAAGGCATGCTGGAAGCCGTAAAGACAATCCTGTAAGAATTTGGAATAATGATAATAAAGTGGGCCGTCCATTTGGTCGGCTCACTTTTTTTGCCTGTCTTTTAACTTTGGTATTTTGCTCGAAAAATCTCAAATATATTTGGATTTCTTATTGCTTATTCGTACCTTTGCACTCTAATAATATAAGAAATGCTCATGGACTACATCGAGATAAAAGGAGCCAGGGTTAACAACCTGAAGAATGTATCATTACGCATTCCACGCAACAAACTCGTGGTAATTGCAGGTGTCAGCGGAAGTGGCAAGTCGTCGCTGGCTTTTGATACCCTGTACGCTGAGGGGCAGCGCCGATACGTGGAAAGTCTGTCTTCTTATGCACGCCAATTCTTAGGGCGAATGAATAAGCCCGAGTGCGACTTCATCCGTGGCATACCGCCAGCCATCGCCATCGAACAAAAGGTTATCTCGCGCAATCCACGTAGCACCGTCGGCACAACGACGGAAATATACGAATACTTGCGTCTGCTCTATGCACGCATCGGTCGAACCTATTCGCCTATCAGTGGTGTCGAGGTTCGCAAGCATTCCATCGAGGATGTCGTCAGTCAGGCCCGTCAGTTCCAGCCCGGCACCATGTTCGTCATCATGGCGCCTATCATTCCCGTCGAGGGCCGCACGTTCGAACGCCAGCTGCAAATGTACGTTCAGAACGGCTATGCCCGCATGTCCGTCAGCGGCAACATCGTCCGCATAGATGACTGGTTGGCAGAACATCAGGATCATCTAGACCATATAGAGTCATACCTCGTTATCGACCGTCTCTCACTCGACAACTCCAAAGACTCGGTTTCTCGTCTCGTCGATTCCGCTGAAACCGCTTTCTACGAGGGACACGGCGAGCTTCGCCTGATGGTATCCCCTTCCGGTCTTACCTACGACTTCTCCCAGCGCTTCGAAGCTGACGGCATGTCGTTCGAGGAACCCTCCGACCAACTGTTCTCGTTCAATTCCCCAGCCGGTGCATGTCCTGAATGTCAGGGCTTCGGCAAGATTATCGGCATCGATGAACATCTGGTCATCCCCAATACCGCCTTGTCAGTCTACGACGGCTGTGTTCAGCCTTGGCACGGCGAGAAGATGAAAATGTGGCAGGATGAGTTCTGCCGGCGTGCTTCACAAAAAGAAAATTGTGATTCCGACGGAAATAGTTTCCCCATCTTCGAACCCTACTACAATCTGACGCAAAAGCAGAAGGACATGCTTTGGCATGGGCTGCCTTCTGACAAGAATCGCGACAAGTACGACCGCGTCAGTATTGACAGCTTCTTCGAGATGTTGCGCGAGAACCAGTACAAGATTCAATACCGCGTCATGCTGGCGCGCTATCGTGGCAAGACGACATGTCCCAAGTGTCACGGCACACGCTTAAAGCCCGAGGCTGAATACGTCAAGATTGGCGGACGCAGCATCACAGACCTTGTGCAAATGCCTGTCATCCGACTGAAGCAATGGTTCGACCAACTGGAATTAAATGAGCAAGAGAAACAAATTGCCCATCGGCTACTTGCTGAAATCAACTCGCGTATCCAGTTCCTGCTTGACGTCGGCTTGGGATACTTGACACTGAACCGCCTTTCAAACTCACTCTCTGGCGGTGAAAGCCAACGCATCAATCTCACAACGTCGCTTGGATCATCACTCGTCGGTTCCTTATACATCCTCGATGAGCCCAGCATTGGCCTGCATTCCCGAGATACCGACCGTCTCATCAAAGTGCTCAAGGAACTGCGCGACCTCGGAAATACCGTCATCATTGTCGAGCATGACGAGGAAATCATGCGTGCCGCCGACTACCTCATCGACGTGGGACCCAACGCAGGACGCTTGGGTGGAGAGATTGTCTTCGAAGGTAGCGTCAGCGACGTAAATGCCCAAAACACCCAACTGATAGTCCAAAATCCCCAAAGCTACACCATACGATATCTGACACACACAGAAGACATACCCGTGCCCAGGAGTCGGCGACCTTGGAATCAGGCCATCGAGATCAAAGGCGCACGTATGAACAACCTGCAAGGCATTGACGTCCAGATTCCACTGAACATTATGACCGTCGTAACCGGTGTTTCAGGAAGTGGTAAGTCAAGCCTGGTCAAGGGCATCCTCTACCCTGCCCTCAAGCGCCACCTTGGCGATGTCTGCGATGCCCCGGGCGAGTACATGGGGCTGGGAGGCGACTACTTGGCCGTCAAACGCGTGGAGTTCGTCGACCAGAACCCCATCGGCAAGTCGACACGTTCCAATCCTGCCACCTATGTCAAAGCCTACGATGCCATACGCGACCTCTTTGCCGACCAACCGCTTTCCAAACAGATGGGCTTCACACCCCAGTATTTCTCCTTCAATGCTGATGGTGGACGATGCGATGAATGTAAGGGCGCCGGCGTCATCACGGTAGAGATGCAATTCATGGCCGACCTTGTCCTTGACTGCGAAGCCTGTCATGGTCATCGCTTCAAGCACGACATCCTCGACGTCCGCTACAAGGGTAAGAATATCGATGACGTGCTTAACATGACCATCGACGAGGCCATTGCCTTCTTCTCGGAGCCAAGTGCTTCCGATGTCATTTCCAGCGCTAAAAAAGTGCCTGTCAGTTCTCCTGCCGGGTGCAAAACCATCGTCTCCCGTCTCAAACCCCTGCAAGATGTCGGCCTGGGCTATATTAAACTCGGCCAGAACTCTTCCACGCTCTCAGGCGGCGAGAACCAACGCGTGAAATTAGCCTACTTCATCGGACAGGAGAAGCAGGATCCCACCCTCTTCATCTTCGACGAGCCCACCACTGGTCTCCACTTCCACGACATTGAGCGACTGCTGGCATCGTTCAATGCACTCATAGAACGCGGACACAGCATTCTCATCATCGAACATAACATGGAAATCATCAAGTACGCCGACTATGTCATTGACATGGGACCTGAAGGTGGCGACCGCGGAGGACAGCTTGTCGCATGCGGCACACCCGAAGAAATCATACTTAAACCGCAAAGCATCACAGGTCACTACCTCAAGAATAAGTTGCAGAGCACCCACGAAGGTTAAAAAACATTAAGACACAGATAAATCTTTCATCTTTCATCTTTAATCTTTAATCTTTTTACTACCTTTGCATCCGCTTTCGAGCAAGAGTTCTTTAAAAGGCTGCCGATATGGCTCAGTTGGTAGAGCAACGCATTCGTAATGCGTGGGTCGCCGGTTCGAGTCCGGCTATCGGCTCTTCCTTTAAACAGGAGTCAGAACCAACGAAGTTCTGGCTCTTTCTTTTCTCCATAGTCCAAGCGGAATTAGCTCAGTTGGTAGAGCATTGGCTTCCCAAGCCGAGGGTCGCGGGTTCGAGTCCCGTATTCCGCTCAGCAAAAAAATGGAAAAATAAAGAAAGAGTAAAAAAAGTCTGCAAAATATTTGGTAGTTTCAAAAAAACTCCTTACCTTTGCACCCGCAATCAAGGAGATAACCCCACGGTTGATGCTTAAGGCCTCCTTTTTGGAAGGATGGGTGAGTGGCTGAAACCAGCAGTTTGCTAAACTGCCGTACGGGTTCCCGTACCGGGGGTTCGAATCCCCCTCCTTCCGCAACCGAGGGGATTTCTCTAAGAGAGCACATCTTTGAAATGTTGGTCGATTCATCTAATGGTTAGGATACAAGATTCTCAATCTTGGCATAGGGGTTCGATTCCCCTATCGACTACTCGGGATATCCGACAAACCGCTGCAAATCAATGATTTGCAGCGGTTTGTATTTACTCAATGGTGAAACTCTTGTTAAGGCCAGTCATGGAAAACACGTTCATGATGTCATCATTGACGTGACGAATTACGACAGAGCAACCGTTTGCCTTGGCATTCTTCAAGATTTGAATCATAATACGCAGACCACTGGAAGCGATGTATTCCAGTTTGCGGCATTCGAAGACAATGTCTTTGCTGCCACATTTAAACAGCGGCTGCAGGACTGTTTCTGCCTCGGTGGCACCCATAGTGTCCATCTCTCCTTCCAGTGTGACAACTATCTTGTCGTCTATTTCTTCTATTTTAGTATTCATAACTGTAGTATTGTTTAGGATATTGTTGTTTGTTCTGATGTCTGATAATTTTTTATGAGCGTCAATACGTTTTGACCGTTGACACGTTCGTAATTGACAGAATCCATCACCTTTCGCACGAGCAGGATGCCCAGTCCGCCAATAGGACGGTCTTCTGCAGGAACAGTGATGTCGGTTTGGGTCACTTCCGTAGGATCGAAAGCAATGCCGCTGTCGGTGATGACAAACTGCAGGCGCTGTCCGTTCGATCGTGCCTCAACAGTAATCTTACCTTCGCTACCCGTCGGATAGGCATAGTTTATGGCATTGACAACAGCTTCCTCTACGGCCAGCTTTATCTGACGGGCCTCGGAGGGTACAATGCCGATATAGTCAGTAACGGACTTCACGAAGGTGTTAAGGTCTGGCACATGTTTCACATCATTGCCAAGAGTGATTGACTCATTAAGCACCAAATCGTCCAGCTGTGGCGTGTAACGTATGGCAAGCATGGTCAAGTCATCACTTGGTTCGGCACCTTCCACAAAACGGAAGGTCTCGTTCTTCATCTCCTCCAACAGTACACTGGGTATGGAGTGCCTGTATTGTTCAAGCGCTTTTGTCACTCTTGGCAACCCCTGCTGCTTACGATGGATGTTCTTTGCCTCGGTAAGGCCATCAGTGTAAAAGAAAAGCGTCGTCATAGGTTGTATGATGTATTCCTGTGACGTGTACAGGTAATAGTCAAAGATGCCAATGGGCACGTTTGACTCTGTCGGAAGCATGCTGACAGCGTCGTTTGTTATCAGCATGGGGACATCGTGTCCTGCGTTGCAATAATGTAACCGTCCTGTCAGCAAATCGAGCACACCAATGAACAAAGTGACAAACATACACGACTCATTGCCTTGACAGGAGGTGTCGTTAATGGTCTGCATGATGCGTGACGGATTATTCTCATGGGTCGATGCCGAACGGAACGAGGAATGGACGACCGACATCACCAAAGCAGCCGGCACTCCCTTGCCACTAACGTCACCGATACAGAAAAACAGTTTCTCGTCGCGCAGGAAGAAGTCGAAAAGGTCGCCACCGACTTCACGTGCCGGTTCAACCAGACCGGAAACATCAATATCGCCTCGCTTGATGCCACTCTCTGGGGGAAGCATCTGACGCTGAATCTCCTTGGCAATACGCAACTCGTTGTGAATGCGTTCCTGATTCATTCTGGTAGCATGCAAACGTCGGATGTTGACAGCAAACAAGTGGATGATAAAACCCAATACAGCGAGACCTAATAAGGCAAACCACATGATACGCTTGCGCATGCTAACAAGTTTGCCAAACGTCTCGTGGTCGTAGCTAACGACAAGCATATGCCAATAAGGTACCGATTTCTTTCGGGCATAGTACACATGACCTTTCTGGTCTGCTTCCTCATCATAGAACGGAAAAACCGTGATACGTCCATTGTTGCTTAACCCGCGTTCAACGGTACTATCGTTGAACATCGTCACAATCTTTTCAACCAGCTGTGGGCTGGCAATACTGTCAGAAGGTCCGGCAATAAATTGTCCAGATTCAGACAGTACCACCGTAAACGACGAAGGATTGGTGTGACGGTAGTTCACCACTTCGCCAATCCATTTCGTGTCTAAGTCTACGGCCAGGAAACCGACAGGGTCTCCACCTTTGTCAAATATCGGCAAAGAATAGGTGGTGACAACGGAATGTGCACCCTCAGCATCCAGATAGGGTGAGCTCCACTTGGTAGTATCGCCCAGAATGGCTGATTGATAGAAATCGCTCTTGGTATAGTCGTGTTTCGGGGAGCCAATCTGCTCGATTCTAATGGTATCTTCCCACTGTCTGGCATATATCTCATACAGACTTCCTTTCTCAGGAGAATATTCAGGCTTGAAGGCTATGGCAGCACCAATCACGTTGTCATTGTGGTCATCCACCAGATTATAGAGCAGTTGTTCCAAGAACTTAGAATCAGACAAATAATCCTCCGCTCGCCATAGCTGACCGTTCAGCAACACTTCTGCACACGTCAGCTCCTTGTCAATACGCAAGGCAGAGGCTATCAAATCGGTGAGGGTAAGCTTCTCTATTTCTTTTTCCATTAAATCACGGGAGTATTTATACTGTAAGGCCAAAATAGCCTCCAGCAGAATAGCAGCCAAAATGACTACAACCAACCCCGTCCATTTTCCGATTCTGTCTAAAAAAGCCTTCATTCAGTTTTTAAGGTATAGAGACTTATATGCTGTTCACCCCACCATATAAAAGCACCCCCGCAATTCCCTAGGAAAGGGAGATGCGGGGGTGCAAATGAGAGGATTAATCCTCTTCCTTCAACTCAGCCTCATGCTGTTTGATGAGCTCTTGCTGGATGTCGTTCGGTACGAGTTCATAAGAACTGAACGTCGTAGTGAACGATGCACGGCCACCAGTCAGCGATGACAGGGCAATGCTATAAGATGCCAGCTCCTTCAAAGGAATCTTGGCACTGAGCTTCTGATAGCCAGCCTCAGAATCCATACCCATAATGATGGCACGGCGACCCTGAAGATCAGACATCACGTCACCCATGTAGTCACCAGGAACAAGCACCTCAAGATCATAGATAGGCTCGAGTACCTTAGGACCGGCCTCCTTGAAGGCGGCGCTGAAGGCGTTACGGGCAGCCAGCATGAACGAAAGTTCATTAGAGTCTACCGGGTGCATCTTACCGTCGTAGACGATGACGCGAACATCACGGGCATACGAACCAGTCAATGGTCCCTGCTCCATACGCTCCATCACACCCTTCAGAATAGCAGGCATGAAGCGCATATCGATGGCACCACCAACCACGCTGTTGATGAAGACGAGCTTGCCACCCCACTCCAGATCCTTCTCTTCCTTCGACTTGATGTTCATCTTGAACTCCTGGCCGTTGATAGTGAATGATGTAGGATCGGGCATACCGTCGGTATAAGGCTCGACTATCAGGTGTACTTCACCGAACTGGCCAGCACCACCCGACTGCTTCTTATGACGATAGTCGGCACGAGCCATCTTTGTGATGGTCTCACGATAAGGAATCTTCGGCTCTTCGTAGTTGATCATGATTTTCTCGTTGTTCTCCATACGCCACTTCAAAGTACGCAGGTGGAACTCTCCCTGACCATGAACGATAATCTGACGCAACTCCTTAGACTGCTCAACCACCCATGTCGGGTCTTCCTGGCGCATCTTCTGCAGGGCTGCCATCATCTTCTCGGTCTCAGCCTCATTAACGGCCTTGATGGCACGAGAGAACTTGGAGTTAGGATACTTGATGAAGTCAAACTTGTTATCTACATCCTTACCATTCAGCGTGTTACCGGTCTTTACGTCCTTCAGTTTCACCGTACAACCGATATCACCAGCACGCAGCTCATCGACTTGAATACGATTGGCACCAGCACAGGCATACAGCGTACCCATACGCTCCTTAGAACCACGGTCGGCATTAGTCAGGTCGTCACCACTCTTGATGACACCGCTCATGACCTTGAAGTAGCTCACTTCACCGATGTGGGGCTCAACACCTGTCTTGAAGAAATAAAGCGATGTGGGAGCACTGGCATCAGCAGGTACTTCCTTGCCGGCAGCATTCTTGACAACAGGCATCTCACTGACGAAAGGAACAACGTTGCCGAGGAACTCCATCAGACGGCGGACACCCATATCACGTCCTGCGCAGACGCAGAAGACGGGGAAGATAGAGCGCGTTACCAGTCCCTTACGGATACCTTCACGCATCTCGTCCTCAGTGAGGTCCTCACTCTCAAAAAACTTCTCCATCAGTGAGTCGTCACCGGCAGCAGCTGCCTCCACAAGAGCAGCCTTCATTTCCTTAGCCTTGTCAAGCTGGTCTGCAGGAATGTCCTCGATGATAGGAGCACCACCTTCGGGTTTCCAAGAGTACTTCTTCATCAGCAGCACATCGATGACGCTGTTAAAACCAGCACCGGTCTGAATGGGATACTGAACGGGAACACAGTTGTTGCCGTAAACCTCACGCAGATTATTCAGGATCTGGTCGAAGTCGCAATTGTCACGATCCAACTGATTCACCAGGAAAATAACAGGCTTCTTCAGTTTTTCTGTGTTGCGGAAAGCATTCATCGTACCCACCTCAGGACCATACTGGCCATTGACGAGGATGACAGCCTGATCAGTAACGTTCAGAGCGGTGATGGCACCACCCACGAAGTCGTCAGAACCCGGACAGTCGATGATGTTCAGCTTCTTGTTGTTCCACTCCACATGAAAAACAGTTGAGAACACCGAATAGCCATACTCCTGTTCCACAGGGAAGTAATCGCTCATGGTGTTCTTACCCTCTACGGTGCCGCGACGCTTGATGATGCCGGCCTCGTAAACCATTGCTTCGGCAAGAGTTGTCTTGCCGCTACCCGCACTGCCAAGCAGTGCAATGTTCTTGATCTCGTTAGTTTGATAAACTTTCATATTCGTAATATTTTAGGTTTATTTTTTCAAAGCGACGCTAAAGGTAGACATTTTTGCGCAAAAAACAATGAAAAACTTTCAAATATTAAACTTTATTAGTAATTTTGTAGCCACATAGCATACAAGATGGCCGGTTTATACATACATATACCCTTTTGCAAGAGTCGATGCATCTACTGTGGTTTCTACTCAACAGTAGACCTGAAAATGCGACAAAAATATGTGGATGCCGTATGTCGGGAAATGATTCTTAGAGATGAGAGTTCTGAGGTCAGAGGTGAGAGAATAGAAACGGTGTACTTGGGTGGCGGTACGCCAAGCCAGCTGAGCATTCCGCAATTAGAGCAGCTCTTCATATATATAAATAAGGTGTATTTTCTCACCTCTCACCTTTCACACCTCACGCCTGAAATAACCATCGAGATGAATCCCGACGATGTTTCTGTCCCGTATGCCGAGTCATTGTCTCAGCTAGGCATCAACCGCGTGTCAATGGGCGCACAGACTTTCGACAATGAGCGTCTGCGTTTCCTGCACCGCCGCCATAGTGCCGAGCAGGTGTGCCAAGCTGTCAACATGCTTCGCGTTGCTGGCATCAAAAACATCAGCATCGACCTGATGTATGGTTTCCCGGATGAGAGCCTCGAAGACTGGCAACGAGACATTGATGCAGTCCTTGCACTTGATGTGGAACACATCTCAGCTTATTGCCTGATGATTGAAGAAGGCACTGCACTCTATCAAAAACTACACAAAGGGGACGGTTCTTTTTGTGTACTTTCTGACGGAACAACACAAAAAGAACCGTCCCCAATATGCGATGAGGAGCTGGAGCGCCAAATGTACGAAATGTTGATGGACAAGCTTACGGATGCCGGCTATGAGCACTACGAAATCAGCAACTTCGCCAAGCCTGGTTTCCGATCCCGCCACAACAGCAGCTACTGGCACGACGTTCCCTACATTGGTCTCGGAGCAGCTGCACATTCGTACGACAAGCATTACCGCAGCTGGAATATAGCTGACATCCATCAGTATATTGTATCCATCAGATGTGGGGAACTGCCCAGCGAACGAGAAATCATTGATGAGGTGACATACTATAATGACAGAATTACCACTGCTCTGCGCACCATTGACGGTCTTGATCTCATGATTCTGTCTGCCCCATTCCGTAGTTACTGTCTGAAGGAAGCTCAGCCTTTTCTGCGTAGTGGACAACTACAATTATGCAGCGAGCGACTCAGTTTGACGCGCCAAGGACTTTTCGTCAGCGACTATATCACGAGTTCGCTCATGTATGTATGAATACGATAAGATGACAATCTACTTGATTATCCGTCATTAATTATAAAAACAAGAACAATATGCATAGATTACTACTAACTTGCCTCTTTTTGCATATTTTATATAATGTATCAGCAGGCGAGATTATTGTCCATGAGGGCGAGAGCATACACCATGCTCTGCGGCAGGCCCGTGAATGGCGACGCACTAACGACCCTCGCAGCGAAGGCGGCATTACCATCACCCTGCAGGAAGGCCGTTACTATATGAGCGAACCGTTGTTCCTGCGTCCTGAGGACAGCGGCACGAAGGAGTCACCGCTCATCATTCGTGGCAGCGGAATGCACAAAAGCATTATCTGCGGAGATAAGCGACAACAACACACGCAGATATGGCCATTAAGAGAACAGCGTGACAGCTTTCCATCAAAAGAAGATCATGACGGTCTTCCGAAGAAAGGCATGGAGCGTATTATTGACTTCAACACCACCGACAGAACCATCACCATCCCTACTCCACCCCAGAACATTCTCCAGACCAAGAATTTGGAGATGGTGGTTCACCAGCGTTGGGCCATTGCTATTCTGCGTGTGAAAGAGATGAAGGTGGAGGGTGATAAGACGGTGGTTTCTTTCCTCGAACCTGAAAGTCGACTGGAGTTTGAGCACCCCTGGCCACAACCCGTTATTGGAGGAGAAAAGGGCAATAGTTCTTTCCTGCTGCGCACCACGGAACAGCGTGACGGCGTCGAGCTGTTAGCTATCATCGACGGTGCCAACTATGTACGTTTCGAAGGACTCACGTTCAATAGGACTTGTTGGAACCGTCCCTTGCACAAAGGTCACGTCACCCTGCAGGGCGGTTTCCCACTCGTTGATGCCTATAAGCTAAAAGAGAAAGAAGGACTACCTTGGGACGAAGGCTTAGAGAACCAGGCCTGGATAGAGCGTCCCGTCAGTGCCGTCACCGTGCGCAATGCCCACCACGTAGACTTCTACTCGGTGGTGTTCGAAAATCTGGCCTCTACAGCATTAGACTTTGTCGACAATGTCAGCGACTGCCTGGTGCAGAAATGCACCTTCGGCGACATTGGCGGCACGGCCATCATGGGCGGCTCGTTTGCAGAGAGTCCTCGCGAGGTACACCGTCCTTACACCGACTTGGCCAAGCGCTGCCAACGGCTGACCATCAAAGAAAACTTCGTTGTAGATGTCGCCAACGAAGACTGGGGCGCCGTGGGCATCGCTTTAGGCTATGTTCGCGACTGCACCATCAGCAAGAACCACGTGATGCGTCTCAGCTATTCAGGCATCTGTGTAGGTTGGGGATGGACACCCCATGACACAGGAATGCGGAACAACTGCATCACGGACAACATTGTCAAGTATTATGCGCGCCTGCTTTACGATGCCGGCGGCATCTATACGCTCAGCAACCAGCCTAGTTCCGTCATCAGCGGCAACAAAATCAGCCAGCCCTACCCTGCTCCCTATGCCACCAACGACCGCGGGTTCTGCATCTATCTGGATGCTCACACGGATGGCTTTACGATAGAAAACAACCGAGTGGTCGGCAGTTCTGACGCAGACACTCGCCTCATTCGCCGCGATGAAATCGGCGACAACCACCCAGGTCCTAACCTCATATTCAAGCAATGAAACAAACCAACTACCACCTCTTCGACTTCATGGACTTTGACCCTTCCCTGCAAAAGGACGAAGCTCTGTGGAAGGCCTATGCCCCGTCGAAGATAGAAGAGCGCGATGGCGATATCGTCGTGACAATCCCCTATCAGAAGCAACTACATCAAGAGGACATGGCGCCTGACAATGACGCACCTCAGCAGAGCTACGAACTTGTCATTAGAGCCTATGAGCCAAACATCGTGCGTCTTTTCACCACCATGAGCGGTGACGAAATGTCGGAACGTGACGACATGCTGCAGTTCAGCTCCAACGTTAAGCGGCTGCCCCTTTGTTATGATTGTGGCGATGTCATCGCCACAAACGGGAAAAAAGTTGCCACCATCGACCTCAGCGAACCGCGTTTAGACCACTGGAGCGACCTTCTTCCTCAACCGCAGCCCGCACCTTTTATCACGTTATATCCGGACAGTGACGAACGGAAAGGTATAGCGCTGAGTGACGACCACTTCTCGCCTCCACGTTACGATGCCCTTCCCCTTGGTTTCGTAAGCCGAGGGTCTGCCTCGGCAATAGAGCGCGCCACCATCAGCTTTAAGTGCGAACCCGACGAGTGCTTCGTGGGAACTGGCGAGCGTTTCCGCAAGATGGACCTGAGCGGCCAGACGTTCCAGCTGAAGAATCAGGACGGACAGGGCGTCAACAATCGCCGCTGCTATAAGAACATTCCATTCTATATGTCAAACCGCATGTACGGTTGTTTCTATCACACCTCCGACTACTGCAAGCTATCCTTGGCAGACCACAGTTCCCGCTCCGTGCAGTTCCTGAATGATCGTGCTACATTGGACGTATTCCTCATTGGCGGACAGACACCAGAAGAAATCCTACGCAGTTATCGCATGCTAACAGGTTTTCCATCCATGCTACCTCTATGGTCTTTTGGTATCTGGATGAGCCGCATGACATATTTCAGTGCCGACGAGGTGAACGAGATATGCGACCGGCTGCGTGCCGAGCACTACCCATGCGACGTGATACATCTTGACACGGGCTGGTTCCGTACTGACTGGCTATGTGAATGGAAGTTCAACGCCGAACGTTTTCCTGACCCCAAGGGTTTTATCCAACATTTGGCAGACAATGGCTTCAAGGTCTCGCTATGGCAATTGCCATATGTCGCCAAGGGTGCTGAACAATTGGAAGAAGCCAAAAAGAACAAGTATATCGGCCCTTTGTTGAAGGAACAAGCCTCAGAAGGTTCCAATTTCTCCGCTCTCGACTATGCCGGTACGATTGACTTCACCTACGACAAGGCTGTCGAGTGGTATAAGAACAAGCTATTACGACCATTGTTGGATATGGGCGTCAAGTGCATCAAGACTGACTTTGGCGAAAATATCCACATGGATGCCGTCTATCATAGTATGACACCCGAACGACTGAACAACATCTATGCCTTATTTTATCAGAAAGCAGCCTATGAAGTGACCAAGGAAGTAACGGGAGACGGCATTGTTTGGGCTCGTGCCGGCTGGGCTGGTTGTCAGCGCTATCCACTTCATTGGGGTGGCGACAGTGAGTCTTCATGGGCAGGTTTAGCCGGAAGCCTCAAGGGTGGTCTGCACTTCGGCCTGTCTGGCTTTGCCTTCTGGAGTCACGACGTGCCAGGCTTCCATTCGACACCTGATTTCATGAACTCGCCGATTGATGAGAATGTATATGTGCGATGGACTCAGTTCGGTGTCTTTTCCAGTCACATGCGTTATCATGGAACATGCAAACGCGAACCTTGGCACTATCCCAATATTGCACCCATCGTGAAACGTTGGTGGAAACTGCGCTACAGGCTTCTACCTTATATTATAGAACAGGCAGAAGCTTGTACCAAGACCGGTTGGCCAATGATTCGTGCCCTGCTGATGCACCATCCCCACGATCGACAGGTATGGCACATTGATGATGAATACTACTTCGGCAACGACTTCCTTGTCTGTCCTGTGATGAACGATGAAGGCAAGCGCGACATCTACCTGCCGGAGGGTTTGTGGGTCAACTTCTTTACCGGTAAACGTCTCGATGGTGGGCGCTGGTATTACAATGTAGAAGTTCCACTCGACCAGATGCCTGTCTTCGTACGACCGGGAGCACTCATCAAGCTATATCCCGACGACGTCGACAGTACAGACGACATGGACATAAGTCATGCCGTCACCATAGAAATCACCAAAGAATATAAAGGGATTTATCGCTATATCGACATAACGGAATAACGAGACATCACAAAGAAAAATATGGAAAGTCACTACATGCAAGGCCTCGATTGGCTGATTCTGGGAATCTATTTCGCCGTGCTCATCGTCATCGGACTATGGGCGAGTAGTAAACGTAAGAAAGGCGGCTCGCTGTTCCTAGCTGAACACAGTCTGCGTTGGCACCATATCGGTTTCTCTATGTGGGGTACGAATGTCGGGCCGTCGATGCTGATAGCTTCGGCAAGTGCGGGCTTTACGACGGGTATCGTGTCGGGTAACTACGCTTGGTACGCCTTCGTATTCATCGCACTGCTGGCCTTTGTCTTCGCTCCCCGTTATCTGGGTGCGAAGGTGCACACATTACCGGAGTTCATGGGTTTACGCTTCGGACAGTCCACACGCAATATTCTGGCGTGGTATACCATCGTCACCATTATCATTTCGTGGCTCGCACTGACACTATTCGCCGGCGGCATCTTAATTCGTCAAGTATTCGATATCCCCATGTGGGCCTCCGCCATGGTGCTGCTTATCATCTCGGCCTTCTTCACCATGCTTGGCGGTCTAAAAGCTGTGGCTTATACCAACGTCTATCAAATGATACTGCTGATAGCGGTGTCGCTGGTTCTGGTTATTGTAGGACTCGACAGAGTTGGCGGAATAAGCGCCTTAGTCAACAAGGTCCCGGCTGACTACTGGGTAATGTTCAAACCCAATAGCGACGAGGCTTTCCCGTGGTTACCTATTATCCTCGGCTACCCTGTCATGGGTGTTTGGTTCTGGTGTACCGACCAAAGCATGGTACAACCAGTATTGGCCGCGAAGGACCTACGTGAGGGACAGCTTGGAACTAACTTTACCGGTTGGCTGAAGATACTCGACGTGGCCCTGTATATCCTGCCAGGAATCATCTGCTTCGCTTTGTTCGGTGACACACAGGCTAATCCTGACGAGGCCTACCTGACAATGGTTGAAAACCTCTTCCCTGTCGGCATGGTCGGACTAGTATTTGCTGTACTCACCGCCTGTCTGGTATCAACGATAGGCTCGGCACTCAACGCGCTGAGCACTGTATTCACGATGGACATCTATGTCAAGCGTTTCCGTCCCGATGCCTCGCAACGCCGCATCAACTATGTGGGGCGAATCGTTACCGTCATCGGGGCTGCCATAGCCATTGTGCTCACCGTCGCCATTGACGCCATCAAGGGCCTCAACCTCTTTAACGTCTTCCAGTCGGTGCTCAGCTTCATCGCCCCGCCAATGGCTGCTGTTTTCGTGCTCGGTATCTTTTGGAAACGTGCCACGACGCGTGCTGCCAATTTTGCGCTCACCGTTGGTACGGCCTTCTGTCTTATCGTCGGCGTCCTCTACCTCTGGCCACCCGAATGGTTGCAGTTCCCGTGGCCCCATTTCATGCTGCTGTCATTCGAGCTGTTTGTAATCTTAGCTGTTACGATGGTCATCATTTCGCTGACTGACAACGACAAGACCGAATACCAGATACCGGCTCCTGTCAAGGAAGGCTGGAGCAAACTGGCCATTGGACTCTGGACAGCATTGGCAGTCGTAATGGTCAGCCTGTATATCTTCTTCAACTAATGAACAAACAAGAACAAACGGTTGGCGTTGGCCAACCGTTTGTTCTTTATACCACTTCTATTCCCTGTTCCTCGCAAAGCTTCAGACTCATCTCCTTCAGCTTGAACTTCTGAATCTTTCCAGAGCCTGTCAACGGGAACTCCTTAATAAAGAACACGTATTTGGGAATCTTGTAACGGGCTATCTTGCCGCGACAGAACAGCTGCACGTCTTCTGCAGTCATCTGGGCACCTTCCTCGAGGATAATGAAAGCACCAACGGCCTCACCGTATTTCTTCGAAGGTACGGCAGCAACCTGTACGTCGCGGATGCCAGGCATGTGATAGAGGAATTCCTCAATCTCTCGCGGATAAATATTCTCACCACCACGGATGATCATGTCCTTGATACGGCCTGTGATTTTATAGAAGCCTTCCTCATCTTTCACGCCCAAATCGCCTGAGTGGAGATAGCCGTTCTTGTCGATGACCTCAGCGGTAGCCTCAGGATTCTTATAATAACCCTTCATCACGTTGAAGCCCTTGCAGCACATCTCACCTTGAACGCCTACGGGACATTCCTCGCCAGTCTCTGGGTCAAGCACCTTCACATCAACAAACGGGAAGTCGCGGCCAACAGTAGTACAACGCTGCTCGAAAGTATCGTTGAGACAGGTCTGAGTCATACCTGGTGACGACTCAGTCAATCCGTATACGCTGGTGATAGTCATGTACATCTTTTCACTAACCTGTTTCATCAGCTCAATTGGACATAAGCTTCCTGCCATGATACCGGTACGCAGACAGGTCAGGTCGAACATGTCGAACATCGGGTGGTTCAGCTCAGCGATAAACATCGTGGGCACGCCATAGACCGCCGTACACCTTTCTTTATGAATAGACGCCAGCACCACCAGCGGGTCGAACTTCTCGACCATCACCTCTGTACAGCCATGCGTCAGACAGTTCATCGTAGCCAACACGACGCCGAAGCAATGGAACAGCGGAACACAGACGCAGAGCTTGTCGTCCTGAGTAAAACCCATGTTCTCGCCAGTAAAGTAGCCATCATTGGAAATACCGAAGTGGGTCAGCATCACGCCTTTGGGGAATCCTGTGGTGCCACTGGTATACTGCATGTTGCACACATCGTAGCAGCTCACCTGCTTCTTCATCTCGTTCAGCGTCTCATCCTCAATATTCTGTCCAAGCAGCAACAACTCGGCGGTGTTATACATACCTCGATACTTTTCCATACCGATGTAAACCACGTTCTTCAGGTAAGGGAAGCGTTCGCTGTTCAGGTGACCACGCTCGCAGGTCTTGAGTTCGGGCAGCATGGTGTAGGTCATATCGACGTAGTTACAGTCCCAGGTACCATCAGTGATACAGAGCACCTCCATATCAGAGTCTTTACATAGATACTCCAGCTCGTTCTGCTTATAATTGGTGTTTACCGTTACCAGAACAGCTCCAATCTTTGCTGTGGCATAAAGGAAGGTGAGCCAGTCGGGAACATTCGTTGCCCAGATGCCTACATTTGAGCCTTTCTTCACACCAATGGATATCAAGCCTTTGGCCAGATTATCCACACGCTGATTGAACGTGCTCCAAGTAAAGCGTAGGTTGCGGTCTGAATAGACGATGTATTCCTTGTCAGGAGTGGTCTCAGCCCAGTGTTCCAGCCATTCTCCTAATGTCCGTTCCCACAGCTTATATCCTTCTGATCCAGTCTCAGCAGGATATGTTCTGTCTGGCAGTGGTCTGCCTGCCATATCTAATCTTACATTCTTTTCCATCTTCTCAGGTAATCATAATTATTAATTACTAATTCCTAATTTCTAATTCCTAATTAAAATGGAATATAAACTACTGCCAGAATCTTGGCACTCTTTCCTGGTGCGCCATGCACATGATGCTTCACAATGCTATCGTAGAAGATGCTGTCGCCCTCTTCCAACCTGAAGATTTCCTTGCCGTAGACAATCTCCACTTCACCCTGCATCACATAGATGAACTCCTCACCCTCATGGGCAGAAAGCTGGAACTCAGGACTTTCCTCTGGATTGATGTCGATGACAAACGGCTCCATGTGGCGACCTGCTTTCTGCTGAGCCAGCGGATGATATTCCATGTGTTTACGGGCATCGACTGCTCCATTCGAGAAACTAATGCTGCTCTCACGTTCACGGTCAACGGCACGGCATATTACAGGTCCCAGTGAATCGTTATCATCCATGAAAGTACCTAATCGTACTCCCAGGGCACGTGCTATTTTAATCAGCGGACCTAAAGAAGGAAGGGTCTGGTCATTCTCTATGCTTACAATCTGCTCTACTGAGAGTCCGCTACGGTCTGCAATCTCCTCAATGCTGAGGTTTTTCGACTCACGGATTCCTTTAATTTTCAATCCTACGATGGAGTTGTTACTGGACATAATACTAACGTTTTAAAATCTGTTTTTGTTTTTGAAGTTGCAAAGCTACTAATTTTCAGTCAAATAACGGCAAGTGTTTGCGAAAATTAACATAAGGAAGGGACAAATCGCACCGTCAAGCGTCTTTTTTCTATATTAATAAGGAAAATATGAAAAAATATCTCGTTATATGTTTCGTCTGTTGTTGTGTCACAACGACAAACAGCATGGCTCAGGGACTCACCGATATGAACCGCAGTCAGCAAGCCAAGATGCAGAACGTACCATTGGGGTCGGCCCAATGGACGGGCGGTTTCTGGGGCGACCGTTTTCAGATGCTCTCCACAACGGGTATCTGGGATATGTGGGACACGTGGAATACCCCTTGGGAGACGCTCGATGCCGACGGTAAGCACGGTTCACATGGCTTCCGTAACTTCGAGGTGGCAGCAGGTACCGTGAAAGGCAAGCACCACGGTCCTCCCTTCCACGACGGTGATATGTATAAGTGGCTGGAGGCCTGTGCCTCGGTCTATGCTGTGACGAAAGATCCGAAGATTAACGCTCTGATGGACAAGTTCATCGAACAGGTAGCATTGGCCCAGCGTGCTGACGGCTACATCCATACCCCCGTGGTCATCTCAGAGCGGAATGCTGGCATTGACTCCCATGCCACCACTCCCGGCGCATCAGCGTCGGGGAGTGAGAATGCCGCCGGCATTGAGATTGGAAAAGACCAGAAACACGCCTTTGCCTCGCGTCTTAACTTCGAGACCTATAACCTCGGCCACCTCATGACCGCCGGCATCATCCACAAACGTGCCACTGGCAAGACCACGCTGTTCGAGTGTGGCCGGAAGGCAGCCGATTTCCTCTATAATTTCCTGACCAACGATGCCGCAGAGCTTTCACGCAACGCCATCTGTCCCAGCCACTACATGGGAGCTGCAGAGATGTACCGCGAGACTGGCGACCCCAAATATCTGGAGTTGGCGAAGGGTTTGATAGCCATCCGCGACTCAGTGACAAACGGCGAGGACCACAACCAGGACCGCCATAAGTTCCGTGACCAATATGAGGCCATGGGCCATGCTGTCCGTGCCAACTATCTTTATGCTGGTGTTGCCGACCTCTATGCCGAAACCGGCGAGGAGCAGCTTATGAAGAATCTCAGTGCTATTTGGGATGACATCGTCCAGCACAAAATCTATATCATGGGGGGCTGTGGTGCCTTGTATGACGGTGTATCACCTGACGGTACGACCTACGACCAACCCTCTATCCAGCAGATTCATCAGGCCTACGGCCGCCAGTTCCAGTTGCCACAGGAGGCTGCACACAACGAAATCTGTGCACAAATCGGCATGTTGCTCTTCTCGTGGCGTTTGTTCCAGACGACTTGCGATGGCAAGTATCTCGACAACATCGAGAACGAGTTGTATAACGGCATCCTCAGTGGTATCTCCCTCGACGGCAAGGACTTCTTCTATACCGAAGCCCTGCGCCGCACGAAAGAGTTTCCTTATGTAATGCGCTGGCCCAAGCACCGTCAGCGTTACATCTCCTGCTTCTGCTGTCCGCCAAACACCCTACGCACACTCTGTCAGGCTCAGGAGTACGCGTATTGCATCAAAGATGATATTCTTTTTGTTAATCTCTATGGTCAGAACAACCTGAATATGAAAGACCTTGAGATTGAACAGATGACCGACTATCCTTGGGACGGCAAGATACGCATTACTGTCAAGAAAGCGAAACATTTAAAGACCGTCGTACTTCATAAGCCAGGCTGGTGCGATAACTACACCGTCAAGGTGAATGGCGAGACCGCCGACCTGACCATTACTCGCAAATGGAAGAAAGGCGACGTGATTGAACTCAATCTCGATATGCCCGTACGCCTTGTCGAGGCCAATCCCCTCGTCGAAGAGGCAAAAAACCAGGTGGCCGTCATGCGCGGTCCCATCGTCTACTGCCTTGAGGGTCAGGATATCGGCCCAGTGGTCAGCGGTTCTCCCGCTAACAAAAAGCCCCGCATCAACGACATCGCCATTCCTGCAGACATCCAGTGGAAGGAGGTGACAATGACTCTTGAAGGACACATAATGATAGCGCTTGAGGGAGAAGTGAGGCGAATTAATAATAAGGCATGGGACAATAAGACGCTCTATCGTGAGGTGGCAAAAGAAACAGGCAAGGTTCGCATCCGTCTCATCCCCTACTACGCCTGGGACAATCGCGGCATCGACGACATGAGTCTCTGGTTGCCTCTTGCCCGTTAATAACCGACAAATGCTATGATATTCTATTTCTCAGGAACAGGTAATACCAAGTGGATAGCTCAGCAGTTGGCCCTTGCCATCGGCGATAAACTCATGAGCATCCCCGAAGCGCTGCAACAGCAGCAACAACATGACTATCAGCTAAAAGAAGGTGAACGATTGGGATTCTGTTTCCCTACGCATGGCTGGCAACCTCCGAGGATTGTCCGTGACTTCATCCGTCGTGCTACTTTCCACGTCTCACCAAACACCTATGTATGGGCGCTGACCACCTGTGGCGACAGTACAGGAAAGACGATGGACATTCTGAACCGTGAACTGGCCCGCAAAGGGCTGAAGGCCGAAACGCTCTTCTCTGTCATCATGCCCGAAAGCTACGTTTGTCTGCCCTTCATGTACACCGATACTGAGAGCCGTGAAAACGAGAAGATAGAACAGGCCCGTCGACAGACAAAACACATAGCCCGCATCCTCCAAGACCGCAAGCGTGGCATTGCAGAACTCGATCAGGGAGCAACACCCCGTCTTTTCTCCTATGTCATCGGCCAGTATTTTAACAAGCGCATGATTACCGATAAGAAGTTCACCGTCGATGCCGATGTCTGTACCCGTTGTGGCAAGTGCCGCAAGGTCTGTCCTGTCGACAATATACAAGGCACACCGCCCGAGTGGCTTCACAACGGACGGTGCACCTGTTGTCTGGCTTGCTATCACTATTGTCCGGTACATGCCATCAACTATGGCAACATCACCAGAAAGCGCGACCAGTATTATTTCAATAGACGCGAAGAACGGGAAGGCCTCAATACACGCGAGGACCGAAAATAGTGGTGCCTATGCGAACCATCGTCGAGGCTTCCTCAACGGCAATGAGATAGTCGTGGCTCATGCCCCATGACCGCTCACAGAAAGCGTCATCATCAGCAAAATATGTGGCCTTGACTTCATCGAAGAGGCTCTTGGCCAAACGGAACTCGGAACGAATCTGTTCCGTGTCGTCCACATAAGATGCCATCATCATCAGCCCCCGGATGCGCACATGCTTCAGCTCACGCCATTCACCACCTGCCAACAGTTCACGCAGGGCTTCGGGCGTCAGGCCGTACTTGGTTTCTTCCTCGGCAATATGGAGTTCCAGCAACACATCGATAACACGCTCATTCTTAGATGCTTGCTTATCTATCTCCTTCAAAAGCTTTAATGAATCCACAGCCTCTATCATCGTCACATAAGGAGCGATATACTTCACCTTATTGGTTTGCAGATGCCCGATAAAATGCCACTGGATATCCTTTGGCAGCGTCTCATGTTTGCCACGCAATTCCTGCTCATGACTCTCACCGAAGATGCGCTGACCCTCGGCATATGCCGCCTCAATATATTCGTTAGGATGGTACTTACTGATTGCCACCAGACGAACGCCCTGTGGCAAATTGGCAAGTACCTGCTTTAAGTTCCCCTTAACGTCGTACATGACTACGAAAGCAAATTGTTTACTTCTTACTCTTCGCTTTTCACTTCTTTTCCATACTCAAAAACGTCCATGAGCGTTGTCTCGTTGACGGCAGCAATGACGTAGTCAATCATCGTGGTTCCCATGACGCTCTCGATGTTGTTGACAGCACCCTTCAGCGTACCTGCCTGTACCAGATAGTTGACGTTGGAGCGTTTCTCCTTCTCCGTTTTCTCATCGATGGTGATAAACTGGAGCTTGGCCTTATACCAGCGGTCAGCCATCTCGTCGTCGCTGAAGAATATTTCCTTATAAGGTGCTATCTTGATGTCCTTGATAGTAAACTCACCGCTGATGTACGATGACATTTCTTCCATGATACGCTTCTCTGCCTCCGTAAACGACAGGGCATCAACGACATAAGTTTCTGTTACTTTCTTCTGCAAGCCGTCTTCCATCACTTTCTCGTAGCCGATCTTGCACTCAAACCAAATTGCTGTTCTTGATCTCATATTTTCTTTACTTTAACTTCCTATAATCCACAAAATTACTTTTTTTCTGGCAACTGAACACCCAGATGCTTATCAAGCCCAAGTTCCTTCTTCTTTTGATCAGTAATGCGTTCAATTATCTCAGTAGCAATCAGTTGCGAACGTTCAGGTGAGAGACCGGCGTCAGAACCAAGCTCGCTCTGCACTTTCATCAATTCATTGATGGTCGTCTCGCTCTCTGCCAGGAACTTCTTCTCCGAAGAGTTCATATACTGCTTGTTATAAATCTTCGAGAGGATGCGGTCGGCCTCTTTCTCGTATTTCTTGCGGAAAATCTCCTCGGCCTTGGCTTCAAAGTCACGCTGTGTGGCTTCGTCTACCACCAATGAGTCACCATCGTTGGTCACTCCCAGCTCCGAAGGGTCAAAGCCGTCATCAAGCAAATCGTCGGTAGGCGTACGCGGTGCTGGTTTTACAAATTCAACAGGACTTGACTCAGGGAACATGTCGAAATAGATACCTACGCATAGCAGAGCAACTACCAAAGCCACCACCAACGTGATAACCGAACGAATGGAACTGCGACGCTTCATGACAGCCGACAACATGTCGGACGGTGTGCTATAGCGGTCTTCAGGTGCTTCACTGACAGCTTTCTTGATAGCACGGCGATACTCCATAGGCAGGTCAGCCTGACTGTAGAGTGCCTGCAGGAAACGACCAATGCCATAAACGTCACAACGTTCATCGATTGTACCATGTTCCAGTACTTCAGGAGCCACATATTGCACATCATCACCATAGAAAGCCTCTTGGTCGTTTATGCCTAAATAGAACGATCCGTGCGACAGCAGCAGAGCGCTGTTGTCGCCCTTACGGGCAAACACGGTCTTAGGTGAGTAGCACACATGCTTGATACCTTGCTTGTGAAGGTACTCGGTGATTTCCACTAACGAAGTCAGCACGTTGTCGATAAACCCTTTTTCAGCCACGATAGCAGGATTATCAATCAGTAACTGTTCGAAAGTCTGGTAGTTTCCCAGCTCCAATTGTAACTGGGTAATCTCACCACCCTTCTCCACTGGTGTAAAATGAATCTGATGGTTGTTAGCCAGCGTTTTGTTTTTCTCACACTCCTCTTTGATAGCTTTCGAGAAGGCGATGTTCTGGTTCAGTTCGGACGGCACATCAACTATGCCGCGCCACTTGCCATCTACCTGTTCTCGATAATACCCGCCAATAGGTTGGTGAACCGGGTGCTTTTTGCCCTCATGACGGGCAGCCAATAGTTCTTCGTAATTCACTTTGCTAATTTACTATTTGACAATTTACTATTTACGATTTATCCATATCGATGCGCAAAAGTACAAAATAATTTATAAATAATGATATATAAAACATAATAATTTTAGTACAGAAGCAAATTTTTCACTTTTCACTCTTCACTTTTCACTTCTTTTTCGTACCTTTAACTACGTTGAAAGTACTTTCGTTCGAGAAAACACAAAAAACTTTTGGTTTTCTTCTCACTTATTCGTACCTTTGCAACCGATTTACGTAAATTAGACAACAATGCCAAAAATTTCAGTACGCGGACTGGAGATGCCCGAGTCGCCGATTCGAAAACTCGCTCCCCTTGCCGCCGCAGCAAAAAAACGTGGAACAAAGGTGTATCACCTGAACATCGGCCAGCCCGACCTGCCTACGCCGCAGGTGGCTTTGGACGCCTTGAAGGATATTGACCGAACCATCCTTGAGTATTCACCCTCACAGGGCTATCAGAGCTACCGTGAGAAATTGGTTGATTACTACGCGAAATATAATATTAATGTAACGGCTGACGACATCATCATCACCAGCGGCGGCTCCGAGGCGGTGCTCTTTGCCTTCCTGTCGTGTCTGAATCCTGGTGACGAGATTATCGTCCCTGAGCCCGCCTACGCCAACTATATGGCCTTTGCCATCAGCGCTGGTGCCAAGATCCGTACCATCGCCACAACCATCGACGAGGGCTTTTCGTTGCCGAAGGTCGAGAAGTTCGAGGAGCTCATCAACGACCGTACTCGGGCCATCATGATCTGTAACCCCAACAACCCGACGGGATATCTCTATACACGCCGCGAAATGAACCAGATTCGCGACCTGGTGAAGAAGTACGACCTGTACCTCTTCTCCGACGAGGTCTACCGCGAATACATCTATACGGGCTCACCCTATATTTCGGCCTGTCATTTGGAAGGCATCGAGCAGAACGTCATCCTCATCGACTCCGTGTCGAAGCGTTATTCGGAGTGCGGCATCCGCATCGGTGCCCTCATCACGAAGAATGCCGAGGTCCGCAAGGCTGTGATGAAGTTCTGTCAGGCTCGCCTCTCCCCGCCCCTTATCGGACAGATTGTCGCCGAAGCCTCGCTGGACACTCCCGAAGAGTATCTTCGTGACGTTTATGACGAATATGTCGAGCGACGCAAGTGTCTCATCGACGGTCTGAACCGCATCCCCGGCGTCTACTCCCCCATCCCCATGGGAGCGTTCTACACCGTGGCCAAGCTGCCTGTCGACGATGCCGAGAAGTTCTGCCGCTGGTGTCTGGCCGAGTTCAATTATGAGGGTGAGACAGTCATGATGGCTCCTGCCGCTGGTTTCTATACCACCCCCGGTGCCGGCATCAATCAGGTGCGTATTGCCTACGTCCTGAAGAAGAAAGATTTGGAGCGTGCTCTCGTCGTACTGAAGAAAGCCCTTGAAGCCTATCCCGGACGCGTCGAAGAGTAATCATAAAACTCATAGTTCATAGTTTGAATCTACCTCTTTTCATAGCCAGAAAAATCTATTCGCAAGGCGGTGACCAGCGCGAGGTAAGCCGTCCTGCTGTGCGTATTGCCACCATCGGTGTGGCCATCGGACTGGCCGTAATGATTATCACCGTATCAGTGGTCTTTGGCTTCAAGCATACTATCCGCGACAAGGCGGTGGGGTTTGGTAGCCATATTCAAATTACGAGTTTTATTAGTCAACAGACCACACAACCGACACCCGTCTGTATCAGCGACTCACTTATCCAGCTACTACAAAAGGCTCCTGGCGTGCGTCATGTGGAACGATTCTCGTCGACACAAGGTATTCTGAAAACTGATTCTGATTTTCTCGGTGTCGCCTTCAAGGGTGTGGGTAGCGACTATGACATAACGTTTCTGAAAGACAATATTGTGGAAGGTAAGGTTCCACAGTTCAAAGATAGCCAATCGAACTACCCACTACTCATCTCGCGCATGATGGCCGACAAGTTGCAGCTGAAGGTCGGTGACCGTGTTTTTGCCTATTTCCTAGGCGAAGACAATATACGAGCTCGTAAGTTCAACATTGTAGGCATCTACCAGACCAATATGACGCAGTTTGACCAGACCATCTGCTTTACTGACATTTCCGTGCCAATCAAGCTGAACGGCTGGGAGCCAGACCAATGTACGGGTGCTGAAGTACTCGTCGATGACTTCGACCATTTGGACATCGCTGCCGACTACGTCATCCACAACGTCAACCGCACGGTAGACAAATATGGTGAAGTACTGACCTCGCAAACCGTTTTCGAGGCTCATCAGCACATCTTCTCGTGGCTCTCCCTGCTCGACATCAATGTATGGATTATTCTTGTGCTGATGGTGTGTGTGGCAGGTATCACCATGATTAGCGGTCTGCTCATCATCATTCTGGAACGCACCCAGATGATTGGCGTGCTGAAGGCACTTGGCATGCGTAACAAGGGCGTGCGCCACACGTTTTTGTGGTTTGCCGTATTCATCATTGGACGTGGTCTTCTGTGGGGCAACATTATTGGCCTGGGCATTGTATTGCTGCAACAGCAGACGGGGTTCATCCACCTCGACCCAACCAGCTACTACGTTGACACGGCACCAATGGAACTCAACTTGCCGCTCGTTGCCTTGCTCAACGTAGCCACACTCGTCATCTGCATCTTCGTACTGATAGCACCCAGCTACCTCGTATCACACATCCATCCTGCACGTTCGATGCGCTACGAGTAACGTTAGACGACGAATCGTAATAAACAACATAACGTAATAACGACATAACGAATCAAAAAACTTAAGAACTATGGAAAGAACATGGAGATGGTTTGGCAAGAAGGACAAGATTACGCTTGCACAACTGAGACAAATCGGCGTTGAGGGCATCGTCACCGCACTGCACGACGTTCCTCTGGGCCAAGTATGGACCCGTGAGAAAATCCGCGACCTGCGCGAGTATATTGAAAGCTACGGCATGCGCTGGAGCGTCGTAGAATCGCTGCCTGTCGTCGAAACCATCAAATATGGCGGTCCTGACCGTGACGAACAGATTGAGGTCTACAAGGAAAGCCTGCGCAATCTTTCGGCAGAAGGCATTCATTGCATCTGCTACAACTTCATGCCCGTATTGGACTGGGCCCGTACCGACCTATTCCACGACAATCCCAACGGTGCCACGAACCTCTACTTCAACTACGCTGAGTTTGCTTACTTCGACATCTACATTCTGAAACGCCCAGGTGCTCGCGAAGAGTGGGAGCAGTTCCAGTTCCCCGAGGGTTGGGGCAAGGGACGTAGTGTCATTGCCGAATGCGACGAACTGGCCAAGACAATGACTCCCGAGAAAGACCACAAGCTGGTAGAAAATATCGTCATCAAGACACAGGGGTTTGTCAGCGGTAATTTCAGCGAGAATGACGAGGCTCCCGTCCAGAAGTTCCGCGAGTTCCTCGACCTCTATAAGAGCATCGACAAGAAACAGCTACGCGAAAACATGAAGTATTTTCTCGAAGCTATCATGCCTACCTGCGAAGAGTATGGTATGAACATGTGCGTACACCCCGACGATCCTCCCATTGAGATTCTCGGTCTGCCGCGCATCGTCCGCACTGAAGAGGACATTCAGTGGTTCCTTGATGCGGTGCCCAACAAGCATAACGGTCTGACATTCTGTGCTGGTTCACTTTCAGCCGGTGCCTATAATAATGTGGTTGAGCTGGCTCATAAGTTTGCTTCACGCACCCACTTTGTCCATCTGCGCTCGTGTCACATCTTCCCCAACGGCGACTTCACCGAGGCTAGCCATCTTGGCGGACGTGCCGACCTCATCGAGCTGTGTCGGATTTTCGAGAAGGAGAACCCACAATTGCCCATGCGTGTTGATCACGGCATGACATTCACCGACGAGCCCGGCGGCATCATGGATGAGTCGAGTCATGGACACAATGCAGGCTACACCCTACTGGGCCGCATGTTCGCCCTCGGACAGGTGCAGGGTATCCTTGCCACTGTAGACCGTGAACTCGGCATCCCATACAAGCAGCCCGGATTCTTTGATTAAAGTCAGCGTGTAGCATCGTCTTCTTGAACTAACAAAGAGAATAACGGCAAAGCAAATTCACTGAAATTGGTGACCAATTTCAGTGAATTTGCAATGTCCTAGCAACTAAATGACATCGTCAATGCTGTCAAATGGACATGTAAAACATGTCTTTTGACTATTTCCTCCCTTATTGGTTGCGTTGATGCTTGATAATGCTATAGGCCTGATAGAGGCCGAGCTCACCGGCTTTGGAAAGATCACTGATGGCTTCGGACTGCTGTTTTAGAGCCAGGCGGGCCAGACCTCGATTATAGTAGGCCTCTGCCAAATGGGCATCAAGCTGGATGGCCTGCGTATAGTCGTCGATGGCTTTGTGATAGTCGAGACACTGGACATAGGCGTTGGCCCTATTATAATAAAGGAACGCGCATAAGGGAGACAACTGGATGGTCTCCGAGAGGTTGTCAATGAGATGAGCGGTACGCAAAGGAATGTCATCGGCATCCAGTTCGGCCTGCCACATAGCTCGCAACCAACTGGCGACGACAGATGTGGAATCGCGCTGTAGCCAAGGCTGGGGATCGTGAATTGTACTGGTTCCACAGACGATATAGAGTTGGCGGTTCGCTGGCAGCACATGGTTGAGGGAGTCGACATGACGGTCGTAGGCCACATAATTGCGTACGACACTTTGTTGGCGCGCCGTAGAGAGGACATACATTGGCTGGTAGTCAAGACCCACACGGTGATTCTGAACCTTACCACGGAAGTCGCTCTGGTACTCAGGCGTGACCTCTTCCTCGTCAGCCACGGCCAACTGGTTGTATTTTTCGATGTCTTCGTCGCTGCGCTTACGCATCTGCTCCTTCGAAAGGCGTGGCTGATGACCAAAGCGTTTGTTAATCTGAGCCTTCAGAATGCGAAACTCATCCTGCTCGGCCTGACGCGTCATACCTAGCTTACGGTAGCACTGGGCTCGCTGGTATAGTCCTGTCCAGAAGTTGGGATACTGGTCGATAACTTTCGAGTAGTCGGAAATGGCAGCACGTGGATTACCCGTCTGCTCCAACAGCAGGGCGCGGTTATAGAGGGCCATGAGGTTGTTAGGTTCGAGCTTGAGTACAAAGTCGAAGTCCGTGATAGCACGGTTGTCGTCACCCACTTGTGCACGCAACAAGCCTCGGTTGTAGTGGCCTAGGAAGTTGTTGGGCTCAAAATCGAGAGCCATATCGTAGTCTGCCATTGCACCACGAAGGTTGCTCTGATTGAAACGCGCCAAGGCACGGTTGATGTAAAGGTTGGCATCCTTTGGCAACAAATGAATGGCTTTGTTGAGAAATTCCTCACCCTCCTTCCATTCACTACGCGACAGGCTGATAATGGCACGCATCGCCCAGACTTGACCATCGTAAGCATCAAGTTCGATACTCTTATCAAGCGCTTCAATAGCCTTAGTGGTGTCTTTCTGCAGGATATAGGCTTCAGCCTTCATGGCTGGAATGCGGGCATTCTTACTCCAACGCTGAGCCATCGTATCAAGTTCGGCTAATGCTTCATTGTACTCCTTCTGCTGCAAATGACACAGCGCTCGGTTATGCCAAAGGTTCTGACTCTCTGGAGCATAGCGCAAGGCACGGTTGTAGTCACTGATGGCGGCAGTGAAGTTCTTCTGCTGGATGCGACACAAACCACGCAGCTCGTAGATGCCCACTACAAAGGGATTGCGCATCAGAGCTTCAGTACAATCGCTCTCGGCTCCTGCATAATCGTCGAGATAGTATTTGGCAACACCACGCAGATACCAAGGCTCATAAAGGAAAGGCTTGCTGGAAATAACCTGATTAAAATACTGGATACTGAGGACATAGTCCTCATAATAGAGAGCCGAACGCCCAATCATGACCAGGCGGTCAGTGTTGAATTGGGCGAAACATCTTGAACATTGAACATTGAACATTGAACATTGTAGTACCAACGACAACAATATCCATCTTAACCTTAAGAATATACTATTCATAAAGTTCAATTTTCAATATTCAATGTTCAATGTCTTACCGGCTTTGTCTTGTATCCACAGCGATAGCGTCCCATAGTAAGAGCCTTCAGCTTACTCTTGATAAGCTGTTTGCGAAGGGGAGAGATACGATCGATGAACATCTTGCCATCAAGGTGGTCGAACTCATGCTGCATGACGCGGGCCAGATAACCTTCTATCCACTCGTCATGATGTTGGAACTGTTCATCATCCCACTCCACATGGATTCGCGTTGGACGCACCACCTTCTCATGGATAGCAGGCAGCGATAGACAACCTTCTTCAGAAGTATCGGTCTTCGAGTCGTCGTACTCCATAATATGTGGATTAATAAACACCTGACGGAACCCTTTGTATTCTGGCATGTCGTCGCTAATCACGTCAAGGTCAATAACCGACAAGCGGATAGCACGACCAATCTGCGGAGCAGCCAGGCCGATGCCCTCGCTCTCGGCCAGCGTCTCCCACATATTATCGATGAGTTTTTGCAGCTCAGGGTATTCAGGGGTGATATCCTCGGCCAGTTTTCTCAATACGGGCTGGCCATATATATAAATAGGTAATAACATTTTGTATGCCCCCTAAGTTAGGGGGTTGGGGGTCTGAACAAGCGAACCAAACCCTATTAATATGTTTACTGATGGAGTCTGCGCCTGTTCAGACCCCGTATAGCCCCCTAACTTAGGGGCGCATGCGTGAACGCATATAATCCTCAAGAATGATAGTAGCTGAGATTTCGTCCACCAAGGCCTTGTCCTGACGGGCTTTCTTCTTCAAACCTCCGTCAATCATGGCGCGATGTGCCAACACCGATGTGAACCGCTCATCATAATATTCAACGGGAATCTGGGGCATCTGCTTGCGCCATCGGTTGACGAACTGCTGTACACGCTGCAGATTCTCGCTCGGCTCCCCATTCGACTGACGGGGTTCGCCGACGACGATGCGTTCTACTGGCTCGCGAGATACATATTGCTGCAAATATTCGTACAGCTCAGATGTAGCGACAGTCGCCAATCCGCCAGCTATGAGCTGCAACGGATCAGTGACTGCCAATCCAGTACGTTTCTTACCGTAATCTATTGATAAAATGCGTGCCACAGGCTTATTGAGCATACAGCAGCCATGCACCGGGATACTTATCCTGAAGAGCGTCGCGGCTGGAAGCAGCCTCCAGTTTAGAGTCAAACGTGGTAGCCACCACACGATACATGGCAGGAGACACGGCCTGATTCAGCACAATCTGAGCATCATAACCCGCGTTACGTAAAGTCTGCTGCAGACCCTCGGCATTAGCTTTCAAGGAGAACGAACCGACAACCACGCTGAAAGCCTTCAAACCAGAACCGCTAACCACTGATACGGTTTCCTGACGAACACGGATATTATCAGCATTATCAACAACACGCGTCTGAGCGGTGCTACGCTCCTCAAGAGGGGTAACAACCGGCTGTTGGGACTGCTGAACCTCCTGAACAACAGTCTGCTCCTGCTGACGCTGCTGGGCCTCGTCCTGAGCCTTAGCCTTCAGATAAGCCTGCTTGTAGGCACTCTCACTTGATTTACAACTTGTAAAAGCCATTGCTACGCAAAGTCCTGCGCACAGTACGATGTACTTCTTCATAATTCTTTGTTTTTTATTTAAAATTAAACTTCAAAATCATTTTATGTGCGCAAAATTACAAAATAATAGCCAAACTTGAAGAAAAAACGTGCGTAAAGTTTGTTAATTTCGAAAATTTACCGTATATTTGCCCACGGAAATACGTTTAACACATAAAAAATGTAAGAGATTATGAAGAGTTTAGGTTATTTAGGCGCATTCTTCGGCGGAACAATTGCCGGAGCAGTTATCGGTCTTCTTTTGGCTCCCGAAAAGGGCGAAGACACCCGTACTAAGATTACGGATGCCGTTGACGATTTCATGAAGAAGCACAACATCAAGTTGAGCCGCAAGGACGTGAACGACCTCGTAGACGACATTGCTGAGGCAGCTCCCGAAGTAGAAGCTTAAGGTTAGTGTGTCCGACGGATTCATCCCGTCGGACTCAATCTTGAAGGTTAACGATGCTTAGCAGCGACAAGAATGTAGAAACCATTGCCCAACTGGCGGAAATTGTCAAGCACTATCTCGGACTTCAGAAAGAATATCTGAAACTCGACATCATTGACAAATTAGTCCGCCTGTTGACGGCTATGGCACTGGCCACACTGTTTTTCCTAATCATCGTGGCGGTAGTCATGTATTTCTCATTTGCCATTGCCTATTGGTTGGCAGGTTTTGTGGGCTACGTGGCCGCATTCTTCATTGTCGGATTTATACACTTCCTTATCCTGTTGCTGTTCATCATATTTAGAAAACCACTTATCCAGAGACCACTCATCCGGTTTTTGGCCAATTTGCTCATGAGCAAGTAAACTATCAACAATCGTCATAGACTCACGTGTTACCCGTCAGAAAAATAGAGAAGACATATACTACGCTCGAAGAAATCCGTGAGCGTAAGGAACAGTTGGCCACAGACATCCAGAAGGACAACGACCGTTTCAGTTCTCTCTGGAGCCAGATGTTTGTATCCCGCAAAGACAGCTCAAAGGGAGAATGGATTTCGAGCCTTATCACTAATGGCATCACCGCAGTAGACACTTTCCTACTGGTACGCAAACTCCTGAAGAACTACGGTCAAATGTTTAGGAGGAAACGGAAATAGAACACATTATTTATTATATATATGGAAGATAAAACACCTATTCAGAGCGAGGAAAAGAAAAGCCTCAGCTTTGTAGAACAATTTGTAAAGGAGGATTTGGAAGCAGGCAAGAACGGTGGACGATTACAGACACGTTTTCCACCGGAACCCAACGGATATATTCACATTGGACACGCCAAAGCCATATGCATGGACTTCGGTGTGGCTGAAAAGTTTGGAGGAATTTGTAACCTGCGCTTCGACGACACCAATCCCACCAAGGAGAATACTGAATATGTGGAGAACATCATGAGCGATATCAAGTGGCTCGGATTCCACTGGGAGAACGTATTCTACGCCTCCGACTATTTCGAAAAGCTATGGGATTTTGCAGTATGGCTCATCAAGAAGGGGTTGGCATACGTCGACGAACAGACTTCTGAGCAGATTGCCGAGCAGAAAGGTACGCCGACACAACCCGGCCGTCCTAGCCCCTTCCGTGATCGTCCTATCGAGGAAAACCTGCGTCTGTTTGAGTTAATGAACACCCCTGAGGCTGTTGAGGGCTCAATGGTGTTGCGAGCCAAGTTGGACATGGCCAACCCTAACATGCACTTCCGCGACCCCATCATCTATCGTATTATTCAAATTCCCCACCACCGTACGGGCACGAAGTGGCACTGTTATCCCATGTACGACTTTGCCCACGGCCAAAGCGACTACTTCGAAGGTGTTACCCACTCCATTTGTACGTTGGAATTCGTACCACACCGTCCGCTATACGACAAGTTCGTAGACTTGCTACGCGAGTACATCAATGAGAAGAAAGCCAACGGCGAGGATATCAGCGGTTTTAATACGGATATCGTGGTTGACAGCTACGACGGCACGCGCCAGATTGAGTTCAACCGCCTGAACCTGACCTATACCGTCATGTCGAAACGTAAGTTGAAGGCTTTGGTGGATGAAAACCTCGTGAACGGCTGGGATGATCCCCGCATGCCGACAGTCTGTGGTATGCGTCGTCGCGGCTATTCATCACAAAGCGTGCGTAATTTCATTGACAGCATCGGCTATACCAAATTCGATGCCCTGAACGACTACGCTCTATTGGAGGCCAGTGTACGCGATGACTTGAACAAGAAGGCAACACGCGTCAGTAGCGTACTCGACCCAGTGAAACTCATCCTCACCAACTATCCCGAGGGAAAGACCGAAGAGATGGAAGCTGTCAACAATCCCGAGTGTGAGGCAGATGGCACGCACAAGATTACTTTTAGCCGCGAACTGTGGATTGAGCGCGACGATTTCATGGAGGTCGCTGAAAAGAAGTTCCAGCGTCTAGCTCCTGGCAAGGAGGTACGTTTGAAAAATGCTTACATTATTAAGTGCAATGAAGAACATCCATGCGACAAGGACGCTGAAGGCAAAGTGACCACTATCTATGCCACTTACGATCCAGAAACACGCAGTGGACAACCTGGTGCCGACCGTAAAATCAAGGGCAAGACGTTGCATTGGGTAAACTGTCAAGATGCCGTACAAGCAGAAGTTCGTCTATACGACCGTCTGTTTGCTATTGAGAATCCTGGCGCAGACGAACGCGACTTCCGTGATCTCTTGAATCCCGACTCACTGAAGGTGCTCACCAACTGCTACGTTGAACCTTTCCTGAAAGAGAAGAAGGCTGGCGACTTCCTGCAGTTCCAGCGTATCGGCTACTTCACTCCCGACCTCGATTCTACCCCAGAGCACTTGGTGTTCAACAAAACGGTAGGATTAAAGGATACTTGGAAGAAATAATCATAAAACACAGGTTATAAGATAATTAGCGGACATTGTTTAATAAACAGTGCCCGCTTTTTACTTACATCATTTTTGTGTAAAAAAGTAAAAAGAAGAAAAAATAGTTGGTAATATTCTCAGTTTTTCGTATCTTTGCAGGTTGAATGCTATTAACAACTAAGAACATGTTCGATAAAGAGACCTATAGCCGTCGTCGGGCGGAAGTGAAAAAGCTTGTTGGCAAAGGTACAATCGTACTCTTTGGCAACAACGAAGCACCGTATAACTACCCTGCCAATGCCTATGCTCCAATGCGTCAGGACTCGGCGTTTCTATACTATTTCGGCCAACACCGAGACGGTCTTGTAGGTGTTATCGATGTGGACAACGACGAGGATTGGCTCCTTGGTGACGACATCGACGTGGAGGACATTGTGTGGATGGGCTTCACACCGAGCGTCAAGACTCTTGGCTTTGAGGTGGGTATAGCCCATACGGCACCATTAAGCAAACTGTCAAAAATGTTGGAAGGCAGACCGATTATTCACTTCCTGCCGCCATACCGCCACGACACAAAGATACAATTGATGGAACTGACGGGCATTCATCCCTCAAAGCAAAAGGAGGCCGCTTCGGAGGCACTGATCAAGGCTGTTGTTAAAATGCGCTCAAAGAAAGAAGAGCAGGAAATTCAGGCCATCGACCATGCCTGCGACGTAGGTTATGCAATGCATACCACAGCACAGTTGCTTATCAAGCCTGGAATTACGGAGCGTTTCATTGGCGGTCAGGTAGACGGCATAGCCCGTAGTCTGGCACAAGGAACAAGTTTCGCCACTATCTTCTCGCAGCATGGCGAAATCATGCACGGCAATCCTTCGGATGCCAGATTGGAGGATGGTCGACTGGTATTATGTGACGCCGGTTGCGAATTGAATGACTATTGTTCAGACCATACTCGTACGATGCCCGTAAACGGCAAGTTCACACAACGTCAGCGCGAGATATATTCTATTGTCGAAGCCTGTCACGACTACGTTTTGAAGGTCGCCAAGCCCGGCGTAAAGTACATGGACGTACACTTTGCCGTATGCCGTATGATGGCCGAAAAGCTGAAAGAACTTGGACTCATGCACGGCGATATGGACGAAGCCGTCCGACAAGGTGCCCACGCCATGTTCCTGCCCCATGGACTGGGCCACATGATGGGTATGGACGTACACGATATGGAGGGACTGGGACAAACCTATGTGGGTTTTGATGACGAGACACGTCCTAACTTGGAACAGTTCGGAACCAATTGTCTGCGCATGGGACGCAAGTTAGAAGAGGGCTTTGTCGTAACCGACGAGCCCGGCATCTACTTCATTCCGCAACTCATCGACGAGTGGTGCGCAAAGGGGCTCCACAAGGACTTCCTAAACTACAACATGCTGGAGACGTACAAGGACTTCGGTGGCATCCGCATCGAGGACGACGTACTGATTACAAAGGACGGCTGCCGCTTCCTGGGAAGCAAGCGCATACCATACCATCCGGCAGAACTCGAAGAATTCATGAATAATAACAAATAAAAAAAGAGAAAGACAATGAGAAAAGTATTGACACTTGCGTTACTAGCCTTTTTGGCCTATAACGCTCAGGCTCAGGACAAGGATAAAGAGTCTGAAAACAAAAACAAGCCCGTATTCACGGTCATCAAGGAGAATCCTATCACCAGCGTGAAGGACCAGAATCGCTCCGGCACATGTTGGGACTACTCCACCCTGTCGTTCTTCGAGTCGGAAATCCTAAAGAAAACCGGAAAGACCTACGACCTTTGTGAAAGTTTCGTAGCCAACAAGACCTACATGGATCGTGCAATTCAGGTGGTGCGTCTGCATGGCGACTGCCAATTTGCACAGGGTGGCTCAGCTGAAGACCCGCTGTATTGTCTGAAGCACTACGGTATTTGTCCAGAAGATGCTATGCCCTTCCCTGGTTCACTGTATGGCGACTCCCTCAACAACTTCAACGAGTTTTTCTCGCTTCTGGAGCCCTATGTGGCCGCTATTTCGAAAAGCACAGCAAAGAAAATCAGTGGTCAATGGAAGGTTGGTCTGCAGGGTATCCTAGACGCCTATTTGGGCAAATGTCCAGAGACGTTTACTTACGAAGGCAAGACCTACACACCACAGACATTCGCTGCCTCTCTGGGTTTGGACTTCAACGACTATGTCAGCATCACCAGCTATAGCCACCACCCTTTTTACACGGCATTTGCCGTCGAGGTTCAGGACAACTGGCGCAATCCGTTGTCGTATAACGTACCCATCGAAGACTTGCAACGTATCTTTGACTATGCTGTTGAGCAGGGCTACACTGTGGCCTGGGGCGGTGATGTGTCGGAGGATGGTTTTACACGCAAAGGACTGGCCTATGCCATCGACACCAAGAAGACTGAACAGAGTATGCAAGGCAGCGACATGGCTCGCTGGCTGAAGTTGTCAACAGCTAAAAAGCGCGACATCATTGACTCGCTGGGTTGCACTGTGCCAGAGATTATTCCTACTCAGGAGATGCGTCAGGAACGTTTTGACAACTGGGAACTGACCGACGACCACGGCATGCATCTCTATGGCATCGCCAAGGATCAGAACGGCAAGGAATACTATATGGTAAAGAACTCATGGGGTGAGAGTGGCGACTACAAGGGTATTTGGTACATGACCAAGACGTTCTGCGTGGCCAACTGCATGGATTTCCTCATCAACAAGAATGCCATTCCCAAGGACATCCGCAAGAAATTAGGACTGTAAACAAAGCAATCACCCAAAATGCAGTTTAAATGGAATTACGAACCACCCACATCCGAACGACAGCAAGCGGCTAAGGAACTGGCCGAGAAGATAGGCATGAGTCCTATCATGGCCAGTCTGCTCATACAGCGTGGCATCAAGACGGAAAGTGCAGCTAAGCGTTTCTTCCGTCCGATGCTAAATGAGCTAATAGACCCGTTTTTGATGAACGACATGGATGTGGCCGTAGATCGCCTGAATGACGCCATGGGACGTAAGGAGCGTATCATGGTGTATGGTGACTACGACGTGGATGGATGTACGGCAGTCGCACTGGTGTACAAGTTCCTGCAGCAGTTCTACTCCAACATTGAATACTACATCCCCGACCGATACGAAGAAGGCTACGGGGTGAGTTACAAGGGAATAGACTACGCGGCAGAGAAGGGCGTCAAGCTCATCATTGTACTCGACTGTGGAATCAAGGCTATTGACGAGATAGCGTATGCCAAGGAACACGGCATTGATTTCATCATCTGTGACCATCACGTCCCTGATGAGATTATGCCACCCGCCGTGGCCATACTGAACCCCAAGCGTGAAGACTCTACCTACCCCTATCACCACCTGTCGGGTTGTGGCGTAGGATTCAAATTCATGCAGGCATTTGCCAAGAACAACGGCATTCCCTTCTCACGACTCATTCCACTACTCGATTTCTGTGCATTGAGTATTGCCGCTGACCTGGTACCCATTGACGGTGAAAACCGTACTCTGGCATTTCACGGACTGAAACAATTGAACATAGCACCGTCGGTAGGACTCAAGGCCATTATCGAGATATGCGGTCTCTCCAACCGCGAGCTGACCATGAGCGACATTATGTTCAAGTTAGGACCGCGCATCAATGCCTCTGGACGTATGCAAAACGGTACCGAAACAGTGACGCTGTTAGTAGAGAAAGACCTGAAGCGCGCACTCATCGAGGCTACACGCATCAATGAGTATAACGACCAGCGACGTGACGTAGACAAGCAGATGACCGAAGAAGCCAACGAAATCGTGGCACGCTTAGAAAGCCAGCAGCACCAGAAGTCCATTGTGCTCTATGACGAAGGTTGGAAGAAAGGTGTGGTGGGCATTGTTGCCTCACGATTGACTGAACTCTATTTCCGGCCAACTGTCGTACTGACAATCATCAACGGTATGGCCAGCGGATCAGCACGTTCTGTGGCAGGTTTCGACATCTATGATGCTATCAAATCTTGCCGCGACCTGCTGGAGAACTTCGGCGGTCATACCTATGCCGTAGGACTGACACTGAAACAGGAGAACATTCCCGAGTTCCGCCGCCGTTTCCAGAATTACGTTTCAGGACACATTCTGCCTGAACAAACTCAGCAGACACTCGACATTGACATGGAACTGGACTTCCACAGTATCAACAAACGACTGTTGAACGAGTTGAAGAAACTAGCTCCACACGGTCCTGGCAACGAGAAACCGCTGTTCCTGACACGCAATGTCTATGACTACGGAACATCAAAAGTCGTGGGCCGTAACCAGGAGCATATCAAGTTGGAACTCGTCGACTCGAAATCGGCGGTAGTCATGAACGGCATCGCCTTTGGACAGTCGGCAGCCGCCCGCTACATCAAGTCGAAGCGCTCGTTTGATATCGTCTACACCATTGAGGAGAATACTTATAAGCGCGGCGAAGTACAGCTGCAGATTGAAGACATTCAACCGTCAGAAGAACTTTGAACGTTCAAAGTATTTTAAAGAAGTATTGGGGCTACGATGACTTCCGTGGTATTCAACGCGAAATCATCGACAGTATTTGTCTTGGTCGTGACACACTGGGACTGATGCCTACCGGTGGTGGCAAAAGCATCACCTTTCAGGTGCCGGCATTGGCTATGGAGGGAGTGTGCATTGTCATCACGCCACTCATCGCGCTGATGAAGGACCAGGTACATCACCTCAGGCAACTTGGCATACGGGCTGCAGCAGTGTACAGCGGCATGAGTCACGAACAGACGCTTACGGTACTGGAGAACTGTATTTTGGGCAGTACAAAACTGCTTTACGTGTCACCCGAACGACTGTCGTCACAACTTTTCCAGACCAAACTGCGCCATATGCAGGTGAGTTTTATTACTGTCGACGAAGCACACTGCATCTCACAGTGGGGCTACGATTTCCGTCCCAGCTATTTGGAAATTGCCAATATCCGTACCTTATTGCCCGGCATTCCTATACTGGCTCTCACGGCAACGGCAACACCCAAAGTCGTTGACGACATCTGCGACAAGCTAACCTTCATTACCCAAGGCGATGGTGAGCACCAATCATCCCCAACAACCAATAGTGTGGAGCACAGCTTTGCTGTGTTCAAAATGTCTTTCGAACGTAAGAATCTGGCATACATCGTCCGACAAAGCCCCGACAAGTTCAACGAGCTACTCCGTTTGCTACAGGGTTCGCAAGGTTCGGCCATCGTTTATGTACGTAGCCGTCGCCATGCCCGCGAGATTGCTGAGAACCTGACTTTATCTGGACTGTCGGTCACCTTTTACCATGCAGGATTGGAACACGTCGAAAAAGACCGCCGACAGCGCGACTGGCAACACGACCGTGTACGCATCATGGTAGCGACCAATGCTTTTGGCATGGGCATAGACAAACCCGATGTACGACTGGTTATCCACTTCGATTGCCCTGACTCCATTGAGGCCTACTTCCAGGAAGCAGGACGTGCTGGACGTGACGGACTGCCCGCACAGGCCATCCTGCTCTACAACGGTAACGACAGCAGTAAGCTGGCCAAACGTGTGGAGGACACATACCCACCACGCGACTACATCAAACAAGTGTATGAACACCTGGCATATTACTACCAGATTGCTGCTGGCGATGGCTATGGTGTGAGCCGTGAATTCCATATTGAAGAGTTCTGTCAACGCTTCCGCCACTTCCCAGTACGCGTACATTCAGCCCTGCATATTCTGGAACGGGCAGGCTATATCGAATACGACGAAGAAGCTGATCATCAGGCCCGTATTCGTTTCAATGTGAATCGAGACGATTTATACCGGCTGCAACAGGTAACTGCGGACGAAGAGCGGGTCATTGTAACCTTGCTGCGCAACTACGGTGGTTTGTTTGCCGACTACGGCTATATTGACGAAGGCATCATCGCTCAACAGGCCGGTATGACTGGACCACAAACCTACGATATATTGAAGGAACTATCCGATCGCGGCCTCATCAGTTTCATTCCGCGCAAACAGGTGCCATATATCCGCTACATGCAGCGTCGTGAAGATACGGAACATATTATACTGCCGCGTGAAGTGTATGAAGACCGCTTGGAACAGTATCGCAACCGCATCAAGGCCATGCTTGACTACATTCAGAACGGGGACCGGTGCCGTAGCCGTCAGTTATTGGAATACTTCGGAGAAAAGACCACCCATGATTGCGGACATTGTGACGTCTGTTTGCGAGAAACGGGACAGATGGTCACTGCTGACGGACAACGGGAAGCCCAGAAGCTTATTCTCAGCCTGGTGGCCGACGGACATCGGCATCACATCACAGAGCTCTATCGTCTGCAATTGCCTGTAGAAGAACTCCATGCAGCCTTGTCTGTTCTGGTAAGCGAAGAACAAATTTACCATGAAGACGGCTTCTTGATAGGAAGTGCTAAGAAATAAATAGCAAAAAAAGTAGAATAAAATTTGGTATTCTGCACAACTTTTCATATCTTTGCAGGATAGAATCCAAACTATTTAAAACAAACGACAATTATGTTAACACAGCAAGACCTGAAACAGTTGGCTCAGAAAGGTATTTCTGAGGCACAGATCGAGAGACAGTTAGGCGAGTTTAAGACGGGATTCCCGTTCCTCAAGTTAGAAGCAGCAGCAGCTATCGGCAAGGGCATTGTGGCTCCTACGGATGCTGAGCGTAAGCAGTTTGTAGAGGCATGGAAGGCCTACAAGGCTGAAGGCAAGAAAGTGGTGAAGTTCGTTCCTGCTTCTGGTGCTGCCAGCCGTATGTTCAAGGACATGTTTGCTTTTGTCGATGCCGATTATGACGTACCTACAACTGATTTCGAGAAGAAGTATTTCGAGAACATCGAGAAGTTTGCTTTCTATGATGAGTTGGATGCTGCTTGTCAGAAGAATAATGGTAAAGGTATTAAGGCTCTTATCGCTGAGGGTAACTACAAGGCTGTGGCTGCCAATATGCTGAAGGCTGAGGGGCTGAACTACGGTCAGCTGCCCAAGGGTCTGTTATTGTTCCACAACTATCCCGAAGGACCGCGTACACCCATGGAAGAGCATTTGGTGGAGGGTGCCCTCTATGCTGCTTCGAACGGTGAGGCTCACGTTCATTTTACTGTTTCGCATGAACACATGGAGCTGTTCAAGCAGAAGGTTGCCCAAAAGGCTGATCTGTATGCCAAGAAGTTTGGTATCAAGTACGATATCTCCTTCTCTGAGCAGAAGCCTTCGACAGACACGATTGCAGCCAATCCTGACGGAACGCCATTCCGTAATAGCGATGGTTCGTTGCTGTTCCGTCCAGGTGGACATGGTGCCCTCATTGAGAACCTGAACGAGATTGTAGCTGATGTCATCTTCGTGAAGAACATTGACAACGTTGTGCCCGATCGCTTGAAGGATGACACCGTTGAGTGGAAGCAAGTGATTGCTGGTGTGCTGGTAACTCTCCAGAAGAAAGCCTTTGAATATCTGCGCTTGCTCGATACTGGCAAGTACACCCACGCTCAGATAGAAGAGATGATTCGCTTCGTACAGCAGGATTTGTGCTGTCGCAAGGCCGACATCAAGGAACTGGAGGATGCTGATCTGGTCATCTATCTGCGTGAGAAGCTTAACCGTCCGATGCGCGTTTGTGGTGTTGTGAAGAATGTTGGTGAGCCAGGTGGTGGTCCGTTCCTGACCTATAATCAGGATGGTACCGTGAGTTTGCAGATTCTTGAGTCCAGCCAGATTGACAAGTCGAACAAGGAGTACATGGAGATGTTTACCAAGGGCACCCACTTTAATCCAGTCGACCTTGTCTGCGCCGTGAAGGACTATAAGGGCAATGCCTTCGACCTGCCGAAGTATGTTGATCCCACCACGGGCTTCATCTCTCAGAAGTCGAAGTCGGGCAAAGAGCTGCAGGCTCTGGAGCTTCCCGGTTTGTGGAATGGTGCCATGAGCAACTGGAATACTGTCTTCGTAGAGGTGCCACTCAGCACTTTCAACCCGGTGAAGACTGTTAATGATTTATTGCGCGAACAGCATCAATAATGTGATGTTTTGAACGGATTATTAACAAATCGCAACTAAATATCGCAAAAAAGTTGCGATTTGTTTGTTCGTTTAGCAGAAAAGTATTACCTTTGCAGCCGATTTCAAGTTTCAACAATATGAAGAGTCTGAATCTGATTAGCAACCTGATTATTATTCGACTGCGTCAAGTAGCCGGAAGTGATGGGGTATGTATATAAATAAGGTATAAGACAAACGATACAGAGCCTTTCTCACTTCCGGGTGTAGAAAGGCTTTTTCGTATAAGGCAACAATAGTAATAAATCATAATAACAACACAACAAAAGACTAAGATGAATGACAGATTGTATATCTTCGACACGACCCTGCGCGACGGTGAGCAGGTGCCCGGCTGTCAATTGAATACCGTTGAGAAGATTCAAGTGGCCAAGGCCCTCGAACAGTTGGGTGTGGACGTAATTGAAGCAGGATTTCCGGTGTCAAGTCCAGGCGACTACCACAGTGTGATTGAGATTTCGAAGGCGGTGACGTGGCCTGTCGTTTGTGCATTGACACGTGCCGTACAGCACGATATCGACGTAGCTGTCGAGGCATTGCAGTATGCCAAGCACAAGCGCATCCATACTGGTATCGGCACCAGCGACGAGCATATCAAGTATAAGTTCAATTCAACGCGTGAGCATATTCTTGAACAGGCCGTTGCCGCCACAAAGTATGCTAAGCGTTTCGTTGATGACGTGGAATTCTACTGTGAGGATGCCGGACGTACGGACAACGAATATCTGGCACAAGTGGTTGAGGCCGTCATCAAGGCTGGTGCTACGGTGGTCAACATTCCCGATACCACAGGCTATTGTCTGCCACAGGAATACTACGATAAAATCAAATATCTGAAGGAGCATGTCGATGGCATTGATGCCTGCATCATCTCGACGCATTGTCACAATGATCTCGGCCTGGCTACGTCCAATACGTTGAACGGCGTGTTGGCTGGTGCCCGTCAGGTGGAAGTCACCATCAACGGTATTGGCGAGCGTGCAGGTAACACCTCTTTGGAGGAAATCGCCATGATTCTGAAATGTCACAAATCGCTGGACATCGAGACGAACATCAATACGACGAAGATATATCCCATTTCTCGTTTGGTATCAAGTCTGATGAACATGCCCGTGCAGCCCAACAAGGCCATCGTGGGGCGTAATGCCTTTGCACATTCGAGCGGCATCCATCAGGACGGCGTGCTGAAGAATGTCCACACCTATGAGATTATTGATCCGAAGGATGTGGGCATCGACGACAACTCTATCGTACTCACAGCCCGCAGCGGACGTGCTGCCCTGAAGCACCGCTTAGAGGTGAACGGTGTTGAGCTGAGCGATGGGAAACTCGACGAACTGTACCAGCGGTTCCTGCAGTTGGCCGACCAGAAGACCGAGGTCAGCGATGCCGACGTGCTGACGTTGGCTGGTGCAAACACCGCCGAGGCTCATGCCGTTAAGCTCGACTTCCTTCAGGTCACTACGGGCAAGGGAGTCAGGAGCGTGGCATCTATCGGACTCGACATCTCTGGCCAGAAGTTCGAAGCTGCCGCCTCAGGTAATGGTCCTGTCGATGCTGCCATCAAGGCTCTTAAGAAGATTATCATGAAAAAGATGACGCTGAAGGAATTTACCATTCAAGCCATCTCGAAAGGCTCCGACGATGTGGGCAAGGTACACATGCAGGTAGAGTATGACGGTTCTATGTACTATGGTTTCGGTGCCAACACGGACATTGTGACGGCATCCGTTGAAGCGTATATCGATTGTATCAACAAGTTTAAGAGAAAGGACTGATATGAATACGCTTTTTGATAAAATCTGGGACAACCATGTGGTACAGCAGATTGCTGACGGTCCCACACAATTATACATTGACCGCCTGTATTGTCATGAGGTGACTTCGCCACAGGCCTTTGAAGGTATGAGGACACGTGGGCTGAAGTGTTTCCGTCCGCAGCAGATATTCTGTATGCCCGACCACAACACACCAACACACGACCAGGACAAACCTATTGCAGACCCTGTTTCGGCCAAGCAGGTCAGCATGTTGGAGCAGAATGCCCATGACTTCGGACTGACACACTTTGGTATGATGTCGAAGGACAACGGCATCATCCATGTCGTTGGTCCTGAGAAAGGTCTGAGTCTCCCCGGCATGACCATCGTCTGTGGTGATTCCCACACGTCGACGCATGGCGCTATGGGTGCTGTAGCTTTTGGCATCGGAACCAGTGAAGTAGAAATGGTGATGGCCTCACAATGCATTCTGCAACAGAAGCCCAAGTCGATGCGTATCACCATCAACGGCACGCTCAGCAAGGGTGTGACGGCCAAGGATGTTGCACTCTATCTGATGGCACAGTTGACAACCAGCGGTGCTACAGGTTACTTTGTCGAATATGCAGGAGACGTAGTCCGTTCGCTTTCTATGGAAGGACGACTGACACTCTGTAACCTCTCGATAGAGATGGGAGCTCGTGGTGGCTTCATCGCTCCTGACGAAGTGACCTTTGATTATGTCAAAGGTAAAGAATACGCCCCTAATGGTGAAGACTGGGACAAGGCCGTAGCCTATTGGAAAACCTTGAAGAGCGGTCCTGATGCCGTGTTTGACAAGGAACTGGTCTTCAACGCTGCCGACATCGAGCCACGTATTACCTACGGCACCAATCCGGGAATGGGCATCGGCATCACGGAGATGATACCTACTGAGGGTGATGGCAACTTCAAGAAATCCCTGCAATACATGGGGTTCAACGCTGGCGAGTGCCTCTTGGAACACCCTGTCGACTACGTATTCCTTGGCGCCTGTACCAACGGCCGCATTGAGGACTTCCGCGCCTTTGCCTCCATCGTCAAGGGCCGCAAGAAGGCTGACAACGTCATTGCATGGCTGGTTCCTGGTTCATGGGCTGTTCGTCAGCAAATAGCGGACGAAGGCCTCGACCGTGTGCTCGAAGCTGCCGGTTTCGAGATCCGTCAACCTGGCTGTTCGGCCTGTCTGGCCATGAACGACGACAAGGTACCTGCTGGCAAGTATTGTGTATCGACGAGCAATCGTAACTTCGAAGGCCGTCAGGGCCCTGGTGCACGCACCATCCTTGCATCGCCCTTAGTAGCTGCTGCCGCAGCCGTTACAGGAGTAATAACCGATCCGCGCAGCCTATACCCCCTAAGTTAGGGGGCTACAGGGGGTCTGAACAAGCGCAGGCTCCAAGTACAAACATAAAGGTCTGATTCACGCTTGTTCAGACCCCCACCCCCCTAACTTAGGGGGCTCGTGAAATGAAACAGAAATTTGACATTATAACATCAACATGTGTCCCACTTCCATTGGAGAATGTGGACACCGACCAGATTATTCCTGCGCGTTTTCTAAAGGCTACAACCAAAGAAGAGCGTTTCTTCGGCGAAAACCTGTTCCGCGACTGGCGCTACAATGCCGACGGTACTGTGGTTAAGGATTTCGTCCTCAACAATCCTGCCTATTCCGGCTGCATCCTCGTAGCAGGCAAAAATTTCGGCAGCGGTAGCAGTCGCGAGCATGCCGCCTGGGCTATTGCCGGCTATGGTTTCCGTGTGGTCATCAGTTCGTTCTTTGCCGACATCCACAAGAACAACGAGCTTAACAACTTTGTACTGCCCGTTCAGGTCAGCGAGGACTTCCTGCAGGAACTCTTCGAGAGCATTGAGGCTGACCCGAAGACCGAGGTGGAGGTCGATCTGCCGCACCAGAAAGTCACCAACAAGTCGACAGGACACAGCGAGCAGTTTGAAATCAACGGCTACAAGAAGCACTGCCTGATGCATGGACTCGACGATATCGACTTCCTGCAGACCAGTAAAGACAAGATAGAAACATGGGAACAGCAACACAAGTAAACAATTACCAGCGCATTCCGCCTTATGTGGAGATCATGGACTCCACCCTGCGTGACGGCGAACAGACCAATGGTGTCTCGTTTCTGCCCCACGAGAAAGTGGTGATGGCTCGTAAGCTTCTCTATGACATCAATGTTGATCGCATTGAAGTTGCATCGGCTCGTGTGTCGGAGGGAGAGCGCGAAGCCGTTACGAAAATATGTCGCTATGCCCGCCAGACAGCCCGTTTGGACAGGGTCGAAGTGTTGGGTTTCGTCGATGGCGGCCAGTCCATCGACTGGATTGCCGAGTGTGGTGGAAAGGTGGTAAACCTGCTGGCCAAAGGCTCTCTAAAACACTGCACACACCAGTTGCACAAGAAGCCAGAAGAGCACATTGCAGACATTCTTCATGAGGTAGAGTATGCCGCCAGCAAAGGCATCAGCGTCAACCTCTACTTGGAAGACTGGTCGAACGGCATGAAGGACTCTCCCGACTACGTCTATCAGTTGATGGATGCACTCACAGACCCCTCCAACCTCCCCTGTTTAGGGGAGGCCACTAACACTCCCCCTAAACAGGGGGAGAAGGTGGGGGTCCGCCGTTTCATGCTGCCCGACACGCTGGGTGTGATGAATCCCTTGCAGGTTATTGAGTATTTCCGCAAGATGCTGAAGCGCTATCCGGATGTGCACTTCGACTTTCACGCCCATAACGACTACGACTTGGCAGTATCGAACTCGCTGGCTGCCGTGCTCAGCGGAGCCAAGGGGCTGCACGTCACCGTCAACGGACTGGGTGAGCGTTGCGGCAATGCACCGTTGGCCTCTGTTCAGGCCATTCTCAAGGACCAGTTCCACGCCAAGACCAGTATTGTCGAGAGTCAGTTGAACGACATCTCACGCATGGTCGAGAGCTTCAGCGGCATCTCCGTAGCTCCCAACCAGCCCATCGTCGGTGAGAACGTGTTTACTCAGGTGGCTGGCGTTCATGCCGATGGCGACACGAAGGACAAACTCTATTACAACGAACTCATCCCTGAGCGTTTCGGCCGTAAGCGTGAGTATGCCCTGGGCAAGAACAGCGGACGTGCCAACATTGCCAAAAACCTTGAGGAACTGGGACTGGAACTGACGCCTGAGCAGACGCGCCGTGTCACCCAGCGCATCACAGAATTGGGCGATAAGAAGGAAATCGTGACACAGGAAGACCTGCCCTACATCGTCAGCGACGTACTGAAACACGACGGCTCTGACGACAAGGTCAGACTCATCAGCTACGTTGTATCGACGGCCTACGGACTGAAGCCTGGTGCCAACGTTCGTGTGGAAATCAACGGTAAACAGTATGAGGCGGGAGCTACGGGCGACGGTCAGTATGATGCCTTCGTCAAGGCTCTGCGTTATATCTATAAGAAATACCTCGACCGCACGTTCCCCATCCTGGCTAACTATCAGGTCTCGATTCCCCCTGGTGGCCGTACTGATGCCCTTGTGCAGACGGTCATCTCGTGGCACTACAAGGACGGTCTGTTGCGTACACGCGGTCTCGATGCCGACCAGACGGAAGCAGCCATCAAGGCCACCTTCAAAATGCTGAACATCGTGGAGAATGACAATATAAACAACAAACAATAAACGTGATACATTGATATGAAACTAAAAATCGCGATTTTAGCGGGCGACGGAATAGGCCCCGAGATTATGAAACAAGGTGTGGCGGTGCTCAATGCCATCGCAGCGAAGTGTGGCCACGAGTTTGAATACCAAGAGGCAATATGTGGCGCGCATGCCATCGAGGTATGCGGTGACCCCTATCCCGACAGTACCCACGAGGTATGCATGCAGGCCGATGCCGTCCTGTTTGCTGCTGTCGGCGACTTGAAGTACGACAACAATCCCACGCTCAAGATTCGTCCTGAGACCGGTCTGCTGGCCATGCGCAAGAAACTGGGGCTCTTTGCCAATGTGCGTCCTGTAGCCACCTTCGACTGTCTGCTGCACAAGTCGCCGCTGAAGGACGAACTCATCCGCGGTGCCGACTTTGTGGTGTTGCGCGAGCTCACCGGTGGCATGTATTTCGGCGAGAAGTATCAGGACAACGACAAGGCTTACGATACCGATATCTATACACGTCCCGAGATTGAGCGCATCCTGAAGGTAGCCTTCGAGATGGCACAATCACGCAAAAAGCATCTGACAGTTGTCGACAAAGCTAATGTCTTGGCCAGCAGTCGTTTATGGAGGCAGGTTGCACAAGAGATGGAACCTCAGTATCCTGATGTAAAGACCGACTATATGTTCATCGACAACGCCTCGATGCGTGTACTCACCGAGCCGCGCTTCTTCGACGTCATCGTGACCGAGAACACCTTTGGTGACATTCTCACCGACGAGACGTCTTGTATTACGGGATCTATGGGTTTGCAACCCTCGTCATCGCTGGGCGAGCACACGCCGCTCTTTGAACCCGTTCACGGCTCATGGCCACAAGCTGCCGGACAGAACCTGGCCAATCCCTTGGCACAGATTCTCTCAGCAGCCATGCTTCTGGAGCACTTCGGGCTGACGAAGGAAGGTGCCCTCATCCGTGAGGCCGTCAATGCTTCGCTCGATGCCAATGTGCGCACACCCGAGATCCAAGTCGAAGGCGGCAAAAAATATGGAACAAAAGAAGTAGGACAATGGATTGTAGAGTATATTGCGCTTCGCTAATTGACAATTGATAATTGATAATTGATAATTATTTAGATGAGTGTATATAATATTTTGGTAAGAAACAGGTGGTTGATGGTGATAGTTTTGTCAATTGTCAATTGTCAAATATCACTTAGTCCTGCAAGGGCGCAGAACTGGCGCGATTCGCTTACTGCCATCAACAAGCAGATAGCACAGTCGCAGTGGTCCACCGACCTGCATTTGCGCAAGGCAGCCTTCAACCTCGAACTGAAGCAATGGGAGTATGCTGTCGACGAATATGGACTCATTCTGCAGCGCGAACCGCAAAACCCCGCTGCCCTATTCTATCGCGCGTATGCCAACACCCACCTGCGCCGCTACGATTTGGCACGCAACGACCTCAGCGACCTTCTGGTGGTACATCCCCACCACTTCGAAGCCCGTCTGTCGCTGGCTGTCATCCTACAGCGTATGGGCAAGCGCCAGGATGCACTCGACCAGCTGAATCAGACCATCGAGATGCATGCCGACTCAGCTATGGCCTATGCTGCCCGCGCCAATCTGGAACGCGACATGAAGCTCGACGATGCTGCCCTCTACGACTGGCAGCGTGCCGAAGAGCTTTCACCAACAGATGCCGCTTACGTCGTGTCGCACGTTGAACTGCTTCTCATTCTCGAACGTCGTGAAGAAGCGCGCCGCGTGCTTGATGCTGCCGTCAAACGCGGCATCTCACGTGGCATCCTGAATGAATGGTATGCAAAGTGTAAAAGGTAAGTAGAAGAAGTTAGAGAAGTTAGAGAAGTTAAAAGAAGACAGATGAAGACAGAGAACATTAGAAGAAGTATTGAGAATATAAAACACCCCACCAAATTCCATTTCATGCTGGGCTTCTTTGCCGTCGTCGCCATGTTATGGGGGGTGAAAAAATTATTTGTCAATTCAGACACATCACACAACACTTCCGACACCATGCGCGCGGAAGCAAATTCTTCACTCTTCACTCTTCACTCTTCACTTAACACCTCTCACTTCCACCGCATCCGCGGCGTCGCCAACTACAAAGCAACCTTCCCCGACAGTCAGAGCGTACAAATTGTCGCCGCTGAGCATTGGGGTGTGAAGCCCGTCAAAAACCGTGAAGATGCTGAACATCGTAAGAAGGAACTCGTCTACGTTGGAGAGAGTCCCTACTACCACGTCGACCGTCTCTCCAGCTCCATTCCCTACCTTGTACCCCGTGCCTCCGTGCTTCTGAACGACATCGGACAAGCCTTCTTCGACAGTCTCTATGCCAAGGGAGTTCCCCTCAACCAACTCATTGTCACCAGCGTGCTTCGCTCCATGGACGATGTGGCTCGACTGCAACGTCACAACCAGAATGCCACCGACCGTTCGTGCCACCTCTTCGGCACCACCTTCGACATCTGCTACAACCGCTACCACCCCATCACCCAGCCAGTCCGCGACGACACCCTCAAGTGGATACTCTCCGAGGTGCTTCGCGACAAACGCCAGGAAGGCCGCTGCTACGTGAAGTACGAAGTCAAGCAAGGCTGTTTCCACATGACGGTAAGGTAGAATCATACATCTCTCGAATTTGTAAGACAGAATGTCATCATAACATTTTTCCGCAATTCCTTTGGGAGTTGCGGATTTTTTCGTATCTTTGCAGGTGAGAAACTATAAAAAGGGATAAAATAATGGAAGCAACGGTATTGAACGAAGCACAACTTGAACTGTTGAGGATGATGGCTGCCTTCAACACTCCTGAGGCTGTAAAAGACTTAAAACAGGCTATTTCAGACTATTTTGCCCAGAAAGCAGACGAGGAGTTGGAAAGACTATGGGACGAAGGAATATTGACCGATGCAAAAGTCGAGAGTTTCCGCACCCTCCACGAACGTACTGCTTATAAGTAAGATTTTGGCATGGACAATGTAGTCATTGACACCAATAGCCTTCTAATGGCATTGTCCGCTAGAAGCGGTTACCATCGTATTTGGAAATCGTTTCTTGCAGGTGACTTTGTGCTATGCATCTCGAATGAAATCTTGGAAGAATACGCGGAAGTCATAGCTCGCAATATCAGTATCAATCTCGCCAGATATGTTGTTTTCACCATTATGGAACGTAACAATGTCAGGCAAATCACGCCATTCTATAAATGGCATCTGATTACATCTGATCCTGACGATAACAAGTTCGTTGATTGTGCTATTGCTGCCAATGCCAGATTTATCGTGACGGAAGATCATCATTTTGATGTCCTCAAAACCATTCCGTTTCCATCTGTAAACGTTATTAACATCGACGATTTCCTTAAAGAAGTCCAGATGCGCTATTCATAACAAATTAATGTATAACCCTCTAAAACTGATAATGCCTATGGGCTGAGAGAGATAAAACATGGGACATATAGATATACAAAAGGACGGTTCCGAAGTGCATGACACACAACGTGAACCGTCTTTTTGTGTAGTTGTGAAAAACCCACAATGATTCCTGTCTACAAGTGACTTTCCTACTTAGTGACTTCAACTGATGTTCTGCACCCGCTTGCGGTACTCTCCGCGTTTGGTGCGCTCAATGGTCTTGTCCTTTAGGAAACGGTCGATGGTCTTGGCTGCCGAACGTGGGTTGGCATAGCCGAACACTTGTGCAAACTTCTCGGTGGTGAACTCATCGGGCAGCTGTTGATAGCACTGTTCGAAGCGTGTAGTACGGCGACGGAATGTTGTGGCATCTTTCTTCTGCTCATCATAGTAGTTGCGAGCCAGCTCATAGAAGTAATGGCGCTGGGTCTTGTACTGGATGTCAAGCAGCAAATCGAGCAGTTCCAAATCCACGTCGTCAATCTCGTAGGTGCCCGTTTTTTCACACTCTTCCCAATGCCGCATGTCTACCCAGGGGGCTGCTATGCACAGCGTAGTCTGTGAAATGCGCTTGAGCAGCATGCGGTCGGCTTTGTCGCTGTTGAACTTGGCTATCTCCATGTGGTCGTTCGTCCAGTGCCATGCATGTTCCACCAGTGGCCAGATAGGCAGCTCTCCCCGACGTTTGTCCAGACGGTATGCCCACTCGCGGATGGTCGTCAGTCCGTGCTCGGCCGATTTCTGGTTTCTGGTATGCAAGGGTATCATGTCGAAGTCGTTGTCAGGAACGGGTATTGCACTTACACGCAAGGGCCATCCTGAGCCGAAGTTCCGCTCGTTGGCCAGCACTTTGAGTGCCGGTGGCGTACAAGTCCTGACTTGGTTCCAGAACACGTTGAACGATCCCGTCATGGAGTCCAGGTTAGAATACTGCTGCGAATCTTTCTCGTTGCTCCACGCCTTGATTTCCATCACCGAACGGTCAATCCATGAGCCGCCCTTGGCCATCTTGATGCTATTCAAGGCTTCACTGTCTACGGTCAGCAGGTGGATGTGCATGCGCTCGCCCTCTACCTCGGTCCAAGCGTTCATCATGTCGTTGATAAACACATTGTTAGAGGTTCGTGCTCCATGTATGCGCACAATACCCTTTGGCTTGGCAGACTTGTCCTTGTTGTCACCCTTCGTACGCATCATCTCCTTCCAGTCGTTCGTGGTATCGTTGACTAACTGGTCGGCTTGGGATATCGGCTCAGTCCATATCTCACACAGGTCTTCCAACGGACCTTTTCCGACGGCAGGGTCTCCGATGCCGAGAATGTTGTAGTTCAGACGGCGTTTCTTGAATGGATTGTCGTACGAGAACCACCATGTGAGTGTCATCAGCGTGCCTGCCAGTCCGGCTGTAGCAAATAGCAGGAACGGCCACAACCGCTCTTGGGTACACTCGCAGACTTCCTGCATGCAAGGGTAGATGCCGAAGAAAGTGCGAATCTTCTCATTCCACTCGTTTGTTGGCAGGTCGTCGTCATTGTCTTCTGACTGGTTGACGGCAGGCTTGGTGTCAATACCGGCTTTCTTCAACAGTTCCTTGAGCGTCTTGGGACAACGCGTCAGCAGCTTCTTCTTCGAGGCTGTGTTTATCAAGTCCTCTACTTCGCCTGGGTTGGGGTTCCAGTCTTTCACCCAGTCAAGGCGCAGGCTCATTGCAATAGCCTTCTCAGGGTCGTTGTCGCACACCCAACACATCCAGTGAGACGTCTCTTCGGTGAATCGGGGATGGCGCTGACCTGAAGGCAGCGACGGGCCATAGTGCTCGTTGAAAGCCTTGATGAGGGTTTCGTCACGTTCTGTAAACGTCACGGCTTGGGGCTGATGGCTTGGGGCTGGTGTCACCGTTGTTTGTTTGACGTCCGGCGTGCTGCCCGCCCTTGCAGCCTGATCATGGGGGTCGGTTCTACTGATCATTTTTTACGTTGAAAATTTGGATGTTGGATCATGGGGAGTTAAGAACGATGTGTAATACAGAAACTTCAAAAAGTGATCAGTAGAACCGAC